>NZ_JBHSBH010000015.1:317976-439110 GCF_042650565.1 Nocardiopsis sediminis
CCGCCCGCCAGCCCCCGCTGGCGGCTGAAGGAGGTCCACGCGCCGGGCCCGGCGGCGATCATGACGCCGCCGGCCAGCGCGAGGGAGCAGTCGTCGGCGCGCAGCGACCGGGCGGCCAGGTGGATCGCCACCAGCGACGACGAGCACGCGGTGTCGACCGGTACGGCCGGGCCCTCCAGCCCCAGCGTGTAGGCGACCCGGCCGGCGGCGACGGCGGGCATGAGGCCCGTGAGGAGGTACGCCTCCATCCCGTCGCGGGCGTCGGCCACGCGCGGCCCGTACTCCTGGGCGGTCACGCCGGTGAACACCCCGGTCGGGCTGCCGCGCAGCGTCCCCGGCACGATCCCCGCCCGTTCGAGCGCCTCCCACGACACCTCCAGCAGCACCCGCTGCTGGGGATCCATGGTCAGCGCCTCACGCGGGCCGATCCCGAAGAACCCCGCGTCGAACCCGCCCGCGCCGTCGAGGAAGTGGCCCCGGCGCACGTACGTCGTCCCCGGGACCTCGGGGTCGGGGTCGAAGAGCCCGTCCAGGTCCCACCCGCGGTCGTCGGGGAAGTCGCCGACGGTCTCCCGTCCGGCGGCCACGAGGTCCCACAGGTCCTCCGGGGAGCGCACGCCCCCGGGGAACCGGCAGGCCATCCCGACGACCGCGATCGGCTCGTGTGCGCGCTCGGTCAGCTCCCCGACGCGGCCGCGCGCGCGGCGCAGGTCGGTCGTCATCTGCTTGAGCAGGCCGCGGAACTTCGCCTCGTTGTTCATGTCCCCACTCCCCGGGCCCGGATTCGCTGGTGCGAGGGTCACGAGATCCCGAACTCGTCGCAGATGAGATCGAACAGTTCGTCGTCGGAGGCGTCATTGACGTCGCGGTCGGGGACGGGCGCGGGGGGCGTCGAGTCCACCGGGCCGTGGTCGGCCACGATGCGCCGGAGCCGCTCCACCACCCGTGCGCGCTCGTCTGCGTCCATGTCCGGTGCGGACAGCGCGGCCTCCAGCCGGTCCAGGTCGGCGGGCACACCGGGGGCGTCGGGCGGGGCGGCCAGCAGCTCGTCGATCCGCCGGGCCAGCGCGGCCGGGGTGGCGTACTCGAAGACCGCGGTCGTGGGCAGCCCCAGGCCGGTCGCGGCGTTGAGCCGGTTGCGCAGGCGTGTGGCGGTCAGGGAGTCCACCCCGGCGTCCATGAACCCGCGCCCGGGCTCGACATCGGCGGCCCTCGCGTGCCCCAGGGCGCGGGCGGTGTGGTCGCGCACCAGCTCCAGCAGCACGGCCGCGCGTTCGGCGGGCGCCAGCCCGTCGAGATCGGCCCGCAGCCGCTCCCCCGGTGCCCCATCGGGCGGGGCGC
Source organism: Nocardiopsis sediminis (assembly GCF_042650565.1). NCBI lineage: Bacteria > Bacillati > Actinomycetota > Actinomycetes > Streptosporangiales > Nocardiopsidaceae > Nocardiopsis > Nocardiopsis sediminis. The sequence goes on from NZ_JBHSBH010000015.1 coordinate 319,318, forward strand.
CATCGCCGGTCTCCGGCGGCACGGACGAGGTCGCCCCCTCCCCCGCCCGAGGGGGCGCCAGCCAGTAGCGGCGGTGCTGGAACGCGTAGGTGGGCAGGTCCGCAGCCGCGGCGGAGCCCCGGTACACCGCCGCCCAGTCGATGTCGGCGCCCTGGGTGAACGCTTCGGCGGCCGAGGCCAGCAGCCGCGCGCCGCCGCCCTCGCCGCGGCGCAGCGACCCGACGGCCGCCCCCGCCTTCCCGGCCTCCTCCAGGGTGCCCTCGATGGCACCGGAGAGCACCGGGTGCGGGCTGACCTCGATGAACAGTTCGTGCCCCGCATCCGCCAGGGTGCGGACACCGTCGGTGAACCGCACCGGCTCGCGCAGGTTCCGGTACCAGTAGGCGGCGTCCAGCTCCGGGCCGTCGACCTGCGCACCGGTGACCGTGGAGACGAAGGGGACCTCGGGGGCGGTGGGGGCGATGTGGGCGAGCGGGCCGGTGATGTCGGCGCGCAGGCGCTCCATGTGCGGCGTGTGCGAGGCGTAGCCGACGTCGATGGCGCGCGCGGCGATCCCTTCGGTGGTGCACCGCTCGACCAGCGCGGCGATCGCCCTCGGGGCGCCCGCGACCACGGTGGCCTCGGGCCCGTTGTAGGCGGCGATGTGCAGGCCCTCGGGGAGGCGGTCCAAGAGCCGTCCGGCGGCCTCGGCCGGGAGCGGCACCGACGCCATCGCCCCGGCGCCCGCCCGCTCGCGGACCGCCCGGCTGCGCAGCGCCACCACCGCGGCGGCGTCCGCGGTCGACAGCGCACCGGCGACGCACGCCGCCGCGACCTCGCCCTGGGAGTGGCCGATCACCGCGGCCGGCTCGACGCCCAGCGCGCGCCAGGAGCGGGCCAGCCCCACCATGACCGCCCACAGCAGCGGCTGGACGACGTCCACCCGCTGCGGCGCGGGGGCGTCCGCACCGCCCCGCACGGCGTCCATGAGCGACCACCCGGTGTGCGGAGCGAGCGCCTCGGCGCACTCCGCCAAGGCGTCGCGGAACACCGGCGACTCCGCGGCCAGCTCGGCGGCCATTCCGGCCCACTGCGAGCCCTGGCCGGGGAACACGAACACGGGGTCGCGCCGCGCGGACGAGCGGGCGCCGTCCGAGGGCTCCGCGGTGACGACTCCGGCCGCCGGTACGCCCCGCGCCAGGGCGTCGAGCCCGCCGATGAACCCGGCACGGTCGCTCGCCAGGACCACCGCGCGGTGCTCCAGGGCCGAGCGCGAGACCGCCAGCGCGCGGCCGACGTCCGCGTCCCCGATGCCGGGAGCCGCCGAGACCGCGCGGTGTAACCGGGCCGCCTGCTCCCGCAGCGCCGCCTCGCTGCGCGCCGAGATCACCCACGGCAGCACCCCGTCCCCGTCCTCGGGCGGTTCCACGGGCGGGGACGCCTCCGGCACGGCGGGCACGGCCGCGCCGTCGCCGGCCGGTGCGGGGTCGGGGTGGTCCCCTGCGGGCGTCGCACCGCCGGACCGCCCCTCTGCGGTCGTGGGCGGACGGGCCGGGCCCGCGGCCGCCGCCACCGGTGCCTCCTCAATGAGGACGTGGGCGTTGGTGCCGCTGATCCCGAACGACGACACCCCCGCGCAGCGCGGCCGGTCCCCCCGCCGCCAGGGCACCTCTTCGCGCAGCAGCTCCACCGACCCGCCCGACCAGTCGACGTGCGGGGTGGGCTCGTCGACGTGCAGGGTCGCCGGGAGCAGGTCGTTGCGCAGCGCCTGGACCATCTTGATGACCCCGCCGACGCCGGCCGCCGCCTGCGCGTGCCCGATGTTGGACTTCAGCGACCCCAGCCGCAGCGGGCGCTCCGCGTCGCGGGCGCGCCCATAGGCGGCGATCAGCGCCGTGGCCTCGATCGGGTCCCCCAAGGCCGTTCCGGTGCCGTGCGCCTCGACGGCGTCGACATCGGCCGCCGCCAGCCCGGCGCCGGCGAGCGCCTGGCGGATCACGCTCTCCTGTGAAGGGCCGTTGGGGGCGGTGAGCCCGTTGGAGGCGCCGTCCTGGTTGATCGCGCTGCCGCGGACCAGCGCCAGGATCCGGCGCCCGTTGCGCCGGGCGTCCGACAGCCGCTCCAGCACCAGCACGCCCACGCCCTCCGCCCATGCCGTGCCGTCGGCTCCGGCGGCGAAGGGCTTGCACCGGCCGTCGGGCGCCAGCCCGTTCTGCCGGGAGAACTCGGTGAACATCCCCGGGTGGGCCATGACCGCGGCGCCGCCCGCCAAGGCGAGCGCGCACTCGCCGCCGCGCAGCGCCTGGGCGGCGAGGTGCAGGGCGACCAGCGACGACGAGCAGGCGGTGTCGACCGTGACCGCGGGGCCCTCCAGCCCCAGGGTGTAGGCCACCCGGCCCGACAGCACCCCGCCGGTGCCCCCGGTGAGCAGGAAGCCCTCGACGTCCTCGCCCGCCTCGTGCGGGCGCGGGCCGTAGCCGGAGGACATGGCCCCGGTGTAGACGCCGGTGCGGCTGCCGCGCAGCGACGCGGGACCGATCCCGGCGCGTTCGACGGCCTCCCACGAGACTTCGAGGAGCTGGCGCTGCTGGGGGTCCATCGCCAGCGCCTCGCGCGGGCCGATGCCGAAGAACGCGGCGTCGAACCCGGCCGCGTCGTCGAGGAACCCGCCGTGGCGGACGCGGCTGCGGCCCGGCCCGCCGGCGCCGGTGCCTGCGAGGCCGTCGAGGTCCCATCCGCGGTCCTCGGGGAAACCGGTGATGGCGTCGCGGCCCTCGGCGACCAGCCGCCACAGGTCCTCGGGCGAGCGCACCCCGCCGGGGTAGCGGCAGGCCATGCCCACGATCGCGATGGGCTCCCCCGCCGGCGGGTGCGCGGCGACGGGGGTGTCGGCCCGCCCCGCTCTCACGGCGAGGTCGCAGAGGTGCCGGGCGAGCGCGGCGGGGGTGGGGTGGTCGAAGATCACCGTCGGGGGCAGGTCGGCGCCGAGCGAGGCGCGCAACCGCTGGCGGAGGTCGACCGCGGACAGCGAGTCGAAGCCCAGGTCCTTGAAGGTGTGCTCGGGGTCGACGGCGTCGGCCGAGGGGTGTCCGGCGATGGCGGCGGCCTCGGCCCGCACCCACTGGGTGGCCAGGCGGATCCGGCTCCGGGTACCCAGGGCGGCGAGGGTGGACAGCGGTGTCGGCCGTCCGTCGCGCTCGGCGGAGCCGCGCCGCCGGTCCTCATCGGCATCGGGCGCCGTTCCCGGCGCGGCCGACGGCGCGGCGGGCTCGGCGGCCGGCTTCTCGGCGGGCTCCGCGGCGGCCGGTGGAGGCGGGGCTCCGGGGTCGTCGGTGAACCAGTGGCGCCGCCGCTGCCAGGCGTAGGTGGGCAGGGCGACCCGCCGGGCACCGCTCCCGGCGAAGAACGCCGGCCAGTCCACCGCGGCACCGGCCGCGTGCAGCCGACCGAGCGCCGTGACCAGCGCTTCGGGCTCGGGCCGCTTGGCGTCCTGCGCCGCGACCGCAACGATGTCCACGCCAGGTGGCACGGCCTCGGGCGCCATCGCGCTGAGCACGCCGTCGGGCGAGACCTCCAGAAGCACCCGCGCCCCTGCGGTGTGCAGCTCGTTCACCGCCTCACCGAAGAGCACCGGCTCGCGCGCGTTGCGCACCCAGTACTCGGCGGAGCAGAGTTCGGTGCCGGCCGGGGACCCGGAAACGGTGGAGACCACCGGAACCGCCGCCGGGTGGAACTCGCATCCGGCGGCCACGGCGCGGAACTCGGGCAGGACGGGGTCCATGAGCGGCGAATGACCGGCCGGGCCGATCCGCAGCCGACGCGTGCGCACGCCCAGCGCCTCGAAGCGCGCGGCCCCCCGCTCGATCGCGTCGGCCGCACCGGACACGACCGTTGAGTCCGGCCCGTTCACCGCCGCCACGGCCAGCCGGGGATCGTCGGCGATGACGCGTCCGGCATCGGCCGCGCCCGCGCGCACGGCGAGCATCGCGCCCGGGGGCAGCGAGGCCATGAGCCGTCCGCGGGCACAGACCAGGCGGGCGGCGTCGTCCAGGGACAGCACGCCGGCGACGTGGGCCGCCGTCAGCTCGCCGACGGAGTGGCCCGCGAGGTGCCCGGGCCGGACGCCCCACACGTCCAGCAGCCGGACCAGCGCCACCCCGAAGGCGAACAGGGCGGGCTGGGTGTACTCCGTGCGGTCGAGGGCCGCCGCGTCTTCGAACATGGTGTCGAGGAGGGGGCGGTCCAGGTGGGGGTCGAGGTGGGCGCACACCTCGTCGAGCGCACGCGCGAACGCCGGGAAGGCGGTGTAGAGCCCGCGGCCCATGCCCGCGCGCTGGGGCCCCTGTCCGGGGAAGAGGAACGCCACCGGCGCCGGGCCTGCGCCGGGTGCGGCGGCACCCTGCACGACGCCCGGGTCCGGGGCGCCCGCGGCGACCGCGTCCAGGCCGCGCAGCAGGTGGTCGCGCGCCGCTCCGACCACCACCGCGCGGTGGCGCAGCGCGGACCGGCCGGTGGCCAGGGAGAAGGCGATGTCGGTATTCGTGTCGCCGGGACGGGCTCCGACGTGTGCCCGCAGGCGCTGCGCCTGTGCCCGCAGCGCCTCTTCGGTCTGCCCGGACACGACCCACGGCACGACGCCGAGACCCGCGGCCCGCTCCGGACCGTCGTGCCCGCCGGCGCCGGCGATGCCCGTCGCGCTGCCGTCGCCCGTGTCCCCGGACGGTGCGACGGGCGCATCCGGCCGCGGCACGTCGTCCCCCCGGGACGCCGGAGCAGCCTCCCCCGAACCACGCACCGCCCCCCGCGCAACCTCCGCGGCCCCGCCCTGACCCGGCACCCGCACCGGGCTCTCCGGCTCAGTGCCCTCGGGGCCCCGCCGGGCCGCCGGGTCGGTGGGGCCCGCCCCCGGGAGCGGATCGCGTGCCCCGGGCGTCGGGGAGGGCACGATCCCTCCGGCCCGTTTGGGCCGCGGGCGGGCGGGGGCGCCCAGTGACCTCCCCCCTCTGGTCGCCTGATCCGGTGCCGCCTGCCGGAGCCGGACACTGCCAGGCGCGGCCGCCGCCGCAACGCCCCGGTCCGATGCGGGGCCGCCGCGGCCGGAGGGCCCGCGTGCATCGCGGCCCGGTGCGGCCTGCGCACGCCACGACGGCTGAGGGCCGGTCACCCCCGCCGAGCACGTGGAGGGTGCCGTCGGCGCGCCGTCCTCGTCCAAGCCGGGCTCGGTCCGGGGGGTGGGCACCGGCGGGCACGGCTCGGTGGGCCCGGAAGGCTCGGTCGGGCGCAGTGCAACGGGCCCGGCAGGCTCGGGCGGGGCCGGTACTTCGGACGCCCCGGCCTGGGGCGCTTCGCCGACGACCACGTGGCAGTTGGTACCGCCCATCCCGAAGGCGCTGACCCCCGCGAGCAGCGGGCGGTCGGGATCGGGCCACGTGTCCAGCTCGGTCTGCACGCGCAGGCGCAGCCGCCCCAGGTCGATGCGGGGGTGGGCCGCGGCGAAGTTGAGGCTGGGCACGAGTGCGCGGTTGCGGATGCTCAGCGCGGTCTTGATCAGCCCCGCCATTCCGGCCGCCCCCTCCAGGTGGCCGATGTTGGTCTTGGCCGAACCCACCGCGAGAGGCCGCGCGGCCTGGCGCGACGCTCCCAGGACCGAGCCCAGGGCGGCGGCCTCGATCGGGTCGCCCACGGGTGTGCCCGTGCCGTGCAGCTCGACGTACTGGGCCTCCGCCGGGTCGGCTGCGGCGTTGCGCCAAGACCGGCGCAGGACGGCCGCCTGCGCCGCCGCGCTGGGCACGGTGAGGCCGTCGGTGGCACCGTCGTTGTTGACCGCGCTGCCGCGGATGACGCAGTGGACGTCGTCGCCGTCGGCGAGCGCCGCGGCCAGCGGCTTGAGCACCACCATGCCGCCGCCCTCGCCGCGCACGTAGCCGTTGGCGCGGGCGTCGAAGGTGTAGCAGCGGCCATCGGGGGACAGCGCGCCGAACTCGGCCATCCCGATGCCGCTCTCGGCCGCCAGGATGAGGCTCACCGCGCCGGCCAGCGCGATGCGGGACTCGCCCGTGCGCAGGCTCTCGCACGCCAGATGCACGGCGACCAGCCCCGACGCCTGGCCGGCGTCCACGGCGACGCTGGGCCCGCACACCCCCAGCACGTAGGAGACGCGGTTGGCGATCGCCCCCCGGTACAGCCCGGTGGCCGTGTGGCGGGTGATGGCCGTCGGCCCGCTCCGGTGGACCAGCGCGGCGTAGTCGTCGGCCATGGCGCCCACGAACACGCCGGTCTCGGTGCCGCTCAGCGCCGCGGGGACCGTTCCGGAGTCCTCCAGCGCCTCCCAGCCCAGTTCCAGCATGAGGCGCTGCTGGGGGTCCATCGCCGCGGCTTCACGTGGGGCGATGCCGAAGAAGCCGGCGTCGAACGCGTCGACCCGGTCGAGGAACCCGCCCCGGCGCGGCCCGCCGGCGGGCCGGAGGAGGTCGTCGCGGTCGCGCGGGACCTCGCCGATGGCGCTGGCGCCGTCGGCCAGCAGCCGCCAGTACGCCCCGGGATCGGGCGCGCCCGGGAAGCGGCAGGCCATCCCGATGACGGCGATCGCCGCCCCCATTCCGGAAACGGCGTCGTTCCCGGCCCAACGCGAACCGCGCGGCACCATGCCACCCCACTCACCATCGCTCGTCGCCGAATTCGTGGAGCGGCAGCGGGGTCACCCCCCACTGGCCGCCCATGCTCTTCCCGCGGATCACCCTCAGCAAAATGTCCGACACGCCGTTTTTGGTGGCGTTTCGGAGAATCCGAGGGAGTTATCCCAAGCCGCTTCGACCGCCATCGGACCGCTATGTCGTGATACCGTCCGACACATCGGACGGGTGGCCGCGGCCGACGGTTTTCCGCGCGGGGAAAGACGCCGACCGGCCGAAACCAGTCGGCATGGCGATACGGACTGTCCGAGTCCGTCAACACGCGCTGCCCGCACGGCACACCTCCGGGGTCCGGGGAGGAGCAATCGCACGGAAGAAATTTTCGGCAGCCAAGAGCGCCGTGCGCCGCAGGATGCCGCATCCCCTCCGCTGTCCACCTGAAAAGTCCACGGGGCAGCCTAACGTCCCTGCATAAGCACGGGCAATATGCAGACTCCCCTTAGGGAGTGCAGATAATAGCCCTCTCCGCCTTACCTGATATCAGTGAGGCTCATGGGTCACGAGTGACAAGCGGCCCGGAACCTCCGAGGAGGGCATCCGGGCCGCATAAAAAGGTGTTGCTTTGCGCCTATTCCGATCATCGGTTATGGGCCGCCGTAACCTCGGCGAGATAGGCGTAGGCTCCCTCGGGGTCGAACAGCCAGTCGGCGTAGGCGGGCGGGTTGTTCCAGCCCTGGATCCACCGGTCGGCGATCTCCTGGTACTGCGTGGCCGCACCCAGCACATCCTGGAGGTGCTGCGGCTGCTCGATCTCCCAGTACGACGAGATGGTCTCGGCCCACTGCTCGGCGACCCTGCCATAGGTCCAGAACCGCTCGAACATGCTGGTCATGAACTCTTCGTCGAAGGGGCGGTCGCCGCGCTGGAGGATGGACTCCAGGTAGCTCTTCGCGCACCTCGTGGAGTTGTTCCACCCCTGGCCGGCGAACGGGTCGGACGTGATCACGACGTCGGAGATCCCGAGCACCCGCCCACCCGACGGCAGCACCCCCACGGGCTTGCGCACCTGCGGGTTCAGCGACTCGATGAGGCGGCTGTTGCCGTCGACCAGCTCGGCGCCGCGCACCCGCTCGTAGTAGTGCGGGGCGTGCTTCTGGAGCAGGTCCTGCATGCGCCGCCACTGCTCGCGCGGGCTCGGCCGGTCCTGCCAGCTGTCCATGGGGCTCGCGTGCTTGCCCACGACGAACATGGAGTGGCAGGGGCCCTCGGCCGTGAGGATGGGGAAGAACCAGATCATCCCGGCGTCCTCGGCCGCGCCGACCCACCCCACGGACTCCGGCTCACCGGGGTCGGGCGCCACGTCGTAGATGTGGGCCTGCGCCAGGACCCGGTGCCGGGCGCTGCTGAAGCGGCTGTGGTCGGTGTCGAAGAGGGCACCCAGCTCCCCATGCCCCACGGCGACCACGATGAGGTCGAACATCCGGGAGAAGTAGTCGAGGTCGCTCAGGGTGACGCCGTGGATGACGACCTTGCCCCCGCAGTCCTCGAAGTACTCCAGCCAGTCGGCCATCTTCACGCGGCGGTCGACGGAGACGGCGTAGCCGTCGAAGTGGCCCGCGAGCTGAATGGGCTCGGGGACACCGGACGGGTAGAGGTGGAGCTTGCTCTTTTCGATGTGGGGCGCCTGTGAGCTCCAGAAGTCCAGATGGAGCTCGCGCTCGTACTCCAGCACGGTCGGGTAGGTGAGCTGCGTGATCGACGGGCGCCCGGTGCGGATCTCGGTCGAGGTCTGCCCGGTGATCACGGTGACGTCGTACCCGTGGCTGAGCAGGCCGTGTGCCAGGTGGAGCCCCGACTGACCGGCGCCGACGATGAGGATCTTACGCATCCTGTATGTACTTTCCCGGGATCGGTCTGATGAGAAGGTGTCCCTCCCGCGCGGAAGGGGTGCCGGTCGGCATGGGGGCTCAGCCGACGGGGGTGGCGGCCGCGTTGGTGGCCAGCGCGTAGCGGAGCAGCGTCTTGAGCACCATCCCGCCCGAGGAGCGGTCGCGGGCGTCGAAGTCGATGATGGGGACGTCGTCGCTGACCTCCAGCGCCTCGCGCACCTGGTCGATCGAGAAGTCGAGCCGGCCGTCGAACTTGTTGAGCGCGACGATGTAGGGGATGCGGCGGTTGGTCTCGAAGTAGTCGACCGCGTCGAAGCTCTCGGCGAGGCGGCGGCAGTCGACCACCACGACCGCGCCCACCGCGCCGCGCACCAGGTCGTCCCACATGAACCAGAACCGGGCCTGGCCGGGCGTGCCGAACATGTACATGATCAGCTGCCGGTCCACGGTGATGCGCCCGAAGTCCATGGCGACCGTGGTGGTCACCTTCCGGGGCGTGGCCGAGGTGTCGTCGTAGTCGACGCTCGCCTCGGTCATCACCGCCTCGGTGGTCACGGCGGGGATCTCCGATACCGAACTGACGAGTGTGGTCTTGCCGGCGCCGAAGCCCCCCGCGATGACGATCTTGGTCGACATCTTGGTCTGGATGTCATTGGAAAAGTCGTTCGAGACCACGAAGCGCCCTTTCGAGAACCTGGTTTTCCGACGGGCTGTTGCCCGTGATGGTGGGGTGGATGTAGACGAGGCCGAGTTCGGCGAGGTCGCTCAGGAGGACCTGGGCGACCCCGAGCGGGATCTTCAATTCGGCCGCGACCTCGGCGACGGAACGCGTCTCCCGGCACAGCAGATAGATGTTCTGCGACTCGGGCATGAGATTCGGCGGCGGATCGTTGCTGGGATCCGCGGTCGAAACGAGCGTCTGCACCATGAGCGGATGACGCGACCTGGTCCTACCCCCTGTGAAGGTGTAGGGGCGGATGCGCGTACTCCTTCGCCTGCGGTAGCTCATAACTGTGGCAACCTCTTCATGATTCAGGTCCAGCCGTTCCTGGCACCGCCGACTCAGTTTCCGATGACTTCGCGCAGCTCAGAGCGCAGTTGCGGGGTGAGCGCGTGGCCGACGTTCTCCACCAGGCGCGTCATCTGGTAGGCGACGATCTTCATGTCGGCGCTGGGCGAGCTGAGCACCGCGAGGCAGGAGCCGTCGCTGATCGACATCACGAACAGGTGCCCGCGCTGCATGCGGACGATCAGCTGTTCGCAGGTGCCCTTGGCGAACAGGTTCGCGCCGCCGACGGCCAGGCTGTGCAGCCCGCTGGCGATGGCCGCGAGCTGTTCGGCGTTCTCCTCGGGGAAGTCGCGCGAGGAGGTGAGCAGCAGTCCGTCGGAGGAGACCACGATGGCGTGCTCGACCCCGTTCACGTCGCCGACGAAATTGGAGATGAGCCAGGTGAAATTCTCCGCGTTGGCACTCAACTGGTCGTTCATGGGTGTTCCTGCCTCTTGACTGCTGTTTAGGGGTCGTGTGCGCGGCCGGGAGGCCGCGCGGTCGCGCGCGAGCATGCCGTGCGGGGCCATCGCGCTAATCGTTCGCTTCGGTGGCGGCGCGCTCGCCCTCCATGAAGCCGCCGAGGTCGTCGCGGATCCGCTCGGCCCGGGCATCGGCCGATTCGGCGGGCGGCGGCGTGAACTCGGGCTGGACGGGGGCCGGAACCACGCGCGCGGCACCGTCGGACCGGCCGGCGCTGCGGCGGGGCAGCCCCGCCGCCGTGACCGCCGCGCCACCGCTGGGGCGGCCGGGGCCGCGGGAGCCGGCCGGGGCGGGCGGCGCGCTCTGCGAGCGGGGGTGCGGGGCGACCGACGGCATGCCGCGGGTCGGCCGCTGCTCGGGGGCCTCGGGACGCGGGCCGAACGCGGTGAGCAGGCGCTCGGGGATGACGGTGTAGGCGCTGGTCCCGCGGAAGGCGCGCCCTTCGAGCTGCACCCGGAGCCCGTGGCGGTGCGCGATGCGGCTGGCGACGTAGAGGCCCATGTGCCGCATGACGCGCTCGTCGAGGACGGGGGCACCGCTGAGGCGCGCGTTGAGGTCGGCGAGCTGGTCGCCGGGGATGCCGATCCCCTCGTCCTCCACGGTCATCAGCAGGCCGCCCCCCGCGCGGCTCTGGCCGCTGATGACCACCTGCGCGTGGTCGGGCGAGTGCGTGGTGGCGTTGTCGAGCAGCTCCGCCAGCAGGTGGCTGATGTCGTCGGCGGCGGCGCCCGCGACGAAGATCTCGGGCAGCCGGCCGATGTGCACCCGGCTGTAGTCGCGGATCTCGGAGGTGGCGGCGCGCGCGACGTCGAGCAGGGGGACCGGCTCGACGTGGGGGTCGTCGCTCTCCTGGTCGGCGAGCACGAGCAGGTTCTCGCCGTTGCGGCGCATCCGGGTGGCGAGGTTGTCGATCTCGAACAGCTTGTCGAGCAGTTCGGGGTCCTCGGTGATGTCCTCCAGCTTCTCCACGACCGCCAGGAGGGAGTCGACCAGGGCGAGGTCGCGCATGGCCAGCCCCGCCAGGGCGTCGGTGATCAGTGCCGATTCGCGGGCCCGGGGGCCGGTCGGCGCGGTGCCGGCGGGCGGGCCGCCGGGCGCCGGTACGGCCGGCCGGGACGGCGGCGGCTGCGGCGACTGCCGGTGGGCGGTGGGCGCCGCTACGGCGGGCGGGCCCGCGTGCTGCCCGGTGTAGGGCGCGGGCCGGGCCGGGGGCGGGGCGGTCGGTTGTGCCGGCACCTGCGCGTGCGCCGCGGCCTGCGGGGGCTGCTGCGCCGGAGCGGGGGGCTGCTCCTGGGCCGGGGGCCGGGCGGGCGCGGGGGCCGGGGCGGGCGGCGCCCACGGCGACTCCCGCGGGGCCCGGGCCAGCCCGCACCACGACAGCAGCCTGCGGAATCGTCCGCCGCGGCGGGATCGCGACGCGCCCGTCATCTGCGTTCGGTGATGGCCTTCGCTACCTGGCGGTGAGGGCGCCTGTGCCACAACACGCCTCCTCGTTTCGGGTGGGGGTGGACAACGACTTCGGCCCTGGGGCGCGCCGGGTGGGCGGCACGCCGGTTCCTGCAAGGGCCGCACGGGACGCCCGCGTTGGTCGCTCCGGGCGTCGCCGTCACTGCGATCATTCGGATTCGCCGCGCAATGGGGCATCCGCCCTCATTTCACCGGATCACCACGATCACCCGGAAAATGCGGCACGCCCCAAAGAAAGCGCTCCTCCGATCGCCTGAGATATTCGCACGGACAACGCGCTGTTTTCAGTGGAACCGTTAATGTTCGACCGATTCAAGCGTGAGCCTAGCAAAGGAGTTCCGCGACATCAGGCGGTTCGCGAGATCCACCATCGAAACGCATGACCAGGCACGACGCGTCCGGATGCGAGGTAACGCAGACATCGACCGCTATGTCGGAAAATGACCCGTTGTCGATCGTGCGCGTTCGGTGCGAGCTTTGATGATGGTGGTGAATGCGGTGTCCGGCGGAGAAATCCACCCGCACTGGGCGAAGATCACCCGGACGCCATTTCCGCCGCGTTCCTCGAGGCAGCGGCCGCCGGACCCGCACCACGGCCGTGACCTTTCACCGCGACTCCGGGCCCTTCTCCGGCGGGTGCGGCGGCCCCGCCCGGGCAAAGCGGAACGGGCCGCCGGGCGAGGCCCGGCGGCCCGTCGGCCGCGTCGCGAGGGGGTGCGGAGGCGGGGTGATCCGCCCGTGGGCGCATCGGGTTGCACGCGAAAATCGGTGCAATTGCGCGGACGCACATGCAGGGCACCACCGGGGGGGGTACACGAGGCCGCCCCGGTCGCCGGTCAGACCTGCACGAACTCCAGCCCCATCAGGTCGGCGACGGCGCGGATCTCCGCCGCGCGGTGCCCCGTGCCCAGCGCCCAGTGGTGGGAGACCCCGGTGGCGCTCCACTCGTCGGTCCACTCCCCGGGGTCGCGGCCGAAGTCCACCCGCGAGGTCGTGTTGCCGATGGCCAGGTGCGGGCCGTCCACCACCTCGCCCTCCGAGGCCAGGAGCGCGAACCGGCCGTCGCGGCGCTGGATGACGCCGAACGTCGTCACCGGCCCGTGCGTGACGTCGAACTCCACGGACACGCCCCACCCGCGCTTGCCGTGGTAGACCCCCAGGCCCCGCAGCAGCGGGCGGGTGGCGCTGATGGCCAGGTGCGCGGGGCCGTCGTGGCCCATCTCGACGTGGCCGCGGTCGAAGTCCAGCGCCTGAAGCTCGGTGAAGGACCCGCCGCCGCCCAGCCGGTCCATGATGAGCATGGCCAGCGACGTGCGCAGCTCGTACTCGCCCGCCGCCGGCACGCCGCGGGCGGTGAGCAGCGAGGCGCCCAGGATCATCCCCGCGCCCAGCCGCTCGTGCAGCTCGCCCTCCAGCCCGCGGTGGTAGTAGGCGAGGCTGTCCAGGCCGAAATCGGCGACCAGCCGGTCCAGCCCCACCGCGATCCGCGCGCCCCACCGGAAATCGTCGTCGACCACCGACGCGTCGACCTCGAAGACCTCACGCGCCTCGGCCACCTTGGCGGCGACCTCGGCGGAATCGCCCTCGGGCAGGCGCACCCGCAGGTCGTCGAACTCCAGCACCTCCACGTGCCCGCCGAGGTTGGCGGTGACCAGCGTGAGGTCGGTGGAGACGTCGAGCATCCCCGGGTAGAGGTGCCCCATCAGCCCGTGCCTGCCCCGCCGCAGCGCCGCGCGGACGCCGGCCGCGCGCACCCACCGCTCGATGCGGGTCCAGGCGCGCTCGTCCTCCAGGTGCCCCGATACCGACCGGAAGGGGATCCCGCAGCGCAGGAACGTGTTGGCCATCTCCGGCAGCGGGCAGGCACCGCAGTAGGCCAGCCACTGCCCGGTGTCGAAGGAGTCGTGGTCCATCGACGGCGACGGCTGGAGGTTGATGAGCAGGACGGGGGCGTCGGCGCGCTGCGCGATCGGGGTGACCATGGTGGCGGTCATGTAGGTGGTGAGGAAGCAGACGATCAGGTCGCAGTCGGCGGCGCGCAGCCGCGCCGCGGCGTCGGCGCCCTCCTGGGCGTCGGAGATGAACCCGGCGTCCACCACCTCGACCGCCGTTCCGGGACCGCCGATGGCGCGCATGCGCTCGGCGACGCGCGCGGCCGAGCGGCGCAGCTGCGGGAGCAGGTCGGGGAACTGGGGCCAGTAGGCGCCCAGGCCGCCGGCCACCAGCCCGATGCGGATGGGGCGGCGTGCGGCGGCGGGCGCGGCGGCCGGGGTCGCGTCTGCGGGGCGGTCAAGGGAAGCGCTGCTCATGGGGTTCCTTCCGCGGTAGGGGTGGGTCCCCGTCACTCCCTCAGGGCGGCGGTGGACCCGCGGACGACCAGTTCCGGCGCGAAGCGCATCTGCTCGTGCCGGTGGCCGGTGTCGTGCAGCTCCGAGAGCAGGAGCCGCATGGCGGCCCGGCCCAGCTCGTACTTGGGCTGGGCGACCGTGGTGAGGCCGGGGTGGACGAGCGCGGAGAACCCGACGTCGTCGTAGCCGACAACGGACAAGTCCGCGGGCGCGCTGAGCCCCCGCTCCCCCAGGCCCTTCAGCACGCCCAGGGCGAGCTGGTCGTTGGCGCAGAACACCGCCTGCGGGCGCCGGCGCGGCCCGCCGGCGAGGATCCCCTCGACCGCCTTCTCCCCGGCTTCGGCGGTGAGCTGCGGGGTCCGCACGATGCGCACGGCCTCATCGGGGTCGATGCCGGACTCGGCCAGTGCGGCGCGCAGCCCGGCCAGGCGGGTGCGGCACTGCTCCAGGCCCTCGGGGCCGCTGAGGTAGGTGATCCGCTCGTGCCCGAGGTTGATGAGGTGGCGCCCGGCCGCCGCCCCTCCGGCGTGGTTGTCGACCGCCACGCTGCATCCGGTCTCGGCGCCGACGTCGCCGCGGTCGAGCAGCACCCAGGGCACGCCCTGCTTGCGCAGCCACAGCAGGTCGGCGGTGTCGCCGTCGACCGGCATGACCACGGCTCCGGCGGCGCGCTGTTCGGCGAGCAGGCGCAGGGAGCGCTGCTGGCGCTCCTGCCGTTCGGCGGAGTTCAGCAGGACGACCGCCAGGCCCTCGCCGGCCGCCACGTCCTCGACCCCGCGGGCGACTTCGGTGAAGAAGGGGTTGGTGATGTCCAGGACGAGCAGGCCCACGGAGTCGCTGCGGCCCGAGCGCAGGCTGCGGCCGGAGGAGTTGCGCACGTAGTCGAGGTCGCGGATGGCGTCCTCGACCCGGGCCCGGGTGGCTTCGGCGACCCGCTCGGGGCGGTTGAGGACGTTGGAGACCGTCCCGGGGGACACGCCGGCGCGGGCTGCGACGTCGTTGATGCCGACGGGCCGGCGGACGCCTTCTGTCGAGGACAACGCTGCTTCTCCGGGGTCTCGGTGGATCTGGGCGCTCATGCTCACAGGTCGATTAAAACGTGTCAACAGTTGAAGTGCACGCCGGAGTCGCACGTCAGGCCCGAAGGGTGCAGGGAGCAGCGTTCGGCGACCGGCGCGGCACCCATGGTGACGCGGGAGCAATGTTGGCTCACCCCCCTTGACTGCCCGCGTGTGACCCACCTAACGTCCTCCTCAATTGAAACGTTTTTCCACCGGAACGATGGGAGGACGCCGTGACCGCCCAGCCGCCGACGGCACCTCCGCCCCTCTCCCTGGCCGGGGTGGCGAAGTCCTTCGGGATGGTCGCGGCCCTCCAGGGCGTCTCACTGGAGCTGCGCGCGGGCGAGATCCACGCGCTCTGCGGCGAGAACGGGGCGGGCAAGTCCACGCTGGTGAAAACGATCGCGGGCGTGCACCGCCCCGACCAGGGGCACGTCGAGGTCGACGGGCGCCCCACCGTCTTCGCCGCCCCCGCCGACGCCCGGCGCGCGGGCGTCGCCGTCATCTACCAGGAGCCGACGCTCTTCCCCGACCTCTCGGTGGCCGAGAACATCTTCATGGGCCGCCAGCCCCTGGCCCGCGGGCGGCGGATCGACCGCGCGGCCATGCACGCCGCCACCGACCGGCTGTTCGCCCGGCTGGGCGTGCGCATCGCCCCCGATCGGCCCGCCCGCGGCCTCTCCATCGCCGACCAGCAGCTCGTGGAGATCGCCAAGGCCATGTCCCTCGACGCGCGGGTGCTGGTCATGGACGAGCCCACGGCGGCGCTGTCGGGGGTCGAGGTGGAGCGGCTGTTCTCCGTCGCGCGCTCGCTGCGCGACGACGGCGCGGCGGTGCTGTTCATCTCGCACCGCTTCGACGAGGTCTTCGCGCTGTGCGACCGCATCACGGTGATGCACGACGGCCGGCACATCTCGACCGACCCGGTGGCGGCGCTGACCGTCGACACCGTGGTGCGCCGGATGGTCGGCCGCGACGTCGGCACCCTCTACCCCAAGCAGGACGCCGAGCGGGGCGCGCCCGTCCTGGAGGTGGCCGGGCTGACCCGTCGGGGGGTGTTCTCCGACGTCTCCTTCACCGTGCACGCCGGCGAGATCGTCGCGCTGGCCGGGCTCGTGGGGGCCGGGCGCAGCGAGGTGGTGCGCGCCGTGTTCGGCGTGGACCGCTACGACTCCGGGACGGTGCGCGTGGCCGGCCGCGCGCTGGCGCCAGGGCGGCCCGCCGCCGCGATGGCCGCCGGGGTGGCGCTGGTCCCCGAGGACCGCCGCCAGCAGGGGCTGGTCATGGAGGCGTCGATCGCGCGCAACGCCACCCTGACACGGCGGTGGCGGCTGAGCCGGTTCGGGCTGCTGCGCCGCAGCGCCGAGGAGCGGGCCACGCGGGCCTGGGCCGAGCGGCTGAGCCTGCGGTCGGGGCTGTTCACCGAGCCCGTCTCCACGCTCTCGGGCGGCAACCAGCAGAAGGTCGTGCTGGCGAAGTGGCTGGCCACCGAGCCGCGGGTGCTCATCGTCGACGAGCCGACCCGGGGCATCGACGTCGGGACCAAGGCGGAGGTGCACCGGCTGCTGTCGGAGCTGGCCGGGCAGGGGCTGGCGGTCGTCATGGTCTCCAGCGAGCTGCCGGAGGTCCTCGGCATGGCCGACCGCGTCCTGGTCATGCACGAGGGGCGGATCACCGCCGGGCTCTCCCGGGACGAGGCGACCGAGGAGTCCGTCATGTACGCGGCGACGGGGGCACGAGGGGGTGCGCGGTGAGCGCCCCCGCTGCCGCCGCGCCCGCCGGGGAGCACGGGGGCGCGGACCCCGCTGCCGGACGGCGGATCCGGCAGGTCCGCGAGCTGGGCATCCTGCTGGCCCTGGTGCTGCTGGTGGCCGCGACCACGGCCTACAACCCCAACTTCCTATCCGGGCAGAACATCCGCGACCTGCTGCTGGGCGCGACCCTGCTGACCATCCTCGCGGTGGGCCAGTCGATGGTCCTCATCACCCGCAACGTCGACCTGTCGGTGGGGTCGGTCCTGGGGCTGTCGGCGTTCGCCGTGGGCACGCTGTTCGTGTCGTTGCCCGGGCTGCCGCTGCCGGTGGTGGCGCTGGCCGGGGTGCTGGTCGGCACCGTGTGCGGCGTGGTCAACGGCGTCCTGGTGGCCGCCGCGCGGGTCCCGGCCCTGGTGGTCACGCTGGGCACGCTCTACATGTTCCGCGGCGTCGACTACTGGTGGGCGTCGGGCCGGCAGATCAACGCCGCCGACATGCCCGCCGCGTTCCTGGGCCTGGGCCGCACGACGGTGCTCGGGATCCCCGTTCCGGCACTGATCGCGCTGGCGGTCGTGCTGGCCGCGGGCTGGTACCTGGGGTCCTACCGCAGTGGGCGCGAGCTCTACGCCGTCGGCTCCGAGCCGAACGCGGCGCGGCTCAGCGGCATCCCCGTGGACCGGCGGGTCTTCCTGCCCTTCGTGGTCAACGGCGCGCTCGCCGGGCTGGCCGGGGTGCTCTACGCCGCCCGGTTCGGCACGCTCGACGCGACCGTGGGCACGGGCCTGGAACTGGAGGTCGTGGCCGCCGCCGTCGTGGGCGGGGTGGCGATCTTCGGCGGCAGCGGCACCGTCTACGGCGCCGCGCTGGGCGCCCTGCTGCTCACCACCATCGGCGCCGCGCTGCCGATGCTGCGGATCGACTCGTTCTGGCAGCAGGCGGTGGTGGGCCTGCTCATCCTCGTCGCGATCGGACTGGACCGGCTGCTGGCGGTGCGCACCGCCCGCCGGCTCCGGGGAGGTGGATCCCATGGCGCCTGACATCGGCGCGCCGGCCGCCGGCACCGCCCCCTCGGGGCCGCGCCCGCCCGGCACCCGGCCGGCCCTGCGCCGCGTCCTCGCGGCGCGCGAGACCTCGGTCATCGGGGCGCTGCTGGTGTCGGTGCTGGCCGCCTCCCTGTTCGTCGAGGGGTTCGCCAGCGGGCGCAACGGCGGTTTCCTGGTCCTGGACATCGCCTGCATCGCGCTGATCGCGCTGCCGATGACGCTGGTGGTCATCACCGGCGAGATCGACCTGAGCGTGGCCAGCACCCTGGGGCTGACCAGCGCCGCCATGGGGCAGCTGTGGGTCATGGGGGTGCCGCTGGAGACCATCGTGCCCCTGTGCCTGGTGCTGGGCGCGGTGCTGGGCGCGGTCAACGGCGTGCTGGTGACGGTGGTGGGACTGCCCTCGCTGGCGGTCACCATCGGCACCATGGCGATGTACCGGGGGCTGGCCTACGTCGTGCTGGGCGACCGGGCGGTCGCCGACTTCCCGTTCTCCTGGACCGGCGGGGCCACGGCCCGGCTGCCCGGGACCGACGTCCCCTGGGTCGCGCTGCTGATCGCCGGGCTGGCCGTGGTGTTCGGCGTGGTCCTGCACGCCACCCCCGTGGGGCGCGCCCTGTACGCCATCGGCAGCAACGACGAGGCCGGCCGGTTCTCCGGGATCGCGGTGCGCGCGACCAAGATGTGGCTGTTCACCGTGTCGGGCGCCGTCGCGGCGCTGGCCGGGGTGTTCTGGACGCTCCAGTACGGCAGCGCGCGGGCCGACAACGCCTCAGGGCTGGAGCTGTCGGTGGTCGCCGCGGTGCTGCTCGGCGGGGTGTCGATCTTCGGCGGCAGCGGCACGCTGCTCGGTGTCGTAGGGGGCGTGCTGCTGCTGGGCACGGTCCGCAACGCCCTCCAGCTCGCTGATGTGTCCTCCGATGTGCTGTCCATCGTCACCGGGCTGCTGCTGGTGGTCTCGGTGGTCCTGCCCAACGCGCTGGCGCGGATCCGGGAGTGGCGGCGCAGACCCGCGGCGCCGCCGGCCCGGACCTGACCGGCCGCCGCCCTCCACCCGTCCCCTTGCACGAACACGAGGTGAGCTCAATGTTGCGATCCCGGCCGACACGGCCGACCCGGATCAGGTACGGCGTGACCGCCACGGCCGTCGCCGGCGTGCTGCTGGCCAGTGCCGCCTGCGGTGGCACCACGCGCGGCGACGCCGAGGAGTCCGGCGGCCAGGGAGCCGCCGGAGAGGCCGACCCCGACGCGGAGATCCCCGAGGGCCTGGCCATCAGCTTCCTGCCCAAGCAGCTCAACAACCCGTACTCGACCTACGCCAACACCGGCGGCGAGGAGGCGGTGACGGAGCTGGGCGGGGAGTACAAGGAGGTCGGCCCCTCCGAGGCGTCGGCGTCGTCGCAGGTCAGCTACGTCAACACTCTCAGCCAGCAGGGCAGCGACGTCATCGTGATCGCCGCCAACGACCCCAACGCGGTGTGCAGCGCCCTGAACCAGGCCCGCCAGGCGGGCGCGGCGGTCGTGGCCTACGACTCCGACACCGACCCCGACTGCCGCGACATCTTCATCAACCAGGCGACGGCAGCGGACATCGCGGCGATCCAGATCGAGATGATCGCCGAGCAGATCGGCGGCGAGGGCGAGATCGCGTTCCTGTCGGCGACCCCCAACGCCACCAACCAGAACACCTGGCTGGAGCTGATGGAGGAGGAGCTCCAGAAGGAGGAGTACGCCGGCATCGAGGTGGTCGACACGGTCTACGGCAACGACGACGACCAGAAGTCGTTCGAGGAGATGCAGGGGCTGTTGCAGAGCCACCCCGATCTCGCGGGCGTGGTGTCGCCGACCACGGTCGGCATCGCCGCCGCGGCGCGCTACCTGAGCGCCTCGGACTACAAGGGCGAGGTGGCGCTGACCGGCCTGGGCACGCCCAACCAGATGAACGAATACGTCAAGGACGGCACGGTCGAGGAGTTCGCGCTGTGGGACCCCAAGGACCTGGGGTACCTGGCCGCCTACGCCGGGGCCGCGCTGTCGGCCGGGCAGATCACCGGGGCCGAGGGCGAGACCTTCGAGGCCGGGCGCCTGGGCGAGTACACGGTCGGGGCCGACGGCGAGGTCGTGCTCGGCCCACCGACCGTGTTCAACGCCGACAACGTCGACGACTACGACTTCTGACGGCACGAAAGGACGGGTGGCATGCAGCGCGTCTGCTTCCTGCTGAAGGTCCGCGAGGACCGGCTCGCGGAGTACCGCGAGCGGCACGCCGAGGTGTGGCCGGACATGCTGGCCGCGCTGAGCGATGCCGGGTGGCGCAACTACTCGCTGTTCTGCCGGCCCGACGGCCTGCTCGTGGGCTACCTGGAGACCGACGACTTCGCCGCGGCGCAGGAGGCCATGGCGCGGACGGAGGTCAACGCCCGCTGGCAGGCCGAGATGGCTCCGTTCTTCGAGGGGCTGGACGGCCGCCCGGACGAGGGCATGGTGCCGCTCGCCGAGGTCTTCCACCTGGAGTAGGGCTCGTTTGAGATGAATCGATTCACCTGCCGCCCGCCCCCAGCGGCGCCGGCCGCCGCCCGCTGAAGCGGCGGCCGGGCCCGGACGGCCCGTCCCCTCCCCTGAGACCGCAATGTGCGAAGGAGTCCCCATGACCGACCTCGGCGACGTCGCCTCAGCTCTCCGGCAGCAGGCCATCGAGCTCCCCTCCTGGGCGTTCGGCAACAGCGGCACCCGGTTCAAGGTGTTCGCCCGCGCCGGAGTCCCCCGCACGCCGCAGGAGAAGATCGCCGACGCCGCGCAGGTGCACCGCTACACCGGTATCGCGCCCAGCGTGGCGCTGCACATCCCGTGGGACACGGTGGAGGACTACTCGGCGCTCGCCGCCCACGCCCGCGACCTGGGCGTGCGGGTGGGGGCGATCAACTCCAACGTCTTCCAGGACGACGACTACATGCTCGGCAGCGTCACCCACCCCGACGCCAAGGTGCGCCGCAAGGCCCTGGACCACCTGCTGGCCTGCGTGGACATCATGGACGCCACGGGCTCCACCGACCTCAAGCTGTGGTTCTCCGACGGCACCAACTACCCCGGCCAGGACGACATCCGAGCCCGCCAGGACCGGCTGTCGGAGGCGCTCACGGCCGTTCGCGACCGGCTGGGCGAGGGGCAGCGGTTCCTGCTGGAGTACAAGCTGTTCGAGCCCGCGTTCTACACCACCGACGTGCCCGACTGGGGCACGGCCTACGCCCACTGCGTGAAGCTGGGCGACAAGGCGCAGGTGGTGGTCGACACCGGGCACCACGCGCCGGGCACCAACATCGAGTTCATCGTGGCGTTCCTGATGCGCGAGGGCAAGCTCGGCGGGTTCGACTTCAACTCGCGGTTCTACGCCGACGACGACCTGATGGTGGGCGCGGCCGACCCCTTCCAGCTGTTCCGGATCATGTACGAGGTGGTGCGGGGCGGCGGCCACCTGCCGTCGTCGGGGATCGCGTTCATGCTCGACCAGTGCCACAACATCGAGCCGAAGATCCCCGGGCAGATCCGCTCGGTGCTCAATGTGCAGGAGGCGACCGCCAAGGCGCTGATGGTCGATGCCGGGGCGCTGGAGGCGGCGCAGCTGGCGGGGGACGTCCTTGGGGCCAACGCGGTGCTGATGGACGCCTACAACACTGATGTCCGGCCGTTCCTGGCCGACCTCCGCGCCGGGCAGGGGCTCGACCCCGACCCGATGGCCGCCTTCGCCCGATCGGGGTACCAGGAGCGCATCGACGCCGAGCGCGTGGGCGGGCAGCAGGCCGGCTGGGGGGCCTGAGCGATACCGCACCCCGGCACGACCACGGGGCGCCCGGCGCCCCGGTATCCGACACCGATTTCCCCAGGGGACGACGACATGACCGAGCAGACCCATCA
Organism: Nocardiopsis sediminis; assembly: GCF_042650565.1. Lineage (NCBI taxonomy): Bacteria > Bacillati > Actinomycetota > Actinomycetes > Streptosporangiales > Nocardiopsidaceae > Nocardiopsis > Nocardiopsis sediminis. The sequence continues at coordinate 340,934 of NZ_JBHSBH010000015.1, forward strand.
CGAGGTCGCCGCGCTGCTGGACCGCTCGCACCGGCTGGGTGCCGACCCGCGCAACACCAACTACGCCGGCGGCAACGCGTCGGCCAAGGGCGAGGCGACCGACCCGGTGACGGGCGAGCCCGTGGAGCTGATGTGGGTGAAGGGGTCGGGCGGCGACCTCGGGACGCTGACCGAAGCGGGGCTGGCGGTGCTGCGGCTGGACCGGCTGCGCGCGCTCACCGGGGTCTACCCGGGGGTGGAGCGCGAGGACGAGATGGTCGCGGCGTTCGACTACTGCGCCCACGGCAAGGGCGGCGCGGCACCCTCGATCGACACCGCGATGCACGGCCTGGTGGAGGCGGCGCACGTGGACCACCTGCACCCCGACTCCGGGATCGCGCTGGCGTGCGCGGCCGACGGCGAACGGCTCACCGCCGAATGCTTCGGCGACCGGGTGGCCTGGGTGCCGTGGCGCCGGCCCGGCTTCCAGCTGGGCCTGGACATCGCCGCGATCAAGCGCGCCAACCCCGGGGCGATCGGGGTGATCCTCGGCGGCCACGGGATCACGGCGTGGGGCGACGACAGCGACACCTGCGAGCGCAACGCGCTGGAGATCATCCGCACCGCTGAGGCGTTCATCGCGGAGCGCGGCGAGGGGCGGCCCCACCCGTTCGGCGCCGAGGTCGCGGCCCTGGCCCCGCTGCCCGAAGCGGAGCGGCACGCACGCGCGGCGGCCCTGCTGCCGGTGGTGCGCGGGCTGGCCTCGACCGACCGGCCCCAGGTGGGGCACTACACCGACAGCGACGCGGTGCTGGACTTCCTGGCCCGCGCCGAGCATCCGCGGCTGGCGGCGCTGGGCACCTCCTGCCCGGACCACTTCCTGCGGACCAAGGTGCGCCCGCTGGTGCTGGACACCGCCCCCGACGCCCCGCTGGAGGAGGCGGTGGAGCGCCTCGGCGAGCTGCACGCCGCCTACCGCGAGGACTACCGCGCCTACTACGAGCGCCACGCGGAGCCGGACTCCTCGCCCGCCATGCGCGGCGCCGACCCGGCGATCGTGCTGGTGCCGGGGGTGGGCATGTTCTCCTTCGGCGCCGACAAGCAGACGGCGCGGGTGGCCGGGGAGTTCTACGTCAACGCGATCAACGTGATGCGCGGCGCCGAGACGATCTCGGCCTACGCGCCGATCCCGGAGTCGGAGAAGTTCCGGATCGAGTACTGGGCGCTGGAGGAGGCCAAGCTCCAGCGGCGCCCCAAGCCCAAGGCGCTGGCGTCGCGGGTGGCGCTGGTGACCGGCGGGGGGTCGGGGATCGGCCGGGCCGTGGCCCTGCGGCTGGCCGCCGAGGGGGCGTGTGTCGTGGTGGCCGACCGCGACGCCGGCGCGGCGGCGAAGGTGGCCGCGGAGATCGGCGGGGACGACGCCGCGGTCGCCGTGACCGTCGATGTCACCGACGCCGGGCAGATCGCCGAGGCCGTGCGGGCGGCGGTGCTGGCGTTCGGCGGCGTGGACCTGGTGGTCAACAACGCGGGGCTGTCGATCTCCAAGCCGCTGCTGGAGACCACCGAGGCCGACTGGGACGTCCAGCACGGGGTGATGGCGCGCGGCTCCTTCCTGGTGGCGCGGGAGGCCGCACGGGTGCTCGTCGCCCAGGGGATGGGCGGCGACATCGTCTACATCTCCAGCAAGAACGGGGTGTTCGCGGGTCCCAACAACGTGGCCTACGGTGCGGCCAAGGCGGACCAGGCCCACCAGGTGCGGCTGCTCGCCGCCGAACTGGGCGGGCACGGGGTGCGGGTCAACGGGATCAACCCCGACGGCGTGGTGCGGGGTTCGGGGATCTTCTCGGGCGGATGGGGCGCCAAGCGCGCGGCGGTCTACGGGGTCCCCGAGGAGGAGCTGGGCGCGTTCTACGCCCAGCGGACCCTCCTCAAGCGAGAGGTCCTGCCCGACCACGTGGCCAACGCGGTCTATGCCCTGACCTGCGGAGAGCTCAGCCACACGACCGGCCTCCACATCCCGGTGGACGCGGGGGTGGCGGCGGCGTTCCTCCGCTGACACCCGGGAGGCTTCGCCGGCACCACCCCGGTCCGGCACCGGAGCCCACGACCGCCCGGCCGACCACACAGGCCCCTCGAAGAGCAAGGACCCCCATGCCACCACCTGAGGCTCCACCCGGCCCGGAACGGACGGCGCGCCCACCGCCACGTCAGCGGATCGCCGCGGCGTGAACGCCTGCGGATACACCCGGCCGCAGCGGCACCGGGGAGTCGCCGACTCCCTTGCCCTCGCGCGATCCGCCGAACCCTCCCTGGCCGGCCGTTCGGCCGCAGAACCGAACCCGCCATCCGACAGCGCCGGCCCGATCCGGGCCGGCGCCGGGACCCATGATCGGCCGAGGCGCCGCAGAACCCTCACGACCAGCGAAGACACCCATGCCGCCACCTGAGGCTCCGCCCGGGCCGGAACGGACGGCCCACACACCGCCGTGACATCGGACCGCCGCAGGCGGTCCCGGCCGCAGCGGGATCGGTGGGCCGTCAGCACCCCTGCACCCGTGAGATCCACCGAGCCCTCCTCAGCCGACCGTCCGACGACCGAATCGTCGCCTCACCTGATATCCAACCGAACCCCCGCACCCCGCGCCACGGCGATCCGTGAGCTGTGGACAACTCCCCCCGCTCGGCCCCGCCCGCGGCCCCGGGGGACGGGGCGCGGGCGCATCACGCGCTACACCGATCGCCGAAGGAAGGCCTACCGTGCCCTCTCCCGCCACCGTTGCCGCCGTCGACCTCGGTGCGTCCAGTGGACGCGTCGTCGTTGGCCGTGTCGGCTCCGGCACCTTGGAGCTGACCGAGGTCCACCGGTTCCCCAACCGCCCGCTGCGGCTGCCCAGCGGCCTGCACTGGGACGTGACCGGCCTGTACCGCGGGGTCCTCGACGGGCTGCGGGCCGCCGCCGCGCACGCCCCCGGCTCGGTGGGCATCGACGCATGGGCGGTCGACTACGGGCTGCTCGACCGGTCGGGCGCGCTGCTGGGGCTGCCCTTCCACTACCGCGACGAGCGGACGGCGGAGGTGGCGCCGCGGGTCGTCGCCGACATCGGGGCGGAGGCGCTCTACGCGCGCAACGGGCTGCAATTCCAGCCGTTCAACACCGTCTTCCAGCTCGCCGCCGCGCGGGCGACGCCCCAGTTCGGCGCCGCCGACGTGCTGCTGCTCGTCCCCGATCTGCTCGCCTACTGGCTGACCGGGTCGCGCGGCGCGGAGATCACCAATGCGTCGACCACCGGGCTGCTGGACGTGACGGCGCTGGAGTGGTCCGGTGAGCTGACCTCCGCCGTGGGGGTACCGGCGTCGCTGCTGCCCGCGCTGGTGCGGCCGGGGACGCGCCTCGGGCCGCTGCTACCGGAGGCCGCCGCCGAAACGGGGCTGGCGGACACGGTCGTGACGGCCGTGGCCTCGCACGACACCGCGTCGGCCGTCGCCGGTGTCCCGGCCCGCACCGAGCGCTTCGGCTACATCTCCTGCGGCACCTGGTCGCTGGCGGGCCTGGAGCTGCCCGGACCGGTGGTCACCGAGGAGGCCCGGGCGGCGAACTTCACCAATGAGCTGGGCGTGGACGGCACCACCCGGTTCCTGCGCAACATCATGGGGCTGTGGCTGGTGCAGGAGAGCCTGCGCACTTGGGGCCTGGGCGCCGACGCCCTGCCGGGGCTGCTCGCGGAGGCGGCCCGCGCCGCGCCGTTCGCAGCGCTGATCGACGCGGGCGATGCCCGCTTCCTAGCCCCGGGCGACATGCCGGCGCGGATCGCCGAGGCGCTGCGCGAGAGCGGGCAGCCGGTCCCGAAGGGGCGCGGCGCCGTGCTGCGCTGCGTCCTGGAGAGCCTGGCGCTGGCCCACCGCGACACCCTGCGCCGCGCCGCAGAACTCGCGGGGCGGGAGCTGGAGGTCGTGCACCTGGTCGGCGGCGGCGCACGCAACGAGCTGCTGTGCCAGTGGACGGCCGACGCCCTGGGCGTGCCGGTGGTGGCCGGACCGGCGGAGGCCACGGCGGTCGGCAACATCATCGTCCAGGCCCGCGCAGCGGGCGTCGCCGACGACCTGGCGTCCCTGCGCGCCCTCGTCCACGACACCCAGGACCTACGCACCTACACCCCCGCCGCCTCCACCACCCCGTGGGACACCGCCGCGGCCCGCCTCGGCCTGCGCTGACGGCGCCGCCTCACCGTCGGCCGGGATCAAGCGGTCGGGAAGGGCGCCCCCTCCTCTGCCATGTGCGGGACGGGCGTTCGAGGGCGGCGGGCCGGTGGGAGGGTCGCCCCGCGGGAGAACGCGGCGGCGCCGCGGACAACCGTCTCCTTCACCAGGGCCGCAGCGCGGCCGGTGATGACCACCGGGTGCGGGGTGTCATCGGGCGCCACGAACTGGACGAGGCCGTCGCGCCGGCCCAGGCTCACACACCGGAGGTAGTAGCGGAACCGCAGGTCGCGCGGCTCGCGCGCGGCACTGCGGGCGGTGATGGCACGGGCCGCCTCGAACGACATGGGCAGCCCGGCCGCGCAGCACATGCGCAGTGGACGCCCGCCGGGCCCGGCCGCCCGAGCGGCGTCGCCCACCGCGTACACATCGGGATGGGAGACCGAGCGCTGGGTGCCGTCGACGATCACCCGCCCGGCGGCGTCGACCTCGATCCCGGCGGCGCGTGCGAGCGCGGGCACCGTGTGCCCGGCCGTCCACACAGTGGCGCCGGCGGGGATCTCGGAGCCGTCGGCGAGCACGACCCCGTCGGCCCGGACTTCGGCGACCTCCGCGTTCTCCGTCACCGCGACGCCGAGCCGGTCCAGGACGCGCAGCAGGTGCCGCCGCCCGCGCGGGGAGAACCCGGCGCCCACCTCGCTCCGGGTGACCAGGCGCACCCGGAGCCCCGGCCGTGCCTCGGCGAGTTCGGCCGCGGTCTCGATCCCGGTGAGCCCGCCGCCGACGACGGCCACCGTCGCCCGTTCCGCCGCCAGGCGCGGCAGCACGTCCCCGAGGGCCTGGGCGGGGCCGAGCCCGGCCAGGGTGTGCGCGTAGCGGGCCGCCCCGGGGACCGAGGAGGTGTCGGCGCCGCTGCCGAGCCCGTAGACGAGCGTGTCGTAGCCGATCTCCCGGTCGCCGTCCGCGCCGGTCAGGCGAACCCGTTGCCGTTCGGTGTCGATGTCCGTGACGCGGCCGACGGCGAGGGAGACGCCGGTGCCCTTGAGCACCGTGCGCAGCGGCCGGCCGGTGGGTCGCCGCCCGGCGGCGACCTCGTGCAGCCGGATCCGCTCGACGAAGTGCTCGCGCTCGTTGACGAGGGTCACGCGGACGCGCCCGGCGGCCCGTGCCGCGCGCACCGCCGCCGACAGCCCCGCATACCCCGCGCCGATGACCACCACGTTGTGTTCCATGATCGCGGTCCTTCCTTCCGGTCACCCGGAGTCCCGGCGCCCCGGATCGGTGCGCCATGACCTGAACCGCCGAGCGGGGACGAACGTGACGCACCCCGGTGTGAGGTGGCTTACACCCGCGCCGAGGGGCTCGTCCCCCCTACCCGCCGGCCCCGCCCTGCCGGCCGTCCATCGGGGCGGTATCGCCCCCGGTGGTCCGGGCCGATGACCGGGTCCGGCCATCGCAGGGGCACGGCCGGCCGCTCAGCCCTCCGAACGCAGCTGTCGTGCGAGGAAGGCCAGCTTGTCGGGGTTGACCGTCGACCGGATGGCCGCCACGCGGCCGTCGACGACCTCGGGCGCCAGCACCGCGGCCGGCTCCCCGTCGAGGAGCACCAGGATCGCCGGGACGCCGTTGACCTCGGCGAGTCCGATCGTGTGGTCCCGGGTGGCCTGGCCCGCGATCCCGGCCAGCAGGCGCGCGACCCGTTGCCGGCCGTGGACGGGGTGTCGCGCGGCCCTGACCTTGCCGCCGCCGTCGGACCAGGAGACGGCGTCCTCGGCCAGGAGCGCTTCCAGAGCGGCGATGTCGCCGCCGCGCGCCGCGTCGAGGAACTTCTCGACGACGTCGTGCCACCGCCGCTCCGACGGCTCGAAGCGGCGCCGGTCCTCGGCGACCCGCTGCCGCCCCCTGCGGTAGAGCTGGCGCGACGCCTCGGGCGTGATGCCCAGGATCCCGGCGATGTCGGAGTGCGGGTAGGCGAAGGCCTCGCGCAGCACGAACACGGCGCGTTCGGCCGGGGTGAGCCGCTCCATGAGCGAGAGCAGGGCGAGCGACACCGATTCGCGCTGCTCGGCGGTCTCCAGCGGCCCGATTCCGGGGCCGCCCGCCGCCGGCGTACCGGTCAGCACGGGTTCGGGCAGCCACGCGCCGACATAGTGCTCACGAGTCGCCCGTGCCGAGGTGAGCCGGGTGAGGCACAGATTGGTCAGCACGGTGGTGAGCCAGGCCGCGGGCACCTCGATCGCGGACGTGTCGGCCGCGTTCCACCGCAGGTAGGCGTCTTGTACGGCGTCTTCGGCCTCGCTCGCCGACCCCAGCATCCGGTAGGCGATGGCGAAGAGGCGGGGCCGCAGCCCCTCGAACTCCGCGGCCCGCTCTTCGGCATCACCGTTCATGTCCGAAGGTTCCCACGCCCGCCCGCGGTACCCGGAGCCGCCCCCTGTCCGGTCGTGGCATGGAGGTGCGCGCCGCGGCCGAGCAGTCGCCTCCGGGGGCGGCACGCGGAATTCGCCGGGGTGCACGCCGTTGCGGGTGCGGCCGACGGATGATGCTGCTTGACCATGGACGAACAGCATCACGCCCCAGACCTGCGCACGCGCGGCGGCGCGGCCGGCCCGGCCGCGCTCCGCCGCGCGCTCATCCGCGTGTTCGTGCCCCCCGGGGCGCTGGAATCGGGGATCGCGCGCTATGAGCGCAGAGAGGGGGCGAGGGCCCGCGAGCGGTCCGCGTTCCCGGCCGCCCGGCTGCGTTCGGCGGTGGTGGGCCGCTACCTGCTGATCGAGGGCGACGAGGAGGCGCTGCGCCCCTTCCGCGACACCGCGGAGGCCCGGCTGCTGGACGGGATGCGGCCCTACTTCGACCGGATCGCCGCCGAAGGCGCGGAAGTCATCATCCCCCAGCGCCACCCCGACGGCACCGTGGCCGGCTACCTGTGCCACCGGCCGCCCGGCGACGGCCGCTGACACCCGGCGCCGCACTAGGGCCGCCCGCGGCGGCCGGACGGCGGCGGGGTCCGCGGCCGTCCCGACGGCGGCGGGCCGTCGCTCCGGCGCCCTTAGCCGACGCCGACCAGGTCCACGACGAAGACGAGGGTCTCGTTGGGCTTGATCTTGCCTCCGGCGCCGCGCGAGCCGTAGGCCAGCTCCGGCGGGATGACCAGCCTGCGCCGGCCGCCGACGCGCATGCCCAGGACGCCCTGCTCCCAGCCGGGGATGACCTGGCGCGCACCGAGCGTGAAGCTCAGGGGCTCGCCGCGGTTCCACGAGGCGTCGAACTCCTCGCCGGTGGAGAAGGAGACCCCCACGTAGTGCACGTCGACCGTCTTGCCGTGGCCGGCCTGGGCGCCTTCGCCGATGGTGAGGTCGGTGACCTCCAGTTTCTGCGGCGGCGGGCCGTCGATGTAGTCGATTTCGGGACGCTCGAGCGCCATCGGGGTTCCCCCATTGTCGTTGCCGTTCATCGGGCGGGCACCCCAGCGTAGCGGCGCCCCCGGCCCGCCGACCCACCCCGGGCCTCAGTCCCCGACCGTGGCGGCGACGAGGTGGCCGTCGCCGAGGATCTCCACGCGGCCGGCGGCCGCCGGGACGAACACCGACTGCCCGCGCCGCAGGGTGAGCGCCTCCCCGGTCTCGGCCTTGAGGTCGGCGCCGCCCTCGAGGGCGAGCACCACCGACGGCACCCCGCCCGGAAGGTGGGCGTCGACCGGCCCGGGGCCGAGGGTCGCCAGGGCGAAGTCGGGCACACCGGGCCGGAACTCGCTGCGGCCATCGACCCGGACCGGTTCGGTGAAGGGGATGGGCAGCACCGAGAAGTCCACCACGTTGAGCAGCTCGCCGGTGTCGACGTGCTTGCCGGTGAGCCCCGCTCTGAGGACGTTGTCGGAGCTGGCCATGATCTCCACGGCGGTCCCGCGCAGGTAGGCGTGGACGTTGCCGGCCGGCAGGAACAGCGCCTCGCCGGGGCGCAGGGTGACCCGGTTGAGCAGCAGCGCGGCGACGGCACCGGGGTCGCCCGGGTAACGTTCGGCCAGCTCGTTGATGGTGTCGTAGTGCCGCCCGCGGCCCGACGCGGCCCACTCGGTGACGAAGTCGGCCAGCAGCGGTCCGCGCTCGTCGCAGCCGAGGGTGAGCAGCCGGGTCAGGGCGGCGCGCAGGGCGCGGTGCGGGTCGGGGTCGGACAGGTCGCCGCGGAGGATGGCGGCGAGCTCGCCGCGCAGGGGCGCCAGATCGGCGTGGGCGGCGGCGGGGTCGCGGAACCCGCACAGCGCCTCGAAGGTCTCCAGGGCGAACACCAGCTCGGGCTTGGCCTGCGGGTCGCGGTAGTTGCGGTCGGGGGCGCCGATGGGGATGCCCGCGGTCTCCTCGGCGTCGAACCCGGCGCGGGCGCGCGCGGCGTCGGGGTGCACCTGGAGCGACAGCGGCTCCTCGGCGGCCAGCACCTTCAGCAGGAACGGCAGGCGCGGGCCGAACCGGCCGACCGTCCGCGCGCCCAGGACGTCGTCGGGCGCAGCGGCGATGACCTCCTCGAACGAGGCCCGCCCGCCGCCGGTGACGAGGATGCTGGGCGCACCGGGGTGGGCGCCCAGCCACAGCTCCGCTTGGGGGCGGCCGTCGGGCGGCGTGCCGAGCAGGCGGGGAATGGCGTCCTTGGCCCCCCACGCATACGGGCGTACCTGGTTGATCAGCCTGTGCATCCGCCCTGCTCTTCCATTCCGCCTCCGCCGAACCCGGGTACCCAGTCTTGCCGACGGACGTCGCCGTGTCTGCAACGCCAGCGCTACGCATACCGGTGGTGCCCGCCCCACCCGGTGCTGCGCCGCGGTTTCCGGTGGTGGTGCACCCAGGAATTCACCGGCCGGTTCATCCGCATTCTTGACTTTCCGACCGGCCCCTTGGGAACGTACCCAAAGGCCGCCGATGTTACGGAGCGTTCCATGCACGACGACCATGAGTTGGTGGAACACCGCTTGGAGCGGGTGCTGGGCGAGCGGATCTGGACATCGGTCCATCCGGTCTCGGTACCGCTGCGGGTGTCACGGTGGGACGTTCCCGAAGAGCCGGTGCCGGTCAAGGAGGCGCTGCGGGCCTCCTACCGGTCGGCGGCGGTCGGCGACCCGTGGGGGCCGCCCTGGGGCACCACCTGGTTCCGCTTCACCGGCACGGTCCCCCACGCGTGGGCGGGCCGGCGCGTGGAAGCGGTGATCGACCTCGGCTTCGACCCAGGCCAGCCCGGATTCTCGGCCGAGGGGCTGGTCCACGACCCCTCCGGAACCGTTCTCAAGGGCCTCAACCCCCGCAACCTCTGGGTGCGGGCGGCGTCCCCTGCGGCCGGCGGCGAGGAGGTCGACTTCTACGTCGAGGCCGCCGCCAACCCGCTGATCCTCGGCCCGGCCGGGTTCCGCCCCACGTCGCTGGGCGACCCCGCCGCCATAAACGGCGCCCCGCAGTACCGGCTGGCCCGCGCCGACCTCGCCGTCTTCGACGAGGAGGTGTGGGGGCTCAGCCTGGACCTGGAGGTCCTGAGCGGGCTGATGCACCGGCTGCCGGCGCAGTCCCCGAGGCGCTGGGAGATCCTGCGGGCCGTCGCCGCCTGCCTCGACCGGCTCGACCCCGGCGACGTCCCGGGCACCGCCGCCGCGGCCCGCGCGCCCCTCGCCCCCGTTCTGGCGGCACCCGCCGAGCGGAGCGCGCACCGGTTGTCGGCGGTGGGCCACGCCCACATCGACTCCGCGTGGCTGTGGCCGCTGCGCGAGACCGTGCGCAAGGTCGCCCGCACCGCCGCCAACGTCACCGCGCTGATGGACGAGCACCCCGGCCTGGTCTTCGCGATGTCGCAGGCCCAGCAGCTCGCCTGGCTGCGCGACCACCACCCCGGCGTGTTCGATCGGGTACGCGCCCGGGTCGCCGAGGGCCGGTTCGTCCCCGTGGGCGGGATGTGGGTGGAGTCCGACACCAACATGCCCGGCTCCGAGGCCCTGGCCCGGCAGTTCTCCTTCGGCAAGCGGTTCTTCCGCGAGGAGCTGGGCGTGGACACCCGCGAGGTGTGGCTGCCCGACTCCTTCGGCTACTCCGCCGCCCTGCCGCAGCTCGTGAAGCTGTCGGGGTCGCGCTGGTTCCTCACCCAGAAGATCTCCTGGAGCCAGACCAACACCTTCCCCCACCACACCTTCTGGTGGGAGGGCATCGACGGCACCCGCGTCTTCACGCACTTCCCGCCCATCGACACCTACAACGCCGAGCTGACCGGCCACGAGCTCGGCCACGCCGCCGACAACTTCCGCGAGAAGGGCCGCGCCACGCGCTCGCTGGCCCCGTTCGGGCACGGCGACGGCGGCGGCGGCCCCACCCGGGAGATGCTGGGCCGCGCCGACCGCCTGGCCGACCTCGAGGGCTCGCCGCGGGTGCGCCTGGAGCGCCCCCAGGACTTCTTCGCCGCCGCCGAGGCGGAGTACCCCGATGCCCCGGTGTGGCTCGGCGAGCTCTACCTGGAACTTCACCGCGGCACCTACACCAGCCAGGCCGCCACCAAACAGGGCAACCGCCGCAGCGAGCACCTGCTACGTGAGGCGGAGCTGTGGGCGGCCACCGCCGCCGTGGCCACCGGCGCGGACTACCCCTACGACCGGCTCGACGACCTGTGGCGCCGGGTGCTGCTCAACCAGTTCCACGACATCCTTCCGGGCTCCTCCATCGCCTGGGTGCACCGCGAGGCCGCCCGCTCCTACGCCGAGATCGCCGAGGAGCTGACCGGGATCATCGAGTCCGCCCAGGCCGCCCTGGGCGGCGGGCCGGACGCCGGGACCGGCGAGGGCCCGCCCGGCGAGGTCGTGTTCAACCCGTGCCCGCACGAGCGCGACGGCGTCCCGGCGCTGGGGGCCGCCATCCGGGCGGTGCCGACGGCCGACCCCGAGGTCACGGCGGTCCCGGACGGCGACGGCCACGTGCTCGACAACGGCCTGCTGAGGGTGACGGTCGACGGCCGCGGGCTGATCACCTCCGTCGTCGACCTCGGTAACGGGCGCGAGGCGATCGCCCCGGGCTCCGCCGGCAACCTCCTCCAGCTCCACCGCGACCTGCCCAACGCCTGGGACGCCTGGGACATCGACCCGTTCTACCGCGGCAACGTCACCGACCTGGTGGCGGCAGAGGAGATCTCGGTGGTGTCGGCGGGGCCCGGCAAGGCGTCGGTGTCGGTACGGCGGTCCTTCGGCTCCTCCTCTGTGGTCCAGGTGCTCTCCCTGCGCCGCGGTGCGCGGCGGCTCGACGTCACCACCGAGGTCGACTGGCACGAGCGCGAGCGCATCCTCAAGGTCGCCTTCCCGCTGGACGTGCGGGCCGACTCCGCGGCGTCGGAGATCCAGTTCGGCCACGTCCACCGGCCCACCCACACCAACACCTCGTGGGACGCCGCCAAGTTCGAGACCTGCGCGCACCGCTGGATCCACGTCGCCGAGCCCGGGTACGGCCACGCGGTCGTCAACGACTCCACCTACGGCCATGACGTCACCCGCGACGTGCGCGGCGACGGAGGGACCACCACCACGGTCCGGCTGTCCCTGCTGCGCGCGCCGCGCTTCCCCGACCCCGAGACCGACCAGGGGCGGCACCGGTTCGGCTACGCCCTGGTGCCCGGTGCCGGCATCGACGACGCCGTGCGCGAGGGCTACCGCATCAACCTGCCCGAGCGCGGCCTGCTCGGCGGGTCGCCCGTGGCCCCGCTGGTGGAGGCCGACGGCGCGGGGGTGGTGGTGGAGTCGGTGAAGCTGGCCGACGACCGCTCCGGCGACGTCGTGGTGCGGCTCTACGAGGCGCTGGGCGCGCGGACGTCGGGCACCCTGACCGCGTCGTTCCCGGTGGACCGGGCGGTCGCGGTCGACCTGCTGGAGGCGCCGCTCGACGACGCGCCGCCGGTCGACAGCGGGCACCTGCCGGCCGTCGCGTTCCGGCTCCGCCCGTTCCAGATCCTCACCCTGCGCCTGACCCGCGCCTGAGACCGGCGGCCGCGCCTGAGACCGGCGGCCGCGCCGCCGCACACGTGACCGGGCCCGGGGCCGCCGATCCGGCGGCCCCGGGCCCGTTGCGCGCCGCGGGGCGGGGCGGCGCCCCTCCCCCGGCCGTGCGCGGCACGGCCGGGCCACCCCCGGATAACAATTCCCAACGTCGGTGATCACATATGCTCACAAATGGTATTACGATTTGCCGCAGCGTTCTCCCCGCGCACCCCGCCGGGCGTGCGCCCCCATCCACCACCGGGAGGCACCGTTGGAAGCCGCACAACCTACCCTCGCAACGGGGCCGCTGCTGCTGATCGCCGCGGCGTCCATCGCCGTTCTGCTGTTGCTCATCATGAAGTTCCGGCTGCACGCCTTCGTCGCCCTGACGCTGGTCAGCCTGCTGGTGGCCCTGGCCACCGGCATCGGCACCGCCGAGGTGGTGCCCACCCTGCTCGACGGGTTCGGCAGCACGCTCGCCGGCGTCGCGCTGCTCGTGGGCCTCGGCGTCATGATCGGCCGGATGCTGGAGGTGACCGGCGGCGCCACGGTCCTGGCCAACTCCCTCATCCGCGCCTTCGGCGAGAAGCGCGCGCCTCTCGCGCTGGGCGTCGCCTCACTGCTGTTCGGCTTCCCCATCTTCTTCGACGCCGGGCTCATCGTCATGCTGCCGATCGTGTTCAGCGTCGCCCGCCGCATGGGCGGATCGGTGCTGCTCTACGCGTTCCCCGCTGCGGGCGCGTTCGCGGTCATGCACGCCTTCGTCCCCCCGCACCCGGGGCCGGTGACCGCCAGCGACCTGCTCGGCGCCAACATGGGCGTGACCCTGCTCGTCGGCACCGTCCTGGCGATCCCCACCTGGTACATCGCCTCCTACCTCTACAGCCGCTACGCGGGCGCGCGCTTCCAGATCCCGGTGCCCGACGCCGTCGGCGGGGGCGAAGGCGAGGGCGAGAGCGTCGACCAGCCCAACCCGCCGCACGTGGCGACCGTCATCGGCATCCTGCTGCTGCCGTTGCTGCTGATCTCGGCCAACACCGTTGTCACGACCCTCTCCACCACCGGGACCGTCGACGGCGAGGCCGCGTGGGCGCAGGCGGCCGTGCTGGTGGGCCAGACCCCGGTGGCGCTGCTCATCACCACCCTGTTCGCCATGGTCCTGCTGGGCGCCGGACGCCACCCGCGCGACCGCGTGGAGCAGATCGTCGACGGCGCGCTGGGCCCGGTGTGCTCGATCATCCTGATCACCGGGGCCGGCGGGATGTTCGGCGGGGTGCTGCGCGCCAGCGGCATCGGCGCCGCCCTGTCCGACAGCCTGGCCGCCACCGGGCTCCCGGTGATCGCCGCCGCCTTCCTCATCGCCACCGCGCTGCGCGTGGCCCAGGGGTCGGCCACCGTCGCCCTGACGACCACGGCGGCCCTCATCGCCCCGGCCGTCGCGGCCGCCCCCGATGTGTCCACCCTCGACCTGTCGCTGATCGTCATCGCGATCGCGTGCGGCTCGACGGTGCTCTCGCACGTCAACGACTCGGGGTTCTGGCTGGTCGGGCGCTTCCTGCGCATGGACACCGCGACCACGCTGCGCACCTGGACGGTCATGGAGACCCTGATCGGCGTGGTGGGCTTCGCGTTCGCGTTCCTGCTCAGCCTGGTTCTGTGAGCCCGGCCGCACTCTGGTCCAGGGCGGTGACGACCTCGCCGACGATGGCCCGCATGGCGGCCTCCGCCACCTCGGGGAGGCCGTCGCGGACCGCGCAGGCGACGTGGGTGTGCAGGCGCAGCGCCTCGGGCCGGGGGTGCTGCGGCATCAGGTCGTATTCGGTGCGGCCGCTGAGGACCTCGGCGACCACGCCCGACAGTCCCGCGAACATGTCGTTGCCGGAGAGTTCGAGGATGCGCCGGTGGTATTCGATGTCCAGGAGCAGGAACGCCTCCAGGTCGCCGCTCTCGCCGGTGGCGACCATGCGGGCGTTCAGCTCGGCCAGCGCCTCGCCGTCCGCTGCCGAGGCGCGGCGCGCCGCCGAGGCGGCGGCCGGCGGCTCCACGGCCGCGCGCAGCTCGGTGAGCGAACGGAGCTGCTCCATGCGGCGCGGCCCGGCCAGGCGCCAGCGGATGAGCTGCGGGTCGTACACGCTCCACTCGTGCGGCGGGCGCACGCGCACGCCGGTGCGGGGGCGGCTGTGCACCAGGTGCATCGACTCCAGCACGCGCACGGCCTCGCGGGCGACCGTGCGCGAGACCCCGTAGTACCGCTCCAGGCGGTCCAGCGTGAAGACGTGGCCAGGGGCGTACTCGCCGGCGGCGATGGCCGGGCCCAGCTCCGCGAGCACGCGGTTGTGCAGGGTGCGGTGGTCGGCGTCGGCGCTCATCGGGCTCCTCATCGGCTGCGGCCCCGCCGCCGTCCGGGGGGCCGGTGGCGGGGCGGCGGACACTATTGGTATCACTATTAATGCACGGTGCGGTCGGCCGAACACGAATGCACATCGGCACGGCGCACCCCGTCTCGGGAGGGACCACCGCATGCACATCGTCTTCATGGGGGTGTCCGGCAGCGGCAAGAGCACCGTCGCCCTCAGTGTCGCCCAGCGCCTGGGCCTCCCCTACGCCGAGGCCGACGGGTTCCACCCCGAGGCCAACATCGCCAAGATGTCGGCCGGGACGCCCCTCACCGACGAGGACCGCCGCCCGTGGCTGCGTTCGCTCGCCGCCTGGATCAGCGACCATGAGCTGCGCGGCGAGTCAACGCTCATGGCGTGCTCCGCGCTCAAGCGCTCCTACCGCGACACCCTGCGCAGCGGTGCCCCCGGCGTGTACTTCGTCCACCTCGACGCCCCGACCGCGGTCATCGCCGAGCGGCTGAGGGCGCGTGCCGGGCATTTCATGCCCGCCGGGCTGCTGGACTCCCAGCAGGCGACGCTGGAGCCGCTGGAGGACGACGAGGCCGGGATCACCATCGACGTCTCGGACTCGGCGGCGCAGGTCGCCGGGCGCGTCCTGGACGCGGTGACGGCGGCCCTGGGCCTTTCCGCCCCGCCGCAGGCCTGACCGCGGCACGGCCGGGCGGCCTCCGCTGCGCCCGGCCACGGCCGCGGGCCGCGCCCTCAAGGGACGCGCATGTGCCCCATGCGGGTGGAGATCTCGACGGCGGCCTTGCCGACCGCCTCGCCGATCCCCTCGAGCTTGTCCTGCTCCATGCGGTACGACGGCCCTGAGGCGCTGATCGCGGCGATCACCTCGCCCGTGATCCCCCGGATGGGGGCCGACACGGCGTTGAGCCCCACTTCGAGCTCCTCGACCGCGATGGCGTAGCCGCGCTCGCGGATGCCGCCGAACTGGGCGCGCAGCGCATCGGGGTCGATCATGGTGCGCGGGGTCAGGCGCTCCAGCGGGCCCCGCAGGACCCGCCGCTGCTCCGCCTCGTTCATGTGCGCGAGCAGCACCTTGCCGCTGGACGTGGAGTGCAGCGGGTTCTGCCGGCCGATCCAGTTCTGGCTGACGACGGCCGACGACCCCCGGACCTGGTCGATGTTGACCACCATGTCGCCACTGGGGATGGCGATGTTCACGGTCTCGCCGAGCTCGGCCGCGAGGTCCTCGCACACCGGCCGGCTCTGCTGGGTGAGGTCGAGGCCGGCCGCCATGGTCCCGGCCAGCCGGATGATCCCGAATCCGAGCTGGTACTTGCCCCTGAGACCCGGTTGCTCGACCAGGCCGCGCCGCTCCAACGCCCCCACCAGGCGGAAGGCGGTGGACTTGTGCACGCCGAGCTCCACGGCGATCTCGGTGACCCCGGCCTCGCCGTGCTGGGCGAGGATCTCCAGCACGGTGATGGCGCGGTCGACCGATTGCACCGGCGCGGTCTCCTTCTCCCTGGCTTCGGCGCGCGCCGGGACCATCTCGCCACCCGACCCCCGCCCGAACCGATCGCCGTCCGTAGTGATCCGACTCTTTCCTGTGTCTGTGCGGTGGTCGTTGGAAGCCATGCCTTCCACGATAGTGGCCACCCCGTCACATTCCCCGGCGCTGAGCGGCCGCGATCGGCCTGACAGGGCCGGACGCACCGCGACGACCTGCGAAGGCGCCGCCCCCGGATTCCCCACGGAACGGATCCGGATACGTACCGCGGGCACCGCCGACGGCACGATCGGCGGCGGCGCCCCCTGGGCCCCTCGCGTCGGGCGGCGCCGGTGGCCCGCGGCGTGCGGGCCACCGCGTCAGCGGCCGGCCGCCGCCCCTCGGCGGCGGGTCAGCGGTCGCGGCGGCCGGTGGCGGCGTCGGCCTGGGCGATGAGCCGGTCGGTCACCTGGCGCACCAGTTCGGGGTCGGGGCTGGGCAGCCCGGCGATGGCCGATAGGTAGAGGCCGTCGCCGACCAGGCGGATGGTCTCGGCGAGAACGGGGTCGTCCAGCTCCTCCCGGAGGAGCCGCGACCACTCCTCGAAGATCCGGCCCAGCAGCCGG
This sequence comes from Nocardiopsis sediminis, assembly GCF_042650565.1. Lineage (NCBI taxonomy): Bacteria > Bacillati > Actinomycetota > Actinomycetes > Streptosporangiales > Nocardiopsidaceae > Nocardiopsis > Nocardiopsis sediminis. The sequence continues at coordinate 357,554 of NZ_JBHSBH010000015.1, forward strand.
CCCGACTCCCCCGACATGGCGTCCTCGCTGCGCAGGGCGGCGATGAGGGACCAGTACAGCTCGGCCTCCTCCACCGATTCCGGCACCGACGTGCGCAGGAAGGTGCGGACGACGCCTTCGTCGCCGTCGGCGGCCTCGCGGAACTCCTCGTCGGCGCGGTCCGCCAGGCGGCGGATCAGCCCGTCGAGCAGCGCCGACTTCGACGGGAAGTGGTAGAGCAGCCCCCCTTTGGAGACCCCGGCCGCCGCCGCGACGGCCTCCAGGGTCACGGCGGAGGCGCCGCCCTCGATCAGGAGGTCCTGCAACGCGTCGAGGATGCGGTCGCGGGTCGTGGAAGCACTCACGATTGGACACTGTACCGGCCGGACTGTACTGTACCGTCCGGACGGTACACTAACGACGTTTGCCGGACACCCGGCACGCCCGCGACCCCTGAAGAGAGAAGAGAGAGGACCATGCACGCCGCACCCACCGGCCCCGAGACATCCGCGCACGGAGGTCCGCCCAAGGCCGGTCCGCGGGAATGGGCCGCGCTCGCCGTGCTGACGCTGCCCGTCGTCCTGATCTCGGTGGACATGACGGTGCTCGGCTTCGCCGTGCCCCACCTCAGCGAGGACCTGGCGCCCACCGCCGGCCAGCTGCTGTGGATCATCGACGTCTACTCGTTCGTCCTCGCCGGCCTGCTCATCACCATGGGCACGCTCGGCGACCGCATCGGCCGCCGCCGGCTGCTGCTCATCGGCTCGGCCGGGTTCGGCGCCGCGTCCCTGATCGCCGCCAACGCCCCGACCGCCGAGGTGCTCATCGCCGCCCGCGCGCTGCTGGGACTGGCGGGCGCCACCCTGATGCCGTCCACGCTGTCGCTGATCCGCAACATGTTCCTGGACCCGCGCCAGCGGCTGTTCGCGATCGCCACGTGGGCCTCGGGGTTCTCGGGGGGTGCCGCGCTGGGCCCCATCGTCGGCGGCTGGCTGCTGGAGCACTTCCACTGGGGCTCGGTCTTCCTCATCAACCTGCCGGTGATGGTGCTGATCCTCGTGGCCGCCCCGCTGCTGGTGCGGGAGTCCCGCAACCCGCACCCGGGGCGCCTGGACCCCGCGAGCGTCGCCCTGTCGCTGGGCGCCATGCTGCCCGCGGTCTACGGGGTCAAGAAGCTCGCCGAGGAGGGCCTCGCGATCGTGCCCGTCGTCGCGATCGCGGCCGGCCTGCTGCTGGGGGCGGTCTTCGTCCGGCGCCAGCTCCGGCTGAAGGACCCGCTGCTCGACGTCCGGCTGTTCGCCATCCGCGAGTTCACCGTCGCCGTCGCCACCAACCTGATGATCGTCTTCGCCATGGTGGCGTCGCTGTTCTTCATCACCCAGTACCTCCAGCTGGTGCTGGGGATCAGCCCCCTCTACGCGGGGTTCGCGCTGGTCCCGGGGCTGGTGCTGTCGGTGGCGGCCAGCTTCGTCGCCGTCGGGGTGGCGCGCCGGCTCAGCCTGGGCTCGGTGATCGTCATCGGCCTCGCGCTCATCGCGGCCGGGTTCCTGGCGGTCACCCTGGCGCCCACGGAGGGCGGGCTCTGGCTCATCGTCGGTGCGTTCGCGCTGCTCAACGTGGGCATCGGCCTGACCGAGACGCTGACCAACGACGCCATCCTCACCGCCGCCCCGCCCGAGCGCGCCGGAGCCGCCTCGGCCATCTCCGAGACCGCCTACGAACTCGGCGGCGCGCTGGGCGTCGCGCTGCTCGGCAGCGTGCTCACCGCCACCTACCGGATCCGGCTCGACGAGGTCGAGGACGTCCCTGCCGCCGCCATGGACGCCGCGCGGGAGACCCTGGGCGGCGCGGTGACGGCCGCCGAGGGACTGCCGTCACCGGCGGCCGGGGCCCTGCTCGACGCGGCGCGCGCCGCCTTCACCGACGGCATGCACCTGACCAGCGCGATCGCGGCGGCGATCATCGTCATCGCCGCCGTGCAGGCGGGCGTGCTGCTGCGCGGCCGCCGCAACGGCGCGGGCTGAGGCAGCGGGGCGCGTCGGGGGCCGGCCGGCGGGGTCAGCCGGCGCCGGCGCCCGACGCGCGGGGCAGCGCCGCCGGGGCGGCCGCCGCCGCTGCCGGCAGGACCCTGTCGACGATGCCCTGCACCGGGACGCCGCGCGCGTGGGCGAGGAGCTCGCGGGCCAGCAGCGGTTCGGGGCGCCGCTCCGGGGCGACCATGCCCACCTCGATGTCGCTCACCGGCTCGACCATCGGCAGCACGCGCAGGCCGGGCGGCGGCTCGGCGCCGCACAGCCAGGCGTGCGGGAGCACCGCGCACCAGCCGCCCTCGCGGACGTGGGTGTAGAGGGCGGGCAGGGAGTCCGTCTCGACCTGCGCCGCCCACGGCGTGCCCGATGCCGCCATGGCCTCGTCGAGGAGCCGCTGCCCCTCCGGGTCGGCGGTGAATCGGGCCATGGGGACATGCGCCAGCTCCGCCCAGCGCACCGCCGAAACCCCGGAGAACCGACCGTCCTCACAGGTCACGAGGGCATGCCGGGTGCGGAACAGGCGGACGGCGCGGTTGCGGTCCCGCGCGGCGGCGGCCGGCAGGCGGGTGACCCCGACGTCGAGGTCGAACCGCGCGAGGGCCGCGTCGATGTCGGCGGCGGGCAGGGAGCGCACCACCAGCCGCACCCGCGGATGCCGCACCCCGAACCCCGCGGTGATGTGCGCGAGCGGGGCGGCGGCCTCGGGCAGCACCCCGATGCGCAGGGTGCCGGTGTGCCCCTCGCGCATCGGGCCGACCTCGCCGGTGAGGGCGTCGCGCTCGGCAAGGAGGCGGTAGGCCCAGCGCAGGACCCGCTCGCCTTCGGGGGTGAAGCCTTCGAAGCGGTGCCCCCGCCGCACGATCGGCACGTCGAGTTCGGACTCCAGCTTGCGGATGCCGGCGGAGAGCGCGGGCTGGCTGACGTGGCACGCCATGGCCGCGCGGGCGAAATGCTGTTCGCGGGCCAGAGCGGTCAGGTACTCCAGTTGCCGCATCAGCATCCGCGCTCCAGGTCCGTGGCGAGGCCGGCCGGGACCGGGCCCAGGGGAAGCCCGGCCCCGGCAGGAGGCGGCCGCGGGCGCCCGGACGTCGGCCGACTCCGGAGCGGCACGCGCCCACCCGGCCCCTACGAGAGGCCGATCACACATTCTGGTGTCTCGCACCACACTCCGCCAGGGGCTGCCGGACTTTCCCCGGTTTTTCCCCGCGTCCGGGTGCGGCGGCGGACGCCGTGGGCGTGCCGGACGGTCCCGCGCCGACCGGAACCGTTACCGCCGTGGCCTCGTGGGTCCCGAGGGGCGCACGCGCCCCGGCCCTTCGTCTCCGCATCGGGGCGGTGGAGGGCACCCGCCCATCCGGAACGCCTGCGCCGGGACGTCGTAGCCATCGGGGGCGACCCTCTCGACGTCGCCGGTGCGGGTCGAGTCCGGGGGGCCGGGGGTCCCGGTGCGGGGCCGCCCGAGATCAGGGCGATGGAGACAGGAGGGCGCCGACGCCGCTATTCCGCGTCTGCCTCGGCCGTATCAGGGGCCGCGCTCTCGGCGGCGCTCTCGTGGTACACGCGACGGGTGGTGTCGGTGTGCTCGCGCATCAGGCGGGCGGCCTCGTCCTGGTCGCCGGCCTCGATCGCGTCGATGATGCGGGCGTGCTCGTCCCATGCCTCACGGCCGCGGCGGCGGACGACCAGCCCGTGGTACCAGCGCACACGGCGCGCCACCTGGCCGGCCAGCCCGGCGAGCACGGCGTTGCCGGACAGCTCGGTGATCACGCGGTGCAGGTCGGCGTTGGCGTCGACCATGGCATCGCTGTCGTCGCGCTCCAGGCCCGCCACGCCCGCACGCCACAGCTCGCGCAGCCGCGCGGCACCCTCGGGGCCGGCCTCGGCCGCGGCCAGGCGCGCCGCCTCGGTCTCCAGCAGGGTGCGCATGGCCAGCAGCTGCTCGGCCTCGTTCTCGCTCGGCCGGTGGACGAACGCGCCGTACCCCGGGCGCAGGTCGACCCAGCCCTCGTTGCTGAGCCGCTGGAGCGCCTCGCGCACGGGCTGCCGGGACACCCCGAGCTGCTCGGCGAGTTCGTTCTCGACCAGGTGCCGGCCGGGCGGCAGGCGGCGGCGCGTGATGAGTTCGAGCAGGGTCTCGTACACGCTGTCGCGCAGCGGGGCCGGGCGCTGCACGGGGTTGGGCAGCAGGCCCTTGTCGAGCCGGGGAGGGGGCATGGGTACGCGTCTTTCGTGGTCGGCGCGGCGGGAACGCGGAAGGTCTCTGGACATCGACGGGAAACGGCACCGTCGGGCGGGGGATCCTCGTCCCGAGTCTAGGCCAGAAGGCATCGGACGGCTCTGATCTCCGGCGCCGCGCGCCCGGTCCCGGCCGCCACGCGTCCGCGGCGGGACACCCGCAGTGGCGCGCCGCCGGTCCCGGCCCCGCTCCGCCCCGGACCGCCGCCACCGCGCCGTTGCGGTCCTCGGAACGGGGGCGGAGTCAGCGGGGCAGCCACACCAGCGACGCTTCAGGGCCGGCCCAGGCCGGCGGGATGACCGCGTAGGCGTCGGCCGCCGCCGCTCCGCGCAGGCTGCCGGGGCGGTCGTGGCCCACCGGCCGCGCCTCGCCGTCGGCCACCCGAACCGCGACCAGGCGCGTGTCGCGGTGGTGCGGGGCGGCCCGCCCGACGAACGGCAGCGAGCGGGGCAGCAGCGCCGCCGGGTCCGCGCGCCCGGCCATGGCGACCAGGACCGGCACGAGCAGCGTCACGGCGGCGGCGAGGGCGGCGTTGGGGTTGCCCGGCAGGCCCACGACCACGGTGCCGGGCGACTCCCCGGTGCCGAAGTGCGCGAGGAGCTGCGGGTGGCCGGGGCGGCAGGCGACCCCGTCGACGACCAGGGTGGCGCCGAGTTCGGTGAGGGCGGCGCGCAGGTGGTCGGCGGGGCCCTTGGACGACGCCCCGCACACGACCACGACGTCGCTCTTGCGGTCGGCGGCCCCGGCCACCGCTGTGACCAGATGGCCGAAACCGTCGTCGAGCCGGGCCGGGGCCTCCAGCGCCGCCCCGGCCCACGCGGCGATGCCGGGCAGCATCGGCCCGATCGCGTCGCGCACCTGGCCGGGGCCGGGGCGGCCGGCCACGGCGATCTCGTCGCCGGTGATGAACGCGGCGACGCGCGGGCGGCGCACCGGCAGGGTGTCGTGGCCCAGGCTCGCGGCCAGCCCGGCGGCGGCGGGGGTCACCACCGCTCCCCGGGGCAGCACGGTGGCGCCGGCGGCGGTGTCCTCCCCCGTCCGGCGCACGTGGCGGCCGTGCTCGGCGCCGCCGCGGACCCGGTCGCCCTCGCGGTGGGCGGACTCATAGGGCAGGACCGCGTCCGTTCCCTCGGGCACCCGCGCGCCGGTGGCGATCTCGACGGCCTCGCCCGGGCGCAGCGGCGGGGCGGGCGCGGCTCCGGCCAGGACCCGGCCGCGCACGTCCCAGGGGCCCGGTCCGGCGACGGCGTAGCCGTCCATGGCCGAGGCGTCATAGGGGGGCACGGCGACCAGCGCCGTCAGGTCGCGGGCCAGGGCGGCGCCGACCGCGTCGGCAGGTGCGGCGTCCTCCTCGGTCGCCCATGAGCGCCGCCCGCCCAGCTCGCGCGCCATCGCACGCGCCTGCGCCCACGGCGTCGCCGTCCCCCGGCACCCGGCCATCGCACTCCTCAGGATCGAGCAGACGTCCCAGCGGAACCAGTGTCTCCTGTATACAATCTCACGGCCCCACCGGGCCCGAGCAGGAGCATGCGCGATTTGCCGTCTGCCGACTTTCCGCTAGAGTTCTGCGTGCAGGACGGCGACGGAGTCAGGAACAACAGGCCCCGGAACCCGACAGCACGCGGACGTGGCTCAGCTGGTAGAGCATCACCTTGCCAAGGTGAGGGTCGCGGGTTCGAATCCCGTCGTCCGCTCGGAGACACACACGGGGGACGTCGACTCCCCCGAAGAGTCCGGTGGAGTGGCCGAGAGGCGAGGCAGCGGCCTGCAAAGCCGTCTACACGGGTTCGAATCCCGTCTCCACCTCCACGCACGATCCCGGGCGGTTAGCTCAGTTGGTTAGAGCGCTACCTTGACACGGTAGAGGTCACAGGTTCGAATCCTGTATCGCCCACCATCATCGCCGCAGTTCAGAGGGCTCCTCTGGACTTATTGGCCGAGACGATCAGGCCCCGATGGGAGATATCCGGGAGATCATCTTCTGAGCGGGCTCCTCCGGGAGCCCGTTTGTCGTGTTTCACGGTAGCGCTCTCCATCGCGCCTCGGCTGGCGTCGCGGTCAAGCGGCTTATGGCCGACGACCGGCCCTGCCACAAGTCCCACATCGCGCGATGCCCTGACCGCGGCCAGGATCGAGCTCGGGCACAAAGGTCGGGGCTGGAAATGATCACGGAACCGCGCCGGATACGGTGTCCGTTTTTCGCGTCTGAGATGGGTACGGACCGATACTCTGGTAAACCTGTTCGCAGGGCCTTACCGCTGCAACCACGCCTCCCCCTTGCGGCCCGCACGACTCGGACTGAGGATCCCATGCCACTGGAGCGGTTCTCTTTGGAGAACTTCCGCTGCTTCAAAGAGCGGCAGGAAGTGGAGCTCGGCAGCATCACGGTGGTCCTGGGAAGGAACAACTCCGGGAAGAGCGCCGTGGTCCGGGCCCTGCAAGTCCTTTCGACCGGCATCCGGACCGAATCGCCATATCCTCTGGACCTGGAACTGGTCGAAGGACTGTCCCCCACCTTCACCGACCTGATCCACGGTTCGGCCCCGCACGGCCGCATCCACGTCGGCATGGGCTTCCGCGATCCCGAAGGACGGGCTTTCGGGATCGACGCCGAAGTCCAGAACATCGACGACCAGGGCATCCAGGTGGTGAGCCTGCTGAATCTACACGGCAGCACTGAAACCAGGCGTTTCGCCTGGGAGTACAGCGCCAATGACGTCGTCGGCGACGGCAGACGATATGAATTCGAGGGTACGTCATCCGTACTCAAATTCCAGGGTTTGCTTCCCACTGCATCTAGCTGGAAGGATTCAATCGGCGGCATCGATTCCATTTCTGAGAAGATGCGGTTGGAATTTGACGACATTCGGTATCTGGGACCCTTCCGGAAAGTTCCAGAGCGGTTCTACCGGATGCCTGCCAGACGTGCTGCCAGTGTCGGCGGCCGGGGCGAGAAGGCGCTGGGGATGCTGGCGGCCGATGCGCTGCGCGGTCGAGGGGAGCTGACACGGGAGGTCAACGAACTCCTGGGGAGGATCCTTCCCGGGTGGCGGATCGGTATTGAGAACATCGGGGCGGGCATGTATGTCCCCCGTTTCTACTCCACTCAGGATCCCGAGGTCAGTGTCCACATCGATGACGTGGGAACCGGGGTCGGCCAGGTCCTGCCCATCCTGATCCAACGTGCAGCCGACCGCATCCATCCGCCGGAGGGGCCCGTGATCGAGATCGTGGAGGAGCCCGAGCTTCACCTTCACCCGTCCGCCCACGCAGAGGTCGCTGACCTGTGCGTCGACGCCGCGCGGGAGACGAGAGTCCGCTTCCTGGTGGAGACGCACAGCGAGACGTTTCTTCTGAGACTGCGCCGACGTGTGGCGGAGGGGCATCTGGCTCCGAAGGACCTCGCGGTCTATTTCGTCGAAGAAGGAGAAGGGAGGGCTACACTGCGCAGAATCTCAGTCACTCGGTCGGGGAATGTCGACTACTGGCCGAAAGGGGTCTTCTCCGAGGACTTCGAGGAGGCGCGCGCTCTCGCGGTCGCGCAGGCTGGATTGGGTGATGATGCGCGTTGAGATCCCGGCCTCCCTGTTCGATGACGACGAATGTTACGAATCTCTTCTCCAGCTGATCCTGTTCTTCCGAGACGTAAGGCATGAATGGGTGATCTCGCCCCTCGACGTGGACACGGTTTCCAACTTCTTCGATCGAAACCTTTCCGCTCCTCTCGCACAGACCTATAGTGCGATCGTCAAGAAGGCCAGCAGGGCCGGATACACCTGGGCACCGGTAGAGGACCGGAGGCCGGTGCTGAGGGTAGCCAGGGGTACCCTGGAAGAGGACGTTGAGGACCTCCGCAGGCCCGCAGTGCTCGTCGTGGAGAACCGCAAGTACGACTGGATGTTCATATCCGCGGTGGCGAAACTACTCGGCATGGAGGACATCCTTCGGGCGGAGGACGCCAACCTCTTGGACGTGCGCAACGGCGGAGGTGCGGACGGTGCCGTCAGCGAAGCCGTCGATCAGGTACGACGGTTCACCAGAACTAAGCGGGTGGTGCTGGTGATCGACAGTGACCGCTACCGTCCGGGTGAGCGGACCAAGAACCACACGCGGGCCGAATCGGTGGCCGATGCCGGCGGATACGCGCATGTTCTGGAGTTCCGGGAGCTGGAGAACTACGTGCCCAACCGCGTCCTTGCGCGCCAGGCACGCCGAAGAGGCCATGCGCATATGTCCACGCGACTGCAGGCGCTCAAGAAGCTGACACATGTGCAGCGAGCTCACTTCGACATGAAGAATGGGTTCAAGGAGCAGCAGGCGGGAACCGCAGGGTGGGCGGAGAGGAAGTCAACGAGCACCGGAGACCCCAGTGCGGCCTATCACATCCCCAGGCAGCATGGCGATCTCTACCACGGCGTCAACGAAGGCACACTGATCACTCTCCGGAAAGGGTTCGGAACATCCCTTCCGAAGCTCTTCCTCGATGAGGTCGGTATCGGCGGGATCAGCGAGAAAGACCTCGATGGATTGGGCCTCAACGCCACAGAGGAACTGCGAAAAGTTTTGGACACGATTCTCGACATCATCTGAGTATATGGGGGAGATGAAATAGTGAAGGACATCTCCGTTTCTCCGGAGGTCCACTTCCTTGAGGACGTGCTCAAGTGGATCGCGGCAGGAGAACTTCGGGTGCCGAAATTCCAGCGCCCTTTCCTCTGGCGCCCCGAACAGATGCTACAGCTGTTCGACAGCATAGAGCGAGGATACCCCATGGGGAGCCTACTCATCTGGGAAACACCAGAGCAGCTGGCGAGCCTCGACGAGATCGGTGGAATGCCGATCCCAGGCCCACCGGACCGGGCGAAAGTCGCCTATGTTCTGGATGGCCATCAGCGCCTGTCGACATTTCTCGGTAGTCTCCACAGGGCCTCTGACGCTCCAAGGTCCGAACACCAAGAGGACTGGATGTGGTGGATCTACCGGCCGCTTGGGAAGGAGGATCGGGAGGGTTCTCGGTACCGCCACTGGAAGTCCGGAGGAAGAGCCGACCCCGATTACCTTCCCCTGCGTTCGGTCCTGCGAACGGTGGACTTTCTCGGATATTCCCGCCAGCTGTATGATGTCTATCCCACCGCTCTCGCCGACACACTCGTGGAAGAAGCTCAGCGGGTCGCTCACCGCATTAAGTCCTACAAGGTCTCCGTGGTACGGATGTCGGGAGGGACTCTGGGGCAGGCGGTCGAGGTCTTCTCACGGATCAACAGCAGTGGTCAGAAGATGAGGCCGGACCAGATGGTCTCCGCCCTCACTTATGAGACCACTGGATCGGTAACCCTGAGTGACCGCATGGAGGAGATCCAGGCGCGGATCTCAGACTCCGGGTTCGGTGAGATCCCGATGATGACGGTCTTCCAGACCGTGCTCGCGGTCTCCGGTGAAGAGGACGTGCAGAACACGTCCTGGGACATCATGGCCAAAAAGGTCCAAGGCCAGCTTCTGACGGCAGTCGAAGACACGGACCGTGTGTTGGAAAAAGTCGTCGCCTTCCTCCGTGAGACCGTTCAGGTTCCACTCGCCCGCCTGGTCCCCTACAACATCCAGATCATGCTCCTGGCGGTGTTCTTCCATTTCTCAAAGGAACCGGAGGAGGAGCGACTCCAGAAACTGCGGGGGTGGTTCTGGACCACTTCGCTCGCCGGCACCTTCGCTGGGGCCAACACCACGCAGGTGCGCAAGTTCATCGAGGAGATGAAGGCCTTCGCCGTAGGAACCGGCGATCTCGACTACTCGGACGAGCGCGCCCGTGCCTTCCCCGAGCGGTTCGACCTGCGCAGCGCGCGTGTTCGGGCCTACCTCATCTGGGAGCTCGGCACATTCCCTGACCGGATCAATCCGGATGGCTCCACGATCGACGCCATCGACCAGTTGGCCCGGTCGCACACGGAGACCTACCGGCACGTGATCACACAGAGCAGGGTCGACCGGGCCTCCAGCCCGGCCAACCGTGTGGTCATGAGGACCCCGGCGGGTGTGTCCATCCGGCAGGCGCTCATCGACCTTGCGGCGGAGAACAGGACCGATGTCTTGACCTCCCACGGCGTCAGCCTGGAGGCGGTCGAGCGCCTGAAGAACAACGACTACTCCGGTTTCATCATGACACGCCAGCACGAGCTCGCCTCCCGGGAGCGGATAGCCATCGAAAGCCTGGGAATCCTCCCGCCCGAGCAGGAGTCCGCAGAGGCCGACATCGATACCGAGTGACCGCCCGGCCCCCTTCAACCGAGCAACTTGAGAAGGCCGACCCGATCGCTTACACCGACAGTTTGGGGCCCTGACCGCCCGGCCGTTGGCCGGGTGGTCAGGGTCGCCGGGTTCGCCGGGCACCCGTCATGACGCCGACGGGATGCGGGACCGCTTGTGCGCGGCGGGGGCGGTGGTGCGTGGTTCCTGGGATCGCCGTTCCGGGGTCTTCTGGTAGGACAGGCCGTTCTCGTAGGAGTACGTGACGACCTGGAGGCGGTCGCGCAGGCCCAGCTTGCGCAGGATCGCGCCGATGTGGGTCTTCACCGTCGACTCGCTCAGGTGCAGCTCATCGGCGATCTCGGCGTTGGACGCGCCGGTGACCACGGCCGCGAACACCTTGCGTTCGCGCTCGGTCAGCGCGGCGAACTCCGCCGGCACCGGCCGCAGGGCCTCGCGCGGGGCGTCGAACAGCGCGGTGAGGTCATGGGAGGCCAGCACGGTGTTGCCCGCGTACACGGTCCGCACCGCCTCGCAGACGAACTCCGGGGTGCTGTCCTTGAGCAGGAACCCGCTCGCCCCGTACTGGATCGCCTCCAGCGCATGGCGGTCCAGCCCCAGCGCGGTCAGCATGATGACCCGCGGCGCGGGCTCGTCGCCGTCGGCGGCGGACTCCGCCAGCAGGCGCATGGCGTCGACCCCGTTGGTCGGGGACATCCACATGTCCATCAGCACGATGTCGGGCCGGGTGGCGTCGATGACGGCGAGGGCCTCGTCACCGTCGCGGGCCTCGCCGACCACGGTCATGTCGTCTTGGGAGTCGACGATCAGGTTCAGGCCCGATCGGAACAGTCGCTGGCCGTCCGCGAGCACGACCCGGATAGGTGCATCACTCACCTGGAGCTCATCTCAGTGGGGTGGGGTGACGTGTGGCTGGTGGCCTACGGAGCGGGGACACCCTTGTCGCGGGATGGGGGTGTAGCGGGACTCCGTGACCCGGGGCGGGGCCGGCCGCCGGCTGGGGGAGCGCTCGACGGCGAGGAACGGCCGACATGTGTCCTTCTGGGGCGATCGGCCGACGATCCACACCGTCCGTGATGCTATGGTCCAGCACTCTTCGTTCTCAAGTCCACACGGAACGGGACATTCGGGCATGGACACGACGTTCCGTGATCCGCTAATGCCCGTGCGTCCGCACCCGGCTCCGGGCGGGAACCGGGGCGGCGTCCTGACACCGCCGCCCTCACCTGGGCGGACGCGAGCAGGGCCGATGCCGCCCGCGGGGTGCACTCGCGCCCCGGCGGGCGAGGGCGCCCCGGGTGGGCGCGCGCGGGCCGGCGTGGACGGAATTCCGCCAAAGGTTGCAAACCGATCTCCCTTGAACGCGTCGTCGTTCACGTCTCCTACCGCTATCGGCGGCCGGACCCCGAACGGTTCTGTGAATCCGGACCGATCCTTCGCGAGTGCGAACCCGAGGGACGGGCGTGGCACCTGAGGTCAGCGATTCGGCACCTTTGACGGATATGTCCGACCTTGCGCGCTTCCCTAGTCTGGCATCCGGCCCGCGTCGGCCCGTGCCCCCCTACCGCGGGCCGCCCGCCGCCGATCCGTAGTTGCACGCGCGTCAGGAGAGCCGTGACCCACCCGCTCCTCGCCGACCCTGAGGTGTCCGACCTCCCGGTACGTGAATGCCGGGAGCCCTTGGTCGACCTGCCGGACCTCGGCATCCTCTGCATGAACCCCGATGACGTGGCGGGGATGCGGGTGCGCTCCACCCTGGGCGCGCGGCTGCGCGAGGCGCAGCGCGCTCTCCCCTCCGGCATCCGGTTCGGCGTCGCCCAGGGCCACCGCTCCCCCGAGAGCCAGAACGCGATCATCGCCGAGTACTCCGGGACGCTGCGCCGCCTGCACCCGGGCAAGGACGAGACCGAGATCGCCCGGCTCTCCAGCCGTTTCGTCGCGCCCATCGCGGTCGCCCCGCACGTGGCCGGCGCCGCGGTCGACCTCACCCTGATCGACGACCTGGGTCACCCCCTGTGGATGGGCACGGAGATCGACGCGACCCCGGAGGACAGCGACGGGGCCTGCTACTTCGACGCCCCCGGCCTCGACCCGGACGCCCGCCGCCACCGCACGATCTTGGCCGAGGCGCTCGGCGGCCAGGGTCTGGTGAACTACCCCACCGAGTGGTGGCACTGGAGCTACGGAGACCGCTACTGGGCTTACGCCACCAGCGCCCCGCACGCCCTCTACGGCCCCTGGCCGGCGTCGGAGGCCGCTGCATGAGGGCCCCCACGCTCACCGTCGACCTCGCGGCCGTGGCCCACAACGCGCGGGTGTTCGCCGGCGTGTCCCCGGGGTTCATGGCCGTGGTCAAGGCCGACGCCTTCAACCACGGCGCCGCCGAGGTCGCGCGCACGGCCCTGGCCAACGGGGCGCGGCGCCTCGGGGTCACCAGCATCCGCGAGGCCGTCCGGCTGCGCGGCCAGGGGATCGCCGCACCGGTGCTGAGCTGGATGAACCCGCCCAACGCCGACTACACCGAGGCGATCGGGCTGTACGTGGAACTCGCGGTCTCCGACCTGGAGCAGCTCCACGCCATCGCCGACGCCCCGCGCCGCGCCGAACGGGTCCCAGGTATCCACCTCTTCGCCGACACGGGCATGGCGCGCGACGGCGCCCCGCCGGACCGGTGGGCCGAGCTGTGCGAGCGCGCCCGTTCGCTGGAGAAGTCCGGGCGGGTGCGGATCGTGGGGGTCATGAGCCACCTGGCGTGGGCGGAGGACCCCGCCCACCCCGCCAACGAGCAGGCCGTGCGGTCGTTCGAGGCGGCGGTGGACGTCCTCCACCGGGCCGGCGCGACCTCGGTGGTCCGGCACCTGGCCAACAGCGCGGGCGCCCTGGGCATCCCCCGCACCAGGTTCGACACGGCGCGGATCGGCGCCGGGCTCTACGGGATCGATCCGAGCGGCCGCTACGGGCTGCGCCGGGCCATGACGCTGGCCGCGCCGGTGGTCATGGTGCGCGACGCCGAGGAGGGGACCCCGGTCGGCTACGGCCACACCCACCGCACCCGTTCCCGCACCCGGCTGGCGTTGGTGCCACTGGGCTACGCGGACGGCGTCCCCCGCAGCGCGGCGGGCACGGCTGAAGTCGCGGTCCACGGCCGCCGGTGCCCCATCGTGGGGACCATCTCCATGGACCAGATCGTGGTCGACGTCGGCGACCTCCCGGTCCACGCGGGCGACCCGGTGACCGTGTTCGGGCCGGGCGACGAGGGCGAGCCCACCACCGCCGACTGGGCGCGCTGGTGCCGCACCAACGAACACGAAGTGATGACCGGCATCGGGCCACGTGTGGAGCGGATCATCCACGCGCGGATCCCGGACACCCCCGCCGCCTTCCACGACACCGCCCGTCTCGCGGGGGCGAGTGCCTCGTTTGCGACAACACCCGACCTCAAGGAGACAGGTTCCCGTGCCCAGCACTGACGGACGCGTCCATGTCATCGTCGTCTGCGGAGGGAGCGGCGCCGAGCACGACGTGTCCATCGCGTCGGCGGACTCGATCCTCCAGCACCTGGACGCGTCCGTGTACCGGGCCACCCGGCTCGTCATCGGGCACGACGGCCGGTGGTTCCACGACGGCGAAGCGCTCCCCGGCCTGTCCGCTGCGGTCGTGATGCTGGAGGCCGCCGACGTCGTCTTCCCGGTCATCCACGGCACCGGCGGGGAGGACGGGACCCTCGCCGCGCTGCTGGACCTGTGCGCGGTCCCCTATGTCGGCCCGGGCCTGCGGGCGGGGGCCGTCAGCATGGACAAGCATCTCACCAAGCTGCTCGCGCGCGACGCGGGGGTGCGGGTGGCCCCGGGCGTGCTGCTGGACAGCAGGGAACCCGATGTCCTGGACTCCGTGCCCGGGGACCTGGACACGCCGCTGTTCGTCAAGCCCGACCAGGAGGGCTCCAGTTTCGGGGTCTCCCGGGTCACCGACCTGGACGAGCTGGAGAAGGCCGTCGCGCTCGCGGCCGAGTTCGACCGCTACGTCCTGGTCGAGAAGGAGGTGGAGGGCCGGGAGATCGACATCGCCGTGCTCGAACGCCCCGACGGCAGCCTCTCCGTGAGCGCGCCCCTGGAGATCCGGGTCGGATCGGGCGCGTTCTTCGACACCGACGCCAAGTACGCGGACGGTGGCGCCGAGTTCCTGGTCCCCGCTCCCATCTCCGACGAGTGGGCCGACCGGCTGCGCCGGACGAGCCTGCTGCTGTTCGGGCTGCTGGGCTGCACGGGGCTGGCCCGCCTCGACTACTTCGTGGACGACCTCGGTGAGCCGATCCTCAACGAGATCAACGTGGTCCCCGGCCTGACCTCGCACTCGCAGGTGCCGCGGATGTTCCAGGCCCAGGGAATCGGCTATCCGGAACTGCTGGACATCCTGATCCGGACGGCGATGGCGCGCACCGCGTGAGCGGTCACCACGTCCATCCCGGCGGCCCGCCGTACTGCCAGCCGTCCTCGGTCAGCTCCGCGACGGCGGGGTGCTCGCGCACGTAGCGCTCCGGGCGTGGCGCCAGCCGGTGCCAGCCGAACCGGTGCCGGCGCACCCCGCGCCACAGCACCAGCGTGGCCAGTGCCCAGGCCCAGAGGAAGATGAACTGCCAGGTGTCGGCCCACGGCTCCCCGGTGGCGTAGCCCAGCAGCATCAGCACGGTGGGCAGCCCCGTGATCGCGGCGGAGGCGACGAAGATCCAGCGCGTCACGCGCTCGACGGCGTGCCCGAAGGTGCACCGCCCGCACCGCGGCACGCTCACCCACGTCTGCTGCCACCGTGTGTGGACCGCGACGACCAGGTGGGTGTACCGGACGTCCCGCTGCATGCCGACGAGCAGGCGTTCGCCGGGGCCGACCGGGGCGGCGCAGAACCAGCACGCGTCGACGCTCATGGCGGCAGGGTAACGGTCCTCCGCAACCACCGGAAGGGACGGATCTGCGGGGGCGGCCGGCGATGGCCGCCCCTTTTCGTCGATCCCTGCTCACCCCTAGTTTTGACTTATTCAAGAAAAACCGGCAGACTTCGGGACATGCCAACACCCTCGGACTACGAGCGCATGCTGCGCGAGGTCGCGCTGCGGGTGACGGCCCCCCGGATGGCGGTGCTCTCGGTCGTGCACGACCATCCGCACGCCGACACCGAGTCGATCATCGGCTTCGTGCGCGAGCGGCTCGGCGCGGTGTCCCACCAGGCGGTCTACGACGTACTCAAGGCCCTGACCATCGCGGGCCTGGTACGCCGCATCCAGCCGAGGGGCTCCGTGGCCCGCTACGAGACGCGGGTGGGCGACAACCACCACCACGTCGTGTGCCGGTCGTGCGAGGCCATCGCCGACATCGACTGCGCCGTGGGCCATGCACCCTGCCTGACCGCGTCCGGGGATCACGGCTTCTCGATCGACGAGGCCGAGGTCGTCTACTGGGGCCTGTGCCCCGACTGTTCCACCTCTCGCATTTCCTGAATCACACCGTTCCTCCCGTGTCCGGAAGGATGCCCATGTCTGAAAGCCACGATGCAGCCACCGACGCCGCCCAGGCGGAGAGCGGAGGCTGCCCGGTCGCACACGGTCGCGCCCCCCACCCCACGCAGGGCGGCGGCAACCGCGGCTGGTGGCCGAACCGGCTCAACCTGAAGATCCTCGCCAAGAACCCCGCCGTGGCCGACCCCATGGGCGAGGGGTTCGACTACGCCGAAGCGTTCGCCGCCCTCGACCTCGCCGCCGTGAAGCGGGACATCGCCGACGTGCTGACCACCTCGCAGGACTGGTGGCCGGCCGACTTCGGGCACTACGGCCCGCTGATGATCCGGATGGCCTGGCACAGCGCGGGCACCTACCGCGTCAGTGACGGCCGCGGCGGCGGTGGCGCCGGCCAGCAGCGGTTCGCGCCGCTCAACAGCTGGCCGGACAACGGCAACCTCGACAAGGCCCGCCGGCTGCTGTGGCCGGTCAAGAAGAAGTACGGCCGCAACCTGTCGTGGGCGGACCTGATGATCCTCGCCGGCAACGTGGCGCTGGAGTCGATGGGCTTCAAGACCTTCGGCTTCGCCGGCGGCCGGGCCGACGTCTGGGAGCCCGACGAGGACGTCTACTGGGGCCCCGAGACCGGGTGGCTCGACGACGAGCGCTACACGGGCGACCGCGACCTCGAGAAGCCGCTGGCAGCGGTGCAGATGGGCCTCATCTACGTCAACCCGGAGGGCCCCAACGGCAACCCGGACCCGCTGGCCGCCGCCCGCGACATCCGCGAGACCTTCGGCCGGATGGCGATGAACGACGAGGAGACCGTCGCGCTGATCGCCGGCGGCCACACCTTCGGCAAGACCCACGGTGCGGCCCCCGACAGCAACCTGGGCCCCGAGCCCGAGGGCGCCCCGCTCGAGGCCCAGGGCCTGGGCTGGCAGAACGCCCACGGCACCGGCAAGGGCGGCGACGCGATCACCAGCGGCTTGGAGGTCACCTGGACCACCACGCCGACCCAGTGGGGCAACGGCTTCTTCCAGAACCTGTTCGGCTACGAGTGGGAGCTGACCACCAGCCCCGCGGGCGCGCAGCAGTGGAAGCCGAAGGACGGCGCGGGCGAGGGCACGGTCCCCGACGCCCACGACCCGTCGAAGCGGCACGCGCCGACCATGCTGACCACGGACCTGGCGCTGCGGTTCGACCCGGTCTACGAGCCGATCTCGCGGCGTTTCGCGGAGAACCCCGACGAGTTCGCCGACGCCTTCGCCCGCGCGTGGTTCAAGCTGACCCACCGCGACCTGGGCCCGGTCGCGCGCTACCTCGGCCCCGAGGTGCCCGCCGAGGAACTGCTGTGGCAGGACCCGATCCCCGCGCCGGACCACGAGCTCGTCGGGCCCGCGGAGATCGCCGACCTCAAGGCCCGGGTCCGCGGCTCCGGCCTGACCGTCGCGCAGCTGGTCTCCACCGCGTGGGCGGCGGCCTCGACCTTCCGCGGCAGCGACAAGCGCGGCGGCGCCAACGGCGGCCGCATCCGCCTGGAGCCCCAGAGCACCTGGGAGGTCAACGAGCCCGACAAGCTCGCGAGCGTGCTGCGCACCCTTGAGGGCGTCCATGAGGCGTTCAACGCCTCGCGGACCGACGGCAAGCGCATCTCCTTCGCCGACCTGGTGGTCCTCGCCGGGTCCGTGGGGGTCGAGCAGGCCGCCGCGGCCGCAGGCCACGACGTCGAGGTGCCCTTCACCCCGGGCCGCGGCGACGCCACCCAGGAGCAGACCGATGTGGAGTCCTTCTCCCACCTGGAGCCGGCCGCCGACGGGTTCCGCAACTACATCGGCAAGGGCCAGCGCCTCCCGGCGGAGTTCCTCCTCGTCGACAAGGCGAACCTGCTCACCCTGAGCGCGCCGGAGCTGACCGTCCTCGTCGGCGGCCTGCGGGTGCTGGGCGCCAACTTCGGGGACTCGCAGCTGGGCGTCCTGACCAAGGCGCCGGGGACGCTGACGAACGACTTCTTCGTGAACCTGCTCGACCTGGGCACCACGTGGAAGCCGGTCGACGACTCCTCGGAGACCTTCGAGTGCCGCAGCGACGCAACGGGTGAGCTGCTGTGGACCGGCAGCCGCGCCGACCTCGTGTTCGGGTCCAACTCCGAGCTGCGCGCGGTGGCGGAGGTCTACGCGGCCGACGACGCGAAGGAGAAGTTCGTGACCGACTTCGTCGCGGCGTGGCGCAAGGTCATGGAGCTCGACCGGTTCGACCTCGCCTGATCCGCTCCGCGGGGTCCGTCCGGTCCCCGCACGGAAGCCGGCCCGGCCGTCATGGCCGGGCCGGCTTTTCTGTATTTGCTGTGCGCGCGGACGTGCGCGGGGTGACGCCTACCTGCGGCCGCTGGTCTCGGTGGTGCGGGACCGGGTTCGCGACAGGGGGAGCTCGAACAGCCACGGCGAGGGCAGGACCCGGTACAGGACCAGGCAGATCCCCACGACGACCGCTGTCAGCACCACGGGCTCGACGGCCGCGACCACCAGCTGCACGGTGGGGCCGGCGTCCGAGATCGGGCCGAGGAGCGCCAGGTGCAGCAGGGCCAGCAGCGGCATGTGCATGACATAGATCGGCAGCGTCTTGCGGCCGACGCTCACCAGGGCGCCGGTCACCGTCTCCCAGCGTGTCACCAGGCTGGCCGCGGTCACCCCGAGGAACACGGCGACGGAGGAGACGACCGGCCACAGCCCGAACCAGGTCTCGATGCCGAAGTACTGGACCGCCCCGAGGATCCCCACATAGGGCACGGCCACGGCGAAGAGCCTCGCCCAGCTGGCCGCTTCGGCCACCCGCTTGATGAACGTCTTGCCGTACACGCCGACGAGGAAGAACAGCAGGTTCTCGAGGGGGTCGAGGCGGTCCCCGGGCACAGGGATCAGTTCGGCGGACGCCGCAGCGGAGAGCGCGAACGCCGCCGCGAGCACGGCCGGCGCCGGGATCGGGCGGGCCAGCTTGGCCAGCACGAAGTAGACGGCCAGCGCGTAGAGGTACCACAGGTTCGTCGGGCTGATCGTGAGCTGCGCGAGGAGTTCACCGAGGGTGCCCGCGTGCGCGGTGTCGAAGTCGGGGACGAACGCCAGCACGGCGGTGTGGATGAGCAGCCACAGCGCGTACAGGTAGAGGAAGTTGGCCACCTTGGAGCGGCCGATGACGCGCCACGGCCGGCTCAGCGCGCTTGCCGCGAAGAAGCCGGAGATCGCGAAGAACAACGGCATCCGCAGCGGCAGGAAGATCTCGCCCGCGGCGCCCCACAGGCCGGGGAAGGGCAGGGCGATGTTCCAGCCGACCTGGAGGTAGTGCTTCATGATGACGTGCCACAGCACGACGAGCAGGATGCAGACGCCCTTGGCGACGTCCGCCCACTCGAGCCGTCCCGTCTGACCCGCCGGGGACTGGGGGGTGGACGTGTGTGCGCCGGCCATCAGCCGAGGCGCCTCTCGGGCAGCCGCGCGAGAACGCCTCGCACGGGGTCGGTGTGCGCAGCGCAGATTCCCTGCACATCCATGACGCACCTGTTCCTTTCTCATCGATGGCGTGACGCCGGCCCGCATCGTCGGGGCAGCGGTGCCGGCCGGGCACGCCGTGTCCGTGCGCGTTTCCCGGCGCCCGGGAGGGGAAGGGGCGCAGGCCGGTGCCGGGCGTGGGGGAACGGTCTCCTTCGAAATCCGAAAAGGGGGGGTCCTCCCGGGCACGGGGGCCGGTGCCGTCCCGCGTGAACCGCGGGCACGGAGCTGGACGGCCCGGCCGTGTGCGCACGCGGCGCCGGGGCATCGCCGGGATCCCCGCCACCCTAGGAAGAGTGCGATTGGTCCCGGTATCGACCAAAGGTCCCGATCCGTTGTCCGCGGGTACCGCGGTCGCCCCCGGCCCACCTCCACCGGAGGCGGGAGCGACGGATCAGCGCGGCGAGGAGACCGGTTATGGGGACCGGCGGCGGCCTGACCGGCCACGGTCCCCCGTAAGCGCCCCTGACCCGCCCCGGCCCGTATCGGCGTCGCGAGGACCGCCGCGCCGTCGCCGATTAGGGTGCAAGGGTGGCTGAATCAGCGACCAGGGCCCCGTGCAACCGCGTCCTCGCATGCCCGGACGCCCGGCCGCCACGCGCCGTCCCTGCGGACCCCCCGCGCAAGGCCAGGTAAGGAAGGTGCACCATGCCAACGCTGAGCGGCATGTGCGACGAGCCCGACTTCTGTCTCCGCTTCGCGATCAACGGTGACCAGCACGGCGACCGGGCGGTCGACTCCGTTCGCGTGCTCCCAGGGCGCGCCTGGAAGGGCGACCACCCCGGC
This sequence comes from Nocardiopsis sediminis, assembly GCF_042650565.1. Classification (NCBI taxonomy): domain Bacteria; kingdom Bacillati; phylum Actinomycetota; class Actinomycetes; order Streptosporangiales; family Nocardiopsidaceae; genus Nocardiopsis; species Nocardiopsis sediminis. The sequence goes on from NZ_JBHSBH010000015.1 coordinate 377,879, forward strand.
GACGTCCGGGACGCCCTCGTGGTGATCGGCCGCCCGGAACCCGCCGGGCACCAGGACCTCCGGGCCGCGGCCGACCGGCTGCTCCGCGAACTCGCCCGCCAGCGGGCGGCCGGCCTCGCGGTGGTGACCGACCGGCACGGGGCCCGCACCGTCCCGCTGCCGGTCCGCAACTCGGCCGCCCGGCTGAACGTGCCGTTGCTGACCACGACCGCGACCCCGGACGCATGGGCGACGGCGCTGATCCCCCGCCTGCGCGACTACCGCTTCCGGCAGGCGGAGTGGCACGCCGATCAGCTCACCGCGCTGTTCAACCGGCTCCCGGACCGCCTGGGCGATGCGGGCGAGGCCGCAACGCAGCGGATCGCCGACTGGCTGGCAGCGGCGGTGGACGCGGAGGTCATGGTCAGCGACCCGGAGCGCGGCGTGCTGGCCGCCTCACCCGAGACGGCACCCGGCACCCTTGCCCCGCTGCTGGTCACGCAGAGCGTGCGCCCGGAGTCCTCCGATCCCCCCGGACCGGCCGCGGGCGGCGCCCCTCACACGCGCCTGATCCCTCTCGCCCCGACCCGTACGGCGGCGGTGCTGTCGGTGGCCGGGCGCCGCCCCTTCAACGAGGTCGACACCGACCTCATACGGCACGCCGCCAAGGTACTCGGGCTGATCGACCAGGCCGAACACCGCCACCGCATCGCCGGCGCCGAGCGCGAAGTCCACCTGAGCACCTTCCAGCTGCTGCTCCTCGGGGAGGAGATCGCCGCCCAGCGCGTGATGGCCGCGATCGCCCCCGGTCTGCTGGCGACCGATCACGTGCGCGTTTACGTGATCGACTGCGCCGATGAGGACCGGGAGATGACGGCCCGCGACGCCGAACACGCCGTCGCCGACCGGGCGCTGCTCGCCCTGTGCCCCGCCTTCAACCACCTGCTCGTGGTGGATCCGCTGCACGAGGGCGATACCGACGATCCGGGCCGGGTGCGCGACGCGCTGCGGCGGGTCGTGGCCGCACGGCCGCTGCACCGTATGGGCGGCAGCCGGATGCGCCCCCTCGGCGGCGTCGCGGACGCCTACAACGAGGCCATCAATGCCCTGCCGCTCGCGCAACGGCTCCCGGACCGGGTGGCGCTCTCCGACGAGCGCGCCAACCTCGTGGACGTCCTGCCGGTGGAGCCGGCGCGGCGCTGGGCGGGGGCCGTACTGCGCCCGCTGCTGACACTGCCGACGGACCGGAGCGACAGACTGCTCGGGACGCTCGATCTCGGCCTGGATTTCACGCAGAAGGCGGCCGGCCGCATCCTGAGCATCCACCGCAACACGGTGACGCACCGGATCACCACGTGCTTCGACCTGCTCGGCATCGATCGCGACCGCGTCCTGAACCAGGTCGCCGTCTCGGCGGCCCTCAAGATCATCGGCGTCCACGGACACGACGACGCCGCGACCGATCCCGCGGCCGACTTCGCCGCGATGCTGTCCGCGCCCGAGGTGCGGGCGTGGGCCGAGGCGTTCCTTGCGCCGTTGCGGGACGACCCACGCGACCTGCTGGGCACGCTGGGCGCGTGGCTGGACAACGACACCCACGCCGAGCGGACGGCCGCCGCGCTGGGCACGTCGCCCGCGGTGGTCCGGGGCCACCTGCGCGCGGCCGCGCCGCTGATCCGGCGCGAACTGGTGCCGGACGTGGAATCCGACGACGCGCTCGATGACGAGCACGTGCTGGGCGGGGTGCGGCCGCTGGCCTTCGCCCTGCGCGTCGGCGTGGGCCGGCCGCACATCCCCGACGCCTGGCCCCGGGCGGCCCGGGGCTGACTCCGCGCGGCGGGCGCGGGGGCGGCCCGGTGTGGCCGGGCCCGGCCACATCGCCGGCCGGCCGACCCGTGCACCGGCGGCAGATCTCCTCCTGCCCGTTGTGCACTGCGGAGGGCGGGGCGCCCGACCCGTGCACCGGTCACGCGCCCGCGAGGGCGATTGTGCACCGGTGGCGTGGCGCGAAGCCGGCGGGCTCTTTAGCGTGGTGGCGGTGCCCCGGACCGGTCCGGGGCCGAGGACCGCAGAGATCCGGTGACACACCGGCCGCACCGGCATGAGCCCGCCGGGGCACCGGCTGAGGACGGACGCCGACCACCCATCGGTCGGCGTGCAGCCGGGGCACCGCGGCCGGTGCCCCGTCACCGCGCTTCTCGGCGATCCGCGCGGCCTCCAACTGCCGGTCGGGTGCGTCCCCCGGGCGGCGGGTGAGGGAGAAGGGCCTCTCCCCGCCGCCCGGGGGACGGCCGGGGGCACAGGGGCACCCCGGCCGTATCCGGCCGTCGTCGCTGATCCCCTGCCACACGCGCGGTCGGCCGGTCGCCGGTTCACGCGGTCGCGTGCAGGGTTTCGGCGATGGCGGCCACGGCCCGCCCGTTGAGGACGCTCGGCGAGACGGCGATGGACTGGGGCAGGACCGCGAACCGGTCCTCCCGGACCGCCGTGGTCCGGGACAGGACCGGGTCGGCGCGGACGGCGTCGGCGATCTCGGGTCCGCTCAGGGTGGAGAAGCCGGTGAGCACGACGATGGCCTCGGGGTCGCGGGCGACGACCTCCTCGGGGCTGACCTCCAGCAGCTCCTGCTCGATGTCGCCCGCGATGTTCTCCCCTCCCGCGCGCGTGATGACGCCGTTGGCCGGGCTTGCGGCGCCCAGGGTACCGATCGGCCGGCCCGCCTGAGGCGCGTCGGAGACCATCAGGACGCGCACGGGCGCCGTGCCGGACGGCGGCGCCGCCGCGTCGGCATCGGAGGCGACGCGCTCCGCCAGCTCCTCCCCGCGCTCGGGCACCCCGAAGACCTCCGCGGTCTGCCCTATGAACTCCAGCGTGCCGTCGATGCCGGTCACCGTGCCCGATGCCGGGCAGGCCACGAGCGCGTCGCTGCCCGCAGCGCGCAGTTCGGCGACGGTCGGGGTGCCGTCGAAGGACCCGAACTGGAAGGGGTGGATGCCCATCACGAGATCGGGTTCGGCGGCGATCACCAGCTCCCGGCCGGCCTGCCCGTCCTCGAGGACCGGGATGCGGGACAGCTCCTGAGCCTCCTCTCCCTCGAACGGGTCGAAGAAGCCGGTGTCGGCGGTGCCCACGATCCGGTCGGCCAGCCCGAGTCCGGCGAGGATCGCGGCCGATCCGCCGTCGAGGGTCACGACGCGTTCGGGCGGGTCGTCGGGGGTGGGCGGCGCGGGGCAGGACTGCGCCGCCGTGTCCGCGGCGCCCTCGGCCGGGGTACCGCCGCCCGGCTGGGCGCAGCCCGCTGCGGTGGCGAGCAGCGCCCCCGCTGCGGCCACCGCCACCAGGCGGCGCAACGGCGCCGCCCGGCACGCGGCGCCCGCGCCCGCGTCCGCGTCCGGGGCGGCCCGCTCCGGCGCCGGGGAGGGTTCCGCGGAGATCGTCGTCATCGTGCGCCTTTCGACGGGCGGGCCGCTTCGCGTGCCGCGGCGGGACGGGGGGCGGCCGCCTCCGGCGGCCGGAAGGGTCCCGGACCGCGGGCCGGAGCGGTCGGCGGGGCCATCAGGCGCGGGCGGGTTCGTACTGGATGCCGCGGCGCACCGTGTCGGCGGCCGCGGGCGAGTCGAGCCGGCCCACGAGGTGCAGCGCCATGTCGATCCCGGCCGACACCCCGGCGCTGGTCACCACGTCGCCCTCGTCGACGAAGCGGGCATCGTGCACCACGTCGATGGCGGGTCCGCTGTCGGCGAGCACGCCCAGCGACCGCCAGTGGGTGGTCGCCCGGCGCCCCTGGAGCAGCCCGGCGGCGCCGAAGACCAGCGACCCGGTGCACACGCTGGTCATCAGCGGCGTGCTGCGGCGCCATTCCCGGACGCGGTCCAGGTGCGCGGCGTCGCCCATGAGGGGCCGGGTGCCCTGGCCGCCGGGGTGGACGAGCACGTCCAGCGGGGGAGCATCGGCGTAGGAGGCGTCGGCGGCGATGCGCAGTCCCTTGGCGCAGCGCACCGGTTCGCCGTCGGGGCTGAGGGCGAGCACCCGGGGGCCGCCGGAGGCGACGTTGGCGGCCCAGAAGGAGAACACCTCCCAGGGGCCGACGGCGTCGAGCTCCTCGACGCCGGGGAAGAGCAGGATGCCGATGACGGGGCCGGTCGAGTCGCTCATGCGGTGTGTTCCCTGTTCTCTTGGGGTGCAGCGCCCGCCGCACGGTGCGGCGGGCTGTCGGTGGCGGGGCGGATCAGCAGGCGGGGGCGGCCGTCCACGGGGTCGGGCAGCAGGCTCGCCTCGACCCCGAACACGCGGCGCAGCAGGCCGGGGGTGCAGACCTCGTCCGGCGCCCCCGCACCGGCGACCTTTCCGCCGGACAGCACCACCACGGTGTCGCAGTAGTAGGCGGCGAGGTCGAGCGAGTGCAGGGCCGCGATCACGGTGATGCCCATGCCGCGGACCAGGCTCAGCACGTCGAACTGGTGGCGCGGGTCCAGGTGGTTGGTGGGCTCGTCGAGGATCAGCAGCCGGGGGCGCTGGGCGAGCGCGCGGGCCAGCAGGACCCGTTGGCGCTCGCCTCCCGACAGGGTCGAGACGGGGCGGTCGGCGAAGGCGGCGCACCCCGTCGTCTCCATGCACTCGGCGACCACGGCCGCGTCGGCGGGGCCGATCCGGTCGAAGACGCCCAGGTGCGGGGCGCGGCCCAGGGCGACGGCCTCGCGGGCGGTGAAGTCGAACCCGCCGTGCTGGTCCTGGCCCAGGACGCCCACCGACCTGGCGACGTCGCGGTGCGGCAGGCGCCAGACGTCGGCCTCCCCCAGCACCAGCCGCCCGGCTGTGGGGCGCAGGGCCCGGTAGACGGTCTTGAGCAGCGTGGACTTCCCGCTGCCGTTCGGTCCCACCAGCGCCACCATACTCGCGTCGGCGATGTCGAGATCGACCCCTGACACGGCGGGGACCGCGGTCCATCCTGCTGTCAGCCCTTCCACGCGCAGTCTCATGCCGCCCCCGTTCTACCGGGGCCGCCGCGTCTGACGGCGATGACGAAGAACGGGACGCCGACGACCGCCGTGAGGATGCCGATGGGCAGTTCGGAGGGGGCGAGCACGATCCGGGCGGCGGTGTCGGCCCACACCAGCAGCAGCGCACCGAGGAGGGCCGCGACCGGCAGGACCCGCCGGTGGTCGGCGCCGACCAGGATGCGGGCCAGGTTGGGGACCACCAGGCCGACGAAGCCGATGGTGCCCGACACCGCGACGACCGTCCCGGTCAGCAGCCCGGCGGCGGCGAAGAGCACGGCCCGGGCCCGGGTGGCGTTGAGGCCCAGGGCCGCGGCGCCCTCGTCGCCCAGGACCAGCAGGTTGAGCCGGCCCGCGCCCGCGATCAGGGCGAGGGAGAGCACCGCCACCACCGCGGCGCAGGTCAGAGCGAGCGGCCACTGCGCGCCGGCGAGGCTGCCGAGCAGCCAGAAGAGCACCTGCTGCTGGGCGTCGGCGGAGTCGGTGCGCAGCACCAGGAAGGAGGTGAGGCCGCCGAGGAGCTGGCCGGCGGCGATCCCGACCAGGATCAGCCGCATGGGGTGCAGCACTCCCCCGCTGCGCGCGGTGGCGAAGACGCACGCCCCTGCGGCCAGCGCGCCGCAGAATGCGGCGAGGGGCAGGGTGAGCGTGCCCAGCAGCGCCGAGCCGGCGACGGTGAGCACGGTGACGGCGCCGAGGCCCGCACCGGAGGACAGCCCGAGGATGAAGGGGTCGGCGACCGGGTTGCGCACCAGCGCCTGCACGACCGTGCCCGCCACGGCGAGCCCGGCGCCGACGGCGACCCCTTCCACGACCCGCGGGGCGCGCAGGCTCCAGACGATGAAGTCCTCCGTGGTGCCCGGCGTGTCCATGCCGAGCAGGTGCAGGCCGAGGATGCGGGCCACCGTGCCCGGCGCCACGGCGACCGGTCCGATGCCCACCGCCAGGACCACCGATGCGGCCAGCAGGACGGTCAGCGCGGCGATGAGCACCGGCAGCGGAACGGTCCGCCACCGCGGCCGCTGTGCGGGCGCCCCGGTGCTACGGCCCTGCTCCGGCGCGGCGTCCGTGGCCGTCCCGGGGCCCGCCGCGCTCAACGGTCGTCACCGCACGGTCCCGCAGCGTGCAGGGCCGCCGGCCAGCGGGGGCGCCCGGCGCCCGGGGGCGGCCCGGCGGGGTGCCGCCGATGCTGCCGATGCCTCATGGTGGCGGGCTCCTCGTCGTGTCGGCGTCGCGCCGCGGCCGATCGCCGCGCACCCTGAGCAGTCGTCGGCGGGGCCCGGGGAGTTCCCGGCGACTGCGGCGGGAATCGCACGCGGTCGCGGGCGGCGACCCGGCACGCGGATACCGGCCGGATACCCGTGCCGCGCGGTACGCCGCCGCCGCGCACGGATACGACCATGGGTAGAGTCGTGGACACCGTCGGTAGCCGGATGGAGCGCCAGATGAAGATCGGATTCACCCTGCCGCAGATGGGCCCGCTCGCCCACGAGGCCGGAGAGGTCGCCCGGTTCGCCCGCGAAGCCGAACGCCTGGGCGCGGACAGCCTGTGGGTCGGCGACCGGCTCCTGGCCCCGATCGAACCCACCGTGGGCTACGCGGGCAGCGACACCATCCCCGAGGCCTTCCACTCGATCCTGGACCCCTTCGCGCTGCTGGCCGTCGCCGCCGCTGCCACGGAGACCGCGCACATCGGCACCAACGTCCTCAACGCACCCTGGTACGCACCCGCGGTGCTGGCCCGCTCCCTGACCACGATCGATCTCATCAGCGACGGCCGCCTGCTGCCCGGGTTCGGCACCGGGTGGTCGCCCGAGGAGTACCGGGCGGCGGGGATCCCCATGGAACAGCGCGGGGAGCGGCTGGACGAATGCCTCGACGCGCTGGAGGAGATGTGGTCGGCCGGGCCCGCCCAGTACGAGGGCCGCTACTGGAAGGTCCCGGCCACCCACGTCGACGTCAAGCCGGCCCAGCGCCCGCGCCCGCCGGTGTACCTGGCCGGGTTCGCCCCGGCCGCCCTGCGCCGGGTGGCCCGCCGCGCCGACGGCTGGCTGCCCGTGTGCGCCCCCGGGGCGGGCGGTTTCGACCCGGGGAGCATCAACGGGCCGATGGCGACGGTCCGCGACTTCGCCGAAGAGCTGGGCCGCGACCCGGTCGCCATCGGCCTGGTCCTGCGCGTCTACCCCGTCGCGGGCGCCTCGGTGGACCAGATCGTGCAGGCCATCACCCGCGCCGCGGACGAGGCCGGTGTCGACCACGCCTTCGTGGAGATGATGAACCTCGCCCGGACCGTCGACGAATCACTCGACATGGCCGGGGAGATCCTCACCGCCGTCCGGGGCTGACCCGGCGGTGCCTCGTCGCCGGGTACCCCGGCGGATCAGTCGGCGGCGATGGCCTCCAGCTCGATGAGGAGTTCGGGGCGGGCGAGCCGGGTGACCCCGGACAGCACGCCGGGCGGGCGGACGTCGAAGGCGGCCAGGCGTTCGGCCGTCACACGACGGGCAGGGGTCCCGGCGCGTGCGCCCCGGTCAGCCGGGCGGGGTCGCCGGGACCGCGGTGCCCGTCCCCTCGGCGGCCAGCAGGGCCGCGCCGCGCACCGATGCGGCGCCGGCGCCGGGGACCGGCTCCAGAGGACGCGCGAGGACGCGTTCGAGCAGGCGGCGCCAGCGCGGGTCGCGCGCGCCGCCGCCCGCTGTGCGGACCGGCGTCCCGTCGCGCTCCGCGAGCACGTCCACCGCCTCGGCGATGGCTTCGGCCACCCCGACCAGGACTGCGTGCAGCAGGTCGGCGCGGCCGTGCCCGGCCCGCAGGCCCGTGAAGGAGCCCGCCGCGCCGGGCGCCCCTCGCTCCGGGGACAGGTGCGGGCGGAAGACGGGGCCTCCGTCGCGGTCGGCCGCGGCGTACAGCTCGTCCCAGGTGGCGCCGAAGACCCGCACCGCCCACTCCAGGGCGAGGCCGGCGTTGGCGATGGCCGCGAGCCGGTAGCGGCCGCGGGGGGTCGCGGTGCGGAACACGTTCGTGCGCGGGTCGAGGGCGGCGCCGACCCCGTCGGTCAGCGCCACCACCTGGGCGCCGGTGCCGATGGTCAGCTGGACGTCGCCGGGCGCCAGGCCGGTGCCGAGCGCCGCGGCGGCGGTGTCGGCGGCGCCGGTGACGACCGGTGTGCCCGGCCGCAGGCCGAGCGCGTCTGCGGCGCCCGGCAGCAGGTCCCCGGCCCAGTGCGCCGAGGGCTGGACCGGGGCGAGCAGGTCCGGCCGGATCCCGAGTGCGGCGGCGATGTCGGGCGCCCAGTCGTCGGCGACGAGGTCGTAGAGGAGCGTCCCCGAGGCGTCGCTCGGGTCGGTCGCCGCCCGGCCGGTCAGCCGCAGGCGGAGCCAGTCCTTGGGTTGCAGCGCCCAGCGTGCGCACGCGAGGGCCGGCGGCTCGTGCTCGCCCAGCCAGGCGAGCATCGGACCGGCCGCGCCCGGCATCGGCGGGTTGGCCAGCCGCCGGTGCGCGTCGGCGTCCAGCGCGGCATAGCGGTCGAGCTGGGTGGCGGCGCGCGCATCGGGCCACAGCATCGCGGGCCGGACGGGGTCGCCGCCGGCTTCGGTGAGGACGACCCCGTGCATCTGCCCGGACAGGCCGACGGCCTCGACGCGGTGCGCCCGGCCGTCCACACAGCGGCGGACGGCGTGGACGACGGCGTCCCACCACAGCCGCGGGTCAATCTCCGACCACGACGCCTGCGGGCTGCTCAGCGCATAGGCGGCCGAGGACACCGGGCCCAGGCGGCCGTCGGGCGCCAGCAGCGCGGCCTTCACGGAACTGGTCCCGAGGTCGATTCCTAGGAAAAAAGGGATGAATGGCTCCGAATGGGCCGCATATGAATTCACTTCACTCCACCTCGACCGCACACCGCCAGGGGCATACGAAACCGACCCATCGACGAAATGGCGCCCACCGCCATCACCCATCCCACCACGTCATGCATTCCCCGAAAGACAATCCCCACCCCACAGCCGCGCATGAAACCCAAGGAGGATTCGGACTTACGACCCGCCGATCCCAGCGGACGACACATTCACCGTTCCGCCTCACACCGTTCTCTTACTCGGATTTAGTGTCCGCATTCGGACAAGGGAGCTAATATACGAACCATCACTCCACGCGAGCTGGGAGGTCAAAGCTCGCACTAACCGATTGTAATGGCGGGATCACCTGAAAACATCTTCCTTTCACTCCAATGCGCGGATAGATTCCGAAGCACTTCGGAAATACTCCGGACATCTCCGAAGTGGCAGGGTGCCGATCCGGACGGCCCATGCCGCCCCGGCCGACCGGCCAGTCGGCCGGGGCGATTCAAGCGTCACACATCCCATCGCTGGAGTGAAAGAGAATGAGCGTGACGACCACTTCCGGGAAGACTCCCGCCACCCTGTCCACCCGCGTCAAGGCGGGCCTGTTCACCGTTCTGGCCACGGCCGGGATGGGCCTGGCCCTCGCCGTCCCGGCCGCCCCGGCGTCCGCCGAGGCCACCACCGCCGGGGACGTCTCCACCCTCCGCTGCGACTACTACCTCCACGCCGGCACCGACTACGCCGAAGCGTGGGGCTACGTCGACACCTGCGGCTCCTACAACCAGGTGCGGGCCTACGCCCGGCACGGCAACGTCAGTGCGCTCACCGCCTGGTACACCCGGTACGCCCGCGCCTACGTGGACTCCGGCACCTCGTCGATCTCCCAGGCCCGGGTGGACTACCGCTGAATGAGCGGGAACCGATGAAGTGAATTCAACGCCGGTCACCGCCCGTCGCGAGTACTTTCCGAATACCACGTGGAGCGGCTCGCGGTGACCGGCACCTTAAAATGAAAAACCGATTCCACCGAGGACGGAAAACATGCGGATTTCCGCTCCGGCACGAACGGCGACCCTATTCACGGCCGCTGGAATACTCTTTCTGACGGGATGCTCGGCTCTGGATCCGAGCGCCCCGGACGCATCCGGGCCGAGCGGCCCCACCATGGACCTCAGTCTGGTGGAGCAGTTCGAACAGGCCCGCGAGAACGCCGCCTCGGACTTCGAGCGCGAGGTCTTGGACCGCGCAATAGAGAACGGCGAGATCGCGGCCGAGGATTATGAGGACGCGTTCAACCGGTACCGGCAGTGCGCCGAGGACGCGGGGCTGGACGAGACCTACGAGCGGCGCTCCGACGGCATCTACACGATCACGCCCCCTCTGCTGGAAGCCGACGCGGACATCGACGAGTACCTGGAGGTCAGCGGCGACTGCGCCGAGGGCACCACCATGCAGATCGAGGCGCTGTACCAGACGCAGGTCAACAACCCCGGCCTGATCGAGGACACCCGGGTACTCACCGTCGACTGCCTGGTCGCGGAGGGACTGGCCCCAGAGGGGTACACACCCGACGAATTGGACGAGGACGTCTCCGACGGCTTCGCCGACGCACCCTTCGACCCCGCGGAACCCGCCGCTCAGGAATGCCTCCAGCAGGGCGGGTACAGCATCTCGGTCGAGGACGGCTCCTGACACCGGAACGACGGCCGGTGGGTCCGGGCGGCGCCCGGCGCCGCCGTTCCCTCGGGATCACCACCACGTGAAAGGTCCGGTGTGAACTACAGGTCCTGGACGACCGCGCTGCTCGCCGGGGCGGCCCTGCTGAGCGCCGGTGCGGGCGCGGGCTACCTGCTGCGCCCCGCCGATGTGCCCAGCGGGCTGGCGGCCTCCGACGGGCAGACCACGGCCCCGGTCACCCGTGAGGAGTTCGCCGACGAGCGCACGGCGCAGGTCGCCTTCCAGGTGACCCCGGAGTCCACCCTGGAGATCGGGCTGTCGGGCCGCGTCACCACCACGGACTGCGCCGCGGGGGCCGAATTGGTGTCGGGCGAGGCGGTCGCCACCATCGGCGCCACCCCGCTCATCGCGCTGGCGACGGAGGTCCCGCTCTACCGCGACCTGGAGGAGGGCGACCGCGGCGGCGACGTCCAGGCGTTGCAGCGGGAGCTGGCCCGGCTCGGCTACGCGGTGGGCGACGACGGCGTCTTCGGCCGTCCCACGGCCACCGCAGTGCGCGACCTGCTGGAATCGGCGGGCGTGCGCGATCCCGATGGCGAGATCGAGTCCGACCAGGTCCTGTGGCTGCCCTCCCCCACCTCCGTCCTGGACGAGTGCGAGGCGCCCCTCGGCATGACGGTCGGTGGCGGGGCGCCGTTCGGCACGGTCCCCGGCGGGCTGGACGGGATCCGGGTCGACGCGATGCCCGGCGGCGCGGTGGAGGGCGACCGGATCATCGACGTCTTCGGGATACGCGGCCCGATGTCGGAGGAGGGCGAGGTCACCGACCAGGGCTTCCTGGACGAGGTGGAGGCCGCCCCGGAGTTCGCCGAGTTCCTGTCGTCGGAGGAAGCGGTGACCGCCGAGATCTCGCTGGCCGAGCCGTTGCAGGCGCTCAAGGTGCCGCCCGGGGCGGTGTTCGGCATCGACGGCGACGACGCGTGCATCGAATCGGGCGGCACCGCCCACCCGGTGCGGATCGTCGGCTCCAACCTCGGCGCCACCCTCGTCGTGCTCGACGGCGAGGCGCCGGCCGACGTGAACCTCGGCTCGGCCATCCGATCGGAGTCCTGTGACTGAGCCGTCCGCCGCCCCTGATCCCGGCCCCGGCGCGGCGGTCCGCGCCCGCGGGCTGGGCCACCGCTTCACCGGGACCGCGGACCTGTTCACCGGGCTCGACTTCGACCTGCTGCCGGGCGAGGTCGTGGGCGTGTGCGGCCCGTCGGGGTGCGGGAAGTCCACACTCCTGTCGATCCTCGCGGGGTGGCTGGCACCCCACTCCGGAACCCTGGAGGCGACCGGGGTCGAGCGGACCGGCTGGGTGTTCCAGAACCCGTTCGGCGTTCCGGGGCGCACCGCGCTGGACCACGTCGTCCTCCCCCTCCTGGCCAAGGGCCTGGACCGGTCCGCCGCCGAGACGCGGGCCGATGAAGCGATGGCCGACTTCCGGCTGGAGGCGGTGCGCGACCGGCCGTTCCGCGAGCTGTCCGGAGGCGAGGCGCAGCGGCTGATGCTCGCCCGCGCCGTGTGCTCGGCCCCCGATCTGCTGCTGGTCGACGAGCCCACCGCCCAGCTGGACCTGCGCACCGCCGCCACCGTCAACCGGACGCTCGGGGCGATCGCCCGCGCCGGCACGATCGTGGTGATCGCCACCCACGATCCGCACACCCGCGAGGCGTGTACCCGCGTCCTCGACCTGGCGACGGCGGCAGCGGGCGGGGCGAACGCTGAGGGGGGCGGCGGGGGCGATGGAGCGGGCGGCGCCGGGCCGCACGCGGGGGCCGCGGATGTGCCCGGCAGCGGGGCGGCCGGCTGATGCGCCCCGGATCGGTCCTCTCCGAGGCCCTGCGCAACCTGGCCGCCGGGGCGACCCGCGCCGCGGTCTTCGGCCTGTCCCTGTTCGCGGTCACGGCCGGGCTCGCCTTCGTCGACACCCGCTACGTCGTCGGGCTGGAGCGCCAGGCGGCCGAGTTCGTGGCGACGGGGGCATCGGTGCGCACGCTGCTCGCCGAGAACATGACCGACGGCCAATCCTGTGAACGGCTCACCGAGTCACCCGCGATCCGATCCTCGGGCGCGCTGCGCGAGGCCGATGCGCTGGAGCTGTCGGCCATGCCCGCGGACCCGCTTCCCGTCTACGAGGTGACACCGGGGCTGGCCCGTCTGCTGGGTGTGGAGGGCACCGCGTCGGAGGGCGTGTGGCTGCCCGTGCCCCTCGCCGAATCGCTGGGCGTGCGCGCGGGCGAGCGCCTGGCCACCGGGTCGGGGCCGATGACCGTCGCGGGGACCTACGACTACCCCGATGACGGGCGCGACCGCAGGCTGGGCCACGCCGTCCTGGTTCCGCGGGTCCCCGCCGCGACGTTCGACGAGTGCTGGGCCGAGGTCTGGCCGGTATCGGAGTCCGCGGACGCGCTCATCTACGCCGCCGCCGACGTCGTCCCCGATGCCACGACCACGATCACCATCGGCCAGCTCAACACCGCCCGGGGCGCCGACTTCGATGCCACCGCGCAGTTCGCGGCCCGCCCGACGCGCCACGCCGCCGCCGGCTGCGCCGTGGTGGGGTTCGCGCTGGGGTTCGTGGCGGTCCGGCTGCGGCGGCTGGAGATCGCCGGGGCGCTGCACGTGGGCGTGGGGCGGGGCGCCCTCCTCGCCCAGGTGGCGATCGAGACCGGGGCGTGGGCGCTGGGCGCGCTGGCCATGGCGGTCGGCGCCCTCGCCTGCGCCGCCGGGATCGGCAACCCGGCGGACACCGCCGAGGTGTTCGCCATCGGGCTGCGCGGGCCGGCTGCGGCCGCGCTCACCGCCCTCCTCGGGGCGGCCGGCGCGCTGCTGCTCATCCGGGAGAAGCACCTGTTCCGCTACTTCAAGGGCCGCTGACCCGGGTCCCCTGCTCCGGCGAGGAACGCCTCAGCCATGGCGGATGGCGGCGCGGCGCGGAAAATCCGGGTGCCCGGGCGGCGCGTGGCCGGTAGCGTGCGGCCCATGCTGTACCGACCCACGGAACTCGATGACCGCGATGTGCTGGACGCGCTGAAGGACTGGGGGATCGACGCCGCGACGGCGGACTACGCCGCGGTCGGCTTCGGCGACCACCACTGGACCGCGGCCGACGGCGACGGCCACCGCTGGTTCGTGACCGTCGCCGACCTCGAGCAGAAGTCGGCGCCGGGGGTGTCCACCGACGCCGCACTGGAGGACCTGCGCCGCGCGATGGACACCGCTGCGGACCTCCACGAGGGAACCGCGGCCGGACACGATGGCGGCACGGCGGAGGCCACGGGGGACGGGGAGCCGGGCACGCGGAACGGGACGCCCGGCACCAGGCCGACGGGCGACGACGACGGCCTGGACTTCGTCGTGGCGCCCCTGCGGAACACGGAGGGCGCGACCGTCCGGCGGATCGGCGACCGGTACGCCCTCAGCGTCTTCCCCTTCACGGCGGGTGAACCGGAGGGCTTCGGGCAGGAATTCGACGCGGCCGGGCGCCGCAAGGTCGTGGACCTGCTCGCCGCGCTGCACCGGCGCCGCCCTCCGGAGTCGGCCCCCGCTCGGCCTCCCCAGGTCCCGGGGCGGGAGGGGCTCGACCGGGCCCTCGCAGAGACGGACCGCCCCTGGGAAGCGGGCCCGTTCTCCGAGGCCGCACGGGCTCTGCTGGGCGGGCACGCCGAGGGCCTGCGCGCGGGCCTGGCCCGGTTCGACCGCCTCGCCGATCAGGTGGCCCGCCGATCCGGGGACCTCGTCGTGACCCACGGGGAGCCGCACCGCGCCAACCTGCTGTGGCGCGCGGACGAAGGCCGGTTCGTGCTGGTCGACTGGGACACGGCCGGCCTGGCGGTACCCGAACGCGACCTGTGGCAGGTCACCGCCGACCCCGGCGACCTCGCCCGCTACGAGGCGGCCACGGGACACACGCCCGACCCTGCGGCGATGGAGATGTACCGGCTCCGTTGGGACGTCGAGGAGCTGGTCATTTACACCGGCTGGTTCCGCGCCCCGCACGAGCGCAACGCCGACACCGAACAGGCATGGACCGGCCTCATCGAATCGGTCGAACGCCTTGCGGACCGGGCCTGCGACCACTGACATGGGAGTGCCGGACCGCCTGGGGGTCATGGGGCGGTCCGGCGGGGACGCGCGGTCCTGTCCCGCCCCCTCATCGATCGGGACAGGACCGCACGTGGTCAGGCAGAGGCCGCGGCGGAGGTCGCCCGGTCGCTCCAGGTGAGGGTAAAGGCGACCCCGGTCCGGGGTTTGGGCAGGGGCTCCCAGGTGTCGGCGAGGTAGTCGACCAGGGTCATGCCGCGCCCGTGCTGCGCCATCGGTGTCAGCGGCCGGATGAAGGGAAGTGTCCCGCCGGCGGGACGCCCTTCGTCCTCGACCTCGATCGTTATCTTCCGCTGCTCCACCATCAGGGTCACGTCGAACGTCCCGCCGCGGCCCGAGGCCGTATAGCGGACGGCGTTGGTCACCGCCTCACTCAGCAACAACACCGCCGACGCGACGGTCTCACCGGGGATGTCGAAGGCGGAGTGGGCGGACAGCAGGTCCTCACACCAGTGCCGCGCCCGCTTCACCTGCTCGGCCCACCCCGGAAACCGGGCGTAGTAGACCACGGCCATCACCGCCCCCCGATCCGGAACAGGTAGGGGCGAACGCGGCGCCCCCGGTGTCGACGGCAATTCCCATATCGGGATTGCATCCCGATAAGCTGCGTCATTGAGTCCTCCCTGGTTGTGTCAGGTTGAGGGCTGAAGGTCCTGTCCTGTGCGCTCACACAGGGCGGGACCATTTCCATTCGGGCGACCAGAATCTCCGTAGCCCTGGTAAGACCTCGCTAATGATCCTGGCCTTATAAAGGAACCTTTTCCAGCTATCGCCGCAGGTTGCGAAGATCTTCGATTGTTCCAAGTGATTTCCGATGGGAGTCTGCTAATCTCCGATGCATGCCGATAGACATCGCTGACGCTGCCCGAAAGTTCGGTGCGGAGGTGAGGAGAAGACGCAATCAAGCTGGGCTTTCGCAGACCCAGCTCGCTGACCAGATACCGCTGGCCCAGTCCACCATCAGCAGCATCGAGCTAGGCAAGACGCACACCAAAAGGGACCAGGCCGCACGAATCGACCGCGTTCTTACCGGGGGCGGGAAGATCATCGCCCTCTGGGAAAGCCAATACGACGGATTTCAGGTCCCCGCTTGGGTGCGTGAGGTATCCGAACTGGAAAGCCGAGCAACGGAGATCCGGGACTACCACCCATTGGTCGTCCCCGGACTGATGCAGACCGGAGGCTACGCACGCGCTGCGATCCGCGCGGGTAACAAGGGTGCGGCCGACAGCGAGATCGATGGGCTGGTCGCAGAACGGCTCGCCCGACAGCGGATATTCGACGCTGAGCTTCCTCCCCGCGTCGTCGCCGTGATCGACGAGTCGGTCTTTCGGCGCGCAACGGGCGGCCCCACCGTGCTTGCGGCCCAGATCGATCATCTACTGTCCATGATGGACCGAGACCGTGTGGAGATCCTCGTCGTGCCTCTGGAGACACGGTCTCACCCGGGCATGGATGGAGCGTTCCGCCTCATCAGGGTCCCCGAGGTGGGGGATATTCTTTGGCTGGAAACCCGTGTTTCCGGTGGTCCCGTCGAAGACGCTGATGCCACGTCAGTCCACTTGGGCCTCTTCGCCGACCTGCTTGGGGTCGCGCTCCCAGTGGACGGTTCGCGCGCCCTGTTGGAAAAGATCAAAGGAGACCTGAAGTGATCAAGAACGAGTCGTGGCGCAAGTCCTCGTACTCGGTCGGCGAGTCCAACTGCGTCGAGGTCGCGGACACGGCCGATAAGGGAAGAGCCGTCCGCGACACTCAGAACCGCGATGCCGCCACTCTCCCGGTGGGCTCCCGTGAGTGGGTCGCCTTCCTCGCCGACATCGACGCCCTGTAGCCCCCGCCGCCCGGTCGCCGTTGATGCCGATAAGCGCCGGGCGGCCGGATCGGTCAGTTCAGTGCGTGCACGACGCGGTTGCGCAACATCTCGCCCGCGATCGTGTCGGCATCGCGCCAGGCCGCTGCGAGAACTTCCTCCGTCTGGAGTTCGCCGACATCGGCCGACGTCCGGAAGAGGAACCGGAAGTCGAAGTGTCGGTGCTCCGGCTCTCCCTTGGCGTCGTTGGCGGGGATGGGATGCACGTCGATGTGCAAGGGGCGCGTCCCAACCGGGGTGGCGACCGAGGCGGCGATCCCCGTCTCCTCCGTCAATTCGCGCTGAGCCGCGTCGATGAGCCAGGAGTCACCGGACTCGATGTGACCACCGGGCAGCAACCAGGCGTCAAGGGCCCGGTGCCGGACGTGGAGCACGCGCCCCCTGGCGTCGGCGAGGATCGCCCCGGCAGTGGCGTGGCCACGGAATTCCGTGCGCGAGGTGAGGTCGGCCCCAGATTCAAGAAGGTCGAGGACGGGGGCGAGCACCTCCTTCTCGTCCGGGTGAGCGCCGAGGTAGTCGTCCAGGGTCTCGCGGATGTGCTCGGCCGTGATGGACAAGGGCAGGGCTCCTATCGGTTGAAGTAATCGAGCCACGTCGCGGCGATGGCGGCGCGGTCGGTTGGACCGATCTCGTGGATACCAGGGTTCAGCCCGCCACGCGTGAGCATTGCGGAAGCGGCGATGATCTCCGCCTGAACGAGGAAGATGAACGGTCCCACCTCGGCCCCGTGCAGGAAGTTGACGGCGTTACCGCCGTTGAGCTTCCGAACAACTGAACGCGGTCGATTCCCGCGAAACGGATCCTCCGTGACGACGTACGCCGACCCTCCGGCTCTTCGGCCCGGCGGCTCTCAGTCGGCTGCCGGAGCCAGGGATTCGGCGATTTCGGTGGAGCGGGCCGTGGCGGCAGCGGGATCGACGTCTGGGGAGCCGACCTCCGGGTCCCAGTTGAGGTCGTAGAAGAGTTCGGTGACGCCCTGGTCGCCGAGCCAGGCGGTGTCCTCGCGGATCTGGGCGGCAGACCCCGACAGCGGCAGACGGCGTCCGTCCTCCCCCGCCGCCTCGGCGCCGTAGCGGACCACGCCGCGGCACACGACCCGTACCGCCCGGGGGTCGCGCCCGGCCTGTTCGGCTGCGGTGCGCACTACCGCGATCTCCTCTGCGATGTGGGACAGGTCGGTGGCGCTACGGCTGAGCCACCCGGCGGCGAGCCGACCCGCCCGTTGCAGCGCGGTGTGCGCCACGCCGCCCAGCAGCACCGGCGGCCCGCCGGCCTGCACCGGCTTGGGCGCCATGCGGCTGGGCGGGATGGTGTAGAAGTCGCCCTCGAAGCCGCTGACCTCGTCGCCCCACAGGGTGCGCAGCACGGCGAGGTACTCCTCGGCGCGGGCCCCGCGCCGGGCGGGCGTGGTGCCCGAGGCGGTGAACTCCTCCGGCGACCACCCCGATCCCAGCCCCAGGTCCAGCCGCCCGCCGGAGAGGACGTCGAGGGTCGCCGCCTGCTTGGCGACCAGCACCGGGGACACGAAGGGCATGTTGACGATGGACACCCCCAGCCGGATGCGCGAGGTGACGGCCGCGGCGAACCCCAGCGTCACCATGGGGTCGAGGACACTGCGGTAGCCGGGCCCGACCTGGCTGTCGTCGGCCGGAGTGAGCAGCCGCTGGAAGGTCCACAGCGAGTGGTAGCCGAGTTCCTCGGCGCGGGCGGCGAACGCGCCGAGATTGTGCGGGGTGGCCCACGCCCCGGACACCGGGGCTCCGAATCCGATCAGCATGCCCCCACCGTAGCCAGACCCGTTCGAGAACGGGTCACCGGCACGACCGTGCCGCGCGCGGTGCCCCGCCCCCGCGGGCCCGCGCCCGGACGGTGGGCGCCGGGAGCGGTCCGGCCCGCCCCCACCGGCGGGCCGGACCGCTGAGAGCCGTCGTCCCGCCACGGCGGGACGATGGCGGCACCCTTACTCGGGCACGCCGAGCCCGAACACCTCGATGATGCTGTAGACGCCCAGGACCGCGATGGCGATGCTGCTCAGCACGAGGGCGCCGGTGAGCCACGGGTTGGCGCGGAAGCGCCGGTCGACCTCGGTGGTGCGCAGGTGCCAGACGGCGATCACCACGGCGACCAGGAAGATGCCGGTGGCGACCCCGCCGATCTGGACCATGATCACCGGCGACTGGATGAACAGGAAGAACGACGCCCACAGCGGCGGGAAGCACCAGGTCAGGATGCGGATGGTGCGGCGGCGCACGGCGACGTCGGACCAGTCGATGACCCCGAGCAGCCCCAGGGTGTTGGTCCACAGCCGCGGCACGCTGGCGGTGGAGCCGATGTTGGTGGACCACAGCACCGCGATCGCACCGATCAGGAACACGTACTGCGCCCATTCGCCCATGGTGTCGGTGTACATCCGGGCGAGGGTGGTGATCATGTCGTTGCCCTCGGGCACGAGGCCCTGCGGGTGCAGGACCGATGCGCCGATGACGTAGAACGCCAGGGTGCACAGCGTGCAGATCAGCCACGACACCAGCACGTCCAGCCGCATCACCCGCAGCCACCCCTCGGCGCGGACGGCCCGCTCCTCGGTGCCGTCGTCGGGGCCGGTCCAGCGCGCGTAGCCCTTCTCCAGGCACCAGTAGGTGTAGGTCGTCATCTCGTCGGCGCCGACGCCGGTCATGCCGAACATGGCGACGGCGATGCCGATCGTGCCGGCGGGGATCGCGAAGCTCAGCCCGGTGGCGAGGTCGGCCGAGCCGTAGCCGAACTCGGTCAGCGGCAGCCCCACCGCCAGGCCCACGGTGGAGAAGGTGAAGATGCCCACGGAGATGGCGGCGGCGCGCTCGACGATGCTGTACTTGCTGCTCTGGAGCAGCAGGATCGTCGTGATGGTGATGATGGCCGTCCAGACCAGCATCGACGGGAACGACAGCGCCTCGCCGTAGATGGGCCACAGGATCGACAGCGCGGCCGCCGTCCCGCCGATGATGCCGCCGCGTTGCAGCATCTTCGCGAAGTCCATGCCGATCCACAGCCAGTTGATCCAGCCGACCCGGCCGATCTTCGGCCCCACCTGGCTGTAGCCCTCAAGCGCGGGCTTGCCGGTCAGGATGGTCCAGCGCGCCAGCTCCATCTGGACCCAGACCTTCACCGCGGTGCTGATGATGACCAGCCACAGCAGCACGAACCCGGCACGGGCGCCCAGGGAGGTGGTGACGATCAGCTCTCCGGAGCCGACCACCGCCGCCGACAGCACCAGCCCGGGGCCGAGGTAGCGCAGCCGGCCGGCGAAGGTGGTCGGGGCGTCGCGGGCGTCCTCGGGGCGCAGCGCATAGGGGTCGGCGGCACCCGGCGGTGGGGCGGAGCCCTCGTCCGCGGCGGTGTTGGACATGGTGGGGGCCTTTCGTGGCCGGCCCGGCGCCGCCGTGCGGCGCCGGGGTCGAACTGGACGGGGAACGGTGCGGGGACGGCCGGGTCAGGGGCGGTTCACCGTTGTGCGGGTCAGGCGAATTCGCGGGTCTCGACCGTGTGCGCCTCGATGGCGTCCCAGTCGTAGGCGATTCCCAGGCCCGGTCCTTCGGGCACCGGCACGCAGCCGTCGGCGCCGATGGCGTCGAGGCCGTCGCGGTAGTCGTCGGCGTAGATGAGCTGGCTGCGCCCGATCTCCGACGACTTGGGGTGGACGAACGACATCTCGTAGTAGTTGGTGTTGCGGATGGACGCCATGAGCTGGCGCTGCGCGGGCCCGGGGGTGTGCAGTTCGACGTCGAGCCCGAGGCCCTCGGTCGCGTGGGCGATCTTCAGCGCGCCGGTGATGCCGCCGTCGTACTCGGCGTCGGCGCGCACGAAGTCGGTGCCGCCGCCGACCGCGAAGTCCACGTGCTGCTCGAGCCCGCGCACGTGCTCGGTCTGCAACAGCGGGGTGCGGATCAGCTCGCGCAGCCGCTTGTGGCCCTGGATGGAGATGCCGGTGTCCTTGTAGGGGTCCTCCAGCCACAGGTAGCCGGCCTCGTCGCAGGCGCGGCCGACCTGCACGGCGTGGGCGAAGGTCTCCAGCTTGCAGCCGGGGTCGAGCATGAGGTCCATGGCGGGGCCGACGGCGTCGCGCACCGCGGCGATGGTCTCGACGACCTCGGCCACCTCGTAGTCGTCCCAGACGTGCAGCTTGTAGGCGCGGTAGCCCAGCTCCTTGCACTGCACCGCGAAGTCGGCGTAGGCCCGTGCGCAGTCGAGGCCGCCCGCGCGGTCGCCGGCGGCGGTGGAGGCGTAGGCGGGCAGCCGCGTCTTCCAGCCGCCCAGCAGGGTGCGGACGGAGACGCCGAAGGCGCGCCCGGCGAGATCCCACAGCGGGATATCGATGAGCCCCATGCCCATCTTGTCGAACTTGCGGAGCTGGCGTTTGACGTCGTTGTAGATCAGCTCCCGCTGGAACGGGTCCTTGCCGATCAGGTAGTCGCCGAACATGTTGACCTGGGCGGCGGCGATGGAGTTGCCGCCCACGTACTCGCCGGTGACGCCCTCGTCGGTGTAGATCCGCACGGCGTAGGCGCTGACCGGTTTGCTGCTGCCGGGCTCGTAGACCAGGGAGAACCCGGTGGGGTGCTTGGCGAAGTCGCGCATCTCGAACTTCGCCTTGTCGATGCGGATGCGCTCGATCTTCATAGGGTCCGCTGCTCCAAGTGTCGGAGGGTCCGGTGTCGGGTCGGGTCGAGTGGAGCCGCCGAGGGCGGCGGGCGTCAGGTGGCCTCGTGCCGGGGGTCGCCGCCCGCCAGCACCCGGACGACGTCCTCGGCGACCATGACGCCCATGGTCCGGTTGGCCTCGCGGCTGCACGCGCCGATGTGCGAGGTCAGGACGAGGTTGGGCGCGGTCCGCAGCGGGCTCTCGCCCAGCGGCTCGACGGCGAAGGCGTCCAGCGCCGCGGCCCCCAGATGCCCGCTGTGCAGCAGGTCGGCGAGGGCGGCCTCGTCGACCAGGCCGCCGCGTGCCGCGTTGACCAGGCAGGACCCGGGGCGCATCGATTCCATCCGCGCGCGGTCCAGCAGCGGCGCCGCACCGGGCTCGGCGGGCAGGTGCAGGCTGAGGACGTCGGCGCCGGTCACGCACTCGTCCAGGCCGACCCCGCGCGCGCCGTGCTCGGCGAACGCCTCGGGGGCGAGGTAGGGGTCGTAGGCGACGACGTCCATCCCGAAGGCCCGGCCGTAGCCGGCCAGCAGCCGCCCGATCCTGCCGAACCCGATGATGCCGAGGGTCGAGCCCGCCAGCTCGCGGCCGAAGAGCTTCGGCCACCCGCCGTCCAGGACCTCGGTGTGGGCGCGGCCGATCTTGCGGGTGGCGCTGAGGATCAGCCCGAAGGTGAGCTCGGCGACGGCGCGGGAGTTGCTGCCGGGGGCGTAGACGACGCGGATGCCCCGCTCGCGGGCGGCGTCCAGGTCGATGTTGTCCACGCCCACGCCGTGCTTGGCGATGACCTTCAGCTTGGGCCCGGCGTCCATGGCCTCGGCGGAGATGGGGTCGAGCCCGACGATCAGCGCGTCGGCGTCGCCCGCCCGCTCCAGGAGTTCCGCGCCGGGCAGCGCCCGGTCGTCGTATGGCCGCACGGCGGCGGTGCCCGCCCGTTCCAGGACCCGCCACGGCTCGTCGGAGAACCGGCCGAAGGTGGGGGTGGTGATCAGGGTGGTCGTCACGCGGGGACGCCCTCCTCGGGACCGCCGTCGGCCGCGGCCCAGCCGGGGCCGACGCGGACGTGCTTGATGGCCTGGCGGTGGTAGGTGAAGGCGATGTGCAGGTCGCCGTCGGGGCCCTGGACGACGGAGGGGTAGGACAGCTCCCGGTTGAGGCCGTCGCGGGAGTTGTTGGTCATGCAGTAGCCGTCGCCGGTCTGCACGTCGCGCCGCACCGGCCAGGTGCGCCCGCCGTCGGGTGAGATGGCGAGGGTCAGCGGGGCGCGCGGGGTGCCCCAGAACGCGGTTCGCGCCCCCTTCGCTCCGGAGGGCGCGGCGGCGGCCGGGGCGGGCCCGGCGGGCGCCTCGGCGAGCCCGTCGTCGCCGATCTCGTCGTAGAGGGAGACGCGGCGCTCGGTGGTGCCGGTGGCGCGGGCGTCGTTGTAGACCAGCGCGAGCCGGCCGTCATCGAGCCGGGTGACCTGGATGGAGGAGTTGTTGTTGGGCAGTTCGGTGGCGACCGGGACCGTCCAGCTGCGCCCCTCGTCGGTGGAGCGCGACTCGTAGATGGAGTCGGCCCAGCGGCTGCGGAACAGCGCGAGCAGGGTGCCGTCGTCCAGCGGGACGACGTTCATGTGCACGCATCCGGTGCTGCCCGGGATCTCCTGGTGGCGCCAGGTTGTGCCCTCGTCGTCGGAGACCAGGAGCCCGCTGGTGTCGAGGTCGCCGACCCACTTGCCCTCGGCGGGCCGCACGCAGTGGAAGACGGGCAGCAGCCACCGGCCCGAGTCGAGCACCACGATGGGCTGGCGGACGAACACCCCGCCGGTCGCCGAGGCGTGGATCAGGGTGCGCACGGGCCCCCAGGTGTGCCCGCTGTCGTCGGATATGCGCACGCGGACTTCGGCGGTGTCCTGGTTCCCGGCGTGCTGGGCGGTGTAGAGCAGCCACAGCGCGCCGCCGGGAGCGGGGAACAACACGGGGTTCTGCTCGGAGCGGGTGGCGTCGTCGGAGAGCCGGACCGGCTCCGACCAGGTGCCGGAGCCGGCGGGCAGCCGGGAGAACCAGACGCTGATGTCGGCGACGCCCTCCTGGGTGCCGCCGAACCACACGCAGCCGAGGTCGCCGTCGGGCAGCACGGCCAGGTTGGCGGCGTGCGACTGGACGGTGGGCGCGGGCAGGAACGCGTCGCTGCGGCCCGGGTCGCCCTCGGCGGTGCGCAGCCGGCCGTCGGTCGGCAGCGCGCCGGGGGCGGGTGCGGCGCTCATTCGGCGCCGTCCCGGACCGCCTTGAGGTGGCCGGTGGCGGCCTGCTCCAGGTGGACGAGCTCGCTGGCGACGGAGGCGAAGGTGAAGCCCTCGGCCAGGCGCCGGGCGGCGACCTCGCCGCTGGGGGTGTGGATGCCGGCGGCGATCCCGGCGGCAGCGGCGGCCTCGCGCACCCGGACCACGGCGGCGTCGAACACCTCGTCGACCGCGGGGTCGGTGGAGGTCGCGCCGCCCACGGCCAGCCGCAGGTCGGAGGGGCCGACGTAGATCCCGTCGAGGCCGGGGGTCGCGCAGATCGCCTCGACGTCCTCCAGGCCCTGCGGGGTCTCGATCATCGCCAGGACCAGGGTGCTGTCGTTGGCCTCGGCGGGCACGGGGCCGATGCGCAGCATGGAGCGCATGGGCCCGTAGGAGCGGATGCCGTGCGGCGGGTAGCGGGTGGCGGCGACCGCGGCGGCGGCGTCGGCCGCGCTGTTGACCAGGGGCACGATCACCCCGGCGGCGCCGGCGTCGAGCGCCCGGCCGATGGGGGTGGGGTCGTTGGCCTCGACCCGGACCAGGCCGGCCGAGGCGCCGCCCGCGTCGATGGCGAGCAGCCCGTTGAGCATCCCGGAGTAGCCGAACAGGCCGTGCTGGGCGTCGAGGGCCACGTAGTCGTAGCCCAGCCGGGCGAGGCGCTCGGTGGCCACCGGGGCGTCCAGCAGCGCCCAGTAGCCGATGGCCTTCTCACGGTTGCGGATCTTGCGGGCGAACTCGGCCGCGGTCATGGTGGGGTGGCTCCTTCGTGTGGTTCGGTCCAACGGGTCCGGCGGTGCAGCGGGCGCCCGGCCGCAGCGGGCGGGCGCCGGGGGTCAGCGGTTGTAGGCGGGCATGGGGCCGTGGAGGGTGGCGCCGACCTCGTCGCAGGCCGCGACCAGGTCGGCGGGCAGCGGGCCGGCCGCGGCGGCGGCGAGGTTGGCGGAGAGGTGCTCGACCCTGGACCCGCCCAGCAGCAGCGACCCCACAACGGGGCGGGACAGCAGCCAGCGCAGCGACAGGTCGGTGAGCGCCAGCCCCGCGCCGTCGGCGATCTCCGACAGGGAGGCCACGGCGGCGAACAGCGCCGGGTCCCAGTAGCGCTGCCGGTACATGCCGGCGAGCCGGGAGTCGCCGAAGCGCCCGCTCGCGGGGTCCTCGTCGAAGCGGTGCCGGCCGGTCAGCAGCCCGCCGCCGAGCGGGTTGTAGACCATGGTGTGCAGGCCGGTCGTCGCGGCGAACTCGGCGTACTCGGTCTCGATGCGGCGGGCCAGCAGGTTGTAGAGCTGCTGGGCGACGACCGGGCGCGGCGCTCCGGCGGCGTCGGCGGCGTGGTTGAGCTCGCCGATCTGCCAGGCGGCGTAGTTGGAGACGCCCAGGGCCCCGATCTTGCCCTCGGCGACGAGCTCGGCCACGGCGCCCAGGGTCTCCCCCAGCGGGGTGGCCCGGTCGGGCTGGTGCAGGTAGAAGAGGTCCACCCGGTCGGTGCCCAGGCGGCGCAGGCTGCCTTCGAGCGAGGCCCGCAGGCCCGGCGCGGACAGCGGGGCGTGGTCCCCGGCGTCGGGGTGCGGGATGCCCGCCTTGGTGGCCAGCACGATCCGGTCGCGCCGGGCGGGCAGCAGGTCGCGCAGGATCTCCTCGCTGGCGCCGCCCGCGTAGCCGTTGGCGGTGTCGACGCCGGTGACGCCCGCGTCCAGCGCGGTGTCGAGCATCCGTGCCGCGCCGTCGGCGTCCACGGTGTCCCCGAAGGTCATGGTCCCGAGGACCAGCGGCGACAGCGGGGTGTCGATGCCGGGCAGCCGGGCGGGGGCGGGGTGGGCGGCGGTGGGGCCGGAGGTCATCGGGCGGCTCCTTCGGTGGCGGTTGCGGTGGGGGCCAGGGCCGCGGCGAGGACCGCGCGCGGCTTGCGCCCCGTGATGGTGGACGGGTCCAGCGCGGCGCCCCGGAGGGCGCGCGTGTAGGGGTGCTCGGGCGCGGCGAGGACGCGCCCGGTCGGGCCGCGCTCTACGACGCGGCCGCCGCGCATGACCAGGACGTCGTCGCTGAGCTCGCGGACGACCCCGAGGTTGTGCGAGATGAACAGGTAGGTCAGCCCGCTCTCGCTCTGGATCTCGCGGAGCAGGTCGAGCACCTGGGCCTGCACGGAGACGTCGAGCGCGCTGGTGGCCTCGTCGCAGACCAGCACATCGGGGCGGCTGGCCAGGGCGCGGGCGATGCCCACGCGCTGGCGCTGGCCGCCGGAGAACTCCGGCGGGCGGCGCTCGCCCGCCGAGGCGGGCAGGCCGACCCGGTCGAGCAGTTCGGCGGCGCGCGCGGCGCGCTCGGCCCGGGAGCGGACCCCGCTGAGGCGCAGCGGTTCGGCGACGATCTCGGCGGCGGTCAGGTGCGGGTCGAGGGAGCCGTAGGGGTCCTGGAAGACCATCTGGATGCGCCGGCGCAGCGGGCGCAGCCGCCGCTCGGGCATCCGGGAGATGTCCTGGCCGTCGAGCAGCACGGTCCCCGATGTGGGGGTGAGCAGCCGGACCAGGGCGCGGGCGATGGTGGACTTGCCGCAGCCCGACTCCCCCACGACGGCCAGCGTGCGGCCGCGCCCGACGGAGAAGGAGACCCCGTCGACGGCGCGGAACACCCCGCCGGGCACCGGGTACTCCACGACCAGGTCGCCGACCTGAAGGATCGGCGTCTCGCGTGCGGTGGGGTCGCTCATGCCGGGTCTCCGTTCGCGGCGGCGTGCTCAGCGGGTCCAGCGGGTCCGCCCGCGGCGGGCGCGGGGGCGCCGTCCCAGGGGCCCAGGGACGGGACCGAGCGCAGCAGGGAGCGGGTGTAGTCCTCGGCGGGGGCGCCGACGATCTGCTCGGCGGTGCCGCTCTCCACGAAGCGCCCGTTGCGCATGACGTGGATGCGGTCGGACACCACCCGGGCCACCCCCAAGTCGTGGGTGATCATCAGGATGCCGACCCCGGTGCCGGCCTGGAGCTCCAGCAGCAGGTCGAGGATCCCGGCCTGGACGGTGACGTCGAGGGCGCTGGTGGGCTCGTCGGCGACGATCAGCGACGGCTCCCCGGCCAGCGCCATGGCGATGAGCACCCGTTGCAGCATGCCGCCGGAGAGCTGGTGCGGGTAGGCGCGCAGCCGCCGCTCGGGCTCGGGGATGCGCACCTGGGTGAGCAGGTCGACGGCGCGGGCGCGGGCCGCGGCCCGGTCCAGCCCGGGGCGGCGCAGCCGCACGACCTCCAGGAGCTGGCCGCCGATACTGTGCACCGGGCTGAGCGCGGTCATGGGGTCCTGCGGGATGAGGGAGACCGCGCGGCCGCGCACCTTGGCGGCGGCGCGCGGGTCGGCGACGACGTCGTGCCCCTGGACGCGCACGCTCCCGGACAGGACCGCGAGGTCGTCGGGGAGCAGCCGCAGCACGCCCATGGCGGTGGTGGACTTGCCCGACCCCGATTCGCCGATGATGGTGACGGTCTCGCCGCGGTGGATCTCGAAGGAGACGCCGTCGACGGCGCGGACCACCCCGTTGTCGGTGATCAGCTCGATCTGGAGGTCGGTGACGCTCAGCAGCGGCTGCGAGCCGGCGGGCGTGCCGGCCTCGGCCGCGACGGCGCCGGAGGCGGTGGCGCTCATGACGTGGTCTCCTTCCGGGTGGCGAGGGCGGCGCGGGAGCGCCGGGAGCGGTCGCGCAGGCCGTCGCCGAGCAGGTTGACCCCGACCACGAGCAGCACGATGAACAGGCCGGGCAGGGTGACCAGCCACCACGAGGTGGTGATGTAGTCCTGGCCGTCGGAGATGATCCGGCCCCAGGTCGCGAACGGGCGCTGGGGGCCGGCGCCGAGGTAGCTCAGCGCGCTCTCCAGCAGGACCGCCTGGGCGAGCAGCAGCAGGACGACCAGGGTGGCCCGCCGCACGATGTTGGGCAGCACGTGGCGGACCAGCACCGATACGCGGCCCAGCCCCAGGACCCGGGCGGCGTCGACGTAGGGTTTCTCGCGTTCGACGATGACCAGCGACCGGGTGAGCCGGGCGACCTCGGGCCACTGGGCGATGGCGATGACGCCGGTGATGACCGGGACCGAGGGCCCGAACAGGGCGACCACCAGGAGCAGCATCATCAGCAGCGGCAGCGACATCTGCGCTTCCAGCAGCCGGGAGACGACGGAGTCGACCCAGCCGCCGAAGTAGCCGGCGGCGGCGCCGGCGATGATGCCGATGATGCCCGAGACGAGGATCGCGAGCAGGCCGATGGTCAGCGACACCTGGCCGCCGTGCAGCACGCGGGCGAGCAGGTCGCGGCCGAGCTGGTCGGTGCCGAAGAGGTGGCCGTCGGTCAGCGGCGGCAGCCGGCGCGCGTCGAGCTGCTGCTCGTCGGCGCCGGGGATGGGCAGCACCCCGGCGAGGGCCACCGGGATGATGACCAGGAGCGTGCAGACCGCGCCCGCCCACAGGCGGGCGGCGGCGCCCTTGCGGCGCCGGGTGGCGCCGGCGCGGGCGACGTCGCGCGGCGTGACCCGGCTGGGGCGGGCCTCCGGGCCGGCGGCGGCGCGCGCGGCGGGCACGGGGCCGGTGGGTGTGGTGGAGCCGGTGGTCATCGTCGGACCGCCTTCCCGATGCGGACCCGCGGATCGAGGAGCGGGTAGGCCAGGTCGATGAGGAGCTGGACGAGGATCGCCAGGGCGGCGGTCACGAGCACGGTGGCCTGGATCAGCGGGTAGTCGCGGGTCTCCAGGGCGCGCACCACGAGGGAGCCGACACCGGGCCAGGCGAACACGACCTCGACCACCACCACGCCGTTGAGCATGGCCGCGAAGCGGGTGCCCAGCGCGGTCAGCACCGGGATCGCCGCGTTGCTCATGGCGTAGCGCCAGGTGAGGGCGCGTTCGGAGACGCCACGCGAGCGCGCGGCGGTGAGGTAGGGCGCGTCGAGGTTGGCGGTCATCTCGCGGCGCACCAGCCGGGAGACGAGCGCGACCTGCAACAGCGCCACGGTCAGGGTGGGCAGCACGATCCCGCCCCAGGTGGCGAACCCCGATGCGGGCAGGACCGGGACCAGCACCGCGAACACGGTCAGCAGCATGACGCCGGACCAGAACTCCGGCATCGACTGGGCGGCGACGGTGCCGACGTCGGCCCCGATCTCCCGCGCGGTGTTGGCGCGCCGCGCCATCCACACGCCCAGCGGCAGGGCCACCAGGGTCGTGACGAGGATGGCGGAGGTGGCGAGCGTGGTCGTGTAGGGCAGGCGCTCCATGACGACGTCGAACGCGGGCGCCTGGAAGGAGTATGAGGTGCCGAGGTCGCCGGTGAGCATGTCGCGGACGAAGATCAGGTACTGGACCGGGAGCGGCTGGTCCAGGCCGAACTGCTGGCGGATGCGTTCCAGGTCCTCGGTGGTGGCGAGCGGGCCGGCGAAGGAGGTGGCGGGGTCGCCGGGGGCCAGCCGGATCAGCACGAACACGGCCGAGACCGTGAGGAAGACCGTCAGGGCGCTCTGGCCGAGGCGGCGCAGGAGGTAAAGGGCCATGGCTCAGCCGTCCAACCGGGTCGCTGCGAGGTCGTAGGAGTTGCTGGCCTCCAGGGCCAGGCCCGTGACGCGGCGCCGGCGCGCCAGCACGGAGTTGGGCACGAACGCCCACAGGCAGGGCCAGGTGTTCCACACCGCGTGCTGGACCTCTTCGGTGAGCGCCTGGCGGGCGTCGTCGTCGACTTCGTCGTAGGCCCGGTCGAGCAGGTCGGTGATCTCCGGGATGACGTAGCCCTGGTAGGTGTCGCGGGTCTCCTCTTTTTCGGCGGTGCCGCCGAACATGCCCTGGACGGTCGGCAGGGCCAGGCCGGTGGGGCTGGCGAAGCCGTTGCCCAGGACGTCCCAGTCGCCGGCGCGGCCCTGGCGCCACAGGGAGATGTCGCCGCCGGGCTCGAACTGCTGGAGGGTGACGTCGACCCCGATGGCCTTGAGCATCTGGAGGACGGCCTCCATGACCGTGGTGTCGCTGGCGAACTCGCCGGTCTCCCAGATGAGCTTGAGGTGGAGGTCGTTGGGGTGGACCCCCGCCGCGTCGAGGAGCTGGCGGGCCTTGCGGGGGTCGTAGGTGTAGGTGCCGGTGGGCACGGCGCCGGTGAGGGCGCTGGAGACGACGCCGTCGGCCTGGGTGACCGAGCCGACCAGGACGTCCTCGACCAGGCGTTCGCCGTCGATGGCGAAGGTCAGCGCCTCGCGGACGCGGGCGTCGGCGAGGGGGTGGTCGGCGGGCTTGCGGAAGTTGTAGAAGAGCTGGTTGATGCGGGTGCCCGGGACGCTCTCCATGGCGACGTCGCGCAGGCCGACGAGCTGTTCCTGGGAGTCGGGCGAGATGGTGTCGATGACGTCGACCTCCCCGCTGCGCAGCGACACCACCCGGCTGGACTCCTCGGGCAGGAACCGGACACCGACCCTGGCGACGCCGGAGCGGGGGCCCCAGTAGTTCTCGTTGCGTTCGAGGGTGTAGGTGCCGGTGCCGCGGTTGGCGGCGGTGACGGTGTAGGGGCCCGATCCGATGCCCGACTGGAGCTCTTCGGGGGCGTTATCGGCGGCGGGGGTGATGAGGATGTTGGCCATCAGGTAGTCGAGGACCGGGAGCGGGCGCTCGGTGTGCAGGAGGAAGGTGCGGTCGTCGACCTCTTCGACCTGCGGCCACTCCGGGAAGAAGGAGGCCAGGAAGGAGCCGCTGACGCCCTGGTACATCTCCAGCGCGGTGGCGACGTCCTGGGCGGTGACGGGCGAGCCGTCGGAGTAGTGGATGCCCTCGCGCAGCCGGACCGTCCACTCGGTGGGGGCGGTCAGCTCGAACCGGTCGGCGAGGACCGGCTGCGGGGTCAGCTCGGGGCCGATGCGGGTGAGCGCCTGGCGCACGGCGCGCTGCACGGTGACCGCGGCGTCGAACTGGTTGAGCTTGTTGTCGAGCGAGACCAGGGAGCGGTTGAGCGCCAGGGTCATGGTGTCGGCGCCCTGGGCGCCGGTGGGCCCGGCGCACGCGCCGGTGGCGGAGAGCGCGGAGACGCCGGCCACAGCGGCGCCCAGCCGCAGGAGACCGCGGCGTGAGAGCGCCGGCGATCCGGGTCGCATCATGTTTGTGCCTCCCTGCCTGCGTATCCGGGGTGTACGCAATGGCCCGTCCGGAGGTGCCTTGACCTGGTGTGACCCAGATCCGCCACCTTGTTACCTGGGTCACGATGACACAACTGCGCATTGTGCGCAATGGTCGGTGGGTAATTTTGCGCGGTCAGGGCGATGGAGTGCCCGCCGGACCCGCCGCGGGGGAGGGCGGCTCCGGGCCACTCGCCGCCCGCCCGCACGCAGTGAAAAGGGGGTTTCACTCCACGTTTCGACAGCACCGCCGCCGGCCCGAGGAGCGGGCTTCCGGCTGGGGGTGGTCAGGGGAGGAGGCGCGTGATTGAATGCGCGTTGTGCGCAGAACGGCGCCGAGGGCTGTCGCCACCCGCACGCCTCGGGACACGGGATCACCGGGTCTCCTGCCAGGACGACGGATGAGCGGCACGGCCGCAGCACCGGGACCGCGCACGCTTCTGCGGTCCTACCCTGCCGCCGCCGGTGGCATGATCGAGGCCGGTATCAGGCGGCGGGTCCGCCGCCGGTGCCGCCGAATCGATGTGAGAGGACGCCGATGCCCCGAGGTACCCGCGCCCGTCGTGAGGCGATCGTCCGCCTCGCCACGACCTCCGGGCTGGCGAGCGTGGAGGAGCTGTCGGCGACCTTCGGCGTGACCCCCTCCACCATCCGCCGCGACCTCGCCCAGCTGGAGGCCGCCGGCGAGCTGGCGCGTACCTATGGGGGCGCCATCGCGCTGGTCGCCCACCCCGAGGCGTCGCTACGGCAGCGGCTGGGCGAGGCGTTCGAGGCCAAGCGCTCGATCGCCCGGTGGGCGGCGGCCCAGATCGGCGCGGGCGAGACCGTGCTCCTGGACGCAGGGTCGACCACGGGCGCACTCGCCCACGAACTGCGCAATGCGCGCGATCTGACCGTCGCCACGACCGGGATGACGGTGCTGGAGCAGCTGGCCAACGCCGAGTACGTGCACGTGGAATGCCTCGGCGGAACGCTCCGCCACCTCAGCGAGGGCTTCGTCGGC
The DNA here is from genome assembly GCF_042650565.1 of Nocardiopsis sediminis. Classification (NCBI taxonomy): domain Bacteria; kingdom Bacillati; phylum Actinomycetota; class Actinomycetes; order Streptosporangiales; family Nocardiopsidaceae; genus Nocardiopsis; species Nocardiopsis sediminis. The sequence goes on from NZ_JBHSBH010000015.1 coordinate 409,459, forward strand.
CCGCTCACGGAGGCGGCGCTCGGCAGGATGACGTTCGACCGCGTCTTCCTCGGCGCCGACGGCGTGACGGCGGAAGACGGCATCTGCGAGGCGAGCCTCCAGCAGACGCGTCTCAAGGAACTGATGGCCCAGCGCTCGGAGAAGGTCTACGTCCTCGTCCACTCGGCCAAACTGGGCCGCCGCCCCTTCCACGCCTGGGCCCGCCTGCCCACCGGCTGGATCCTCGTGACGGACTCCAAGGCCGAGCCGTCCGCCCTGGCCCCGTTCCACGCAAGGGGCGTAGAGGTAGTGGTGGCCCACCCGGACGGAACCGTCCGGACGTAGCAGGCCCCGTCCGCGAATCGGGCGGAGGCCGGAGCAGCAGGTGGGGGCTACAGCGCCTCGATACCGGCGATCGGGCACTTCCCTCCCGCTTACGTCATTCCACCGGGGAACATTCGAAGCTCACCGTCACTGGTCGCCGAGGAGGCGTTCGAACGGGATGGGGTCCTCGTACGGGTCGGGCTCGACGACGGCGGTGCGGCCGGTGATCAGGGTGGCGAGTTCGGTTCCGGCGCGGCGGGCGCGGTCCGTGAGGGCGCCGGACGCGCCGCCGTCGCCGCCCCAGTCCTCCGATGCCGCGTAGACCGCGCTGGGCGCGACGACCGAACGCAGGTAGGCGAACATCGGGCGGATCGCGAACTCCAGGGCGAGGGAGTGGCGGGCGGTCCCGCCCGTGGCGCCGATCAGCACGGGCGTCCCCTCCAGCGCCCCGTCCTCCAGCACGTCGAAGAACGACTTGAACAGCCCGCTGTAGGACGCGTTGAAGACCGGCGTGACCGCGATCAGCCCGTCGGCGCCGGTGACCCGGTCGATGACGCCGCGCAGGCCGCTCGGCGCGAACCCGGTGAGCATGGTGTTCATCAGGTCGTGCGCGTGGTCGCGCAGCTCCACCGTCTCGACCCGGACGCCGTCGCCGTGGTCGCGCAGGGCATCGGCGGTCGCCTCGGCGAGGCGGTCGGCCAGCAGCCGGGTGGACGAGGGGCGGCCCAGCCCGGCGCTGACGACGGCCAGCGTGCGGTCGCTCATCGGGGATCCTCCGTCTGCTCCCGCTCCCCGGAACGGTCGGCCCGCTCCGCGCTCTGCGCCCCGTCCTGCTTCGCCTCCCCCTCCTCGGACTCCGACCTGGCGGCCGCCACACGCGCGGCGTGGGTCGGCCCCTCGGGGACGTGTGCGGGGCGCACCGCCTCGAACTCCTTGCGCAGCACCGGCACGACCTCCTCGCCCAGGATGTCCAGCTGCTCCAGGACGGTCTTCAGCGGCAGCCCCGCGTGGTCCATCAGGAACAGCTGGCGCTGGTAGTCGCCGAAATAGTCCCGGAAGGCCAGCGTGCGGTCGATGACCTGCTGCGGGCTGCCGACGGTCAGCGGGGTCTCCCGGGTGAACTCCTCCAGGGAGGGCCCGTGGCCGTAGACCGGCGCGTTGTCGAAGTAGGGCCGGAACTCCTTCACCGCGTCCTGGGAGTTCTTGCGCATGAACACCTGCCCGCCGAGGCCGACGATGGCCTGGTCGGCGGATCCGTGGCCGTAGTGCTCGAAGCGGCGGCGGTAGAGGCCGATGAGCTTCTGGTAGTGCTCCTTGGGCCAGAAGATGTTGTTGGCGAAGAACCCGTCGCCGTAGTACGCGGCCTGTTCGGCGATCTCGGGGCTGCGGATGGAGCCGTGCCACACGAACGGCGGGACGCCGTCGAGCGGGCGCGGGGTGGCGGTGAACCGCTGCAACGGGGTGCGGTGCTTGCCCTGCCAGTCCACGATGTCCTCCCGCCACAGCCGGTGCAGCAGGTGGTAGTTCTCGACCGCCAGCGGGATCCCGTCGCGGATGTCCTTGCCGAACCAGGGGTAGACGGGCCCGGTGTTGCCGCGCCCCATCACCAGGTCCACCCGGCCGTCGGCGAGGTGCTGGAGCATCGCGTAGTCCTCGGCGATCTTCACCGGGTCGTTGGTGGTGATCAGCGTGGTCGCCGTGGACAGGATGATCCGCTCGGTGCGGGCGGCGATGTAGCCCAGCATGGTGGTGGGCGAGGAGGGGATGAACGGCGGGTTGTGGTGCTCGCCCGTCGCGAAGACGTCCAGTCCGACTTCCTCGACCTTCTCGGCGATGGTCATGACGGCCTTGATGCGCTCGCCCTCGGTGGGGGTGCGCCCGGTGGTCGGGTCGGTGGTGACGTCGCCGACCGAGAAGATCCCGAACTGCATCTCCGAAGCCTTTCCGAGTAAATAGTTTCAATTTCAACCATACCAACGAGCGCGCCGGAACCCGTATTCCGCCGAAGCGAACCGTATCGGGGCCCGCACGCGTTGTGCCCTACAGATCCCTTTTGCGAGACGACCGACCTCCCCGGCCAGCGACCACCGCGCCGTCGCCGCCGACCTCACCCTCCCCGCCGCATGATCTCCGTGGCTCCCACGGGTACCCCGCTCACCTGCGGGAGCCACGGTCCCACCTGCCCCGTCCGTCTCGAACGGCAGAGTCGCAACAACCGTCATCCACAGGCCGGGGTGGGTGCTGGCGACGGCGCTTCCGGCCGCACTAGCATCTGGACCAGGCGCCGCCACCACGCTCCGTGCACCGGACCTCCACCGACCGTCCCCGCGCTTCCCGCCGCGCGGGCGTCCTGTTCCGGTACCGCCCTCTCCGTCGCACCGCGGCCCGTCCCGTCCCGTCTCGCGACCACGATCCCGCGACCGCGCCCCGAACCCCGGCCCGGCCCGCCGGCGCCGCGACACCCTCCCGGCGCGCCGGCCCCGCCGGCCCCGCGCCATCCGACCGCCCGCACCCGTGTTCTCAATGTCCGCACCAACGCAAGGAGCCCACCCCATGGCAGCCTCCGCAGTGACCCGCACCCTCACGACGGCCTTCGCCGGCCTGGCCCTGGCCGCCGCGGCGCCCGCCCTGCCCGCCACGGCCGCGGAATCCGGAGCAGCGGGCGTCCATCCCGACGGACCCTTCGCGTTCGGCGACCAGGCGGCGATCGCCTTCCCCGCCGGCGCCTACCCGGAGGAGTACGACTGGGACGACATGCGCGACGTCACCTTCGCCGTCGACTCCGTCGAGCGCTCCGGACCCGAATCCGTGCAGTACCGCCTGGTCATCGAGACCCCTGAGCTGGGCCGCGTGTTCGGGGTGGCCGATCTCCGGCCCCAGTGCTTCGCCGACGGCGGCGCCTCCGACACCCCCACCCGCCTGCCCGGCAACGTCGAGCTGGAGTCGGGCACCTACATCTACGCCCTCGAATGCGCGGTCCCGGCCGATGCGCGTGAGCTGGAGATCGGGTTCGACCAGCCCGATCCCCACGGCGAACCGCTCGCCATGGTGTTCGGCGGGACCGCCGAGGCCGCCGAGGCGACCGAGGCCGATGGTTCCTGAGCGGCGCATGAGCACGGGCCGCCGCGGGGGATCCCGCAGCGGCGGCCCGGCAGAGCCGTCAGAGGGAGACCGATATGGCGCCCGTGGCCACGGCCACGACCGTCATCACCAGGGTGGTGCCGAACGCCCATCGGAAGATGAACTTCTGGTGGTCCCCGAGCGATACCCCCGCCATCCCGATCAGGATGAAGGTGGCCGAGGTCAGCGGGCTCAGCGGGAACCCTGTGGTCATCTGGCCGAGGACCGCGGCGCGGCCGATCTCCGCGGGGTCCACGCCGAACTGGCTCGCGCCCTCCGCGAGCACGGGCAGCACCCCGAAGTAGTAGGCGTCGGGGGTGAACACCAGGCTGAGCGGCATGCTGGTCACCGCCACCAGCAGCGGCAGCAGGCCGCCGGCCGAGTCCGGGATGATCGACACCATCGCCGAGGCCATGGCCTCGATCATGCCCGACCCGGTGAGCACGCCGGTGAACACCCCGGCCGCGAAGATCATCGTGGTCACCAGCACCACGCTCTTGCCGTGGCGCTCCAGGAACGCCTGCTGGTCGCTCCACCTGGGCAGGTTGACCACGAGTGCGATCGCGGTGGCGATGATGAACAGCACGGGCAGGGGCATCACCTCCGCCACGAGGGAGACCACCAGGGCGACCGTCAGCACGAGGTTGAACACCAGCCGCGGGGTGCCCACCTGCACCTGCTCGCGGTCGGCGACGAGGGCGGCGCCGGGGCCGTCGGCCAGAGGGGCGGCCCCGCCCGCCCCACCGGCAGCGGCGTCGGCGGTGGTGGTGGCATCGGCGGCGGTGGCATCCGTGCCGGGCGTCTTCGCGGTCTCGGCGGGCTCCTCGGTCCCGCCGGACGCCACTCCGACCCCTTCCGCGGTGAGCGCGCCGATCCGGGCGCGCTCACGGCGGCCGAGCCACCACGCGGAGAACAGCACCCAGCCCATGCCCGCGACCATGGCGGGCAGCACCGGGGTGAAGATCTCGCCCGAGGTCGCGTCGAGCGTGGCCATCGCGCGGGCCGTCGGCCCGCCCCACGGGATCATGTTCATGACCCCGGCCGCGAGCCCCACGACACCGGCCAGCAGCAGCCGGCTCATGCCCAGCCGCAGGTAGACCGGGAGGAGGGCCGAGATCGTGATGAGGAAGGTCGAGGCCCCGTCTCCGTCGAGCGCGACGATCATCGTCAGTACCGCGGTCCCGACCGTCACCCGCATCGGGTCGCCCTTGGCCACCTTCAGGATCCCGCGGATCACCGGGTTGAACAGCCCGGTCTCCAGCATCAGGCTGAAGTACAGCACCGCAAAGGCGATCATGATGCCGGTCGGCGCCACCGTGAGCAGGCCGTCCAGCACGAAGGTGCCCAGGTCCGGGCCGAAGCCCCCGATCAGGGCGAAGGGGATGGGTACGAGCACCAGGGCGACGAGCACCGATACCCGGTTGCTCATCACCAGAGCCAGGAACAGCCCGATGGTGCACAGGCCCAATACGGCCGTCATCACTCGCCCGCCCTCCACGCGCCGGCTGACGCGGCGCGCATGTCGCGTGGATCACATTCGTTTCGCACGAGTGTCCGGCCCATGACTGAGCTTTGTCCAACATCAAAATCGGATGAACCAATGCATCACATGCATCAATGGGCGCGTGGACGATCTTTCCGCTCAGCGGGGGGCGATCTCCGCCCCCTGCTGGCACGGTGCTTCGGGGGCGGCACCGGCGCCCGGCGGCGGAGCGCAGCGGCACGGGTCAGGGCCCGATCGGGTAGCGGTCAGGGCGTCGGGGAGGGCGGCCGCGGGCTCACACCCCGCCTATGGCCACCACGACTGCTGGAACCTCGCGAAGAGCGGGTCGTCCGCGAAGAGCTCGGCCAGCGACCGCACGGTCGGGCACGGCCACCGCTCGACGAGGCTTTCGGCGAAGCCGAAGACCCCGTTGTCATACCGGCGCGGCTCGCGCGAGCACGCCTTACAGCCCCTGACGAACCTGTAGGGCGGATCCCAATTGGGCATCACGGGGTGGTCGTCGACCCGGAACTCCAGCGGCTCGTGCCCGTCGAGCCGCTCCATCCCCGCGTCGTCCAGGCGTTCCAGCAGGAAGTCGATCAGCGCATCGTCCAAGGCACGCCTGAAGTACCACACCGGACGATCGTAGGCCGCCGGGATCCGGCCGTCTCCCCGTCTCCCGGGTGGACGGCCGGACCGGGCATGCGGGGCCGTTCAGCCGGCGGCGCCATCGGGCCGCCGGCCGCCGCCTCACCCCGCGGAGCCGCCCGCGTCCGGGGCCCCGTGGCGGGCCAGGCGGGTGCGGGCCGAGGCGAGCATGGCCTCGTCGATCATCACGCCCTCGAACACCACCGCACCCTCCCCCGCCGCCTGGGCGCGCTCCATCTCGGCCACGAGCCGCCGGTCGCGGTCCAGGTCGGCGGCCGTGGGCGCGAACACCTCGTTGATGACGGGCACGTGCGCCGGGTGGATCGCCATCATCCCCGCATACCCCAGCGCGCGGTTCTGCTCGGCGAACCGGCGCAGCCCGTCGAGGTCGCGGATCGCCGTCCACAGGCCGCTGACCGGGTTGGGGGTCCCCGCGGCTCGGGCGTCCAGGAGCACCCGGGAGCGCAGCTCCAGGGTCTCCGTCCCCTCAGGGCTCCACCGGAACCCGACCGCGCGCTGGATGTCGCCGTCGCGGGCGCTCAACGCCCCCAGGCACATGACCCGGCGCGACGCGAGGCCCACCTCGTAGGCACGGCGCAGCCCCGCCGCGGTCTCCAGGAGGGGGACGATCGCCAGCCCGCCGCGGGGCAGCCCCGCCTCGGCCTCGCTCCAGTCCAGCAGCCGGGCGGCGAGCGCGACGTCGGCCGGGCCGCCGACCTTGGGCACGACCACCCCGGCCAGGCCGGGGGCGGCCACGGCGCGCACGTCCTCGGCCCCCGCCCAGTCCTCCAGCGCGTTGACCCGGACGAACAGCGCGGGCCCGCCGGGGCCGGCGGCGGCCGTGGCGGCGATCGCCGCCACGGTGTCGCGCCGCGCCGCCTCCTTCCCCCGTTCCGGGACCGCGTCCTCCAGGTCGATGATGACCGCGTCGGCGCCGGACTCCAGCGCCTTGGGGACCCGGTCGGGCCGGTTGCCCGGCACGAACAGCAGCGAGCGGATCGGGGTGGCCGCGGCGGCGGGAACGGGCCCGCCCTCCCCGCCGTCCCACCGCGGTTCAGATGGCGCCGGCATCGCGCAGCCTCCGCATCCGGTCGTCGTCGATACGCAGCCAGTCCCGGTAGACCAGGTCATTGTCGGCGCCGAGGGCCGGCCCGGTGCGCCAGACGTGCCCGGGCCGCTCGCCGAAGCGCGGGACGACCCCCTGCATCCGCACGGGCCCCAGGTCGGGGTCCTCGACGGTGATGATGTCGCCGCGCTCGGCGTAGATCGGGTCGTTGACGATGTCCTCGGCGGTGAAGATCCGCGAGGCCACCACCTCCGCCTCCGCCAGCCCCCGCAGGGCCTCCTCGGCGTCGCGCTCGCGGACCCACTCGCGCAGCGCCGCGCCGAGCCGTTCCCGCCCCTCCATCTGCCGCTCCACGGTGTCGAACTCCTCGACGGGCAGCCCGACCAGGCGGACGACGTTGAGGACGGAGCGCAGCGTGGCGGAGGTGACCGTGATCCACTCGCCGTCGCGGCTGCTGTAGGTGTCGATGACGGCGGCGGGGGCCACCGCCAGCTGGTTGCCCTGGCGGGCCGGCGCCACGCCCAGCTGGTCGTAGGCGATGACCTGCCACTCGACCAGGCGGAACAGCGGCTCGAACAGGGCGAGGTCGATCCACTCGCCGCGGAAGCCGGGGTCGCGCTCGCGCCGGTAGAGGGCGGCGAGCACCGCGTGCGAGCCCATCAGCCCCGTGACGGCGTCGCCGTGGGAGAACCCCGTGTGCACGGGCGGGCCGTCGGGCGCCCCGGTGATGTGCACGACCCCGCTGCGCGCCTCGCCCATCTTGCCGAACCCGGGTGCGTCGGCCAGCGACGACGTTGCGCCGAACCCGGAGATCTGGAGGACCACCGCGCGCGGGTTGCGGGCGCGGATGGCCTCGTGGTCCAGGCCCCACTTCTTCAGCCGCGAGGCGCGGAACGTCACGATCACCACGTCGGCCCAGGCCACGAGCTCGTCGGCGACCTCGCGGCCTTCGGGGGTGTGCAGGTCGAGCGTGACCGACCGCTTGTTGCGGCCCGAGACCTTGAACCACAGCCGGACCCCGGCGCGCTCGGGACCCATCGACCGCGCCGCGTCACCGGCCCCCGGCGGCTCGACGTGCACGACGTCGGCCCCCATGTCGGCCAGCAGCGACCCTGCCAGCGGGCCCGCGACGACGTGCGCGAACTCCACGACCTTGAGCCCCGCGAGCTGACCCCAGCCCTGGGCGCCGGGCTCCGGTGGACGGTCCTGCATGGGCGTCGGCCTCCTGTCCGCACGGCGGGCCGCCACCCTGACGCGCCGCCCGCTCCTGCCTGCCAGCATGCCGAGCCCACACATGAGCGTCCAACATCAAAAGAGCATGGACATATGAGCCTGATACATAGGTTGTGCAGGACGACCGGGACGGCGGTCAGTCGCCCGGCTCGATGCCCAGCGACCGGACGAGCTGGGCCAGTTCCACCCGGAAGAGCTTGTCCGGACTCACGGTCTGGGTGCGCAGATGGCCGTAGACCTCCAGGGACACCAGGCCGTGCAGGTGGCCCCAGATGCGCAGGGCCAGCGCGATCGCCGCCGGGGGGAGGTCGGGGAACTCCGGTCGGACCTTGTCCAGCAGGCCGGGGTCGAAGTCGGACCATGCGAAGTCGTCGCCGGCGTGGAGGTGTCCGATGTCCGGCCAGGCGGCGGCCGCGAGGCCGGCCAGTCCGGTGCAGACCCGGCGCGCGGCGTCGGGGGCGGCGCCGCCCTCGGGTGCGCGGTATCCGGGTACGGGGTCGCCGTAGATGAGGCGGAAGCCTTCGGGGTTGGCCAGCCCCCAGTCGCGGAAGGCGTGCGCCCACGCCCGGATCCGGCCGGCCGGGTCGCCGGCGGGGACGGCCTCCCAGGCGGCGTCCACGGCATCGGCCAGCGCGGTGTACACGTCGTTGATGAGGGTGGTGACCAGGTCGTCGCGCGTGGCGAAGTAGCCGTAGATGGCGTTGGCGGTCATGCCCATCTCGCGGGCGATGGCGCGCAGCGTGATCGCATCGGGCCCGCCTGAGGCCATCAGCGCGAGCGCGACCTCCTTGATCTCCGCCGTCGTCTCGGCGCGCAGCCGCTCGCGCCGTCCCCTGGTGCGGCCCGTGCCGCTCGTCGTCGCGGTTCCCACGTCCGCCACTCTACAGCGTCACATGATCTGATTGCCGTATCTATACTTCACGCCGTATAGTTTCCGCACGGCGTCACCACCGTGGTGTCGCGAGACAAGGGGGAACCATGCACATCGGAGTCATCGGGGCCACGGGCACCATCGGCAGCCGCGTCGTCACCGAAGCCCTTGGCCGGGGGCACCGGGTCACGGCGTTCAGCCGCGACCCCGCTCAGATCCACGAGGACCGGGAGAACATCGCCTGGAAGGGCGTCGACGTCCTCGACGCCGACGACATCGCCGCTGTCCTCCCCGGCCTGGACGTGCTGATCAGCGGGTTCCAGCCCGGCAACGCCGCCAAGGACATCACCGACACGGTGCAGCGCTCGATCGCCGACCCCACCGTCTACGCCACCGCCGCAAAGGCCCTGCTGAAGGCGCTGGAGAGCCGCCCCCGGACCCGGCTGATCGTGATCGGCGGCGCCGGCAGCCTGGAGATCGAGCCCGGACTCGTGCGGGCCGACTCCGACACCCTCCTGCACGAGAGCCTCGACCAGATCGGGCTGCCGAGGGAGTACGCGGCCGCGGTGCGCGGCCACCGCGACGCCCTCAACGTCCTCCGCACGTCCAACCGGCTGTGGACCTACTTCAGCCCCGCTGAGGACATCGCGCCGGGCCAGCGAACGGGCCGGTTCCGGATCGGCGGCGACCAGCCGGTCCTCGACGCCGACGGCCGCAGCCGCATCTCCGCGGAGGACGCCGCCGTCGCCCTGGTCGACGAGGCGGAACTCCCCCGCTTCGTCCAGCGGCGCTTCACCGTGGGCTACTGACACCGAGCGGACGCGGGCGGGACACGGCCGGCGTCCGGCCGCGGGGGCGGCTCAGGCCCAGTCGACGTCGGGTGGGAGTTCGAAGCCGCCGAGGCGCAGGTCGTCGAGGGTTTCCAGGAAGCGGCGGGCCGCGGCGGGGATCGGGCGGTCGGTGGGGCGGAGGACGTCGAGGCGGCGCGTCACCACCGGGTCGGCGAGCGGGCGGTGGGCGACGTCGGCGAAGCTCACCAGGACCCGGACCAGCGCCGGCAGGGCGGACACCCCCAGGCCGGCCGCGACCAGGCCACCGACCGTCGCCACGTTGCTCGCCTCGACCACCCCGCGCGCCGGGCCGCCGACCTGCGCGAACGCCGAATCGGTGAGCGGGCGGATACTGGTGTCCGCCGCCATCACGATGAACCGCTCGCCGCGCAGGTCCGACCAGCGCAGCTCGGCGCGGCCGGCGAACGGGTGACCGGTCGGCACCACCCCCACGAACCGGTCGTGTGCCAGGGGGCGGCTCTCCAGCCAGGACGGGACGCCGGCGGCGACCGCGATCGCGAAGTCGGCCTCTCCCCGTTCGACCGCCGCGACCACCGGCCGCGACAGCCCGTCGTGGATGCGGACGCTGATGTCGGGCCAGCGCTCGCGGAACACCGCGATGACCGGCGGGAGCAGCACCGCGGCCACCGACGGCAGCGCGGCGACGGTGACCGCCCCCGCTCCGCCCTCCACGTAGCGCCCGAGCTGGCGCATGCCCGCCCGGTGCACGGCGAGCACGTGCTCCGCGACCTCCAGCAGCTCCCGGCCTTCGTCGGTGAGGGTCACGTTGCGGGTATCGCGGTGGAACACGCGCGCCCCCAGCGCCCGTTCGATCTCGGCGACGGTCCGGCTCAGCGACGACTGCGAGACGAGCAGGTCGGCCGCTGCCGCGGTGAAGCTCAACCGGCGCGCCACCGACACGAACACCGACAGCTGGCGCAGAGACAGGTCCATGCCTCGCGAGCTTACGGCCCGGTCCACGGGCCGGGCCGCCCGCACCACGCCGGTGGAACGGGCACCGCCGCCAACGGGGCGAAGCGGTCACGGCGCACAGAGGCGGTGCGGTGGCCCCCCGCTGCCGCCACCGCACCGCGCGGGCCGGGGGCGGCGCCCGTCCTGCGTCGCCCCCGTCCCTTGCGGTCGATCCTCGCAGCGTGGGGGCATCGGGGCCTGAGTACGGCTACTCAATCCGCCCGGGGGAGAACCCCGTGCCCGGTACCCGGTCCGGCGGAGGTCGGGCGTCGCGGACCGAGGCTCCTGCCATCGCCCGCCGGGTTCGCGGCCCGCCCCACGCGGGCCGCGACCGCGGCGGGCACGTTCGGTGCCCGCCGGGCGGCCCCGCACCGCCGACGCGGGGCCACCCGGGAGGAACCGATACGCACGCCCGAGGGGGTCGGCACCGCGCGCCGGCGGGAAGCGACACCGTGCGGCGGCCGGAGCCGATTCCACGGCCCCGGACGGCGGCCGCCGCGTGCTGTCGTCCGCCGGCGCGCGGTGCTCACCCTCCCGGAGGCGGTCCGGGCGCAGGAAGGACGGGCTCCGCCGCGGTCGGGGCGCCGAAGCGGGCCGCCGTCGCCGTGATCGCCAGGAGACGGTCCAGATCGGGGCCCACGCCGTGCAGGGTCAGCGCCCCTCCCACGCACTCCGCCCACGCCGCGGCGCGCAGGAGCGCCGCCAGCCCGTAGGCGTCACAGAAGCCGACGCGGGAGACGTCGGCCTCGATGCTGGGCCCGGCGGTCAGGGCCGCGTGGACGAGTTCGGCCGCCACGGCGTCGGCGGTCGCGAAGTCCAGTTCGCCCGACACCGTCACCAGCGCGCGGCCACGGGCCGCGTGCACGACGTCGGCCCGCGCGCCGCGGGAGCGCCGGGCCTGGCCCGCCGCTCCGCCGGGCGTGCCGTCCTTGCCGGTGGTCATCGTCGTATCCCCTTGTGTGGTCTCGTCTCCACCTTGACGCCATGCGTGCGCTCATGCGAGGGACGAAGGTCCCCCGCAACCCGGTAGTTGCGACCCGATCCGATCGTCTCGCCCGGGAGCCGCCACCGGATCGGAAGGCGATACCGGGAAATCGTCGCCGTTCCCCGCGGTGGGGCCCGCTTCCGGCGAAGACTCCGCCGCGCCTTCCCGGCCCGATCGCGCCCCGGCTCAGGCCCGGGTGACGATCACCGGGACGGTCGTGTGGTGCAGCACTGCGTGGCTCACCGAGCCCAGCAGCAGGCCGGCGAACCCGCCCCGCCCCCGCGAGCCGACCACGATGAGCCCGCCGTCGGAGCCCTGTTCCAGCAGCGCCCGTGCCGCGTGGTCCACGACGGCCTTGACCTCCACCAGGACGTGGGCGGTCGCATCGGTGCGCGCCTCGGCCACCATCCGGTCGATCTGCTCGACCACGCGCTCCTCGGCCCGGTCACGGGTCGGGCTGGGCACCTCGGTGTCGTACATCAGCAGGTCGACGGGGGCCGGGGTGTGCCAGGCGTCGAGCACCGTCACGCCGACGCCGCGGTGGGCCGCTTCCTCCAGGGCCACGCCCAGCGCCACAGCGGACGCCGCGGAACCGTCGACGCCGACGATGACGGGGCGCTCCCGCAGCGCGCTCGGCGGCCCGTCCGGCGGGACGACCGCCGTGGGGCAGGTGGCGTGCGCGGAGACGCGGACGCTGACCGATCCGAGGAAGATCGCGCCCACCGCCCCCAGGCCGCGCGAGCCGACGACGACCAGGCCGGCGTCCTTCGCGGCGGCCAGCAGGGCCTGCGCGGCGGCGAGGGTCGAGATCTGGGTGCGCACGGAGAGATCGGGCCACCGCTCGGTGACCCGGTCGACGGCGTGGGTCAGGAGCCCCTTGGCCCGTTCGACGATCTCGGGGGTCTCGGGCATGCGGACCGGGGCCGCCAGCGGCACCGCTATCAGCGGCATGCTGAGCGCGTGCAGGATCCGCAGGGAGACCCCGCGGTCGACGGCCTCCTGGGCGGCCCAGTCGAGCGCGGCGAGCCCCGTTTCGGAGCCGTCGATACCGACGACGACCTCTCCCGGAACCGCTTCGACACCCTCCGATTCGATGTTCGCGCTGGTCATCACCCCTCCTTTGCGTCTCCGCCCACTACCCATGGGCGCCGATGACGAACGCGCGGGCGCGCAACGGTGTCTCGCAACGCCGACCGCCCCGGACCGGCGGCGGGCCGTTCCGGGGCGGTCGGCGGCGGCACGACGGGCGGGCGTGGCGGTCGCGCGCCGGCCGTGCCGCGGTGCGGGGTCAGGCCTTGGTGCCCCCGGTGGAGTAGGAGTGCGCCCCGGCGCCGGCGAGCCCGCCGCCGTCGACGATCAGGTACTCGTCGCGGATCGCGGTGCCCGACAGCCACGACTCCAGGATCTCCCGGGTGCCGGCCGCGTAGCGGGCCTGCGCCGACAGCGAGGAGCCGGAGATGTGCGGCGTCATCCCGTGGTGCGGCATGGTGCGCCACGGGTGGTCGGCGGGCGCCGGCTGCGGGTACCAGACGTCGCCCGCGTACCCGGCGAGCCGCCCGCTCTCCAGGGCCCGCACCACCGCGTCGCGGTCGGCGATGCGCGCGCGGGCGGTGTTGATCAGGTAGGCGCCGCGCTTCATGGTCGAGATGAGCGCGTCGTCGAACAGCCCCTCGGTCTCGGGGTGCAGCGGGGCGTTGACGGTCACCACGTCGCAGACGGGGGCCATCTCGCGGGCGCTGGGGTGGAAGGTGAGGTTCAGCTCCTCCTCCACCTCGCGCGGCAGGCGGTGCCGGTCGGTGTAGTGCAGGTGGACGTCGAACGGGGCGAGCCGGCGCAGGACCGCCAGGCCGATCCGGCCCGCCGCCACGGTGCCGACGTGCATGCCCTCCAGGTCGTAGGAGCGCGACACGGCGTCGGCGATGTTCCAGCCGCCGTCGAGCACGATCCGGTTCGCGGGCAGGTAGTTGCGGACCAGCGAGAGGATCATCATCACGACGTGTTCGGCGACCGAGATGGAGTTGCAGTAGGTCACTTCGGCGACGGTGACGCCGTGGGCGATGGCGGCGTCCAGGTCGACGTGGTCGGAGCCGATTCCGGCGGTCACGGCGAGCTTCAGCCGGGGCGCCCGGGCGATCCGCTCGGCGGTGAGGTAGGCGGGCCAGAACGGCTGGGAGATGACGATGTCGGCGTCGGGGAGCTCGCGGTCGAACTCGGAGTCCGGGCCCTCCTTGTCGGAGGTGACGACCAGGGTGTGGCCCTGGGCCTCCAGGAAGGCGCGCAGGCCCAGTTCACCCGAGACGCTGCCGAGCAGGTGGCCCGGTGTGAAGTCGGTCCCCGAGGGGGTGGGGAGGGTCTGGCCGCCGGGGTAGTGCGCGATGTGGGGGAGGTCGTCGCGCGCGTAGGACGACGGGTAGCCGTCGGCCGGGTCGTCGTAGAGCACACACAGCACCTTCGCCATTGCAGGGCTCCCAACTCGTGGCGAGTACGTGGTACCGAGGCTCCCCTCCGCCGAAGGCGCAGGTCAAAGCGAACTTCTCTATGGCGGGATAGCCGGTTTCTATGGCGCCGGCCGGCGCCTTCCCCACCTGCGGCGCGACGGCCGGGCGGGTCAGGGGCGGGCCAGGTAGCCGTGCAGCAGGCGCTCGAGGTCGCCGCGCACGTCGGCTTCGCGGGCGGTCTCCAGCAGCGCCTCGGCGAGCAGCGACTCCGGGCGGTGGTCGGCGACCACCAGGCCGATCTGCGGGAACACGGCCGGGTCCGCGAGCCGCACCACGCGCATCCCCTCGGGCACCCCGAACATGTGCAGCCAGGCGTGGGCGATCACGCTCGACCACCGGTGCGTGGCCACGTGCGCATAAAGCGCCGAGACGGTGTCGGTCTCGATGGCGGGCACGACGGTGGCGCCGGCGGCGGCGAAGAAGCCGTCGAGGATCCGGCGGTTACGCATGCGCGGGGAGAGCAGGCACAGCGGGAGGGCCGCCACCTCCGACCAGCGGACGGAGGCGCGGTCGGCGAGCTCGCCGTCGTTGGGGGTGAGCAGCACGTACCGCTCCTCGTACAGCGGCACCGCGCGCACACCGTCCAGCTCTTCGTCGTCCACGTAGGTCATGGCGGCGTCGAGCTCGAACTCGGCGAGACGGCGGGCGATCTCGCGGGAGGAGAGCGATTCCAGCGTCACGCGGGCGTGCGGATGCCGGTCGCAGAACGGGGCGGTGAGCAGGGAGGCGGCGGTCAGCGCGGTGGGGATGGCGCCCACGCGCAGGACCCCGGACAGGCCGGTGCGCATGGCGGAGAGGTCCTGGCGCAGGCCGTCGCGCTCGGCGAGGATGCGGTGCGCCCACAGCAGGACGCGCTCCCCCTCGGGGGTGAGCCCGGCGAAGCGGTTGCCGCGGCGCACGATGGGCACGCCCAGTTCCCGTTCGAGCTTGCGGATCCCGGCCGACAGCGAGGGCTGGGAGACGTGGCAGGCGTCGGCGGCCCGGGCGAAGTGCCGCTCGCGGGCGAGCGCCACCAGGTACTCCAGTTGTCGAAGCAGCACGGTCCAGCATGGACCGGGCGGGCGGCGCGCGTCCAGGCGCGGGCGCCGCCGGTCAGCAGGCCGCGGTGGCGACCGGCGCTCCGTCACCGCCATAGGGCAGGGGGGAGACCGGCCGGGCGATGATGTCGTCGAGGATGGCGCGGGCCGCGAGCAGCTCCTCGACCTCCTCGGTGATCCGTTCGCGCTCCTGGGCGAGCCCTTCGGCGAGTTCCCCGCAGGCGAGCGCGATCTCCCCGCTGTCGTCGGACATGCACGGCAGCACTTCGGCGATCACGGCCGTGCCCAGGCCCGCGGCCAGCAGGGTGCGGATATGGCGGACGGTGGCGACGTCGGACTCCGCGTACTCGCGGTAGCCGCTGGGCCGCCGCGCCGGGTGGAGCAGCCCCTGTTCCTCGTAGTAGCGGAGCGCCCGCTCACTGACTCCGGTCCGCCCGGCCAGCTCTCCGATGCGCATGTGACCTCCGACACAGGACGTTGACTCTGACGTCGACGTGAAGCTCTAGCTTATGGGCCATGACGGACGGACGACACGACCACAGCACCCCCGACGACCTCCACGAACACCCCGGCGACGACCACACCGAGGGCGCCGCCGGCCGGCCGGTCACGGTCCTCGGCCTGGGCCCCATGGGCGCCGCGCTGGCCGGCGCCTTCCTGGCGGCGGGCCACCCCACCACCGTGTGGAACCGCTCCCCCGGCAAGGCCGGTCCGCTGGTGGAGCGGGGCGCGCGGCACGCGGCGAGCGCCACCGAAGCGGCGGCCGCGAGCCCCCTGGTGATCGTGTGCGTGATCGACTACGACGCGGTCCACGCCATCGTCGACCCCGCCGCCGGCGCCCTCGCCGGCCGCGCCCTGGTCAGCCTGACGGCGGACTCCCCCGGCAGGGCGCGGGAGATGGCGGCGTGGGCGGCCGAGCGGGGCATCGGCTACCTCGACGGGTCGATCATGACGCCCACCACGACGATCGGCGGCCCCGCCGCCCAGGTCCTCTACAGCGGAGAGGAGAAGCTCTACGAGGCGCATCGGGCGACGCTGGCCGCCATCGGCCCGCGCCACGTCCACCTCGGCGCCGACCCCGGCCGCGCCGCGGCCTTCGACGTGGCCCTGCTCGACATGTTCTGGACCGCGGTGAGCGGCCTCACGCACGGCTTCGCCCTCGCGGCGGCCGAGGGGATCCCCGCGCGGGAGCTGGCCCCCTTCGCCAAGGGGATCCACGAGCTGCTCCCCGGGACCATCGACGGCATCGCCGCCAACGTGGACTCCGGCGAGCACCCCGACGAGGTGTCGAGCCTGCGGTCCATCACCGCGGGGATGGAGCACGTCGTGCACGCCACCCGGGCCCGAGGGCTGGACGACGGGGTGATCAGCGCCGCCACGGCGGTGGCACGGCGGGGGATCGACGCGGGCCACGGCGCCGACAGCGTGTCCCGCCTGACGGAGCTCCTGGTCCGCACGGCGACGCCCCCGGCATCGGACTGACGCCCCCGGGGCTTCCCGCCTCAGCCCGCCGCGTCGGCGAGGAAGGCGGTGACCAGCTCCGCGAACCGGCCGGGCCGGTCGAGAGGGGCCAGGTGGCCCGCGCCCGCGATCGGCACGAACCGGCCCCCGGGTGCCGCCGCGGCGGCGCGGCGCACGGCCTCGGCGGGGACGAGGTGGTCGTGTTCGCCGTGGAGCCACAGCGAGGGCGGGACCAGCTCCGGCAGCCGCGGGGACAGGTCGAACCGCATCCGCCGCGGCCCGTAGGCCACGATCTGCCAGTCGTCCAGCACCCGTTGGCGGTGCTCCCCCTGGAGCCGCGCCTCGGCCCCGGCGAGCGCCATCAGGCCGGCGAAATCGGGGGTCCGGGCGCCCGCGGCCAGGCTGCGCTCCATGGACCGGCGCAGCAGCGCGGGCGACGCCGCAACCCAGGCCGCCGACCAGCGCAGCAGGGCGTCCGACCGCGACACGAGCCAGGTGGCGAACTGCGCCGGCCGCCGCGCCTCGACCCCGCCCGGGGCCGAGGCGACGACCGAGCGCACCCGCTCGGGGTGGTCGAGTGCGTGGCCGATCGCCAGGCCACCGCCCATCGAGAGCCCGACAAGGTCGGCGCGCTCCACCTCCAGGCGGTCAAGCAGCCCGGTCAGGACGGCGGACAGCCGCGCCTGGTCCAGGGTGCCGCTCCAGGGGCGCGAGCCCCCGTGGCGGGGCAGGTCGGGCGCGATGACCCGGTGGTCGCGGGCAAGGACCGGCATGAGGTGCCGCCAGGTGAAGGGGGCGGTGTCGAGCATCGCGCCGTGCAGCAGCACGACCGGGCGCCCCGCGGCGGGGCCGGCCTCGTAGACCCGGAGCGGGCCGCCCGGCAGGGCGAGGTCGCGATGGTCGCGGAAGGCATCGGCGGTCATCGCGCTCCCCGGATCGGTGTCGTGACCAATTTAGCCAATCCGGTCACGACGGTCGATCACAGAGTCCTACCGGCCCTGAGGCAGGCCCTGCCCGGTCTCCCCCAGGAGCCCGGCCAGGCCGTAGACCTCCGTTGCGGTGCCGGAGAACAGGCGGGCGCGGTCGGCGGGGGGCCAGTCGGCGGTGCAGGCGTCGATGGCCGCGCGGACGCGGCGGTAGCCGCCGGCGAGCTCGCACACGGGCCAGTCGCCGCCGAACATCAGCCGCCCGGCGCCGAAGGCGCGCAGAGCGTGGTCGGTGAAGGGCCGCAGCGCTTCCGCGGTCCAGTCGGGGGTGCCGGTGAGCGTCCCCAGCCCGGAGACCTTGGCGACGACGTTGGGCCGGGCGGCGGCCTCGGCCAGGGCCGCCGCCCAGGGGCCCGGGTCGCCGCCAGCGATCGGCGGTGCGCCCAGGTGGTCGACGACGATGGTGAGATCCGGCAGCAGGTCGGCGAGGGCGGCCACGTGGGCGAGGTCGCGTTCGCCGATGGCGACGATGTCGAAGGTCAGGCCGTGCGGCGGCAGCAGCCGCAGGCTCTCGGCCACATCGGGCCGCACGAGCCAGTCGGGGTCGGGCTCGTTGTGGTTGAGGTGGCGGACGCCGACGAAGCGGGGGTCGGCGGTGCGCCGTTCCAGCTCCGCCGCCGCCTCGGCCGGGCGTTCCAGGGGGACCCAGCCGACGACCGCCGCGGCGACGGGCCAGCGGTCGCAGGCCGCGAGCATGTCGTCGGTGTCGGCGCGGGAGTTCTCGGCCTGCACCAGGACGGTGCGGGTCACACCGGTGCCCTCGATCAGCGGGGCGAGGTCGTGCTCGTCCCAGCTCCGGGCGATCGGGGCGTCGCCGGGCCCCAGCCAGGTGTAGCGCCCCGGAGACAGTCGCCAGAAGTGCTGGTGGGCGTCGATCACGCTCACGTACCCTCCCCCCGCTGGCGGCGCAGCCGCCATACCTCGGGCAGGGCGGTGCCGCCGTCGTCCACGGTGACGAAGTGGTCGACGTAGCGGCTGATGAACGCCTGCCAGCGGAGGTTGGCGGGGTCGGAGTCGAGGGCGTCCATCGCGGCGGCGAAGTCGTCGCAGTCGACCACGTGGAACAGGTGGCGGCCGCTGCGCCAGATGGTCCAGTCGTGGATCCCCACCCGGCGGAAGGCGGCATCGAGGTCGTCGGGGATGCGCCGGTGGGCGGACTCGTATCCGTCCTCTTGGCCTTCGCGCAGCAGGGAGTGCAGGGCGACGCGCATCAGGCGGGGTGTCCTTCCTGGGCGGCGGTGTCGGGGCCGGGGACTTCGCCCGGGCCGGCGGGGCCGGGCCATGGGGCGTCGGCGCGCAGGAGCCCGGAGCCGGCGAGGTCGGCCCACAGGTCGCCGGGGACGGGGTCGGCGAAGAGCGCGGCGTTGCGGGCGGCCTGCCCGGCGGAGTAGGAGCCCAGGCAGACCGTTGCGACGGCCGGGTGGCCGAGCGGGAACCGGGCCGCGGCGGCGGGCAGGGTGGTGCCGTGGCGCTCGCACACGGCGGCGATGGCGCGGGCGCGCCGGACCAGCTCCTCGGGCGCGGGCGCGTAGTTGTAGGCGGCGCCGGGCGCGGGGTGCTCGGTGGCCAGGAGCCCGGAGTTGAACGCGCCCCCGGCCACGACCGAGACCCCGCGGCGGGCGCATTCGGGCAGCAGGTCGTCGAGGGCCCCCTGTTCGAGCAGGGTGTAGCGGCCGGCGAGCAGGACGACGTCGAGGTCGGTGCCGCGGACGAACCGGGTGAGCATCTCCGACTGGTTCATGCCCGCCCCGTAGGAGCGGATGACGCCTTGGGAGCGCAGCTCCTCCAGCGCGGGGAACGCGCCCTCCATGGCCTCGCGGTAGTGGTGGTCGGGGTCGTGGACGAAGAGGATGTCGACGCTGTCGCGGCCCAGGCGCTCCAGGCTCGCCTCGAGGGAGCGCAGAACGCCGTCGCGGCTGAAGTCGTGGACGCGCACGGCGGTGTCGGGGACGGCGAAGCCCTCGGGGTCGGTGCCCGTTCCCGGGCCGGGGGCGAGCAGCCGGCCGACCTTGGTCGAGACGATGGCGCCGTCGGCCGCGGGCAGGCCGGCCAGGGCGGCGCCGAGCCGGCGCTCGGCCAGCCCCAGGCCGTAGTGGGGGGCGACGTCGAAGTAGCGCGCCCCGCCGGCCCAGGCCGCGAGGACGGCGCCGGTCCACTCGTGGTCGGGGACCGGGCGGCCGAGGTTGCCGAGCTGGGCACCGCCGAAGGAGTAGGGGCCCACCCGCAGCCCGCCGCGGCCCAGCGGACGGGCGGCCGCGGGGGGCCGGTCGTGGCCGGTCATGCGGGGGCCTCCTCGTCGCGCTGCGGACACCGGGGGCTGCGGCCGCGGGTCACCGGCCCGCCAGGGGGAGCACGACCACGGAGGGGCCGGGGACCGCGGCGGCGGGCAGGTCGACGACGATGCGGCCGTCCTCGCCGCGCGCCGGGACCGGGGCGCCGCCGGGGGTCCGGGCGGCGGAGAGGTCGAAGGCGCCGGGGTCGCCGGCCAGGGCGACGGTGCCCGCGGCGTCGACGAAGGCGTTGGCGTGGCCGCCGGTGCGGGTCCAGCGCACCCACGGATCGGCGCCGGGCGCGCCGATGGCGGGGTCGAGCACGGTGCTGTCGAAGACCGCTCCGCCGTTGAGCGCGGTCCATTCGGCGACCGCCTCGAGCGCCGCCCTCTGCTGCGCGGGCAGCCGCCCGGCGGAGTCGGGACCGACGTTGAGCAGCAGGTTGCCGCCGCGCGAGACGACGTCGACCAGGTGGCGCAGCACGCCGGGGCCGTCGAGGTAGTGGCGTTCGTCCTCGACCCGGTTGTAGCCGAAGGAGAAGCCGATGCCGCGGGTGTTCTCCCACATCCCGGAGTTCTCGGATTCGGTGCCCTGCTGGTACTCGCTGGTGCGGAAGTCCCAGTGGGTCAGCCCCCACCGGTCGTTGACGACGCCGTGCGGGACGGTGGCGTAGTAGTGGTCGAACAGCTCGACCAGGCCGCCCGGGCCTTCGCGCTTGCCGGAGTCGGGCCACTCGATGTCGTTCCACAGCACGTCGGGGCGGTAGCGGTCGATGAGGTCCTTGACGTGGGCGTAGGCGAAGGCGTTGTAGTCCTCGCCCAGCGGGCGCCGGCTCTGGAAGTGGTCGTCGGTGATCGGCGGGTGGTCGCTGAAGTTCCAGTCCAGGCCGCCGGAGTAGTAGACGCCGAAGCGCAGGCCGGCCCGGCGCGACGCCTGCTCGAACTCGCCGATGAGGTCGCGGCGGGGGCCGCGGTGCACGGTGTTGCGGGTGCCGGTGCCGGGGGCGTCCCACAGGGCGATGCCGTCGTGGTGCTTGGAGGTGGGGACGACGTAGCGGGCGCCGGTGCGGGCGAAGAGGGCGACCATGGCGTCGGGGTCGAACTCCTCGGCGCCCCACTGGTCGAGGAAGTCGTCGTAGGGGGCGCCGCCGTGTGCCTGCCGCTGGTGCTCCTGCGCGGGGCTGCCGTCGATGCGGACGGTGTTGGCGTACCACTCGGCGTAGGGGTTGTGCCGGAACCAGGTGGGGCGGTCGATGGTGCCGAGCTCGCCGATCGGCTCGGCCCACGCGGGCACGGAGTAGGCGCCCCAGTGCACGAAGATCCCGAACTTCGCGTCGCGGTACCAGGAGGGGACCTCGCGGGCGAATCGCGCGAACTCCGCCTGGCGCGTGGGGTCGGTCGTGAACATCGCCATGGGGTGTCTTCCTCACGGTCGGGGGCGCCGCCGCCCGGTGGCGGCGGGGCGGCCGGGTCGCGCGTCGCGGACCGGAGCCGCAGCGCCGGTCAGGGAGTGACGCAGGACACCGTGAAACATACGATGTTCCCGCCGCGACGTCAATGATCGCGAGACCGCGACCCCCTCAGCGAATATGTGGATAACCGCTGATCCACGGCCCGTTGTTGGCGAACCGATGGATCGTCCACATCGATTCACCGGCGACCATTGCGCGTTTCATCGGATGTCTGTTACCTTGCCCACGCTTAACATCGGATGTCTGGAGCGTTCATGAAGCTGCTGCACGTCGGCCCCCTCGGGCACGAACGGCCCGCCGTCCGCACCGACGACGGAACCCTGCTCGACCTCGGCGGGGTCCTCCCGGCCGTCCCCGTGACCCCCGAGGAGATCGGCCTCGCCCGCGCCGCCGTCGACCAGGGCCGCCTGCCCGTGCTGGCGGCGGAGCCCGGCACCACCCGTATCGGCGCCCCGGTCCCGCGCCCCGGAAAGATCGTCTGCATCGGGCTGAACTACCGCCGCCACGCCGCCGAGACCGGCGCGCCCGTGCCCGACGAGCCCATCATCTTCATGAAGGCGGCCTCCACGGTCGTCGGCCCCGACGACCCCGTGCTGGTCCCGCGCGGCAGCACCAAGACCGACTACGAAGTCGAGCTGGGCGTGGTCATCGGCGCCACCGCCCGCTACACCGACGGTCCCGAAGACGCCCTGACCCGGGTCGCCGGCTACGTCGTCTGCCACGACGTCTCCGAGCGCGCCTTCCAGCTCGAGCGCGGCGGCCAGTGGGACAAGGGCAAGAACTGCGAGACCTTCAACCCCATGGGCCCCTGGCTCGTCACCGCCGACTCCGTGCCCGACCCCGGCGCCCTCGGCATCCGCCTGTGGGTCAACGGCGAGAAGCGGCAGGACTCCAGCACCGCCGACATGATCTTCGGGGTCGGCGAGATCGTGCACTACCTCAGCCAGTTCATGGTCCTGGAGCCCGGCGACGTCATCAACACCGGCACCCCCGAAGGCGTGGCGCTGGGCATGGCCGACCCCAAGCCCTACCTGCGCCCGGGCGACATCGTCGAATGCGAGATCGACGGCCTGGGCCGCCAACGCCAAGAGATCGGCGCGGCCTGATGGCCCGTATCACCTCCTTCACCACCACCGACGTCCGCTTCCCCACCTCGCGCACGCTCGACGGCTCCGACGCCATGAACCCCGACCCCGACTACTCCGCCGCCTACCTCGTGATCGGCACCGACGCCGGCGACGGCCACACCGGCCACGGCTTCGCGTTCACCATCGGCCGCGGCAACGACGTCCAGGTCGCCGCCATCGACCTGCTCGGCCCGCACCTGCTGGGCCGTGACCTCGACTCCGTGCTCGGCGACATGGGCGCCACCTGGCGCTCGCTCGTGCACGACTCCCAGCTGCGCTGGCTGGGGCCCGAGAAAGGCGTCATGCACATGGCGGTCTCCGCCGCCGTCAACGCCCTATGGGACCTCAAGGCCAAGCGCGCGGGGCTCCCCCTGTGGCGGCTGCTCGCCCGGATGAGCCCCGAGGAGCTGGTCGCGCTGGTCGACTTCCGCTACCTCACCGACGCCCTCACCCCCGAGGAGGCCCTGGAGCTGCTGCGCCGCGCCGAGCCCGGCCGCGCGCAGCGCATCGACCGCCTGCTCGCCGAGGGCTACCCCGCCTACACCACCACCCCCGGCTGGCTGGGCTACTCCGACGACAAGCTCGTGCGGCTCTCCCGCGCGGCGGTCGCCGACGGCTTCACCCAGATCAAGCTGAAGGTGGGCGCCGACCTCGACCACGACGTCCGGCGCATGCGGCTGGTCCGCGAGGCCGTCGGCCCGGAAATCCGGGTGGCCGTCGACGCCAACCAGCGCTGGGACGTCGGCACCGCCGTCGAGTGGATCAACGCGCTCGCCCCGTTCGACCCGTGGTGGGTCGAGGAGCCCACCAGCCCCGACGACGTCCTGGGGCACGCCGCCATCCGCCGCTCGGTGGCCCCGGTCAAGGTCGCCACCGGCGAGCACGTGCCCAACCGGGTCGTCTTCAAGCAGATGCTCCAGGCGGGCGCGCTCGACGTCCTCCAGATCGACGCCGCCCGCGTGGCCGGCGTCAACGAGAACATCGCGATCCTGCTGCTCGCCGCCAAGTTCGGCGTGCCCGTCTGCCCGCACGCCGGGGGCGTGGGGCTGTGCGAACTCGTCCGGCACCTGTCCCTGTTCGACTACGCCGCGGTCTCCGCCGACATCGGCGACCGCGTCATCGAATACGTCGACCACCTGCACGAGAACTTCCTCGACCCCGCGACCGTGCGCGGCGGCTCCTACACCGCCCCCCTGATGCCCGGCTTCTCCGCGCAGATGACCGACTCCGCGCTGCGCGAGTTCGCCTACCCGCACGGCCCCGCCTGGGCTCCCGCGCCCGGCGCCCCCGCCCCCTCCGCCACGGCAGCCGCGAAGGAGCACCCCTGATGGGCGAATTCGACGGGCTCACCGCCCTCGTCACCGGCGGCGGCTCCGGCATCGGCGCCGCGACCGCCGCCCTGCTCGCCGACCGCGGCGCCCGCACCGCGGTCCTGGACCGCGACGTCGCCGGTGTGGGCGCGCCGCACCTGGCCGTCGAGGCCGACGTCACCGACGACGCCTCCGTCGCCGACGCCGTCGCCCGCGTCGCCGGAGCCTTCGGCGGCCTGGACATCCTGATCAACAACGCGGGCATCGGCGCCCAGGGCACCATCGCCGACAACACCGACAGCGAGTGGCACCACGTCCTCGACGTCAACGTGGTGGGCATGGTCCGGGTCGCGCGCGCGGCCCTGCCCCACCTGACCGCCTCCGACCACGCCGCCGTGGTCAACACCTGCTCCATCGCCGCGTGGGCCGGGCTGCCCGCCCGCGCCCTGTACTCCGCCTCCAAGGGCGCCGTGCAGGCGCTCACCCTGGCCATGGCCGCCGACCACCTGCCCCAGGGCATCCGGGTCAACTGCGTGAACCCCGGGACCGCCGACACCCCGTGGGTGGGGCGGCTGCTCGCCGCCGCCCCCGACCCCCGGGCCGAACGCGCCCGGCTCAACGCCCGCCAGCCCACCGGCCGCCTGGTGAGCGCCGACGAGGTCGCGCACGCGATCTGCCACCTCGCCAGCCCCCTGTCGGGCGCCACCACCGGCACCGTGCTCGCCGTCGACGGCGGCATGCACGGCCTGCGGCTCCCGCCCAGGAGCTGACCCGCGAGCGGGAGGAGACCACCACCATGACACCGACCTCGCGCCGCCCGGCGGCCGCCGCCCTGGGCCTGGCCCTGGCGCTGGCCGCGGCGGCCGGGTGCGCCCCCGACGACTCGGCGGGCGGCTCCACCGACGCCTCGGGCCACACCACCCTCAACTGGATGATGTGGTCCGGCGGCACCGCCGAGCGCGACGCCTGGCAACGGGCGGCCGACGCCGTCACCGAGGCCCGCCCCGACATCACGGTGAACCTGGAGACCACGTCCTTCGACGACTACTTCACCAAGATCGGCACCCGCATGGCGGCCGAGTCCGCGCCGTGCATCGTGAGCGCACAGAGCCTGCGGCTGGGCGCGATCCAGGAGGGGATGCGCCCCATCGACGACCTCATCGAGGCGCGGGGCACCGACCTCGGCGGCTTCGAGCCCGCCGCCCTTGAGGGCCTGGCGGCCGATGGCCGGCAGTACGCGCTGCCCTATGACAGCGGTCCGCTGATCATGCTCTACAACAAGGACCGCTTCGCCGAGGCCGGCGTCCCGGAGCCCGAACCCGGGTGGACCATCGACGACTTCGAGGCCGCGGCCCACGAGCTGACCGCAGGCGACGACCACGGCGTCAGCGCCTTCCCCTCCGACACCCAGATGTTCCCGCTCGTGCTCACCTACAGCGGGGCCCAGCCGGTCACCCCCGACCGCACCCTGGCCCTGGACTCCGCCCCGATCGTCGACGGCGTCACCTGGTACACCGAGCTGGTCCACGACCAGCAGGTGGCGCCGCCGCTGGCCGGCAACGACTCGCTGTTCCCGGTCAACCAGTTCGTCGCCGGCAACACCGCCATGGTGGTCGACGGCCCGTGGGACATCCTCAACGTCTCCAGCCAGACCGATTTCGAGCTGGGCATGGTCCCCCTGCCCGCGGGGCCCGACGGCAGCCGCACCCTCTCCGCGGGGTCCGGGTTCGGGGTCTCCCGCAGCTGCCCGGTCCCCGAGCAGGCCTACGCCGCCATCGAGATCCTCACCGGCCAGGACGTCCTGACCGACCTCGCCGCCTCCGGGCGCGCCTTCCCGGCGCGCACCGCCGCCCAGCAGGCGTGGCTCGACAACGCGCCCGCCGGGGCGGGCGCGGCGCTGAGCGCGGCCTCCGCCACCGCCGAACCCCTGCGCACCACCGCCAACTGGACCCAGGTCACCACCG
This sequence comes from Nocardiopsis sediminis, assembly GCF_042650565.1. NCBI lineage: Bacteria > Bacillati > Actinomycetota > Actinomycetes > Streptosporangiales > Nocardiopsidaceae > Nocardiopsis > Nocardiopsis sediminis. The sequence goes on from NZ_JBHSBH010000015.1 coordinate 435,094, forward strand.
ACCTCATCCAGTACGGGGTGCCCGCCTTCAACGGCGCCACCCCGGCCGCCGACATCCTCCGCCAGGTCCAGTCCGAGCACGCACGCGGCTGACCCCCTCCCGCGGCCGCACCGGCGCCCGCGGCCCACCCATCACCGCCCGTCCCCTTTCGGGCCGACACCGACACGGGAGGCTCCGATGCCCGTCGGGAGTCACCTGCCGATGCGCGACAGCCCATCGGCACCGCACACGCCGGACACACCGGCCCGGACCCGCAGCGGCCGCGGCGCCGTCCCGCCCCCGAGGCGGCCCCCGTCGCCCGGCGCGCGGCGGCGCGCCCGCGGCGAGCTCGCCGCAGCGGGCATGTTCGCCGGGCCCGGCCTCATCGGGCTCACGCTGTTCACGCTCTTCCCCATCGCCATGTCGCTGTTCATCAGCTTCTACGACTGGCCGGGGTTCGGCGAGCGCTCACCGGTCGGCCTGGACAACTACCTCGCCCTGGCCGGGAGCATGCGCTTCCAGAGGGTCATCCTCAACACGCTGCTGTTCACCGCGCTCTACGTGCCGCTGAACCTCGTCGTCTCGCTCGGCCTGGCCGTGTGGATCTCCACCATGCGGCGCGGGCGCCAGACCCTGCGGGTCATCTTCTTCATCCCGGTGATCACGCCCATCGTCGCCAACGTCCTGGTCTGGCGGATGATCTACCAGCCCGAGGGCGCCATCGACGGCCTCTTCCAGGTCTTCGGCGCCACCGCGCCCAACTTCCTCGGCGACGAGAACTGGGCGATGGCCGCGCTGGTGGCCATGAGCGTGTGGCAGGGGTTCGGCTACAACATGCTGGTGTTCTCGGCGGCGATCGACAACATCCCCCGCTCGCTCACCGAGGCCGCGAGCCTCGACGGCGCGGGGGCGTGGGCGCGGTTCCGCCACATCACCCTGCCGATGATCTCACCCGCCATATTCTTCGCGTCCACGATGACGCTCATCACGACGTTCCAGGTATTCGCCCAGCCCTACCTGCTCACCGGGGGCGGCCCCGGGCTGGCCACCGAGACCCTGGTGCTGTTCATCTACCGGCAGGGGTTCTCCGCCTACGCACTGGGCGCCGCCGCAGCGGCGGGCTGGATCCTCTTCCTGCTCATCTTCATCGTCACCGCCGTCCAGTTCGCGGCCCAGCGCAAATGGGTGAACTACGATGTCTGACCAGCTCATCGCGGCCCGTCCGCCGGGTATCGCACGGCGCGCGCCCCGCCCCCGCACCGGCGCACCGCGGCGGGGACGCGTCCGGCACGCGGTGTCGGCCGCGCTGCTGTGGACGGTGGCCGGGGTGTTCATGCTCCCGCTCGTCTACACGGTGGCCACCTCCCTCAAGCCGGCCGGCGAGGTCTTCACCAGCCCGCCCACGCTGTGGGGGTCGCAGATCCGGTGGGCCAACTACACCGACGCCATGAGCTACCTGCCGTTCCACCGGTTCATCCTCAACGGCCTGCTGGTGGCGGGGCTGGGCACGGCGGTGGTGCTGGTGGCGTCGACCACGGCCGCCTACGCCTTCGCCCGGCTGCGCTGGCGCGGGCGCGACTCCGTGTTCCTGACCTACCTGATGACGCTCATGCTCCCCCAGGAGGTCCTGGTGGTGCCGATGTTCCTGCTCATGCTCAACTTCGGCTGGGTCGACAGCTACCAGGCGCTGATCCTGCCGTGGGCGTTCACCGCGTTCGGCACGTTCATGCTGCGCCAGTTCCTGCTGACCGTCCCGCGCGAGCTGGACCAGGCGGCCACCATCGACGGCGCCGGACGGCTGCGGATCTTCTGGTCGGTGCTGCTGCCCCTGGCCCGGCCCTCGATCGCGGTGCTGGCGGTGTTCACCTTCATCACCTACTGGAACAGCTTCCTGTGGCCGCTGGTGATCACCACGAGCGTGGAGGACAAGGGGACGGTCCCGCTGGGGCTGAGCCTGTTCTTCAGCCAGCAGGGCAGCCAGTGGAGCCTGGTCATGGCGGCGTCGGTGGTGTCGATGGTGCCCACGGTGGCGCTCGTGCTCCTGCTCCGCCGGCACCTGGTCAGCGGGATCGCCACCGCGGGGCTCGGGGGCCGCTGAGCCGGCGGGCGGTCAGTGTCCCGCCGGCGGGACAGCCGGCCGGTGGCCGCCGGCGGGGTCGGCGCCGAGGTCGTCGTGCAGCGACTGCCGCAGCCACTGCTCCACCCCGGCCACGTGCACGGTCGCCCAGGAGCGGGCCACCTCGGGCTGGCGCTGGGAGATCGCCTGGCAGATCGCGCGGTGCTCGGCGAGCGTGCGCTCGACCGCCGAGCCCTGGGTGACCCCGCGCCAGATCCGCGCCCGGTGGGTGCGGCTCGACAGGCTCTCGACCAGCGACGACAGCACCGGGTTGCCCGACCCTTCGACGATGCGGCGGTGGAACTCCTGGTCGTTGGCCACGAGCTCCTCGACCGAGGGGTCGGGCGGCAGGGCGTCGAGGACCTTGGTGAGCTCCGCGGCGGCGTCGTCGGTCATGTGCGTGGCGGCCATGGCGGTCGCGGCGGGTTCGAGGATGCGCCGCACCTCGAGGAAGTGCAGCACGGAGTCGTCGTGGTGGAAGTCGACCACGAACGCCATGGCGTCGACGAGCAGCCGCGGGTGCAGGCTCGTGACATAGGTGCCGTCGCCCTGGCGGACGTCGAGCACGTTGATCAGGCTGAGGGCCTTGACCGCCTCGCGCAGGGAGTTGCGGGACAGGCTGAGCATGGCGGCGAGCTCGGGCTCGCGCGGCAGCCGGTCGCCGGGGCGCAGCTGCCCGCTGTTGATCATCTGCTTCAGCTTCTGGATGGCTTCGTCGGTGACGGCCACGGATCTCCTCCGTCCCACCGGGCGATCTCCGGTCGGGCACCAATGTAACAGCAGTCATCGGATGTATTCGCCGGAATCACGGTGAATCGCGGCACTATGCCCATCCGGCGCCCGGGAAGATCCGAGGTGTGCCCCGTGAGCGCCGCAGATCCCCGCCGGATGCGCCCGGCCCCGGAACCGGACGGCCGGGGCGGACATCGTAGGGGGCGCGGCGGGACGGCCGCCCACGGCGACGCGAGGGAGGACACGGCGGTGACACGCGTGTGGCGCATGGAGGACGTGATCGCGGAGGACGACGCGGCCGACGAGGTATCGCAGCACGGCGGCACGGCCGTGCTCGCCTACATCCGGGCGCTCGCCGAGCACGGCGTCGAGGTGCGCGAGGTCGATCACCTGGCCGATACCGAACGCGAGCGGGACGTGGCCTTCGAACTGGACATCGTGGGCGGCTGGTCGCTGTTCCTGGAGTTCGAGGCCGTCCCGATGGAACGGCTGCGCAACGGTGACGACGACGTGCCCATCGAGATCTTCGTCGACGGCGACGGGCACCTCGGCTGGAACGCGGCGGTCAAAGCGGGGCTGGCCAAGGTCGCGGCGCGCCGCCGGGACCGGGACCCGGCCGGCCCCGGCGCCACGGCGCCGCGCAGCGGCGGCACCGGCGCGGCGGAGGTGTGGCGCGTACCGGACGTGATCGGTCCCCTGGACACCAGCGACGACATGGACGTCAACGGCGGGGAAACGCTGATCGCCTACCTGGCGGCGCTCGCCGACCACGGCATCCTCGTCCGCGGCGTGGACCGCGAGATCGACGCCGAGGGCGCCGGGATGATCGCGTTCCTGCTGGAGCTCGACGGCGGCGGCGCGCTCTACGTCCACGTCCCCGGCGTGCCCCTGGCCTGGCTCCACGACCGCGCGGCGTTCCGCGACGAGTGGAGGGCCTGGGACGACGAGGGCAACATCTGCGAGGTCTTCGTCCAGCACGAGGGCTACATGTCCTGGGAGCGGGCGATCGATGCGGGAATCGCCACCGCCCGCGACCTCAGCCGCGGTGCTCGTCCGTGACGGGGGCGGTGGAGGCGGCCCGGTCCGCGGCGTCCCCGGCATCGCGCAGGGCATCGGCGGCTTCCGCGAGGCAGTCGGCGAGGTCCGCCCAGTCGTCGTCCATCTCATCGGCCCGGGCAGCGGCGGCCTCG
>NZ_JBHSBH010000015.1:439141-459191 GCF_042650565.1 Nocardiopsis sediminis
GACGGCGGGCACCAGGGCGCGCAGGACCCCTGCGAGGTGACGCACGGTGGCGGGCACGTCCTCGGCGCCGTCGGCCACGATGGCGTCGGCGAAGCCTTGGACGGCCGCGACGGCGGCGGCGCCGGCGCGGACGGAGCCGTGTTCGCCGGTGGAGTCGGTCAACGGAACGCCTCGTCTCTGGCGTGGGAGGGGGCCGATCGGTGCGGGCCCGAGGGTCCGGGGGCCGGTGCGCATCGGCGTGTTCGCCCGCGATGATCCCACGGTGGGGTCCACCCTCGCCGTGCGCCCGCGGCGGCGTCTGCGGGCCCTCGGGCCGTGGCCCATGAGAACACCCGGTCCGGCGCGCCCATTCGGGGAACGGTGCCGCACAGAGGCGCCCGCCCGTCGTACCGCCGCGGTGAACGGGTGTGTGGCGGTCCGGTACAGTGCGGTGCCACCGGGGCCCGAGGGGCCCGGGGCCGCAGGGGCGGCGGAGGGAAGGCGGGGCGATGTCGGCGTCGGAGGCGGGGGCCATGCGCGAGGTCGTGGAACGGGAATTCGCGCGGCAGGCCGCGTCGTTCGAGGACGCCCGGCTCAACACCGCCTTCACCGTCCACCTGGACCGCCTGGCCGACTTCGCCGCGCCCCTCGCCGACGACGTGTGCCTCGACTCCGCCTGCGGGACCGGCCTGGTGGCGCGCCGCCTGGCCCGGCGCGTGCGGCAGGTGACGGCACTCGACACCACCCCGGAGATGCTGCGCACCGGAAAGGCCGCGGCCGACGCCGAGGGGGCCGGCAATGTCGTCTTCCAGCGCGGTGACGCCGTCGACCTGCCCTTCCTGGACGACTCGTTCTCCCTCGCCGTCTCCCGGTTCTCCCTGCACCACGTCGCCTCGCCGGGCGCGGTGGTCGCCGAGCTGGTGCGGGTCTGCCGCCCGGGCGGCCGGGTGGTGCTCGCCGACATGGTCGTGCCCGACGGGCTCGCGGGCGACCCCGACCGCTTCGAGCGGCTGCGCGACCCCTCGCACGGCACCATGCTCCGCGTCGGCGCGATCCACGACCTGCTGCGGGCGGCGGGCGCCGACGTCGCCCGGTCGGAGGTGTTCGACGTCCCGCGCCCGGTGCGTCCGTGGCTGCGGCAGGCGGGGACGCCCGAGGACACGGCCCAGCAGATCGAGCGCATCCTCGCCCGCGAGCTGGTGGGCGGCGCCCCGACGGGCCTGCGCCCGCACAGCGTCGACGGCGACCTCTGGTTCACCCAGACCTGGGCCCACATCGCCGCGACCCCGGCCGTCTGAGACCGCGCCGGGGACCGCGGATCCGACTGCCCGGAACCGCCCGGCGCACGGCCGCATCACGCCCCGCGGGCGCCGAGAACAACATCGAGCCCCGCAGCGACCAGGTGCACCGCGGCGGCGGTGGCCAGGCACAGGGCCGGGGAGAGGTCGGCGAGCGGGCCCGCCACGGCGGAACCGGCCGCGAAGGCGGTGATCTTCAGGCTGGCGCCCGTCGTGAAGACCTGGGCGCGCAGCCGGTCCGGCGCTTCGCGGTGGCGGATCGCGAACAGGGACGTGAGCTGCGGCCCCTCCGCCGCGCCGATGACCGCCACCGCGACCACCAGCACCGCCGTATTGGGTGCCGCCGCGACCACGGCCACCCCCGCGGCCTGGGCGAGGACGCACACCACGAGAACGGTGTCGGGTCGCACCGCCGGGGGACGACGGGCGAGCAGGGCGTTGGCGCCCAGCGCGCACAGCGCCATGAGCGACAGCAGCAGCACCCCGTTCTCCGCGCCACCGAGCAGCCGGGCGCCCAGAGCAGGGGTGCACACCACGAGCATCCCTCCGGCCGCAAGGGACACCGACGACACGACCGTGGCGCGCAGCAACGCCGGATTGCCGGCGATGACCCGCACACCCGCGACCACATCGGCGCCCCGCAGCCGCCGGCCGTCCCCCGCCGGTGCCCTCGGCGGATCCGTGGCCGCCGACGCGCCGGCGGCCGGCAGTGCCCAGGCGGCCGGCAGGGCGAGGGTGATCAGGGCCGCAGCGGCGGCGACGCCCGCCCCCGCTCCGGCGGCCGATGCCAGGAGCCCGGCCAGGGCGGGGCCCACCAGCCCGGCGGCGCTGAAGGTCATGGCGTCCAGGGCCGTGGCGCGTGCCGATGCCCCCGGCGGGACGACCCGCGGCAGCTGCGCCGTCCAGCCCGCCGACAGCACCGGTCCGAGCACGCCCGTTGCCACGGCCACCGCGACGACCACCGGGAGGGGCGCGCGGCCCAGCAGGCCCGCGCACGCCGCGATCCCCGCGGCGTAGGCCGCGAGCGCGCCGGCGAGCAGCCGACCCGGCCGGGCGCTGCGGTCGAGCAGCACGCCGATCACCGGCCCGCCGGCCGCGGCCGACACCGTCAGGCCCGCCAGCAGCGCCGCCCCCGCCGTCGCCGATCCGGTGGCCGCCACCCCGAGGAGCAGCAGCGCCGGTCCCGACATCTCGTCGCCGGTCCGCGCCGCAGCGGCCCCTGCGAGGTACCCCGCTCCCACCGCCCGCGGCCGCCGGTCCCGGCGCTTCGCGTCCGGTTCCCCGCTGTCGCGCGACCGCAGCCCGTATCTCCCGCTCACGGCGCGACGCTAGCCGGGTAACGTCCTTGTGCTCTAGAGACGTTACATTGACGGAATGCCGATGCCCAACGCGATCATCGGGCACGCGGTCCGCGGGCTCGCCCGGCGCACCACCGACCTCGTCAACCTGCTGAGCCGCGACGACGCCGACGCCGCGGCCGTCGACGCGGTCCTGCGCGCCCACGGGGAGACCGACCCGCTGGACGTGTCATCCGCCGACGTGGCGGCGATGCGCGCCGCCGCGCTGCGGCTGCGCGCCGTTTTCACCGCCCCCGATACCGGCGCCGCCGCCGACTCCCTGAACACCCTGCTGGCCCGTAGCGCCCACCCGCCGCGGCTGACCAGCCACGGTGGCACCACCCACTGGCACGTGCACGTGGACGGCCACGATGACGCCCCGCTCGGCGAGTGGTTCCTGACCTCCGCCTGCCTGACCCTCTCGCTGGTCCTGACCGACCGCCAGCGGCCCCCGGGCGGGGTGTGCGCGGCCGCGGGCTGCGAGCGCGTGTTCGTCGACACCGGCAGCGGGAGCCCCCGGCGGTACTGCTCCCAGCGGTGCGCGACCCGCTCGCGCGTCGCCGCGCACCGGAGGTCGCGCGCGTAAGGCGGGGCGCCGCCACGCGGCCGGAAACGGCCGGAATCTCCGGGACCCCGGGCACGCTGGAGATGTACGAAGGAACGGCCGCGCGGGCCGTCCCGCGAATGAAAAGAGGAGCCGCACATGCCGGACGACGACGGGACCGAGCGCGCGCTCGTGGTCATGGCCCACCCCGACGACGTCGACTTCGGGTGTTCGGGGACGGTCGCGCTGTGGACCGACGCCGGGATCGAGGTCACCTATCTGCTGGTCACCGACGGTGAGGCCGGCGGTGACGACCGGGTCGTGAGCACGGAGGAGATGGCCGACATCCGGCGCGGTGAGCAGCGCAAGGCCGCCGCCGCGGTCGGCGTGAGCGACGTCCGGTTCCTGGGCCGCCCCGACGGCGAGGTCCTGCCCGACATGGCGCTGCGGCGCGACATCGCCCGGGTCATCCGCCAGGTGCGCCCCCAGCGGGTGATCATCCCCAGCCCCGAGCGCGACTGGGCGACGATCGCCGCGAGCCACCCCGACCACCTCGCCACGGGCGAGGCCGGGATCAACGCCGTCTACCCCGACGCGCGCAACCCGCACGCGCACCCCGCCCTCCTCGCAAACGAGGGGCTGCGGCCCTGGAGCGTGCCCGAGGTGTGGGTCATGCACCCGGCGGCCCCCGACCGCTTCTCCGACGTCACCGACGTGATCGACCGCAAGTTCGCCGCGCTGGCCGCGCACGCCAGCCAGATCCCCGACATCGCGGAGATCGAGCCGTCCGTCCGCGGCTGGCTCGCCGCCAACGCCGCCAAGGGCGGGCTGGCCGAGGGGAGGCTGGCGGAGGCGTTCCGGGTCGTCGACACCCGCTGACACCCGGTGGCCCCGGCTGCCCGCCTCCTGCCATGATCCGGGGGTAGAAAGGGTCAGGGACGCCTGACCGGACGATTCGAACCTGGAGGACCCGCGTGGCCCAGTCGCCATCTCCCTACGATTTCCTGCCCGACGTCGCATCGTTCACGGTGACCAGCGACGACGTCGCCGACGGCCGGACCCTGGCGCCGGCCCAGGTCAGCGGCCTGATGGGCGCCGGCGGTCAGGACGTCTCGCCGCACCTGGCGTGGAGCGGCTTCCCCGAGGGCACCCGCAGCTTCGCCGTCACCTGCTTCGACCCCGACGCCCCCACGGCCAGCGGCTTCTGGCACTGGGCGGTCTTCGACATCCCGGCGTCGGTGACCGAGCTGCCGGCCGGGGCCGGCGACGGGTCGGGCACGGGCCTGCCCGAGGGAGCGGTCACCCTGCGCAACGACGCCGGGGACAAGCGCTACGTCGGCGCGGCCCCGCCGCCCGGCCACGGTCCGCACCGCTACATGTTCGCGGTGCACGCGCTGGACGTCGCCACCCTGGGAATCGGCGACGCCGCGAGCCCGGCGTTCCTCGGGTTCAACCTCTTCTCCCACGCCATCGGCCGGGCGGTCATTACCCCGGTGTACGAGCAGAAGTAGGCTCCCGGCAGCGGAACAGGGCCCGCTCCGTCCCGGGGCGGGCCCTCTGCGAGCCCTGCGGGGCCCGCGGGACGACGGGGCGCGCACCGAGCCGCGCGGGACGAGCGGGAACCACCACTACGCGAGAGGGACCGACGCACATGGGTCGCACTGCCGGCACCCCGACGATCCTCTTCGACTACGGCGAGGTCATCTCGCTGCCGCAGCCCGCGGAGTCGCGGGCGAACCTGGAGCGGCTGGCGGGCGTGGACCCGGCCGCGTTCTGGGCCGCCTACTGGGCGGGGCGCCGCGGCTACGACCGGGGGGACACCGCCGCGGTCTACTGGGACAACGTCGCCCGGCACGCCGGCGCCGACTGGGACACCATCCGGCGCCAGCAGCTGTGGGCGGCCGACGTCGCCTCGTGGCTGCACGTGCGCGACCGGAGCGTGCGGCTCCTGGAGCGGCTGGCGGCCCGCGGGGCGCGGCTCGCCCTGCTGTCCAACGCCTCCGCCGACATGGCGCACGCCCTGCGCCGCTCCCCCGCGCTCGCCGGCTTCGACCGGCTGTTCTTCAGCTCCGACCTGGCCCTGTGCAAACCCGACCCGGAGATCTACACCCGCGTGCTGGGCGAACTGGGCGCCGAGCCGGGGCACACCATCTTCCTCGACGACCGCGAGGAGAACATCCTCGCGGCCAAGGCGCTGGGCATCGACGCGCACCACTACACCGGCCCCGAGGCCGCCGAGGCCTTCCTCGCCGATCGCCTCGGCCCGCTCTGACCTTTCGCGGACGTGGCGGTGGCAGCGGGGCCGGGCACGCCGGAACCCGAGCGGGGCGGCGTGCGCGCACGCGACGCACCCCTGTCCGGTTGTCCCCGGATCCGGATGCGGCCATCGTCGAGCGCGGCGCTGATCTGCGGTTTAGGCTCGAGACGACCCGCGTCCCCCACCGGGAAGGAGCCGTCCCCGCCGTCCGGGCCCGCTGGCATGCACGCAGACCCGAGCCGGTCTCCGCACCATCCACCGCAAGCGGAAAGGTCCACCGGTGCCCGCCCAACAGCTCACCGATCCGCATCCGCCCACCGTCGTGATCACCACCGCCGGCTCGGCCCCGACCGCCGGGACGATCATGCGGCTGCGCCGCCGGGGCTACCGGGTCGTCGCGACCGACATCGACCCCGCGGCCCCCGGCCTCTACCTCGCCGACCGCAGCCATCTGGTGCCGCCCGGCGACAGCGACGACTTCCTCCCCGAGATCCGCGACATCTGCCGGAGGGAGAACGCCGCCGCGCTGGTCCCATTGGTCGACGAGGAGCTGCCGGCCGCGGGCCGGCTCGCCGACGACGGCATCGCGGTGCTGCTGCCGCGGCCCGCATTCGTCGCCACGTGCCTGGACAAATACGTGCTCATGCGCCGCCTGGCCGAGGCCGGGATCCCCGTCCCGGCCACCCGGACGGCCGAGGAGTGGACGGGCGACCCCCCGTTCCCGGTGGTCGTCAAGCCGCGCAGGGGCCGCGGCGGACGAGGGGTCGCGGTCGCGGAGTCGGCCGGGGAGCTGTCCCGGCTGATCGCCGAAAGCCCCTGCGCCCCCGGTGACCTGCTGGTCCAGCAGCGGGTCGGGGGAACGGAGTTCACCGTGTCGGTCGTCGTGTGGCGTGACGGCGCGGTCCAGTCGGTCGTGCCCAAGGAGGTCATCTTGAAGGACGGTGTCACCAGGTTCGCCGTCACCCGCCGCCACGCCCGCGTGGCCGAGGTGTGCCGGGCGGTGCAGCGCGAACTGCGCGCCGACGGCCCGTTCAACGTCCAGCTCGCCCTCGACGCCGACGGCGAGCCGCGCATCTTCGAGATCAACCCGCGCTTCTCGTCCACGGCGCCCCTCACCGCCGCGGCCGGGGTCGACGAGGTCGCCGGGCTGCTGCGGCAGGCCATCGAGGGCGGCCCGCGGCTGGCCGACGAGTGGCGCGAAGGGGTCGTCATGGTCCGGCACTGGGCCGACGAGTTCATCGACGAGGCGGGCTTCGCCGGGTACGGGATCACCCCCGGCCGGCCGACGTCGGCCGCCGCGGCCCCCGTTGCGCGGGCCGCCCGGTGAGCGCCCGCCGCGGCCCGCACGCGCCGCCCCCGGCCTCCCTCGTCGACGCGTTGGCGGAGGCGGTGGCGGAGGTCGGCGCTCTACTGCGCCAATGGCGCTCCGACCCCGCCGCCACCGCCGGCCGGTGGCACGACGGCCAGTTCAAAGCCGGAGCCGACACCCGCGCACACGACGCCCTGTCCGCCCGGCTGCGCCGGATCTCCCCTTCGACGCCGGTGATCAGCGAGGAGGACCCCGGACCGGCGGCCGGCGGGCGGCGGCCCGACCGGTACTGGCTGATCGATCCCCTGGACGGCACCGCCAGCTACGCGCACGGCTTCCCCGGCTACGTGACGCAGGCGACGCTGATGGTCGACGCCCGCCCCCTTGCCGCCGCCGTCCACGCGCCCGAAACCGGCGTGCTCTACACCGCCGTGCACGGCATGGGCGCCGCCGCCAACGGCCGGATGCTGCCGCGGGTCGCCCCGGCGCCGCCGGGCACGGGCGTGCTCACCGACAACACGCCGGAGCCGGGCGGGATCGCGCGCGCGGCCTACGACCACTTCGGGTACGGCGGCTACCTGGAGTGCGGCGGGATATCCCTGAAGCTGTGCCGGATCGCCGAGGGCGCCGCGCACCTGCTCGTCAAGGACGTGCCGGTGCGCGATTGGGACGTGGCGGCGCCCGATCTCCTGCTGCGTGAGACCGGGTGCCACTTGTCGCGGCTGGACGGCACGCCGTTCGACTACCGGGGTGATCTGGAAGGCACGGGGGTGATCGGCGCCGCCGACCCCGGCACCGGCACCGCCGTCGCGAGCTGGCACCGCGAGCGGGAGGGCCACCCGATCGGCTGACGCCGCGCATCAGGGCGGGCCGGTTCCGGCCATGCCGGAACCCCAGCGGGGCGGCCGTCGTCCGAAAGGACGACGGCCGTCCCGCTCTCAAGGAGGATGCCGTCCCGCGGCGCTCGGCCTAGCGTCGACGACCGCACAGCACGACGAAGGGGGATGGCCCGATGACCGCCGATCCGACCCCGCGGGAGGGCCTGCGCGCATCGGACGCCGACCGCGACGCCGTCGCCGCACGGCTGTCCACGGCCCTGTCGGAGGGGCGCCTGGACCTGGCCGAGTACAACCTGCGGCTCGACGCCGCGATGTCCGCCCGGACGCAGGGCGAACTCGTGCCGCTCACCACCGATCTGCCCGCCGCCTCCGCTGCGGAGCCGGACCCCGCGGCACCGGTCGACCTCGCCGAGACGGGTGCCGGCAAGGCGCCTTCGGGGTGGCGGAACTGGCTCAACGAGTGGCGCCACTGGCTGGGCGGCGCCGTGATCATGGTCGGGATCTGGGGCGTGACCTCGGTGGCCGATGGCCGGCCGCAGGAGTTCTGGCCGCTGATCCCGCTCGGGATCTGGGCCGCGGTGCTCATCGCGATGCCCTTCCTGCCCGGCGACGAGGACTGACCCGGCCACAGGACCGTACCCGGAAGGTGCCTTTTGCCGCACGCCGCGGACGCGTATCGTGGGTCACCCATCATCGTGCGGCAGGGGGTGGGCGTTGGACGACGAACGCGTCCCGGAGAGCCGTATGCGCGCCTCGGACGCGGACCGGGACGCCTGCGCCGAACGACTTGCGACCGCGCTGTCCGAGGGACGGCTCGACCTCACCGAATACGAACGCCGACTCGACGCCGCCATGCGATCCGTTGTCCTCGGTGACCTCCGGGTCCTCACCGCCGACCTCCCCGAACCTCCCCCGCCCGCCCCCGTTCCCGATTCCTCCCTCACCGCCGTGAGCCGCACCGCGCTGGTGTCGCCGTGGAAGGACTGGGTAGACGAATGGCGATGGTGGCTCGGCGGTGCCGTGATCATGACCGGGATCTGGGGCGTCACCAGCATCATGGGCAATGACGCGATGCCGTTCTGGCCGCTGGTCCCGCTGGGGATCTGGGCCGCGATCCTGATCGCCGCCGCCATCTGGCCGGACGACAACGCCGGCACGCGAAGATGACCGTCCCCCGCCACCGCGGGAGGGAGCGACGACCATGGACGGCGAACGGGTACCACCGGAGCAGATGCGCGCGTCCGATGCCGACCGCGACGCCTGCGCCGAACGCCTCGCCCGCGCCCTCCAGGAGGGTCGGCTCAAGCTGGACGAGTACCACGAGCGGCTGGACCTCGCGGTACACGCCACCACCATGGGCGACCTCGCGGCCCTGACCCGCGACCTCCCGGTCCCGCCCCCGGCGCCCGTCCCGGCCGCGGTCCCCGAGGCGGCCGACCCCGGCGCCGATCCCGAGTGGCGCGACCGCTTCGAACCCTGGCGCGGGCTGGCCGCGGTGTCGGTGATCCTCATCGCGATCTGGGCCGTGACCAGCCTGATCTCGCGGACCTACCTGCCGTTCTGGCCGCTGATCCCGCTCGGCTTCATGTTCCTGTTCACGCTGGCCAGCACCATCGCCACCCCGCCCCACGACCCCACCGGGCGCGACCGCCACCTGGGCCACGGTGACCCCGACGGCGTGTGAGCCCGCCGAAGGCCGCACACGCGAAGGGCCCGGCACTCGTCGTGGCCGGACCCCCTGATGCGCGCTATGTCCTATGCCGTCAGCCGGCCGCGTGCAGCCAGCGGACGGGGGCGCCGTCGCCGGCGTAGCGGAACGGTTCGAGCTCCTCGTCCCAGACCCGGCCCGTGAGGCGGTCGAGCTCCTGGGCGAGGTCGGCCTCCTGGGCGGCCGCCCGTTCCATGGCGTTGCGCAGCCGCGCCTCGGGGACCAGGACCTCGCCCGACGCGCTGGTGACCGCGGTGAAGATACCGAGTGTGGGTGTGTAGCTGTAGCGGACGCCGTCGCATCCCGGGGTGGCCTCCTCGGTCACCTCGAAGCGCAGGCGCTGCCAGCCGTTGAGCGCCGAGGCGATGGCACCGGAGGTACCCGGTGCCCCCTGCCAGTTCAGCTCGGCGCGATGGTTTCCAGGGGCGGCCGGTTGGGCCCCCCAGTCGAGTTTCACAGGCACGCCAACTACACCCGCGACCGCCCACTCGACGTGTGGGCACAGCGCCGCGGGCGCGGAGTGGACGTACAAGACGCCACGTGCGGACACCGAACCTCCTGATACGAACGAGTGCGCTTCCCCGACGCCCTCGTACCCGTAGAGGAGCTGTCCGTCCTGGGTCTTCTCCTCGGCCCATTGTGCCCCATGGGCACCAACGGCACCAGGTCTCCGGTGGCCGGATCCGGCGTTCTCCCCGTGTCCGCCCGTGCTCGCGGCTAGCGTGGTGCCACGCGCGAGGCGGGAGCTGAGAGTCTAACGGGGGTGCGGGTGGGTGACCAGCCCTGCGGGGAGACCGCGACGGCCGACCTGGTGAAGCGGGCACTGTGCCGCGACGGCCGGGCATGGGATGCGCTGATCGGACGCTTCTCACTGCGAGTGCGGGCGGTGGTGCGCTCCTATGGCCTCCCGTGGCACGACGCCGAGGACGTCGAGCAGACCGTGTGGTGCGTGCTCTCCGACCACCTGCCGCGTATCCGCGACCCCGAACACGTGGGGGCCTGGCTGGCCGCCACCACGCACAACGAGTGCAGACGCCAGCTCCGGCTGCGCCGCCGGACCGCGCCCGAGGACCCCGCTCTGCTCGACTCCGCCGACCACCGCAGCCCGGAGGCCCTGCATCTGGCGGCCGAACGCGACCGCGGGGTGCGCCGCGCCATCGCCGGGCTGGACGAGCCGGAGCGGACCCTCGCGGCGATCGACCTGTACTCCCCCCGGACCCGCGTGACCGAGGTGGCCGAGTTCACCGGGCTGCCCCTCGCCGAGATCCCCGTGGCCCGGCGGCGGATGCGGCGCCGATTGCGCCGCATACTCGCCGAGGACCACCAGCGCGACGACGACCAGTGACGAAGGGGCCGCGACATGATCCACGACGACCCGCCCACCCCGGGTGCCGACCGCACCCCTCCCGGCGCTCCCGGCGCCCACACCGGCCCGGGCGTGCCCGAGGCGCTCGCCGCCGCTGACGACCACGCCGCGGCCGACGATGACGCCGACGAGGCGTTCATGGCGATCCTGCGGGCGCAGACCTCTCCCGTGGGCGCGATGCCGACGGCGGTGCGCCGGGCCGCGCGCGCGGCGTTCGCCATGCGACGGGACGACACCGTGTTCGCCGATCTCCGCGACGACTCGCTGGGGACCACGCCGGTGGGCCTGCGCGACGCGGGCACCCTTGCCGACGCTCCGCGCTACGTACGGTTCGAGGGGCCGGGGGTGGCGGTGAGCATGGAGATCACCCTCGTGGACGACGACCGCGACCTGGTGGGTCGGGTCGCTCCGGCCCGGGCCCTGGCGGTGGAGGTCCGCAGCCCGCACGGCACCTCGCACCACGACGTGGACCCTGACGGCGCCTTCCTCGCCCGCGGCGTCCCGCGCGGCCCGGTCAGCCTCCTCGTCCACCTGCCGGAAGCCCCTCCGGCCACGACCCGGTGGCTCACCATCTGACCTCCCGCCGGTCTCCGGTTCCACCGGGCGCCGCAACGCCCGTACTCGCCGGAACCGGCGTCGCCCTCTGCTGTGCCGGATCGCCACGCTCTCGCGGCGACGGACGTCTCCGCACCCGTCCCCCTCGCCGCCGGAGAACCGCAAAGGACCCGGCATGCCGGCACCGGGCCTCGGCGAACCCGGCCACCAGGACCGACCCACATCGGGCCAGGCGACCCGGCCACACCGGCCACCCTTCGCCCGGCCGGCCGAGGGCGAGGGCCGCGCACACGCCGCACCGCGCAGGCCTGCTCCTCCTTCCACACCCCCGGCGCCCGACGGACCGGGCCACCAGGTCACCCCTCGGGCATCGAAGCCGGACACCGCGAGAGAAGGCCGCCGTAACGGCACGGGCCCGGCTCGGAGCTGCTGTCCGACGGAACGCGCTTCGGCCCGAGCGGGAGGGCTTCCGCGGACGGTCTGAGCGGCCCGGTGGTCCGGCGACCACGCGGGCCCGGCTTCGGACGCGCCATCGATATCAGCGGAGGCGGTTCCCTCCGCTCGACATCGCCGGACCGACGTCCGGGGTGGATCTGGTGGCCAGGTCGGGCGGTGAGGGGGTGGTGGGGACATCGGATCGACGGAAATGTTCGGCGACGGTGTCGATATCGGCGCCGGGAGCCTACGGCTACCCCGGCCGCCATCGCCGGACCGAGCGATCGGGGCCGCGGGGAGGGTGGCGCGGACGGTCTTCGGCGTGGTGGCGCATGTCAGGGGCGGTCGGGGCCGCCGGTGCCCGGGGGGCGGGAGGTGATGGCGGCTATGCGGGGGAACGGCTTGCGGGCGGGCCGGATGGGGGTGTTGGGGACGGCGCTGGGCGCCCGGAACCCCGTAGTGGCCGGTCTTCTGCGGCGCGTTCGCGCCCCGGACGGGTGACGGGGCCGGTCGACCGGGAGGAGCGCGTGTTATCACTTTCGGCGACTGCCCGTACGCGGTGTGTACGGCCGCGGTCGCTCCCCCTCCCCCGAGCGTCGGACACGGAAGGCGCTGCACATGACGGTGAACCTCGACGTCCTCCACCCCCTCACGCTGATCGCCCGCGATCCGCGGGCGGCACGGGAGCACGCGGGGCGGTTGCTCGACGAGCGTCCCGGCCCCGCCGCCCGGTCCGCGGCGCTGCGGCTGCTCGGGATGGCGCAACGGGAGCTCGGCGACCCCCGCGGCGCCCACCGGCTGCTGCGCCAAGCCGCCGCGGTCGCCTCCCGGGCGGGGCTCGACGAGTCGGCCGCGCACGCGCGCGCCTCCCGCATCGGCCTGCTGGCGCTGCGGGACGGCGGCGGTGTCGCCGGGACGTCGCTGGACCGCATGGCCGCGGCCACCCCGTCGGCCCGCACCCTGGTCCACCTGCACCGCGGTGTGGCGGCCGCGCAGCACGGCAGATTCGGCCCGGCCATCGACGGCTTCGACACCGCTCTGGAACACCTGGACCGTCTCGACGCCGATACGCGTGACCGGATCCTTCCGGGGGTGCTGAGCAACCGGGGCCTCGCCCTGATGTACTCCGGGCGGCTTTCGGAGTCCGCCGACGACCTCGAACGCGCGCTGCACCACGCCGAACGGCAGTCACTGGGCTACTTGCGCGGTGTGACCCTGCAAAACCTGGGTTGCCTGGCGGTGCGGCGCGGCGACATCGCCGGCGCCGTCTCCTGCTTCACCGACGCCGACCCCCTCGTCCCGGCCAGCCGTCGTGCGGCGCTGCGACTGGACCACGCCGACGCCCTCTTGGCCGCCGGGATGTTCCGCGACGCCGCCCGGCTCATCGCCGGCCTACCCGGGGGCGGGCACACCAGCGACGACGCCACGACCCGGCTCCTGCGGGCGAAGATCGACCTCACACGGGGCGACCGCGATGCCGCGCGGATCCAGGCCCGGCGGGTGCTGTCCCGCTTCGCGGCGGACTCGCTGTGGTCGCAACTCGCCCGCCTGGTCGAGTGGTCGGCCCGCCACGTCCCCGACCACCAGCGACGCTCCCCACGCCCCCACAGCGTCCGCCCCGGGCACCGCGTGACCGGCACCATTCCGGCGGACGCGCAGCACCCACCGGCACTCTCGATCCCGGCACCGGACGCACCGCGTCCGGCTCCCCCCACTCCCGGAACACCGCCCGCCGCCTGGCCGTTCGCGCCGCACTCGGTCCCGGGCCGGCCATTGGGCGTGGACGCAGCAGGTCGGCCCGCACCCCTGGGCGTCGACGCGTCCCCTCCGGCCGAGCCGCCGACCACACCTCCTACGGCTCCCCCAGCCTCCCCATCCGCCACCCGGCCATCCGCACCAGGCCTCACTCCGGACACGCCACCACCTGTCGACCCACCGAACCGGCCGACGCCCCTGGGCGTCGACGCGCCTTCTTCGGCCGCGCTGCCGACCGGCCCACGACCTGGCGGCGCCGCGTCCTCAACCATCGACGCATCCCATCCCGCTGTCCGGCCGTCCGCACCGCGCCCGGCCCCGGGCTCGCCATCGGGCGTGGACACAGCGGGCCGGCCCGCACCCCTAGGCGTCGACGCGTCTCCTCCGGCCGCACCGCCGACCGGACCGGGACCTGGCGGCGCCGAGTCCCCATCCGTCGCCAGCCACGGAGCCGCGCCTCTGGCACCCAACGCGCAGGCGCGCGCGGAGGCCGATCGTGCCCTTGCCCGGTGTGTGCCCAGTGCGCCGCTGGGGCCGTTGTCGATGGCGGTGCCCGCTGCGCACCACGTGGCTGCGCTGCGCGCGCTCGCCGAAGGTGACCACCTGAAGGCCCGCGAGGCTCTCACGGCCCCCGCACCCGGTGCCGTGCCCGAAGCGGGCCTGCGCCACCTCGAGCTTCTCGTCCATGCCCGTGCGCACCAGCGCGAGGTCGCCGCCGCCGGAGCGGCCATCGCACTGCACGAGGGGGACGCCGCGACCGCCCTGGAGTGGGTCGAGCACGGGCGCGCCCTCACCCCCGTTCCCGGCCCCTGCCGCGACCCCGGGTGGGCGCTGCTCCTCGACCGCTATCGCGCCGCGCACGCCCGCGCGCGACGCGGCGATCGCTCCGCCCGCGACGAGCTCGCCCGTGTCGCCTCGCTGCTGGCCCCGGCCCAGTGGCACGCCGGGTGCACCGGCCACACCGCACCGGCCGAGCCGTCGCCCCCGATCGTGCCCGCGCTCGCCGAGCGGCTGGGATCCCGCGCCTTCCTCTGTCACATCGACGTCCCCGGCGTGCACGCGGCCGTCACCGTCGTCGACGGCCGGGCGCGCGTCCACCCCTTGCCCTCTGCGGCCCCCGCTCGGGACGCCGTGGCCAAGCTGCTCTACGCCGCGCGCACGGACGTCCTCGCCCCCGGAAGCACGGACGCCGCCAGGTCCGGACGCTCGGGCGTCCTCGCACAGGGACGCGGGGCGGATCGCGCAGCCGCGGGTCCCGCAGCGCTGCTCGACCGGCTCCTGCTGGACCCGGTGCGGGAGGCGGTGGGCCGCCACGACCGTCCGCTGGTCGTGGCCCCGGCCGCCTTCGCCCAGGGACTTCCGTGGGGTCTGCTGCCGTCGCTGCGCGGCCGGGCCGTCAGCGTCGTGCCGTCGGCGCGGACCTGGCTCGCGCGCGAGCCACGGCGGGCCGGCAGCGCGGCGGCCGGGAGTCCTCCTCCGCGCGCCCTGCTGACCGCCGGCGGCGGCCTGGACGGCGCCCCGGCCGAGGTCCGGGCCCTGCGCGGACTCCGGCCGGGCGCGACCGTGCTCACCGGCGGTGCCGCCCGCGTGCACGCGGTCCTCGACGCATTGGGCGGCGCCGACCTCGCGCACATCGCCGCGCACGGCTCCACCTGCCCCGATGCCCCAATGCTCTCGGGGGTGGAGCTGGCCGACGGCCCCTTGCTCGCCTATGACCTGGAACGGCTGCCCCGGCTGCCCGATCTCACTGTGCTGTCCTCCTGCTGGGTGGGCGGGTCCACGCCCGCGCCGTCGGGCCTGCCCTTGGGGCTGGGCTCCGCCCTGCTGGCGCTCGGAGGCACGGCGGTCGTGGCAGGAGTCCTGCCCGTCCGCGACCGCGAGACCGGCCCCGCCATGGTCGCCTTCCACAGGGCCGTCGCCGCGGGGACACCGCCCGCGCAAGCGGTCGCCGACCACCTCGCCGGCGCCGGGTTCGTCTGCTTCGGGGCGGGCTGACCGGTGCGCCGCTCCCCGCGCCCGCGGATCGCCGCCGACCGCGTCGACGGCGCCGAAAACGAGTCGCCCCGATCCGGACGGACGGCGGATAATCCACATGCATGAGACTCCGTCACTGGCCCCTGAACGATCTGGTCATCCGCACCCCGCGGCTGGAGTTGCGGCTGCCCGCCCCCGAAGAGCTCGACGCGCTCGGCGACCTCGCCGCCGAAGGCGTGCACGACCCCGGAGAGATGCCGTTCGTCCTCCCCTGGACCGACGCCTCGCCCGAGGAGCGGGCGCGCGGCGTGTTCCTGCACCACTGGCGGACGCTGGGCGCGTTCGCCCGCGACGACTGGCAGCTCCCGCTGGCGGTGTTCACCGCTTCCGGCGTCGTCGGCATCCAGGAGATCACGGCCCGCGACTTCGCTGAGACGCGGGAGGTGCGCACGGGTTCCTGGCTGGGCCTGCGCCACCAGGGGCAGGGCATCGGCACCGAGATGCGCGCCGCCGTCCTGCACCTGGCCTTCACGTCTCTGGGGGCCGAAGCCGCGCACAGCGCGGTCGTCGCGCGCAACCCGCGCTCGCTGAGGGTGTCCCGCAGGCTCGGCTACCGGGACAACGGCGTCGGCCGCCTGAAGGTGCGCGGGCAGGCGGTCGAAGACCTGCACCTGCGGCTGGAGCGGGCCGACTGGCGAAGCGACCTGGTCGAGGGGATCGAGGTGCACGGGGTGGAGCGGTGCCTGCCCCTGCTCGGGGCCGGGGATCCACCGGCGTGAACGGCCTCTCGCCACCGCCCTCGGCGCCGCCGCTGCCGATCGTGGCCGCGAATAGAGTGCGCGGGCGCGGTTAGCAGGCGCGGCATGAGTGAGACACCCGACCATCCCGCGGATTCCATCAACGCCGACGCCTTCGACTGGGAGGACGACGGCCTGCCCGCGCAAGAGGACACCACCGAGGACCAGCCGCTCCCGGCCGAGCATCCCATCGCCATGGACGAGTACGGGACCACCGGCACCGAGCGGGAGGCCGGGGAGCCGCTCGACGAGGCCCTGGCACGCGAGGTCCCCGATGTCCAGGAGTCCGACATCGACAAGGGCCCGGAGAACGAGGCCATCCGCTACCCGGAGGACTTTCCCGAGGACCCCTTGGGCCACAGCGCCGAGGAACAGGCCATGCACGAGCAGGAGGAGCCCGGCCTGCCCTGACGAAGGCGGCCGGATTCCGGGGGCGGAAGCGAGAGCGCACCGGCCCGGACCACGGGGGCGGGGCGGCGCCGCTCGCGGCGCCGCCCCCGGTCGTGAACCCGCAGGTCGTGGCTGGGACGCGAGCCCCTGGGCGGACGCTCCCCCGGCCCCGCCTTCTGCCACCGGGCGGGCGGCGCCGGCCGCACGCAGCGGGCGCCGCCGGGCCGGGCTCACCAGCCTCGTTCGCGCCATTCGCCGAGGTGCGGGCGCTCCGCTCCCAGGGTGGTGTCCTTGCCGTGGCCCGGGTACACCCAGGTGTCGTCGCCGAGGTCCGCGAAGACCCGCTCCTCGACGTCGCCCAGCAGCGAGCGGAAGTCCTCGGGGGAGCCGGTCCGGCCGACGCCGCCCGGGAAGAGGCTGTCGCCGGTGAACAGGTGCGTGCGCCCGCCGGGCTCGTCGTAGCGCAGGGCGATCGAGCCCGGGGTGTGCCCGCGCAGGTGGATGACGCTCAGCTCGGACTCGCCCACCGGGATCCGCGCGCCGTGCTCCACCGGCTCGTCGACCGAGACCGGGAGCTCCCCGCCGTCGGCGGGGTGGGCCACGGTGCGGGCGCCCGTTGCGCCCACCACCTCGGCCAGCGCCTGCCAGTGGTCCCCGTGGCGGTGGGTGGTGACGACGCGCGCCAGGCCGTTCTCGCCGACGAGGTCGAAGATGCGGTCGGCCTCGTTGGCCGCGTCGATCAGCACGGCCTCGCCGCTGCGCCGGCAGCGCAGCAGGTAGGCGTTGTTGTCCATCGGGCCCACCGCCAGCTTGCTGATGGTGAGCTCGTCCAGTGCTCGTGTGTCCGCGGGGCCGCCGACCCGCGTCTCTCCGGTGTAGGTCACGCCCCCCATTACAGCACCCACGAGGGGGAGCGCTTCTCGAAGAACGCCGCGCGCCCCTCGGCGGCGTCGGTACCGGCGAAGAAGTCGCGCGACAGCTCCGCCATCCGCTCCAGAGCGGCGGCGCGGCCGGCCGCAGGCATCGACGACGCCGCGCCGACCACGGACTTGGTGCGCACCAGCGCAGCGGGCGCTCCGGCCCGCAGCCCGTCGAGGATCCCCTCGACAACGGCGTCGATCCGGTCGGCCGGCTCCGCCGCCGTGATCAGCCCGGCGGCCGCGGCGGCCGTGGCGTCGAAGGTCTCCCCGGTGAGGAAGTAGCGGGTGAGCTGGCGGTCGTGCATCCGGGCGCCGACGGGCACCGAGATGATCGCCGGGACGACCCCGATCCGCACCTCGGTAAAGGCGAACGTCGTGGTGTCGGGGGCGATGGCGATGTCGGCGGCCGCGACCAGCCCGATCCCGCCCGCCCGCACGGCCCCGTTGAGCTTGACGACGACCGGCTTGGGCGCGTCCATGACGGCGCCGAACAGCTCGGCCATGCCGGGGGCGGACAGGTCGGGGCGGCGCCCCTCCTGCTCGGCCGCCATCTCCTTGAGGTCGGCCCCGGCACAGAACGCCGGCCCGGCCCCGGTCAGCAGCACCGCGCGGACGGCGTCGTCGTCCATCGCGGCGGACAGCGCGGTGGCCAGGTCGGTGCGCAGCCGCGCCGACAGGGCGTTGCGGTTGGCCGGGGAGTCCAGGGTCAGGGTCGCGATGCCCCGTTCGGTGCTCCGGCGCACCAGCGCCTCTGTCCCTGTGGTGTCCGCCATCGTCGGCCGCCCCTTCCGTGGTCGGTGTCGCACTCGGCACCGATCCTGCCCCAGCGGCCTCCGGGGAGGAAGCTCCGGCCCGCGGTTCAGCCGCGTCGCGCGCGCAGGAATTCCAGGGCGCCGTCGGCGTGCGCGTCCATGCGGATCTCGCTCTTGACGACGTGGAGCACGCGCCGGTCGGTGCCGATCACGAAGGTCCGGCGCCGGGTAGGGGCCATGCCGGACAGCAGCCCGCCGCGTCGCACACCGAACAGGCCGGCTACGTGTCCGTCGGTGTCGGACAGCAGCGGGTAATCGAAGCCGTTCTTGTCGGCGAAGGCCAGCTGGCGTTCGACGGAGTCGCCGCTGATACCGACCCGCTGGGCGCCGAGTTCGGCGAACTCCGCGGCGAGGTCGCGGAAGTGGCAGCTCTCCGCGGTGCACCCGGAGGTCATCGCCGCAGGGTAGAAGAACAGCACCACCGGCCCGTCGGCCAGCAGTTCACCGAGGCGGCGGGGGGTGCCGTTCTGGTCGGGGAGTTCGAAGTCGGGTACCTGCTCACCTGTGTCCATGGGTCACGCTCCCCTTCTCGCTCCGCTCAAACGGCCCCGCGGACGGGGGCCTCCGGCCGGGGGCTACGCCGCCAGCCTAACCCCGCCCCCGGGAAGCGCATTCACGCTCCCGTGGCGGCCCGCAGCAGGGGCACGTACAGCTCCGCGGTGGTCAGGGAGCCGTGCATGCCCACCATCGTGGCCTCGGCGGAATCGCTGCCGGGGTTCATGAGGGCGGTGTCGCCGCGGGCCACCGCCACGATGTCGCCGATCCGGGCGCGCAGCCGGTCGTCGACCGGCCCGAACAGCCCGGCGTCGATGGCGGCGTCGCGGCTGAGCACCACGGCCGCGGCGCCCAGCCGCTCGCTCCAGGCGGCCAGCACGTCGGGTGCGGCGCCCGGGTGGGTGTAGACGTGGCGGGCCCTGGCCTCGCCGGCGAGGACGCGCACGCCCGCGGCGAAATCGGGGTCGGTGCCGACATCGATGCGGGCGCCGGCACCGACGTCGACCATCCCGTGGTCGCCGGTCACGTAGAGAGCGGACCCCGGCGGCAGCGCCCCCGCGATCCGCTCGGCGAGCCGGTCGACCCGCGCCAGCTCGGCGCGCCAGTCGTCGGAGTCGATCCCCCACTGGTGGCCGCTGGAGTCGAGGCCGGGGTGGTAGGCGAACAGCAGCGCGCGGTCGTGGGCGGCCAGCCGGGCGGCGACGGCGGCGCCGACCTCATCGGTGCCTTCGGCGGGCACGTAGCGGCTCCCGCGGGCCGAGGCCCGACTCAGCCCGCCGCCTTCGAAGGCCCCCGAGGCGATGTAGGCGGTGGCGACCCCGGCGCGCTCGGCCCGTTGGTAGACGGTCGCGTGCGGCTGCCACTCCTCGGGGTCGACGTCGGGGGACCAGCGCAGCTGGTTGAGGGTGTGGTCGCCGCCGGGGATCGCGACCTCGTAGCCGAAGACGCCGTGGCATCCCGGGGCCAGACCGGTGCCGACGCTGGTCAGGCTGGTCGCGGTGGTCGTGGGGAACCCTACGGTGATCGGCGCGGCGGCGTCGGCCAGGGAGGTCAGGAACGGGGCGAGGGCGCGGTGGGCGCTGAGCTGCTCCCAGCCCAGGCCGTCGATCAGCAGCACGCAGGCGCGGCGTGCGGGGGGCAGGTCCAGCGTGGCGCGCTCGCCCGCCACGCCGAGCGAGGCCAGCACGGACGGGGTGAGGTCGGCCAGGGAGCGGCCGCCGTAGCGGGGGACCTCGAACCCGGCGGAGGAGATGGTCATGAGCGCGCCGCCGTCCGCGGCG
>NZ_JBHSBH010000015.1:459216-481698 GCF_042650565.1 Nocardiopsis sediminis
GGTGGCCGCCACCACCGGAGTCGACGTCACGGGCGGCGTGGGCGGCATCTCGCGGTCCCCTCTCGACGGTCAACGGGTGGTGGCCTCGGACAGCACGTTGGCGAAGTTGACCATGGTGGCCACCGGCTCGGGGCCGTCGGCGGTCTGGCTGACGCGCAGGGTCAGCGGCTCGGCGGTGATGGCGCCGGTGTAGCCGTGGTCGAGGTCGCAGGACTCGTCGGCGCAGGACGCCGGCTCCAGGTCGATGTGGGCGATGGCGCCCCAGTTGACGTTGAGGCTGATGCTCAGCACGACCTCGCTGGGCATGGTGCCCGCGACGTAGTTGGCGGGGTCGGAGACGACCCGGGTCAGCGCGACCGACTGGATGTTGCCGATCTGGATGGCGTCGGTCGTGGTGGAGGCGTGCGGGCGGCCGCCGTCCTCGGCGGGCGCGTGCTCGTCGGTGTGGCAGACGATCAGCCGGGTGGGGGTCAGCAGCAGGACGGTGATGTGCCGCCGCATCTCCATCGCCGGGTCGAAGGTGGCCTCGTGGTGGACGACGAAGGCGTCGGCGGTCTCGCCGCCGAGGGCGGTGGCGACGGCGTCGATCACGAGACCGGGGTAGTAACCGCTGCGCTCGATCTCCGAGCGCCAGTCGGTGGACACGGCACGGGTTTTCCTCATACCTCCATCCTGCCTCCTTCCGGCGACAGATCGCACCTGCGGGGGCGACCGGCGAACGAGCGCAGGCGGCACCGCCGGCTGAAAGCCCCGCCCGCAGGGCCGTTGGAGCGGAGGGAGGAGGCGAGTGCGGCCCATGGATCCGTCACGGCGAGCCGACGAGCGAGCGCAGGCGGCCCTGCCAACGGCCGAAGGCCCCCGCCCGCAGGGCCGTTGGAGCAGAGGGAGGAGGCGAGTGCGGCCCATGGATCCGTCACGGCGAGCCGACGAGCGAGCGCAGGCGGCCCTGCCAACGGCCGAAGGCCCCCGCCCGCAGGGCCATCGGAGCAGAGGGAGGAGGCGAGTGTGACCCATGGATAAGGCAGGCGCGTGCGGGTAGGGCCCCCGGCATGATCGAAGCCACCGTTCCACCGCCTCCCGCTCCGCCGACGCCCACCCCGGGTCCGTTGCCTCCCGACCCGATGCCGGTGCCGCCCGAGCCCCCGATGCCCGAGCCCGAGCCGGAGCGCCGCCCCGGGCCGTTCCCGCCCGAGCGCGAGCCCGAGCCCGAACCCGCGTGAGCCGGATCCCCGCGGTCGCCCGCGCGGTGTCAGAAGGTCACGCCGCGCAGGCGCCGCGGGCCGGAGTCGGGACGCACCTCGGGCGCCCGGCGCAGCCACAGGCGCGCCCCCAGGACGTGCGCGCCCTCGGCGTTGACGATGACCGGGTCCAGGTCGACGTGGGCGACCTCCGGGAAGGAGTCCACGAGGCGTGAGACGCGGATGAGCAGGACCTCCAGCGCCTCCACATCGGGCTGCTCGGCCAGCGAGGTCGCCCCGGCGGGCAGGCCGAACAGCAGCGGGGCCGCGCGCACGGCGTGGACGAGGTCCGAGGCGTCGGTGTCGGTCAGCGGCGCGAGCCGGAATGCCCGGTCGTCGAGCAGTTCGGCGGTCACGTCCCCCAGCCCGAACCCCACGACCGAGCCGAACGACGGGTTCTCGCCGGCCCGGATCACGGTGGGCACCCCCGGCACCACCATGCGCTGCACGACGAGCATCGCTTCGTCGCCGAGCCGGTCGTGGAGGGCGGTGTAGGCGCTGCGCACGTCGGCGGGCGAGCGCAGGTCGGCCCGGATACCGCTGCCGCCGGAGCGCAGCCGCAGGTCGGGGGCGTTGGCCTTGACGACGATGGGGTAGCCCAGCTCCTCGGCCGCGGCGACCGCGGCTTCGGGCGACGCCACGGGGATGTCGCGCCACACGTCGATTCCATAGCAGCGCAGCAGGTCGTGCGCGGTGTCGGTGGCGACCGCGGTCTCCTCGTTGTGCACCGGCTCGCTGGTGAACCAGACGCCGTGGGGCGCCTCGGGGGCGTCGTCGGCCTTGTCCAGGGTGCGGTCGATGATCTCGCGGGCCCGCGCCCCCTCGATGTCGGGGAGCTCGGGGTGGCGGCCCGGGTCGCGGCGGCGCCACATGGCGTACCGGGTGGCGTGCGCGAGCGCCCGCACGGCGTCCTCGGGCGCGGGGTAGGACGGCACGGACCCGCGGGCGGTCTCGCCGTTGGGGCCGGTCCGCCGCAGCTCCTCGGGCAGCCCCTGATAGCCCAGGTAGGTGGTGATGATGGGCTTGTCGGCGGTGGCGGCCTTGGCCCGCATGACCTCGGCGACGTCGCCCGAGATCGGAGTCAGGGCGGGGATGAACACCACGACCACGGCGTGCACGGAATCGTCGGCGAGGGCGGTGGTCAGCGCGGCGTCGAAGTCGTCGGCGGTGGCCTTGGGGCCGAGGTCGACGGGTTCGTGCGGCTTGAGCCCGGAGCGCACGCAGGCGTCCTTGACCAGCAGCCCCAGGGAGTCGGAGTTGCCCAGGATGCCCACGCGCGGCCCGCTGGGCAGCGGCTGGTAGGCGAAGAGCTGGGCGACGTCGAAGAGCTGGGTGATGTCGTCGACGCGCACGACGCCGGCCTGCTGGAACAGGGAGGTCACCGCGTAGTCGGGCAGGGCCAGCGCGCCGGCCGCGTGCCCGGTGGGCACGCCCTGGGAGGAGCCGCCGCTGCGCACGGCCACGACCGGCTTCTGCTGGGCGAGGCGCCGGGCCAGCCGGGTGAACTTGCGCGGGTTGCCGAGCGACTCCAGGTACTGGAGCACGACCTCGGTGGCCGGGTCCTCCTGCCAGTACTGCACGAGGTCGTTGCCGGACACATCGGCGCGGTTGCCCGCGGAGACGAAGGTGGACAGCCCCATGCCGCGTTCGGCGACTCGTTGCAGGATCGCGCGGCCCAGGGCGCCCGACTGGGAGAAGAAGCCGATCGGCCCGCGCGGGGGCACGTACGGCGACAGGGTGGCGTTCAGCGACACCGCGGGGTCGGTGTTGGCGATCCCGAGGCAGTTGGGGCCGACGACCCGCATGCCCGCGGCGCGCGCCATGCTGACCAGCGCATCCTGGCGCTCGCGGCCCTCGGGCCCGGACTCGCCGAAGCCGGAGCTGACGACCACCAGGCCGTGCACGCCCTTCTGCGCGCACTCCTCGACGACGTCGGGCACCATGTCGGCGCGCACCGCGACCACGGCGAGGTCGACCTGGTCGGGGATGTCGAGCACGCTGGGGTAGGCGCGCACCCCCGCGACCGCCGCGGCCTCGGGGTGCACGGGGTAGACCGGGCCCTGGAAGTCGCCGGCGAGCAGGTTGCGCAGCGCGGTCTGGCCGATCGTGTGCGCGGTGCGGCTGGCGCCGATGACCGCCACGGACCCCGGGAACAGCAGCCGGGCGATGGAGCGCGATTCGGCGCGCTGCTCGCGGGCGCGCATGACCTCCTGGGCGCTGTCGGTGGGGGCGAGGTCGAGCGTGAGGCGGATGACCCCCTCGTCGAAGGTCTGCTGGGCGACGTACCCGGCCTCGCGGAAGACGTTGATCATCCGCCGGTTCTCGGGCAGGACGTCGGCGCTGAACTTGCGCACCCCCCGCTCCCGGGCGGCCGCCCCGATGTGCTCCAGCAGCACCGACGCCAGCCCGCGGCCCTGGTGGGCGTCCTCGACGACGAAGGCGACCTCGGCCTCTTCGGGGGTGACCTTGTCGTAGCGCACCACCGCGACCATGACGCCCGAGATGGTCGCCACCAGCGCCACCCGGTCCTCGTAGTCGACCGTGGTGAACCGCTTGACGTCGCGCGCCGACAGCTTGGGGTAGGGCGCGAAGAACCGGTAGTAGATGGTCTCGGGCGAGAGCCGGGAGTGGAACTCCCGCAGGAGATCGGCGTCGTCCGGGGAGATGGGGCGCAGATGCGCGGTTCCGCCGTCGGTCAGGACGACGTCGGCTTCCCAGTGGTTCGGGTATGACTGCACGGTTTTGAGAGTAAACGAGATCGGCCCGATCGTGGCGTAGCCCACTCCCTGTCAGCGCGTGCGCACGGGCGGGCGGGGACGCGCAGGCCCGGCCGCCCGGGGCGCCCGGCTCTGCCACAACTTCGTTACCCGCCGTCTCCCCTGGACCTGTTAACGTCTCTTGACGACACAGGATTCAGGGTGAAATCGCAGGCGGGACCCCCGGTTTCCGGGGCGGCAAGGTGGTGGATGAGGTAATGGCACGAGTGGTCGTGATCGGCGATCTCATGACCGACGCCGTGGCACGGGCGTTTTACCCGCTCGCGCGCGGTAGCGACACCCCCGCCTCGGTCATCACCTACGGCGGCGGCAGCGGCGCCAACGTGGCCGCGTGGCTGGCCATGGAGGGCACCGACACCACGTTCGTCGGCCGCCGCGGCTCCGACATCACAGGCCGCACCCGTGAGATGGAGCTCATGGGCTATGGCATGGACTCCCGCGTGGTCATGGACCCCGAGCGGCCCACCGGCACCTGCGTGGTCATGATCACCCACCGCGGCGACCGCACCATGCTCAGCGACCCCGGCGCCAACGCCCGCCTCCAGCCCGAGGACCTGCCGCGCGACGTGTTCGGCCCCGACGGCCACCTGCACGTTTCGGGCTACACCCTGATCAATGAGCACTCCCGCCGCGCGGCGCGCGTGGCGCTGCGCATGGCACGCGAGACCGGGATGTCGATCTCGGTCGACTGCGGGTCGCACGCCCCGCTGGAGCGCGCCGGTGCCGAGAACTTCCTCGACTGGACCAACGGCGCCCGCCTGTTGTTCGCCAACGTCGACCAGGCCACCGTGCTGACCGGGCGCGAAGAGGCCGAGGCGGCGGCCAAGGTGCTCACCGCCTGGTACCCCAACGTCGTGATCAAGCTGGGCGACGCCGGTGCGCTGTGGGCGTCCAAGACGCGCGACGACATCGTGGTGGTGCCGGCCGAGCCGGTGGAGCCTTCGCCGGGCTCGATCGGCGCGGGCGACGCGTTCATGGCCGGGTTCCTGCCGTCGTGGCTGACCGGCAAGCACCCCAAGGACGCCCTTGCGGCGGCGCAGCGCCTGGCCGCGCGCGCCCTGCACCAGCCCGGCGCCCGCCCCGACCTCGGCGACGCCTGACCGTTCGTCTCTCCCCCTCCTCCCTCTCCGTTCTCCCTCTTGCTGCGGGCCCGAACCGGCCGCGGTGCCGGCCGGATCGGCCTCCTTCGCGTGCCCCGCGGGCTGAGCGTGGAACCTTCACCCACGGCTCGCCAGGACCAGGGGCAGCACCCCCGATGCACCGGCCTCGCGCAGCAGGCGGGCGGCCACGGTGAGGGTCCACCCGGAGTCGGTGTGGTCGTCGACGAGGAGCACCGGGCCGTCGAGCTCCCGCAGCCCCGCCGCGAGCGGCTCGCCGACCTCCAGGGCCCGCCAGACGGATTCCAGCCGCTGAGCGCTGTTGTGGCGCCGCGCACCGGGGCCGTCGGGCCGGGTGTAGGACAGGGTGCCCACGGGCACCAGCCGGCCGATCCGGGCGAGCCGTTCGGCGAGGTCGGCGATCATGACGGGCCGGGTCCGCGACGGCATGGCCACCACCCCGGCCGGGCGCCGCTCCCACGGCCAGGCGGCCAGCACGTCGACCACCCCCTGGAAGACGCGGTCGCTCACGGGTGAGTCGGGGGCGTCGTCGGCCAGGAGCGCGCGCAGCGCGGTGCCCCACCCGACATCGGTGAGGCGGGCCAGTGCCCGGCCCTCCTCGGCGCGCACAGCCAGGCGGATGTTGCCGGAGGCGGTGATCCCGAGGTCGGCCATTCCGGTGGGCCACTGCTTGCGCGGGGCGATCGCCGTGCCGGGGCGGTCGAGGTGGTGCGCCGCGGCGTCGCGGTGGGCGGGGTCGATGTCGGTGGACCAGGTGCGGCCGGTGCAGCGGTCGCAGCGCCCGCACGGCGCCGCGCCGGGGTCGTCGAGCTGGCGGCGGAGGAACTCCATGCGGCAGGAATCGGTGGCGATGTAGTCGAGCATGGCGCGCTGTTCGCGCTCGCGCGCGGCCGCCACCGCGGCGTAGCGGTCGGCGTCGTAGTGCCAGGGGGCGCCGGTGGCGGTCCAGCCGCCGCGCACCCGGCGCACCGCGCCGTCGACGTCGAGCACCTTGAGCATCTGCTCCAGGCGGGCCCGCCCGAGGTCGACCCGGGTCTCCAGGCGCGGCAGCGACACGGGCTCGCCCGCCGCAGCCAGGACGTCGAGCGTGCGGCGGACGGTGTCCTCGGGCGGGAAGGCCAGCCGCGCGAAGTACGCCCAGATCTCACGGTCCTCGCGCCCGGGCAGCAGCACGACCTCGGCGCGGTCGACACCGCGGCCGGCGCGGCCCACCTGCTGGTAGTAGGAGATGGGCGACTGCGGGGCGCCCAGGTGCAGGACGAACCCGAGGTCGGGCTTGTCGAAGCCCATGCCGAGCGCGCTGGTGGCCACCAGGGCCTTGACGCGGTTGTGCAGGAGGTCGTCCTCGGCCCGCTGGCGGTCCTCGGGGTCGGTCTGGCCGCTGTAGGAGGCGACGGTGAAGCCGCGGGACTCCAGGAACGCGGCGGTCTCGGTGGCGGCGGCGACAGTGAGGGTGTAGATGATGCCCGAGCCGGGCAGGGCCGAGAGGTTCTGCGCCAGCCAGCTCCAGCGCGCCGCGCTGTCGGGCAGGTCGACGACGGCCAGGTGCAGGCTTTCGCGGTCGAGCGGGCCGCGCAGGACGAGGGTCGAGGAGTCGTCGCCGATCTCGAGCTGCTCGGCGACGTCGCGGGTGACGCGCTCGTTGGCGGTGGCGGTGGTGGCGAGCACGGGGACGGCCGCGGGCAGCTCCTGGAGCAGGGTGCGGATGCGGCGGTAGTCGGGGCGGAAGTCGTGGCCCCAGTCGGAGACGCAGTGGGCTTCGTCGATGACGACCAGGCCGGCCCCGGCGGCGAGCTCGGGCAGGACGCGGTCGCGGAAGTCGGGGTTGTTCAGGCGTTCGGGGCTGACCAGGAGGACGTCGACCTCGCCGCCCGCGATGTCGGCGTAGGTGCGCTCCCAGTCGGCGAGGTTGGCGCTGTTGATGGTGCGAGCCCGGATGCCGGCGCGCTCGGCCGCGGCGATCTGGTTGCGCATGAGCGCGAGCAGCGGCGAGATGATGACGGTCGGGCCCGCCCCCTGCGCCCGGCGCAGCGCGGTGGCGACGAAGTACACGGCCGACTTGCCCCACCCGGTGCGCTGCACCACCAGCGCCCGCCGGTGCTCGGCGACGAGGGCGTGGATGGCGGTCCACTGGTCGTCGCGCAGCCGGGCGGTCTCGCCGGCGAGCGCGCGCAGGTGGCGCTCGGCGTCATCGCGCAGGCCGGCGGAGGTCGCAAGCGCGGCTTCGGGGGGCACGGAGGTAGCCATGCCTCTTTGCTACCAGAAACCCAGCCCCGGCCCGGCCCGCCGTCCACAGGTGAAGTTCTGCGTTCTCCGCTCAGCCCGGGGCTTCCCGCGCCCCTCCGGCCCGCTCCGCGGGGTTCCCCGCTCAGCCGATGGGTCCGCCGGCCCGGCTCACCGCGATGGCCTCCGGGTGGTGCGGACGGCCTCCTCCAGTTCGTCGGTGACCAGGCGCTCGGAGTCGACCATGCCGCGGCTGTAGGAGACGCGGCCGAGGGTCTGGGCGAGGACGGGGACCGTGACCGCCTGGAACAGCGCCGCCAGGCCCAGGGGCACCGCCGAGCGCACATCGGGCAGCTGGAAGGCCGCGGCGACCAGGATCAGGAACAGCCCGACGGTGTCGGGCTTGGTGGCGGCGTGCATCCGGCCCAGCAGGGTCGGGAACCGCACCAGCCCGATGGTGCCGACGAGGGTGAACAGGGCCCCCAGGGGCAGCGTGACGGCCGTGATCCAGTCAGTCGCGGTCATGGGCCCTCCTCTCGGCGAAACGGGTGGCGGTGATCGTGCCGACGAAGCCCAGGAGGGCGATCGCCACCATGAGCCCGATGTAGGCGGTGTCGCCGCGCAGGGCGACCTCCACGGCGATGAAGCTGACCAGCAGCACCGACAGGGCGTTGAGGCAGACGATGCGGTCGAGCACCGACGGCCCGCGCACCAGCCGGTACAGCGTGCACAGCACGGCCAGCCCCAGCATCACGAACGCGGCGGTGTAGGCGTGGTCCAGGATGGTCACCGCTCCTCCTCTCGGCTTCCGCCGCCCTGCGCGGGCTCCCCCTCGGGGACGCTCCGCTCGAACTCGGCGATGTCGGCGGGGGTCCCGAACGCGCGCACGATCAGCTCCTCGGTGCGGCGCACCTGGCGGCGCAGCCGCTCCACCGCGGCCTCGGAGTCGATGGGGGCGCCGTGGACGTAGACCATCCCCTGGTCCCGGTTGAGCTCGATGACCAGGCTGCCGGAGACCAGCGACAGCCCCGCGCTGACCGCGGCGAGCAGGAAGTCGGAGTCGGTGCGCATCGGGACCGCGACGATCGCGCCGCGCATCAGGCGCGGGCGCCACAGGGCGTGCACGGCCACGCGCGCGCTCGACACGATCAGCTCGGTGAGGATGTACCCGCCCAGCTTCAGCGCGTACACCGGGTGGAAGCCCAGCCGGACCGGGATGTGCGGCAGTTTGGCGGCCGCGTAGCACACCGAGCCCACGGCGGCCCCGGCGATCACCGTTCCGGGGCTGGGGTCGCCCCACAGGATGACCCACATGAGGGTGAGCCAGATGACGGTGGGCAGGCGGCCCGCCAGGCGCCGCAGCGCCGAGCGGGTCTCGGGGATCGGGACGGTGCCCGTCGCCTCACTCATGACGTCGTCCCTCCTCCGCCGAGCACGGCCTCGACATAGGCGCCGCCTTCGAGCAGGTCGTGTGCCGCGGTGAACGCGATCTCGGCCAGCGGGCCCGCCGCGAAGGCCACGAACAGCCCGACCCCGACCATGACGCCGGTCATCATGGTCATCATCCGCAGCCCGCCGCGGTTGGATCCGCGCCGCAGCTGCTCGCGGGCCTCGACCATGTCGGGCATCGGGGTGCCCCAGAACCCGCGCACCCAGATGCGGAAGATCGCCATCATCGTGAGCAGGCTGGTGGCCACGCCCGCGGCGATGCCGAGCCACACCAGGCGGCCGCCGGCCTCGGCGCCGGCCTCGAACAGCGCGACCTTGGCGATGAAGCCGGACATCGGCGGCAGCCCGGCCAGGCTCATCGCGGGCAGGAAGAAGAACAGCGCCAGAGCGGGCGACACCGTGGTCAGGCCGCGGACTGCCCGCAGCGAGGTGTGCCCGACGTACTGCCGGATGAGGCCGTTGACCAGGAACAGCGTGGCCTGGACGACGATGTGGTGCACCAGGTAGATCACCACCCCGGCGATGCCCGCGACCGAGTTCAGCCCCAGCCCGAAGATCATGAACCCGATGTGGCTCACCAGGGCGAAGGACATGACCCGGTTGATGTCGTCCTGCACCAGGGCGCCGAGGATGCCGACGATCATGGTCGCGATGGCGATCCACAGCAGCACCGACGAGATGTCGTCGCCGCCGAACAGCAGCGTCTGGGTGCGGATGATCGCGTAGACGGCGACCTTGGTCAGCAGCGCGGCGAAGATCGCCGAGATGCGGGTGATGGCCACCGGGTAGCTGTCGGGCAGCCAGAAGTGCATCGGCACGATGGCGGCCTTGATCCCGAAGACCACGAGGAACATCAGCGCCAGGACCATGCTCAGGGCCGGGGGCGCGGTGCCGAGCTTGCCGGCGATGTCGGCGAGGTTGACCGTGCCGGTCAGGGCGTAGACGAGGGCGATCCCGGTGAGGAAGAGGATCGACGAGGTCAGGCTGACGACCGTGTAGATCATGCTGGCCCGCACGCGCTCGCGGGTGGGCGCCTGCGTGATCAGGGCGTAGCTGGCGGTCAGCATGATCTCGAAGCCGACGAAGAGGTTGAACAGGTCCCCGGCGAGGAAGCTCAGGCACACGCCCGCGGTGAGCACCAGGTAGATGGGGTGGAACACCTGGGGCATCGCGCGGCTGAGCCCGCCGATGTCCTGCCCGATGGCGTAGAGCAGCACGATGAGCAGGACCGACGAGGACACCAGCAGCAGCAGCGCGGTCAGCGGGTCGGCCACGACGGTGATGCCGAGCGGCGCCTGCCAGCCGCCGGCCTGGCTGGTGAGCACGGTGCCGTCGGAGGTGCGGTACAGGAGCAGGGCGGCGTCGGCGACCACGGCCGCCAGCGTCAGGACGCTGGTGACCTGCTGCGAGCGCGGGCTGCGCCGCATCAGCAGGGTCGCCGCCGCCCCCAGGAGCGGGACCAGGAAGGGCACCGCGAGCAGTGCGTTCACGAGGAGTCCTCCGGCTCGGTCAGGCGGCCGATGCGCGCGTCCTCCAGGTCGGCGGGGACTTCGTCGTTGTCATCGCCCAGCCAGACGCGGTAGGCGAGGGCGAGCAGGAACGTCGTGACGCCGAAGGTGATGACGATGGCGGTGAGCGCCATGGCCTGCGGCAGCGGGTCGGACATCTGCCCTTCCTGGCCGGTCAGCAGCGGCGGCAGCGTGATGGCGGTGTCGGTCAGCATCAGCGACAGGTTCGCCGCGTGCCCCAGGATGAGGATGCCGAAGACCACGCGCATCAGGGAGCGCTGCAACAGCAGGTAGAAGCCGCTGGAGTAGAGGACCGCGACGGTGACGACGAGGAGGAGGCCGGGCGGGGTCATGCGCCGCCCCCTCCGGTGAAGCGCGGGCGCCGGACGCGCTCGCGCGCCTTCTCGGCCCGTGCCTCCTCTTCCTCCGCCTCCATGCGGGCACCCAGTGATGCCACGACGGACAGGACCAGACCGACGACGATGAGGAACACCCCCGATTCGAAGACGAGATAGCTCGCGAACTTGACCTCGCCGAAGACCGGCAGCGCCGCGGTGAAGGTGTGGACCTCCAGGATCGGGCCGCCGATCAGCAGCGGGAACGCCGCTGTGGCGCAGGCGAGGAACAGCCCGATGGCGAGCAGGCCGTTGGGGCGCATGGGCAGCCCCGCGGCCAGCTCATGGCGCCCGCCGGCGATGTAGCGCAGCACGTAGGCCATGCTCGCCACGAGGCCGCCGGCGAACCCGCCGCCGGGGCGGTCATGCCCCGAGACCAGCAGGAAGACGGAGAAGGTGAGGATCGCGGGGATCAGCAGCCGGGCCACGACCTCCAGCAG
This sequence comes from Nocardiopsis sediminis, assembly GCF_042650565.1. NCBI lineage: Bacteria > Bacillati > Actinomycetota > Actinomycetes > Streptosporangiales > Nocardiopsidaceae > Nocardiopsis > Nocardiopsis sediminis. Next base: position 470,365 of record NZ_JBHSBH010000015.1, read on the forward strand.
CACCGAGCGGGGGCCGAAGGCGGGGCGGACCGCGGTGCTCAGCCAGCGTTCACGCGGCGCCTCCCAGTCCTCGGGGGGTGCGGCTTCGTCACGGCTGTCCCTGGTGCTCACGGGCGCTCCCTTCCTTGACGTCGCCGCTGTCCCCGGACTCGGGCTCCTCGGTGTCCTCCGGCTCCTCCACGACCCGGTCGCGGCGGTTGAGCAGGACCAGGGAGGCCACCGCGACCGCCGAGGTCGCCAGCACGACGATCTCGCCGAAGGTGTCCAGCGCCCGGAAGTCGGCGAGGATGATGTTGACGAGGTTGTGGCCGCCGGTCTGCTCGGCGAGGGCGGTGAAGCCGGCGGAGATCGGCGGGTCGGTGCGGGCCGCGGTCATGAGCCACAGCGAGACCGCGATGAAGGTGCCCGCTGCCGAGCACAGCAGCACCGTGAGCCGCTTGGACCAGCCGTCGGGCCGCACGCTGAAGGTCGCCGGCAGCCGCCGCAGCACGAAGACCAGGATGATCGTGGTCAGGGTCTCGACCAGGACCAGGGTCAGGGCGAGGTCGGGCGCCCCGTGCAGGACGAACAGCCCCGCGACCCCGAACCCCAGCGCGCTGATCAGGATGAGCGCGGCGAAGCGCCGGTGCTCGCGGACCGTGGCGACCGCGGCCACCACGACGGCCGCGGCGATCACCACCTCCAGCGGGCTGTCCCAGGCCCGGAGGTCGGCGCCCTGCGGCAGCGGAACGTCGCCGCCGATCAGCGCCGCCGCCAGGCGGACCCCGGGCAGCGCCAGCAGCGTGGCCAGGATGATGCCCAGGTAGACCGGGAGCGACCCGCTCTGCGTGCGCCGGGTGACGCTCAGCGCGGTGGAGTAGACGGCGTGGATGAACAGGTGGTAGCCGAGTTCGGCGTCGGGCCAGCGCGGCATCGCGTTCTGGAGGCGCGCCACGGCCCGGCGCTTGGCGAACATCGCGGTACCGGCGGCGACGATCAGCAGCGTCAGCGCCAGCGCGGGGGTGAACCCGTGCCACAGGGCCAGGTTGTAGCCGGAGACGTCGACCAGCAGGGCCGTGTGGCTCTGCGCCAAGGGGTCGATGATGGCGGGCACCAAGCCGAGCACCACGCTGACCGTGGCCAGGAGCACCGGTGCGGCGACGAACGCGGCCGAGGGCGCCTTGAACCTGCGCTCGGAGACGGTGGCCTTGTCGGCGAACGCCCCCCACACGAAGCGCGCGCTGTAGGCGAAGGTGAGGATGGAGCCGATGACCAGGCCGGTGAGCACGGCCAGGGCGGCGGGGTCGGACAGGTCGCCGGCGTGGCCCGGGACGAACGCCTCCAGCGCCGCCTCCTTGCCGACGAAGCCGATCAGCGGCGGCAGCCCGGCCATCGAGGCGGCGGCCAGCGTGGCCGCCACCGCCAGGGCCGGCATCCGGCGGCCGATTCCGGTCAGCCGGCCGATGCTGCGGGTTCCGGTCTGGTGGTCGATCACGCCGACGGTCAGGAACAGGGTGGACTTGAAGAAGCCGTGGGCGATCAGGACGCCGATCATGGCGGTGGCCGCGATGGGGGTCCCGGCGCCGCCGAGGACGATGAGGAAGCCGAGCTGGCTCACGGTGCCGTGCGCCAGGAGCAGCTTCAGGTCGTCCTGGCGCAGCGCCCGCCAGCCGCCGACGATCATCGTCGCCACGCCGAAGGAGAGGACCAGCGCGCGCCAGGGGTCGACGTCGGCGAACCCCGGGGCCAGGCGCGCCACGAGGTAGACGCCCCCCTTGACCATGGCCGCCGCGTGCAGGTAGCCGCTCACCGGCGTGGGGGCGACCATGGCGCCGGGCAGCCAGTAGTGCAGCGGGACCTGGGCGGACTTCGCGAACGCGCCCGCCAGGATGAGGACCAGCGCCACCGGCAGCCATGGGCTGTCGACGGGCGGGTCGGCCACCAGCTCGGAGATCGTGTAGGTGCCGCCGATGGCGCCGAGCACCACGAACCCGATGAGCATCAGCAGGCCGAACCCGGCCGTGGTGACGAGGGCCTGGGTGGCGGCGCGCCGGGCGGTCTCCTTGCGGTCGTCGTGCCCGACCAGCAGGAAGGAGGTGACCGAGGTCAGCTCCCAGAACACGTAGAGGGCGAAGAGGTTGTCGGTGGTGACCACGCCGAGCATCGCCCCGGCGAACAGGACGAGAATGGCCGAGAGCCGCCCGAGCCCCCGCTCGGAGGCGTGGAAGTAGGCGGCGCTGTAGCAGAAGATGACCGACCCGACGCCGCTGACCAGCACCACCATGGCCAGGCTCAGCGCGTCCACGCGGAAGTCGAAGGTGATGCCGAGGGCGGGGACCCAGGCGAACGAGGCGGTGGCGGGGGTGCCGGAGACGATGGACGGGGCCTGGGTGAGGACCCAGGCGGCGGACAGCGCGGGCGGGACACCGGCCACGAGGAACGCCCGCGGTCCCAGGATGCGCACCAGGGACGGCAGGAGCACGGCGACGGCGGCGTGCAGCGCGAGGATGAAGGGCAGCAGCATATACACGTCGTTATCGGCGATCGGACCGGAAGTGTGCTTCAGTCACCACCGGGCGGTGTACGGGCGGGACGGGGCGTTGGCGTGCAGACGGGACACGACAAAGGTTAGCCGCCATCTCGCCGCGCGCCTTGACTACGCCGTGATCGGGTGTACCATCCGCCGCCCTCTCACCGGCCGCCGGGATATTCACTCTGTGTAGTTCCCCCTCCTTACCAGGGGAGACAGGGTCCGCGGGCAGACACCCCAGGTCGAGAATTCCCGATATCACCGTGTTTGATCTCACCGGATGCCCGCAACGGCCCGGCACGGCGCGCCACGCCGAAGCGGTGCGGCGGCCGGGCGTGTCCCGATTACGATCACTCACGGTAGGCACCCTCCCGTTCCCGAATGGCGCGAACCGCCCACAGGGGCGGCCTCTTCGCGCATTTTGACGGGATCTTAACGCCCTCCCATACGGCGGCCTTCAGCCGCCCCGCGCCCCGCGGGCCGCCCCCTTGGTTCGCGATGGTCATCCGGTCGGGCCAGAATTACCGGCATGGCCCGTACTACGTCTCCTCCACCTCCCGAGGACCTCGCCGAGAAGATCATCGACATCGACGTGTCCGAGGAAATGCGCGGCAGCTTCCTCGAATACGCCTACTCGGTCATCTACTCGCGGGCGCTGCCCGACGCCCGCGACGGGATGAAGCCCGTCCAGCGGCGCATCCTCTACCAGATGAACGAGATGGGCCTGCGCCCCGACCGCGGCCACGTCAAGTGCGCCCGCGTCGTCGGCGAGGTCATGGGCAAGCTGCATCCGCACGGCGACGGCGCCATCTACGACGCCATGGTGCGGCTGAGCCAGCCCTTCGCCATGCGCGTTCCCCTGGTCGACGGCCACGGCAACTTCGGCTCCCTCGGCGGCGACGACGCGCCCGCGGCCATGCGCTACACCGAGGCCCGCCTCGGCCGCGCCGCGGAGCTGCTGGTGTCCTCCATCGACGAGGACGTCGTGGACTTCCGGCCCAACTACGACGGCCAGGAGATGGAGCCGGAGGTCCTGCCTGCCGCCTTCCCCAACCTCCTCGTCAACGGCGCCTCCGGGATCGCCGTGGGCATGGCGACCAACATGGCGCCGCACAACCTCGGCGAGGTCATCGCCGCCGCGCGGCACCTGATCGCCCACCCCGATGCCACCCTCGACGACCTCATGGAGTTCGTCCCGGGCCCCGACCTGCCCACGGGCGGCAGCATCTCGGGCCTCGACGGCATCCGCGACGCCTACACCAAGGGCCGCGGCACCTTCCGCACCCGGGCGACCGTCTCCATCGAGCGCGTCTCCCCGCGGCGCACGGGGCTGATCGTCACCGAGCTGCCCTACAGCGTCGGCCCCGAGAAGGTCGTCAGCCGCATCAAGGAGCTGGTGCAGGCCAAGAAACTCCAGGGCATCTCCGACCTCAAGGACCTCACCGACCGCAACCAGGGCCTGCGGCTGGTGATCGAGCTGAAGAACGGCTTCAACCCCGAGGCCGTCCTTGAGGAGCTGTACCGCCTCACGCCGATGGAGGAGTCCTTCGGCATCAACAACGTCGCGCTGGTCGACGGCCAGCCCAAGACGCTGGGGCTGCGCGAACTCCTCCAGGTGTTCGTCGGCCACCGGCTCGACGTGGTGCGGCGCCGCAGCGAGTTCCGCCGCGCCAAGCGCCAGGAGCGCCTGCACCTGGTGGCCGGGTTGCTCATCGCCCTGCTCAACATCGACGAGGTCATCGCGCTCATCCGCGACTCCGAGGACACCGCGCAGGCCCGCCAGCGCCTCATGACCACCTTCGAGCTGTCCGACACCCAGTCGCGCTACATCCTCGACACCCCGTTGCGCCGGCTCACCAAGTACGACCGGCTCGAGCTGGAGACCGAGCGCGACAAGCTCGAATCCGAGGTCGCCGAGCTCACCGCCATCCTGGAGTCCGACACCAAGCTGCGCCGGCTGGTCTCCGGCGAGCTCGCCGCCGTCGCCAAGGAGTACGCCACCCCGCGCCGCACCGTCCTGCGCGAGAGCGACGGCGCCACGCGCAGCGCCGTGATCCCCCTGGAGATGAGCGACGTCCCCTGCCACGTGCTGCTCAGCTCCAGCGGCATGCTCGGCCGCAGCACCGGCGCCACCGTGCCCCGCATGTTCGAGGGGCTGCGCACCCAGCACGACGCCATCGCCGTTTCGCTGCCGGCCAGCTCGCGCGCCGACATCGGCATCATCACCGACCTCGGCCGGGCCATCCGGGTCCCGGTGGTGGAGCTGCCCGAGATCCCCGATGAGGGCACCGACGCCCCGCCGCTGGCCTCCGGGCTGCCGGTCACCGAATTCGTCGCCCTGGACGACGACGAGACGGTGGTCTCGGTGGCGGTCCTCGACACCGACGCCGGGATCGCGGTCGGCACCGCACAGGGCGTGGTCAAGCGCGTCGCCGGGGACGCGCCCCCCAACAAGGACGACTTCGAGATCATCAACCTCAAGGACGGCGACCGGGTCGTCGGCGCCGCCCAGCTGGCCACCGGCGAGGAGGACCTCGCGTTCATCACCTCCGAGGCGCAGCTGCTGCGCTTCCCCGCCTCCGCCGTGCGCCCGCAGGGCCGCCCCGCGGGCGGCGTCGCCGGCATCCGGGTGTCCGACGACGCACGCGTCCTGTGGTTCGGGGCGGTGCCCCTCCCCGAGGACTCCGTGGTCGTCACCGTGTCGGGCAGCACATCGGCCCTGCCCGGAACGGGCGGGGGCTCCGCCAAGGTGACACCGTTCGAGGTCTACCCTGCCAAGGGGCGGGCCACCGGCGGCGTTCGCTGCCACCGCTTCCTCAAGGGCGAGGACGTGCTCGTGTTCGCCTGGATCGGCCGCGCGCCGGCCCGCGCCAACCGGGCCGACGGCAAGCCGGTCCGCCTCCCCGACCTCGACCAGCGCCGCGACGGCTCCGGTGAGCCGATACGGGCCATCACCACCGTCGGCAGCGGGCGTACCGACACCGGCGTCATCCCGCCCACCGGCGGCTGACCAGCCGCGACCTGCGGCGGAGCCGCGCGGCCCCCACAGTGGCCGCGCGGCTCCGCCGTGCCGCCCCAGTCCACCGCGCGCCCAAGGAGACCGACGTGACCAGCGCCTTCAACGACGTCTACACCGCCAACGCCGACTATGTCCGCAAGTTCCACCTCGCGGGCCTGCAACCGGTCGCCGCCCGCGGAATCGCCCTGGTGACCTGCATGGACTCCCGCATCGAGCCGCTGGCGATGCTGGGCCTGCAACCCGGCGACGCCAAGATCCTGCGCAACGCCGGCGCGCGCGTCACCGACGACACCCTGCGCACCCTGGTCCTGGCGGTCTACATGCTCGGCGTGCAGCGGGTCCTGGTGCTGCCGCACACCCGCTGCAAAATGGCGTCGGTCGCCGACGACGCCGAGGTGCACGACACCATCTACGCCACCTACGGCGTCGACACCCGCAGCCTGGAATTCCACACCGACAACGACCAGCTCGGCGCGCTCCGCCACGACCTCCAGCGCATCCGCCACCACCCGCTGCTGCCCCACGGCCTGCCGGTCGAAGGCGCGATCTACGACGTGGACACCGGCGCGGTGACCCCCGTCGACGCCTGAACCGCGGGCCCGCATCCGGCGCACAGCAGGGCTTCGGGAATACGACGCCCCTGCTCACGGTTGTGATGCGCGACGAAGGGAGTGCCCGTGAAGGAGACGACCTACGAGACGTTCGCCGTCGGCCGCATGTACTTCGAGCTCGGAGACCCCATCGGTGCCGCCAAGGTCCTGGCGCCGCTGGCCGAGGAGGAACCCGACAGCCGTTCGGTCCTCGAACTGCTGGGCCGCGCCTACTTCCACTCCGCGCAGCTGACCAAGGCCGAGGACACCTTCCGCAGGATCATCGAACTCGACCCCTGCGACAGCTGGGCGCACATCGCCCTCGCCCGCTCCCTGGAGCGGCAGAGCCGCGACGACGAAGCCGCCCCCCACCGGCGCATGCACGCCGCGATGTCCGGCGGTTCCCTCGACTGACCCTCCCCCGCGCGCACGGCGGGCCCGCCCCATCCGGGGCGGGCCCGCCGGCGTATACGCTGCTGGTCATGGCACCACCCTCGGCCGATGAGCCCCGTGACCCCTGCGTCGACCGCTCCAGCGACACGCGGCGGGCATGGGTGGACGAGGCCGTCCGCAAGGTCGTCGCCGACGCCAACCGGTCGGCCGACACCCACCTGCACGCGTTCCCGCTGCCCGCCGACTGGGGCATCGACCTCTACCTCAAGGACGAGTCGGTGCACCCCACCGGCAGCCTCAAGCACCGGCTCGCCCGGTCGCTGTTCCTCTACGCGCTGGCCAACGGCTGGATCACCGAGGGCACCACGATCGTCGAGGCGAGTTCGGGGTCGACCGCGGTCTCCGAGGCCTACTTCGCGCGGCTCATCGGGCTCGACTTCATCACCGTGGTCCCCCGCAAGACCAGCCCCGAGAAGATCGCGCTGATCGAGCGCTACGGCGGCACCTGCCACTACGTCGACGTCCCCATCGAGATGTACGCCGAAGCCGAGCGGCTGGCCGCCGAGACCGGCGGCCACTACATGGACCAGTTCACCTACGCCGAGCGGGCCACCGACTGGCGCGGGAACAACAACATCGCGGAGTCGGTGTTCGAGCAGCTCGCCATGGAGCGCCACCCGGTCCCGGAGTGGATCGTGGTGGGCGCCGGTACCGGCGGCACCTCCGCCACCATCGGCCGCTACATCCGCTACCGCCGCCACCACACGCGCCTGGCCGTGGTCGACCCCGAGAACTCCGCGTTCTTCCCCGGCTGGGTCACCGACACCCCCGACTACGCCACCGGCATGCCCTCGCGCATCGAGGGCATCGGGCGGCCGCGGATGGAGCCCAGCTTCGTCCCGTCGGTCATCGACCTCATGATCCCCGTTCCCGACGCCGCCAGCATCGCCGCCATGCGCCACCTCAACGACGTCACCGGGCTGTGCGCCGGGGGCTCCACCGGCACCAACCTGTGGGGGGTGTGGCACCTCATCGCGCGGATGCGCGCCGAGGGCCGCCAGGGCAGCGTCGTCACGCTCATCTGCGACGGCGGCGACCGCTACCGGCACAGCTACTACGACGACGCGTGGGTGGCCGCCAAGGGCATGGACCTCGCCCCCTTCACGGAGGCGCTGGAGGCCTTCCTCGGCACCGGGGTGTGGGCGCCACCGCCCGGGACCTGACCGCGGCGCCGCCGCCCGGGGATCAGGCGCGGATGACCAGGGTGCGGGCGGCCATGTCGCCCAGCCGCTGGTGGCGGTCGGTCACCAGCATCGCGACCAGCCCCACCAGCCCGGCCACCAGGCCGTCGACGATCAGCAGGATCCAGCGCACGAACATCTGCACCATGTCGGCCTCGCCGCCGTCGGCGTTGACGACCCGGACGCCCAGCGCCTTCATGCCGAGGGTCTGCCCGTTCCACTTGGCGGGGAGCACCACCCAGTAGCCGACGTAGATCACGATCGCCAGCACCACCACGGACAGCGACACGGCGGCGGTGAGGCCGGGGTCGTCGACCGATCCGTCGTAGCGGGTCGGCAGCAGCAGGAACAGCAGGGCGGACAGCCACGGCAGGATCGAGGACAGCACCGAGTCGATGATGTACTGCACCACCCTGCGGACCACCACGTCGGTATCGCGGTCGCCGTAGCCCGGCTCCACGTAGGTCATCGCCCGTCCTCCGATCCCGCGCCGGCACCACGGACCGGCTTGATCACTCCGGGTGATTGAAGCACGGCGGCACCGTTACGTCCGGTGAACGCGCCGGGGGCGCACAAAGGCGCCCGGCCGCAACGAACCGGCCGGGCGCCCTCGAAAGCGCAGCAAAGGGGGCGGGGATGGCTCAGGTGTCGATCCGCGCCATGTCCAGTTCCTTGGCCCCTTGCAGAATGAACTCGCGGCGGGGGGCGACCTCGTTGCCCATGAGCAGGTCGAAGACCTTCGCGACCTCCTCGGCGTGCTCCACGCGGATGCGGCGCAGGGTACGGACGCGGGGGTCCATGGTGGTCTCGGCCAGCTGGTCGGCGTCCATCTCGCCCAGGCCCTTGTACCGCTGGATGGGCTCCTTCCAGCCCATGCCCTTCTTCTCGAGCTCCAGGAGCTTCCGCTGGAGCTCGGCATCGCTGTAGGTGTAGATGTAGCGGTCCTCGGGCTTGGCCCCGCGCTTTTTGCGGACGTTGGTCAGCTCGATCCGGTGCAGCGGGGGCACCGCGGCGAAAACGCGCCCGGCTTCCAGCATCGGCCGCATGTAGCGGTAGAAGAGGGTGAGCAGCAGCGTGCGGATGTGCGCGCCGTCGACGTCGGCGTCGGCCATCAGGATGACGCGGCCGTAGCGCGCCGCCTCAAGGTCGAAGGTCCGCCCCGATCCCGCGCCGATGACCTGGAGGATCGCGGCGCACTCGGCGTTCTTCAGCATGTCGGCGACCGACGACTTCTGCACGTTGAGGATCTTGCCGCGGATGGGCAGCAGCGCCTGGAACTCGGAGTCGCGGGCGAGCTTGGCGGTGCCGAGGGCGGAGTCGCCCTCGACGATGAACAGCTCGCTGCGGTCGAGCCCCTCGCTGCGGCAGTCGACCAGCTTGGCGGGCAGCGCCGAACTCTCGAGGGCGTTCTTGCGGCGCTGGGTCTCGCGCTGCTGCCGGGCCGCCAAGCGCGCCTTGGCCGCGTTGACGACCTTCTCCAGCACCGCGCGGGCCTGCTGCTTCTCCACCCGCTTGGTGGAGGTGAGGAAGGTCCTCAGCTCCTTGCCCACCACCGACGAGACGATGCGCGAGGCGGCGGAGGTGCCGAGGATCTCCTTGGTCTGGCCTTCGAACTGCGGTTCGGGCAGCCGGACGGTCACCACAGCGGAGAGGCCCTCGAGGACGTCCTCCTTGGTGACGGGGTCGTCGTTGGTCTTCAGCAGCTTGGTGGTGCGCAGCTGGTCGTTGATGACGCGCACGAGGGCGCGCTCGAACCCCGTCATGTGGGTTCCGCCCTTGGGCGTGGCGATCACGTTGACGAAGGAGCGCACCGTGGTCTCGTAGCCGGTGCCCCAGCGCAGCGCGACGTCGACCTCCAGCTTGCGCTCGACGTCGCTGGGGGTCATGTGGCCCTGGTCGTCGAGGACCGGGACGGTCTCGGTGAAGTGGCCCGTGCCCTGGATCCGCAGGACGTCGTTGAGCTGCTCATCGGGGGCGAGGAAGGAGCAGAACTCGCCGATCCCGCCGTCGAAGCGGAACTCCTCCTCATAGGGCGGCCCGCCCTCGACGCGCTCGTCGCGCACCGAGATGGTCAGCCCCGGGATGAGGAACGCGGTCTGGCGCGCGCGGTCGAGCAGGGACTCCCGGGTGATGTCGGCGTCCTTGAGGAAGATCTGCCGGTCGGCCCAGAAGCGGATGCGGGTGCCGGTGACCTTCTTGGCCACCCGGCGGACCTCATCGAGGCCCGATCGCGAGGTGAACTCCGCATCGGGCCCGCCGGCCGCGAACCGGCCGGGGATGCCGCGCTTGAAGCTCATGGCGTGGGTGTGGCCCTGGCGGTCGACCTCGACGTCCAGGCGCGCGGAGAGCGCGTTGACGACCGACGCGCCGACGCCGTGCAGGCCGCCCGATGCGGTGTAGGACCCGGTGCCGAACTTGCCGCCGGCGTGCAGCTTGGTCATGACCAGTTCAACACCGGACATCCCCGACTTGGGCTCGGCGTCGACGGGGATGCCGCGGCCGTTGTCGCGGACCTCGACGGAGCCGTCGGTGTGCAGGAGGACGTCGATGCGCGTGCAGAAGCCGCCCAGCGCCTCGTCGACCGCGTTGTCGATGATCTCCCACATGCAGTGGGTGAGCCCGCGGCTGTCCGTGGACCCGATGTACATACCGGGACGCTTGCGGACCGCCTCTAGTCCTTCCAGAACCGAAAGATGCCGCGCGGAGTATTCCTCGGGCTCGTTGACGGCGGCGGTGAGGGCGGTCACGTGGAGATCTCCTGCTTCAAGGGACGAGGCGCCGCACGCACGCCCCGCGGCGGCGGAGCGTGCGGTGGACGCGGAGTGGACAGGGGCGGGCACGACGCTGGCTGATCTGGCTCACGAGTGTGACAGGAAAGTGTGACAGGACCGGGCATCCTTCCTGGCCGACGCCGGTGTCATCCGGACGGGCCGGGGTGGCCCGCGTCCTCCGGCCTCCCCTCGGAGCGAAGCGTCCGGGGTGGCGGCGCGTGCCGCGCGTCGCCCGAAGTGTCAAGGTGTCGGGTCGCGTGGCTGCCGGGCCTGTGCGGATCGGGCCATCGTACGCACCACGCGCGACACTACCACCTCCGCCCCGACCCTCCCGGCAGATCCCCATTGGCCCGGAATCCCGGCGTGTCGGGGGGCCGGGCCGGTCACGGGGACCCCGCGGCCCGGGGGCGGCCGGGTACCGCCCACCGGGCGGATGACCCACGTCACAAACACGCGGATTCCGCTGTCGGCGTACACAAGAGCTGGTTGGGAAGCTCTCGGTCCGGTTAGATGTTGTGCAGAGTGACTAACGCCGAGCATTGAGGAAGGCGAAGTGACTGGAACCCTTGCCCCCACCCAGCCGCTCACGGCTGTGGACCGTTGCGACCGCTGCGGTGCGCAGGCGTACGTCCGAGTGGTTCTGAACTCCGGTGGCGAACTGCTGTTCTGCGCGCACCACATGCGCAAGCACGACGACTCCATCCGCAGGATCGCATCCGAGATCCAGGACGAGACGAACCGGCTCCAGGCGACCCCGGCCACGTCCGCCGAAGAGGAGCGTTAGGTCATATAGCGAAAGGCGTCCGGCGGG
>NZ_JBHSBH010000015.1:481713-561114 GCF_042650565.1 Nocardiopsis sediminis
CATTCCTGGCCCGGCGTCCCGCGCGCCCGGGACGTCCGGTCCGTGTCCGTGGCCTTTGGTCCCCGCCCCTTGCTCCCGGGAGACGACCCATGCTGATCCTGCTGCCGCCCTCCGAAGGCAAGGCCTCCGGGGGCGACGGCCCGCCACTGGACCTCGGTGCGCTGTCCCTGCCCGAGGTCACATCGGCGCGCCAGGCGGTGCTCGACGCGCTGGACGCCCTGTGCTCCGGGCCCGACGAGGCGGCGCGCACCGTATTGGGGCTGTCGCCCGGCCAGCAGGACGCCGTTGAGCGCGACCGCGCCCTGCGGGACGCGCCCACCCTGCCCGCGGCCGGGCTCTACACCGGGGTCCTTTACGACCACTTGAGGCTGCCGGCGCTGCTGGACGGCGCCACGGCGGCGGCCGCGGCCTCGTCGGTGCTGATCTTCTCCGGGCTGTGGGGGGTCGTCGGCCCCACCGATCCGCTGCCGCCCTACCGGCTGTCCATGGGCGTGCGGCTACCGCCGCTGGGTCCGCTCGGCGCATTCTGGCGCGGCCACCTGACCGACCTGCTCAGCAAGCGCGCCGACGGCGAGCTCGTAGTGGACTGCCGCTCGGCGACCTACGCGGCGGCGTTCAAGCCCGCGGGCGCGGTGGCCGAACGCACGGTATCCGTCCGGGTCGTACGCGAGACCACCGACGGCGCAACGGTCCGGCGCACCGTGGTCAGCCACATGGCCAAGGCCACCCGGGGCGCAATGGCCCACACCCTGCTCGCCACGGGCGCCTCCCCCACGACCCCGGCAGAGCTGGCGGAAGCCCTCAAGGACCTCGGCCACCCGGCCGAACTCACGCCACCCACGGCGAGGAACCGGCCCTACACCCTGACCGTGGTCGAGCGCTCCTGAGCCACACGGCCGGAAGGGCGTGCGGGGCAGCCGATCGGGGGCCGGTCCCCAGCCCCGTTAAGCGGGCCGACCGGCATAACGGCCCGGTCTCAGTGTTTTATCTCGGTCATACACAGGGGGCGGCATCATCGGTCGTGTCGGATGAACGATGTACGGAGCGACACACCGCCGCGGTGGTCCGCACGGGCTTCGCCACACTCGTGGGGGCGGCCGCGGTCGGCCGGTGACGTTGAGATGGGCCGGGCCGGCCTCCCTGGCACGTCGGTGGGACATGCCGGGCGACCGGCCCGGAAGCTCCGGACCGTGCGCGGACGGCGCCGCGCCGGACCGGGTTGGTACGGGTGTCAGTCCAGGTAGTCCCGGAGCACCTGCGAGCGCGACGGGTGCCGGAGTTTCGACATCGTCTTGCTCTCTATCTGGCGGATCCGTTCGCGGGTCACACCGTAGACCTTGCCGATCTCGTCCAGGGTCTTCGGCTGGCCGTCGGTGAGGCCGAACCGCATCGACACCACACCGGCCTCGCGCTCCGACAACGTGTCGAGCACCGAGTGCAGCTGCTCCTGGAGCAGGGTGAAGCTGACCGCCTCGCCCGGCTGGATCGCCTCGGAGTCCTCGATGAGGTCGCCGAACTCGCTGTCGCCGTCCTCGCCCAGCGGGGTGTGCAGGGAGATCGGCTCGCGGCCGTACTTCTGCACCTCGACGACCTTCTCAGGGGTCATGTCGAGTTCGCGGGCCAGCTCCTCCGGGGTGGGCTCGCGGCCCAGGTCCTGGAGCATCTGCCGCTGGACCCGCGCGAGCTTGTTGATCACCTCGACCATGTGCACCGGGATGCGGATGGTCCGCGCCTGGTCGGCCATGGCCCGGGTGATCGCCTGCCGGATCCACCAGGTGGCGTAGGTCGAGAACTTGAAGCCCTTGGTGTAGTCGAACTTCTCCACGGCGCGGATCAGACCGAGGTTGCCCTCCTGGATGAGGTCCAGGAACAGCATGCCGCGGCCGGTGTAGCGCTTGGCCAGCGACACCACCAGGCGCAGGTTGGCTTCGAGCAGGTGCTTCTTGGCGCGCCCGCCGTCCTCGGCGATCCACTCCAGCTCGTCGCGGAACTCCAGGGTGAGGGTGTCGCCGTCGTCGGCCAGCTTCTCCTCGGCGAACAGGCCGGCCTCGATCCGCTTGGCGAGCTCGACCTCCTGCTCGGCGTTGAGCAGCGCGACGTTGCCGATCTGCTTGAGGTAGTCCTTGACCGGGTCGGCGGTGGCGCCGGCGGCGACGACCTGGGCGGCCGGGGCGTCGTCGTCATCGTCGTAGAGGACGAACGCCTCGTCCTCGGAGGTGTTGGCGGCGGCCTTCTCGGGGACCCCCACGACCTCGGGCTTGACGCCGGAGCCGGCGATGGGGCCCTCGGGGACCGACGGCTTTTCGTCGGTGTCCTCGACCAGCTCCAGCTCGACACCGGGGTCTTCGAGGTCGTCGGGCGCCTCGACGAGGTCAAGGTCGGGCTCGTCGGCGGCCTCAAGGGCGGGGCCGTCCTGGTCGGGCACCTTCTCGACGGCCTTGCCGGCCTTCTTCTTGGTGGTCGCGGCGGCCTTCTTGGCCGCCTTGCGGGGGGCGGCGGGCTCCGCATTCGCGGGCGCGTCGTCGGCGGCGCGCCGCTGGGCGGTGGCGCCGCGCTTCTTCGTGGCGCTCCCGGCGGCGGCCGGGGCGGAGGCGACGACCGCGGTCACGGTGTCGGGCTGCTCCTGGGCGGCCGCGGCGGCGCGCTTGACCCGGGTCGTGGTGGTGGTCGCGGCGGCGGCCTTCTTCGGGGCCGCCGTCTTGCGGCGCGCGGACTTGCGGCGCGCGGGAGCGGACTCCTCGGCCCCCACCACAAGGGTCACGCCTTCCTTGGTCAGGCTGCGGAGCACTGCCTGGGCCTGCGACATCGGGATGTCGGCCTCTTCGAAGGCACGGCGCACGTCCTCGGGCTCAAGGTACCCCTGGGACCGCCCACGCTCGATCAGCTGCTGGATGACAGGCTCTTGCAGCGACTCCGGCTGCTTAGAGCGGGTCGAACTGGCAGGTGACACAAACACCTCTCGAACGGACGTGTGGCGAGATTGCTGGACCCGGCGGCCCGAAGAGCCACGAGGGAGAGCACCGCGCTCCCCTCGCTCCTGCCCGGGGCCATCCCCACCTGGACGGGGAAGCCGTTTTTTATTCAGCGTATGCGCCCTCTCTAGCGTGTGGGCACATCCGCCCAGTAAGATTTTCTCCGCGGGCCGCGCGGATCCAACCCCACCGTCGGGTCCTCGAATCCACCCCCCGCGTGCGCGGGGTTGATGGCTCCTCCACCTTAGGCAAAGTGTCGGACTTCTTCGTACGGGCTACTGCTCCGGTGCGGCCTCGGTCACCGGAAGATGGACGGCGAGCAGTGTGACATCGTCATCCTGCTCATACCCCTTGAGCATGCTCCCAACAAGGTACTTGAGCATGTGCTGTGGATCGCCCACCACCTCCGGCGACGCCTGTGACGCTACGGTGACCAACTCGTCGAGCCCCGAGGCGACGGCGCGCTTCCGGTTCTCAACAAGTCCATCGGAATACAGCACGACGGTGTTACCGGGTTGCACGAAAAATTTGTGGTGGCCCCGCTCCGACCGCACGCCCAGGGGCGTGTCGGGGTCGGTCTCCAGCAGCCAGGGCGCCGCGTTCTCCGAGACCACCAGGGGCGGCAGGTGCCCGGCGTTGCTCAGGTCGACCTGCCCGGTCTCGGGGTCGAGCACGAAATAGACCAGGGTGGTCACCTGGTCGGCACCCTCGGTGGCGTCGAACATGCGGTCGAGGCCGGTGAGGACATCGGCGGGCTCGGGCATGCTGAACGCGAGGGCGCGCAGGGCATTGCGCACCCGGCTCATCCCAGTGGCGGCCTTGATGCCCTTGCCCATGACGTCGCCGAGAACCCCGGCCACGCGGCCGTCGGGCAGCGGGAACGCGTCGTACCAGTCGCCGCCCACCTGCACGTTCTGGGTGCCCGAACGGTAGAACGCGCGCATCCGGATGCCCTTGACCTCGGGCAGGTCCTCGGGGAGCAGGCTCTTCTGGAGCGATTCGGCGGTGCGGTGCTCGCGCTCGAACAGCTTGGCGCGTTCGAGGGCGAGCGCGCACTGGCCGGCGAGGGCCTCCAGGAAGACCTTCTCCTCGTCGGAGATGTCGCGCGGCGAGGCGAAGGAGAACCGCAGCGCGCCGATCGGCAGCCCGGCGCTCAGCAGCGGCAGCGCCACCCACGCCTGTTCGTCGGTGTGCTTGAGGAACGTGACGACCTGCGGATCGTCGTCGAGGAGGGCCCGCAGCTCGAACGGGCTGCCGGCGATGAACGGCTTGCGCTCGCGCACCGCCATGGACATGGAGCTGGGGAAGTCCAGCCCGGACTCGGCCGGCTGCGCGCCGGGGACGCCCGACCCGCCGTCGTCGCCGAGCATGCGCAGGCGCAGGCGCTCGCGGTCGAGCTCGCCCAGCGCGGTGCGGTCGGCCCCGACGGCGGACTGGCCGATCTCCCACATGGCCTGCACGACTTCGTCGACGGTCAGCGCCTCGGCGAGGTCGGAGGTGGCCTTCTGCAACCGCACGGTGCGCAGCGCGGCCTCGCCCAGCTGCTGGGTGAGGCGCTGGCGCATGTCGTCGGCCTCGTGCTGGGTGGTGACGTCGGTGTGCGCGCCGACCCATTCGACGAGCTCGTCGCCGCGCATGATCGGGACGGCGCGCGACCGGTAGTAGCGGAAGTCACCCGACTGGGTGCGCACGCGGAAGACCTCGTCGAAGGCCGTGCGGTCGGCGACGGCGTCGGTCCAGGAGCGGGTGACCAGCTCCTGGTCGTCGGGGTGGGCGGCGGCCAGCCAGCCCAGGCCCAGGTACTGCTCGGTGGTCTGGCCGGTGATGGCGCGCCATTCGGGGCAGTCCTCGGAGACCGAGCCGTCGGCGCCGGCCGCCCAGACGATCTGGTTGGTGGCTGCGAGCAGGGACCGGTAGCGCTCTTCACTGCGCCGCAACGCCACCTCCGCCGTGTGTCTGTCGCTCAGGTCGATCGCGATGAGGGCCACGCCGTCGGCTCCGTCGCCTCGCGCCGGGAACCATGAGACGACCCAGTGGGCCGACTGCGGGCAGGAGGTGGGCAGGCTGACCAGGCGGCCCCCGGAGACCACGGTCTCGCCCCCGAGGACGGCCGCGATCGCCGCCTCGTGCGCCGCGGCGTCGTCGCACCCCAGCAGTTCAGCGGGGGTGCGCCCCCGGCATTCGTCCTCGGTGCGCCCGTAGACCGCGGCCAGGGTGCGGTTGATGCGCTGGAAGCGCGAGTGGGAATCGAGGAACGCGAACCCGATCGGTGCTTCCTTGAGGAGGGCCTCCAGCAGTGCGGAGTCCATGGAACCGAGTCCGGACATGCGAGGGAGCGGAACGGACGTCTCGGTGCTCAACAATGACACCTCCGGGGTCCTTTCCCCCGTTCGAGGGGGCTCGCTCGCGCGAGCGCCAGAAGCTTAACCAACATGGACCAGGGGGAATGGGAACCAGGGGGTTCCCCTTCCTGGCCCACCGTCGGCGATCGCACCAGTCGACTCCCTCGTGCCCGCGACGTGCTCGCCGCGTTCGGAGCCGGCGGAGGGCCTATGTGGCAACGGGGTCGGCCGTCGCCACCGCATCAGCATAGGCCACAACCGATCGGTCACGCCGAGTCGGTCGCAGCAGAAAGTCAGCGGCCATAGCGGAAGGTAAATACTACGACTTCACCCGCCCCCGCGGGGATACCCGAGCGCATTTCGGGTGCCCCTTTACCAAGATGTTGGACATCCCTCCGCCGAAATCCCGCGGGGCAGGCAACGCCTGTGCGTTACGGCCAATGTCCGGAAATGCGAACGCGTGGATCGAGCGCCGCATTTCCGCTGTTCATAGAGGTACGGTGTGATTTTCCTGCGGAGTTCCGGTCACGCTCCGCGATCGCCGCCCCGGCCGGGGCGGCCCGCGGTGCCGTCGGCCCGTAGGCGGCACGGCGCCGTCCGGCCTGCGCCACGATGACCGGGATGGCCGCGATCCGCCCTGGTTCGGGGGGCGGGTGCCTTAGGCTCTGTCGGGTGTCGGAACCTCCCCTCCCCCGGCGGCCGGACCCCACAGCCCTGCCGGACGCCGTGTTCACCGAGATGCTCCGCGCCACCCGCGCGCTGCTCGCCACGCGCAATCCCCTCGACGCCGAGCTCGGCGTCAGCGAGATGCTGGGGTCGTGGTGGGGGCGGCGCATGCCGGGCATGGACATCGAGCAGCGCCTCGCCGAAGGCCTCATCGCCCGCGCCGCCGGCGCGGGAACCCCGGCCGGGCTGGCCCTCCTCGCCGGGATCCGGATTCTGGGCATCTCCGAACGCCAGCGCGCACTGGCCGAAACAGGGGTGCATGAGCTCACGGAACGGGGCGTCCGCCGCCCCGCCTGGGCCGACTCCCTGGGCAGGGTCCACCCGGTCGCCGCCTACGTCTCCGGCAGCGGGTTCGCCGACACCGACGACATCATCTGTGTCTTCCGCTACACCGGCGGCGAGGACGACGGGGAAGGCGAAGGAGAAGAGGACGAGGACGGCACCGAGCACGCCCTCATCGCGGTGGTCGACCACAACAGCGGCGGGATCCTGCGCGACGCCTGGGTGACCACCAAGGTCGACCGGCTGCTGGAGCACTGCCGCAGCGCGGCCGCGGGCGGCGACCCCATGGCCACCTTCACCCCCTTGCGCCCGGCGCGCGCCCGCGGGCTCCTGGAGGACGCGCTGCGCCGCACCGACCTGGCACTCGACGGGGCCGGGGAACGGCCCTCGGCCGCCGGGCCGGACAGCCCCGGCCTGATCAGCGGTTCCCTCGCCGCCCACCACGCCCTGCTGCGCGCCCGGGTGCGGGCCCTGCCGCGCCCCTCCACCCGCGCCCCGCTGCGCCCGGTGTGGCGCCGCGACCGCCGGGCCACGCTGGCCGCCAGGTTCCTGGCCTCCGACGCCGCCGCGGAGCTGTCGGACTCCTACGCCGCGAGCCGCTGCGTGGACCACATCATCGCCTACGGCTGCGACGTCGACGGCGGGCGCCCGATGCGGGTCAGCCCGCGCAAGGTCGAGGCGTTCCTGCTGACCTGGCTGCCGCGCCGGCTGATCCTGCTGCCCGAGGAGCAGGAGGCCATGCCGCACGTCCTGGCCGCCTGGATCCGCTGGGCCGGTCCCCGCACGGGGCTGCCGGAGGTCGCCGTGGGCGCCACGCTCGACGCGCTCTGGGAGGCGACGTCGGCGTTCACCACCTCCTACCTGGACCTCGCCGCGTCGTTCGGGCTGCGCCAGGAGGTGATCCGGCGGCTGCTGCCCGACGGCGACCTGTCGGCGCTGCCCCGGCGCATGTTCGCGTTCCCGCTGCTCACCAGCGACCTGCTGGAGGAGTCGGCCGCGGAGTTCGACCCCGGCACGCCCGAAGGCCGGCGCGCGCTGCTGCGGCTGGACCACTTCGGCGAGTACGACGCGCCCGTGACCCACCGCGGCAAGCACTCCGCACAGCAGGACGCCCCCGACGCCGACCCCGACGCCCGCGCCGACGACCCGGCCGCCGAAGAGGAGCTGGCCGCCCACGAGCGCCTGGCCGAGCGGCTGTGGCACGGCGACCCGCCCGCCCTGTGGAGCGCGGCCGAGCGGTTGCTCGACCGCGGCCACAGCCGCCCTGAGGTACTGCGGATCCTGCTCGACACCGTCGCCGCCGCCGAATCCGGCGGCGATGAGCCTGAGAAGCGCCTCGAAGGCCTGTGACCCCCGCGGCGGGGCCGGCCGGCCCCGCGCCCCCGCCCCCTGCGTCTCAGGCGGTGCGGGCGCGGGCGCGCAGGGCCGGGATCTGCTCGCTCGCCTCCTTGACGTCCTTGACCGTGTCGACCCCGCGCCAGAAGCCGTCGATCCGGTAGCCGAACAGCCGGCCCTCGGCGGCGAGGTCGGGGAAGGTGCTGGACTCGTGGTCGCCCTTGACCGGCAGCAGCTCGGTGGCGGCCCGTTCGAAGATGTAGACGCCCGCGTTGATCCAGAACGGGAGCATCGGGCTCTGCGTGAACCCCTCGATCGTGCCGTCGTCGGTGACGTCGACGATCCCCCAGCTGGTCTGGTACTGGGCCAGCGCGAGGGTGACCAGGCCGCCCTTCTCGCGGTGGTAGGCGGCGAACTCGTCCAGCGGGAACCAGGTGAGCACGTCGCCGTTGAGCGCGAAGTAGGGGTCGCCGGAGGGGCGCAGCCCCGATGCCGCGTAGCGCAGCGCGCCGCCCCGCCCCAGGGGCTCGTCCTCGACCAGCAGGGTGATCTCGGGCCCGTCGCCGCGCGCCGCGATGTGGTCGCGCAGTACCTCCGCCTTGTAGCCGCAGGAGACCACGACGTGGTCGACCCCGTGCCCGGCGAGCCATTCGAGCTGGTAGTCGATGATCGGCCGGTCGGCGACCTCGACCATCGCCTTGGGCCGGGTGTCGGTGTAGGGGCGCAGCCGGGTCGCCTGGCCTCCGGCCAGGATGACGGCCTGGCGGATGGGGGCGTTGGATCCACTCATGCGCCGGACATTAGCAGGGCGCGGCGGGAGCACGAAGGGGCGTGGCCGCGCCAGGGGGCGCGGGGGAACACGGCGCGGCGAGCCGACGAACGAGCGCAGGCGGCGCCGCCCCCGGCCGCAGGCCCTCACGCGGGGCCGTCGGAGCAGAGAGAGGAGGAGAGCGCGCCCAATGTCACAGCCCGTGTCGGCCGGGTTGGCCCGGGCCGCTCAGCGCTGGGTGACCTCGGAGTAGGCCTGGCGGACGTCGTCGCTGGTGACCACGGTCAGCTCGGCCGCTGTGGCGGCCTCGCCCAGCTCCTCGGCCACCCGCAGGTCGCGGTAGGAGCACGCCTTCTCGAAGAGCGACCGGGCGAAGCGGCCGTTGCCCAGCTCGTCGATCCAGCCCGCCTCGCACACGTAGCCGAAGATGCGGGTGAGGTCCTCGCGGGCGGTGGGGTCGAACGCGTCGCCCGTGCGCCCGGCCACCACCTCGGCGATCTCGGTCAGCTGGCCGGGCGTGTAGCTGGGGAACCCCACCCGGACGTTGAAGCGCGACGACAGGCCGGCGTTGCTCGACAGGAAGCGCTCCATCTCGGCGGGGTAGCCGGCGAGCACGATCACCAGCCGGGAGCGGTCGTCCTCGGCGCGCTTGAGCAGGGTCTGGATGGCCTCGGCGCCGAACGCGTCGCCGCCGCTGTAGCCCGGGTTGGCCAGGGCGTA
Organism: Nocardiopsis sediminis; assembly: GCF_042650565.1. Classification (NCBI taxonomy): domain Bacteria; kingdom Bacillati; phylum Actinomycetota; class Actinomycetes; order Streptosporangiales; family Nocardiopsidaceae; genus Nocardiopsis; species Nocardiopsis sediminis. The sequence goes on from NZ_JBHSBH010000015.1 coordinate 490,860, forward strand.
GGCCTCGTCGATGAAGAGCACCCCGCCCAGGGCGCGGTCGACCAGCTTGCCGGTCTTGATCGCGGTCGCGCCCAGGTGTTCGCCCACGAGGTCCGAGCGCTGCGCCTCGACCACCTCGGACCGGTTGAGCAGCCCCAGGGCGGCGAAGACCCGGCCGAGGATCCGCGCCACCGACGTCTTGCCCGTGCCGGGCGGGCCGGAGAAGACGAAGTGGCGCATCGGGGGCTGATTGCGCAGCCCCTGCTCCTCGCGCAGCTTGGCCACCTGTAACTGGGCCACGATCGAGCGCACCTGGCGTTTGACGGGTTCCAGCCCGATCAGCGCGTCGAGCTCGGCCAGGGCCTCGTCGACATCGGGGGTCTCGCCGAAGCCGGGCAGGCGCGCGGTGAGCCCGTCGTAGGCGGTGGCGATGTCGGCGGTGCGGACCGTGATCAGGTCCTCGGCGCCGGGGGGCCGCCCCGCCTCGCCGGTGGTCACCACGCGCACGTCGCGGGACTCGGCGGCCTTCTCGACCAGCGAGCGCGCGAAGCGGCCGTTGCCCAGGTCGTCGATGACCCCCCGCTGCACGGCCTGGTCCAGGCGGCGGCGCAGCGCGGGCCGCGCCTCGGGGTCGAGGAGGTCGCCGCGCTGCTCGAAGAGCGATTCCGCGATGCGCAGCAGCTCGTCGGCGGTGTAACTGGGGAAGGTGACCCGGGTGGCGAACCGCGAGGCCAGGCCGGGGTTGGAGGCGAGGAAGCGGTCCATCTCGCCTTCGTAGCCGGCCAGGATGACCACCAGCCGGTCGCGGTCGTCCTCGGCGCGCTTGAGCAGGGTCTGCACGGCTTCGTTGCCGAAGCGGTCGGGCTGGCCGTCGCCCTCGTTGACCAGGGAGTACGCCTCGTCGATGAAGAGCACCCCGCCCAGGGCGCGGTCGACCAGCTCGTTGGTCTTGATCGCGGTCGCGCCCAGGTACTCGCCCACCAGGTCGGCGCGCTGGGCCTCGACCACGCGCGGGGTGGGCAGCAGGCCGAAGGAGTGGAAGATCGTCGCCAGGGTGCGGGCCACGCTGGTCTTGCCGGTCCCGGGCGGGCCGGAGAACACCAGGTGGCGCAGCGGCTTGTCGACCGAGTAGCCGGCGTCGGCGCGCAGCCGGGCCGCCTCGATCGACGCCGCGATGGCGCGGACCTGCTGCTTGACCGGGTCGAGCCCGATCATGTCCTCCAGGCCGGCCAGCGCTTCGTCGACGGGGATGGGCGGGGTGTCGTCGGTGTCGGCGGGCGCCGCCGGGCGCGGACCGGTGCCGCCCTCGGTGGCGCGCCGCCCGGCGCGCGCGGCTGCGGGGGCGGGGCGTCCGGAGTGGCCGGAGCGGCCGGGCGGGGGCGCCCCGATCTCCTGGAGGCTGCGGCGCAGCCGGTAGCCGGCCACATAGCGCCAGCCCAGCGCCGCTGCGGCGCCCAGCGCACAGCAGGTGATGCCCAGCGCGGGCGGGGCCGACCCGGTGAGCATCCCGGCGAGCGCGACGGCCAGGCCGACGATGAGCCCCACCAGCAGGGCGAGCAGGGTGGTGTGCCAGACGGGGAAGTCGGGGATGCGCGACGCGGCCAGCGCGACGAGCAGCGGCAGCAGGGGCAGGAACAGCAGGACGGAGAAGTCGGCGACCGCCAGCGGGATCTGGAAGAGGGTGTAGGCGAGGATCAGCCAGACGATGCCGACCAGGGTGGTGGCCACGGCGTCGGAGGAGCGCATGAGCGCGGCGAAGACCGCGAGAACGGCGACCGTGACGGCCACCGCGGGCAGGACCGGCGTGCCGGCGATCCACGCGGCCGCGGCCACGAGGGTGACGGCGCCGACCCCGGCCAGCAGGCGGCTACGCGCCGGCTGGGCGTGGTAGACGGCGCGTACCCGGGTGAGCGCCGGGGTGCCCTCAGGTCTGCCGGTGATCCGGGACCGGTCGTCGCGCGGCATCCCAGCCCCTTCCGTGTCGTCCCCAGTCGTCCGGCTCCGATGGTGGTGCGGCCACGATCGCCTGCACTCCTTTGTACCGCCGGGTGCCGCGACCTAAGCGGGCCGCGGCGGAGATCCCATGTTCCGCCGGGTGCCGCGACCCGAGCGGGCCGCGGCGGAGATCCTATATTGCCGCCAATCCGGCGGCTTTCCTACGCCGTTGTGCCCGCAATGGGCGCGCGTGTCGCCCGCCGGCGGGGCGGTCCGCGGCCTAGATCAGGGGCAGCTGGCCGCCCGGGTGCGGGCGCGGGCGCCGCAAATGCCGCCATTTGGGCAGGTCGTCCAGGTAGGACCAGGTCATCCGGTGGTGCGGGGTGGGCCCGTGCTGCGCGAGTGCCGCACGGTGCACGGGCGACGGGTAGCCGGCACCGGTGTCGAACCCGTATCCGGGGAACTCCGGGTCGAGTCCGGCCATGTAGGCGTCGCGGTGCACCTTCGCCAGCACCGACGCCGCGGCAACGGTCACACACGACAGGTCGGCCTGGACCTGGGTGCGCACCCGCCAGGGCCGGCCGAGGTAGTCGTGCTTGCCGTCGAGGATGACGGCGTCGGGGCGGGCGCTCAGCCCCGCCAGAGCGCGTCCGGCAGCCCGCCGCAGCGCCTCGGTCATGCCGTGCTCGTCGATCTCCGCGGGCCCGGCCTCGCCGAAGGCGTGGTCGCGCACCCAGGGGCGGAGCAGGTCGCCCATCGCCACGCGGCGCGTGGGGGTGAGCTTCTTGGAGTCGGTCAGGCCCTCGGGGGGTTCGGAGCCGTCGGTGACGGCGGCGCAGACCACGACGGGCCCGGCCCAGGCACCCCGGCCGACCTCGTCGACCCCTGCGATGAGGGACGCGCCGGCCGCGGACAGCTCGTGCTCCAGCTCGTAGCTGGGCGGTGTGATGGAGGGGGAGACGGCCACGCCCACAGCTTAGGGCGTCGCCGCCACGCGACCGGCTCCCGCCCGGCCAGCCGCACGGCGCCGGTCCGCGGAAACGCCGCCCCGGACCGCCCCACCAGGCCGTTTTCGGACGTCCGGACCGTGTTTTCCGACCGCTCCCCGTGTGGCACACCGCCCCGCCATGTCACATTCGGTAGTTTCCGCATGACTCCACGGCGCGGGTCGGCGGAGATCGGACCCCCGTCCGGCCGAAGCGGGGATTCCGGGCACACGCCGGCCTCACCGCTCGCCAGGGGTCCGGTTCCTCCCTGGCCGGACGGCCCGGGCATCTCGGATGGGAAAGGTGGTCACAGGTGAAGCGGCGCTGGGACACCGCTCGCGGAGGCCTGTACGACCTGGCGGCGCTCGCGGTGCGGCTCGGGGTGGGCTGGCTGTTCACCGAGCACGCCTGGCGGATCCTGCGCGGCGGGGCGCCCGCACCGCCCGCGGCGGGCCCCGTCACGCCCGAGGTCTGGGCCTGCGCCGAGGCGGCCGGGGCGGCGGCCTTCGCCCTCGGGTTCTTCGGCCCCGCAGCGGGGGCGCTGCTCGCGTTCATGGCCCTGGGCGGCGCCGGTCCGGCCGCGGCCGATGCCCCGGCGGCGCTCACCGGCGGCTCCCCCGCACTCCTCGCGGTGGTGGTCGCGGCGTGCCTCGCGGCCGCCGTGCGACCGGGCCGGCTGGCGCTGGACCGCGTGGTGCCGCACCGGCGCCCGGCCGCCCGGGGGGAGCGCGCCCGCATCCGGGTTCCGGAAAGGGCCGACACATCCCCGCGACGGCCCGAAGAAGCGCCGCCACTCCCCTATCCTGAAGGCCGGGCCGCGTTCGAGCGCCCGTCGCATACTTAACGCCGCCGCCAACGGACCTGGTTCCACCGCCGGCTGCGCCTTTCATCTCAATACAGTGGGGGAGACACTGGCATGTCCGCCGCCGAGGACAATTCGGTCGCGAAACTGATCGAGATCGCGCACCGGCCCACCATGGGGCAGCGGATGATCTCCTGGGCGTCGCGGCCACCCGGGCGCCTCTACATCCCGGCCTGCACGGTCGTGGGCCTGATCCTGCTCTATGAGGACAGCGTCCCAGGCGGCCACCTGCCGAGCCTGCTGCTGGGCGTGGGCGGCGGCGGGCTGCTGGCCGCCATGGGGGCGCTGCGGCTGGGGATCGCGCTGTCGATCGCCCGGCCCATGATCCGCTACTACTGGCTGCGCTGGGTCTCGGCGCCCCTCATCGCCCTCACCGCCATCGTGCTGTCGGTGGCCGACACCCCGCTCCAGACCCGGGTCGACGCTTCCACCGACGCCCTGCTGGAGGTCCGCGGCGCCGCGGCACGGTCCGCCACCGTCCGGATGGACGGCGCGTGGGCGGGGCTGTACCCGCTGGAGGCGGTGTCGGTGTCCGAGGGCATCACCCGCTACACGGTGCGGGGCGCGGGGCTGTTCAACCACTCGGGGCTGGCCTACAGCGCCGAACCGCTGCCCACCGACGAGTTCCTGGCCGGGCACGGCGGCGTGGTCTACGAGCACATCTCGGGCGACTGGTACTCCTGGAGCGAGTACTAGCCCGCCCGCCTTTCCCCCGAGGAACTTTCCCCTAACCCCGCCTTTATCCGGGGCGGGTAGACAGAGTGCGTGGCGGCATTCCACGACCTCTCCCTCGATGAACGGGAACCGGATATGAGTGAGTTCATGACCACGCTGCACCTGCGCATCTACGATGCCGTGCGCGCCCTGCGCCGCGCGCACGCGCGCGGCGACGAGGACCTCTGCCTGGTGCAGGCCGGGGAGATCGGGGACCTGGTCGAGATCGCCGCCCGGCACGGGGTCGACCTCGACAGCGGATACCGGGAGCTCGTGCACGCCGCGTGAGCGCGAACAGTCGCGCGGGGCACGGCGCGCGCCCTTGCCCCCTCCCCCGGATTTCCGGGCGGGACCGGGTCCGCTTTCCCACCCCGTGACCGATTCGGTCCGAGTCAGAACGAATCGGACGGGACGGCGGAAACACCAGCCGCACACCACGCAAAAGAAGGGGGAGGCCACCCGGCCTCCCCCTTCTCATTTCCGCGAAGCGTCAGCGACGCCCGTAGCCCTCGCCCTGCTGGAACTGGCGGCGCATCTCCTCCTGCTGCTCCTGTGCGAACTGCTCGGCCATCTGCTGCTGGCGCCCGGCCGCCGCGGCGACCGACCCCTGCGCCTGCTGGAACGCGCCGCCGACGGCCTCCGCCACCTGCTCGCCCGCCGCGACCGCGCCCAGTGGCGACCGGCCGCCCCCGGAGCGCCGCCCGATCTCGGGCAGCAGCTGGGCGAGCAGCAGCGTCGACAGCGCCGAGGAGTCGCCGCCGCCCTCGGTGCGCACGACCACCGGCTGCGGCGCGCGCTCGGCGAGCGTGGCGCCCACGTCCAGCCGCCTGCGGGCCAGCTCGTACTGGAGCACGGCCCGGTTGTCGCGGTAGGAGGTGGCCAGCCGGCGCTGCGCCTTGGCCTCGTTCTGCGCCGCCACCAGGTCGGCCCGGCCCCGGGTCTCGATCTCGTAGCGGACGCGCTGGGCCTCGGTCTCCTGCTCCTCCAGCATCTGCGCGACGTCCTTGCGGGCCTTGTTCAGCGCGGCGTTGACCTCAACGATCTTGGCGTCGCGGGTCTTCTTCGACCGCTCGATGTCCATGAGCAGCGTGTCGATGCGCCGCTTGCGGGTCAGCTCCCACTCCTGCTCGTAGGCGACGAGCTCCTTGGCGACGCGCTCGCGGGTGGCCAGGTGCTGCTGGTACTGGTTGGGCAGCTGGACGTCGGGGATGTTGCACCCCATGATCCGCACACCGTAGCGGCTGAGCTGGCGGTTGAGGAGGTCCTGCATGTCGGCCACATCGGATCCGCGCAGGTCATAGGCGCTCTCGGTGCGCACCCGCCGGCTGCGCTGGCGGATGGCGTCCTGCACCGCGTTGGACAGCACCAGGTCGAAGTTGCTGGCGCCGATCGTGCGGACGAACGCGATCGCGTCGGTGATCCGGAACTTCAGGAAGAACTCGATCGACTTCAGCGGCACGTTCTCGTGCGTGGGGCAGGCCAGGACGGGTGCGGTGTAGGGGATCTCGGTCGATATGTCGACGACGAAGTCCACCCGCGACCACGGGTGCCACAGGTAGTGGCGGCCGGGGTCGAGCTGGCCGACGACCGCCCCGTACTTGGTGAGCACCCCGACCGTGCCCTGCTCGATCTCCACGATGGAGGAGCGCCACCACCACAGCAGGCCCAGGAGCAGCGACACCAGCGCGAGGAGGAGGACGGGCAGAGCGGCCCAGCCCAGGTAGACGGCGTCTCCCGCGATGGCCAGGATCAGCGCGGTGGTGAGGCAGTAGACGGCGAACCAGACCGGGAAGGTCCACTTCAGGCCGCGGCTGTCGCGGGGGATGACCACGGGGACCAGGGCCCCCTGGTCGCCGCCGCGCAGCAGGCGCGCGATGTCGTTCCAGGAGGAGACCGCCTCCTTGATGCTGGACCCGTTGCGGCCCCGCTCGGGCGTGCTCACTGCTGACCTCCCTCATACGGAGCGGACGGGCCGGTGCCGCCGGGGGAACCCCAGGGCGGCGCCGGCGGCGCGGGCTGTGCGGGCGCGGGGGCCGGGGGCTCCTCTGCGGCGGAGGCCTCCAGGCGGTGGCCGACGGCCTCGTCGGCGACCGACCGGCGGATCTCCTCGACCCGGTCGGCGCCGGGGACCTCCTGGTCGGCGGGGTCCGGCGCCTCGACCGTGCTCTGCTCCTCGGTGAGCAGGTCGCTGATCTCGGCCTCGCGCTCGGCGATGCGGGCGGCGATGTCCTGGAGCCGGGTGCGGATGGCCGCCATGTCGTCGTCGGAGAACAGCACGGCTTCGGTCTCGCCGATGATGCCCTGCGCGATGCGCAGGAAGTTCACGCTGCTCTCGTCGGCGCCGCCGATGTGCAGCACCTGCGGCAGGCTCTCGGCCACGCCCTCCAGCTTGTCCAGCAGGTCCTGCTGGTAGCGGTAGTTGAGGATCTCGGGCGCCTCGGCCGCGCTGACAGCGCGGATGTCCAGGGCCTGGGCCTCCAGCAGCGCCGCGTTGGCGTTGGCGGTGCTCTCGGCCTCGACGAACCGCTGCCGGGCCAGGGCGCGGGCGCGGTTGGTCTCGCGCTCCAGTGCGGTGTCCATCTGGGCCTGGTACTGGGCGATATCGGCCTGGATCGCCGACAGCGTCTCGTTGAGCGAGGCGAGCTCCTTGTTCAGGTCGCCCTCGTTCTGCTCCTTGCGGAGCTGGAGCTCGTACTCGTAGGTGTAGGCCTCCTTGGCGACCCGCACCATCTCCGGCGCCGCCAGGTCCATCCGGTACTCCTGGCTGGAGGGCTCGGCGTGGGTGATGTTGGCGTTGGTCAGCCGCACCGCCGGCAGGAACTGCTGGTTGAGCTGCTCCAGCAGGCGGGCGGTGTTCTCGCCCACCATGTCGTAGATCTCCGACGCCTGCTGGTCGTAGATGAGGCTGCGGGTGGTCTCGCTGATGGCGTTGTTCAGCTTCTCCTGGAAGCCCTGGACGGCGCCGAGGACGAAGATGAACTGCTCCGGGTCCTCGATCTTGAACTGCACGAACAGGTCGATGGACGCCTTGACCCCGCTCTTGGTCGGCGCCTCGCGGATGGGCGCGTTGAACGGGTACTCGCGCTGGGTGTTGACGATGTAGGAGACCCGCTTCCAGGGGTTGAAGAGGGTGACCCGGCCGGGGCCGACGATCTGCTCCAGCTTGCCGAACTTGGTGATCAGGGCGGCGCAGCCGTCGGGCACCATCACCAGGCCCTGGCGCCACCACATGAACGCCGCGACGCCGATGACGATGATCCAGTAGTGCACGCCGAAGAACGGGTTGAGCAGCGCGCCGGTGAAGGCGGACAGCGGCAGGGTGACCAGCTGTCCGACCACGCCGAGGACCACGAGGGCGATCACCGGGAGCATGGCCCCGAACGTGCGCCCGCGGGGGATCACCATCGGGCAGATGACGTGGACCGGGCCGCTCTTGCTCCGCTCGAAGGAGCTGCTGTTCAGCGCCTCGCCCGCGTTGCTGAGCGACGACGTCTGCTGCTCGATGCGGGTACCGACCGAGGAGCCCTGGTCACGGGCGGCCAGGAAGTCGCCCGGATCGAGGCCGGCGCCTTCCACGGCCTCACCGAGCGCGTTGGACACGGCCTCCCGTGGATCGCCCCCTTGGGCGATCGAGCCGGCGGCCCCGCGCACCGTCTGCGCGAAGGACATAGGGAATCGACTCCTTGCTGGTCGCGGTGATCGCGGAATGCGAATACGACGCGAACGCGCCCCGCGCGGTTCCGTCGATCCTGGTCAGAAGTGGTCGCATCTTCCCACACCAGGACACATCAACCGGGAACAGGAGACGACCCCCACCCATCGATCCAGCGGCCGGACCACCACCCGGCCAGGGCGTGGCGGCACGACCCCCGACGTCTCGGATACCCGCGCTGAACTGCGAATCCACGCGCCACCGCGCGCACAGGCCAAGCCCGGCGCAGCCCCACCGGCCGTACCCGGCCAGAGGCCCGGGCAGGCCACTGGCCGGATCGTGCCACAGCACCGTCACCCATCGATGGGAGCCCCTCTTCCACGGGGTTTCACCGGAACACGGGGCGATCCGACGGCGCCGCCTGGGCGGCGCGGAAATGTCTGCCCCTCCGCATAGGTTGCGGACACGGTCGGTGGGCGGGTGATGGCGTAGGGCAGGGGGTGTGATCGTGTCGGGTGGGGCCGGGGCATGCGGAAAGGCGGTGGCTCCGCTCTTCGCGGGGCCACCGCCCTGCCTTCTCTCGCCGGGCCGCCCTACCGGCTCAGCTGCATCCGCTGGTGGCGCCGCAGCCCTCGCAGGCGTAGCAGCTGCCCGACGGGCGCATCTTGGTGCCGCAGGTGACGCAGAGCGGGGCGTCGGCGACGAAGCCCTGCTTCAGCTCCAGCAGCTCGGTCGTGGTGTGCGGCTGGGCCCGGCCGGTCTCCTCCCGCGCAGGGGCCTCGGCCTTCTCGGCCTTGGCCGCCGTCTCCGCCTTCTGCTCAGCGGGGGTCAGCGGGGCCGACTGGGCGTAGGACTCCACCTGGGCGGCGTAGTGCGCCGGGTCCTCCCCCGCGACCTGGGCGCGGCGCTCCTCCGCCGAGAGCACGCCGAGCGCGGCGCGCTCGTCGTAGGGCAGGTAGTCCAGGGCCAGGCGGCGGAAGATGTAGTCCACCACCGACTGCGCCATGCGGATGTCGGGGTCGTCGGTCATGCCGGCGGGCTCGAACCGCATGTTCGTGAACTTCTCGACGTAGGTCTCCAGCGGCACCCCGTACTGGAGCGCGATGGAGATCGCGATGGAGAAGGCGTCCATGACCCCGGCCAGGGTCGACCCCTGCTTGCCGAGCTTCATGAAGACCTCGCCCAGGCCGTCGTCCGGGTAGGAGCCGGCGGTGATGTAGCCCTCGGCGCCGCCGACCGAGAACGACACGGTCTGGCTGGGGCGCTTCTTAGGCAGCCGGCGCCGGATCGGCCGGTTGACCTCGATGACCTCGGGCTCGGGGGCCTCCTGGGCGGTGCTCGCGGCGGCGCCCTTGCCCTCGGACGCCGAGGTCGACAGCGGCTGGCCGACCTTGCAGTTGTCGCGGTAGACCGCGAGCGCCTTGAGGCCGAGCTTCCAGCCCTGGTAGTAGATGTGCTCGAAGTCCTCGACGGTGGCCTCCTCGGGCACGTTCACCGTCTTGGAGATCGCACCGGAGAGGAACGGCTGCACGGCCGCCATCATCTCCACGTGGCCCATGGGCTTGATGTAGCGCTTGCCCATGGCGCAGTCGAACACCTCGTAGTGCTCCGGGCGCAGCCCGGGTGCGTCCACGACGTGGCCGTTCTCGGCGATGTACTCGACGATCGCCTCGACCTGCTCCTCCTGGTAGCCGAGGTTGCGCAGGGCCCGCGGGATCGCCTGGTTGACGATCTGCATGGAGCCGCCGCCGACCAGCTTCTTGAACTTGACCAGCGAGAAGTCCGGCTCGATGCCGGTGGTGTCGCAGTCCATCATGAAGCCGATGGTGCCGGTGGGCGCCAGCAGGCTGGCCTGCGCGTTGCGCCAGCCGTTCTTGTCGCCGACCTTGAGGCACTCCTGCCAGGCCGCGGTGGCCGCGGAGGCGATCTCGGCGTCCATCGAGCCGATCGTGCGCAGGTCGTCGTTCGCGGCGGCGTGCTTGCGCATGACCCGCTTGTGGGCGTCGGCGTTCTTGGCGTAGCCGTCGTAGGGGCCGACGATCCCGGCCAGCTCGGCGCTGCGCTTGTAGGCGGTGCCGGTCATCAGCGAGGTGATCGCGCCGGCGACGGCGCGCCCGCCCGGGGAGTCGTAGGCGTGGCCGGTCGCCATGAGCAGGGCGCCCAGGTTGGCGTAGCCGATGCCGAGCTGGCGGAAGGCGCGGGTGGTCTCGCCGATCTTCTCGGTCGGGAAGTCGGCGAAGGTGATGGAGATGTCCATCGCCGTGATGATCAGCTCGGTGAGCCGGGCGAACCGCTCGACGTCGAAGGTGTCGTCCTCGCCCAGGAACTTCAGGAGGTTGATCGACGCCAGGTTGCAGGAGGAGTTGTCCAGGTGGACGTACTCCGAGCAGGGGTTGCTGGCGCTGATCCGGCCGCTCTCGGGCGCGGTGTGCCAGTCGTTGATGGTGTCGTCGTATTGCAGGCCGGGGTCGGCGCACTCCCAGGCGGCCTTGGCCATCTTGCGGAAGAGGTCCTGGGCGTCGACGGTGCCGATGACCTCGCCGGTGGTGCGCGAGGTCAGGCCGAAGGAGGAGCCGGTGTCGACCGCGCGCATGAAGGCGTCGGAGACCCGCACGGAGTTGTTGGCGTTCTGGTACTGGACGCTGACGATGTCGGAGCCGCCGAGGTCGACGTCGAAGCCGGCGTCGCGCAGCGCGCGGATCTTGTCCTCCTCGCGCGCCTTGGTCTGGACGAACTCCTCGATGTCGGGGTGGTCCACGTCGAGGACGACCATCTTGGCCGCGCGGCGGGTGGCGCCGCCGGACTTGATGGTGCCCGCCGAGGCGTCGGCGCCGCGCATGAAGGACACCGGGCCCGATGCGGTGCCGCCGGAGGAGAGCAGCTCCTTGCTGGAGCGGATGCGCGACAGGTTGACCCCCGCGCCGGATCCGCCCTTGAAGATGATCCCCTCCTCCTTGTACCAGTCGAGGATCGACTCCATGGTGTCGTCGACCGACAGGATGAAGCAGGCCGAGACCTGCTGGCGGGAGGTGGTGCCGACGTTGAACCAGACCGGGGAGTTGAAGCTGAAGAGCTGGTTGACCAGGGCGTGCTTCAGCTCGTGGTCGAAGATCTCGGCGTCCTCGTCGGAGGCGAAGTAGCCGTTGGCCCGGCCGGTCTCGGTGTACATGCCGGCCACGCGGTCGACGAGCTGCTTGAGGCTCCACTCGCGCCCGGGGGTGCCGTGCGCGCCGCGGAAGTACTTGCTGGCGACGATCTGGGTGGCGTTCATCGACCACGACGCGGGGAACTCGACGCCCCGCTGCTCGAAGTTGACCGAGCCGTCGCGCCAGTTCGTCATGACCACGTCGCGGCGCTCCCACTCGAGCGCGTCATACGGGTGCACGCCCGGAGTGGTGAAGATCCGCGCCACTTTCAGGCCCTTGCGCCGGCCCCTGCCCTTGCGCTGATCCGACGCCCCGGTTGTCTCCGTCATGTCGCTCCCCCTGTACTCGTCACATACCCAACACACGCCCCCGCTTTCACACGTAACGGGTGGCGGTTCATTCCTCATCGCGCCACGGGCCTCTCGACCGGCCCGGCGCTACCCCTGTGGAGCGTCCCCCTGGGCGACACCGGCCCGGTCGGCCCGGAGGGTGGCGATCTCGTTCTCGAAGTCCGCAAGCGACTCGAACCCGCGGTAGACCGAGGCGAAGTGGAGGTAGGCCACCTCGTCGAGGTCGCGCAGCGGCCCCAGGATCGCCAGCCCGATCTCATGGGCGGGGATCTCGGCCATCCCGCGGCACCGGATCTCCTCCTCGACCTGCTGGCCCAGCTTGGCGAGCGCGTCCTCGGTGACCGGGCGCCCCTGGCAGGCGCGCCGCACCCCGGCGACGATCTTGGTGCGGGAGAACGGCTCGGTCACGCCGGAGCGCTTGGCGACCATGAGCAGCACGGTCTCCTGGGTGGTGAACCGGCGTCCGCATTCGGCGCAGGTCCGGCGGCGGCGGATCGCGGCTCCGTCCTCGGTGGACCGGCTGTCGATGACGCGGGTGTCAGGATGACGGCAGAACGGACAGTGCATGTCGGCGCGCCCTCCCCAGGATCTGCATCTTCGGCATCGGTCGCCATCTCCGCGCAGCGGTCTCGGGCCTGCCCGTGGTCATCCGGGCAGCCCTGGTCATGTCCTCGCACCCCCACCGGACCGGTGGTACCGGGGGATCCGGAAGCACGGCAAGAACGGATACCTACTAAAGCACAAGTTCTGGGCCGCTTGTTCCGGGCGAGCACTAGATGTTGTGGTCAACTTATGACCGTCGCGATGGGGTGCGCAAGTCCCGCCACACGTGACACGGACCTCCACCCAGGTCACACGGGCCAAACCCGGATCAGGACCGGGCGTGTCGCGCACAGGCGGGCCGCCGACGCGAACGGGACCGCAGGCCCCCCGCCATGCGACACGCCGGGCGCGACGGATCGCGGTCCCGGCGTGGGCAGGTACGACCTGCGGGAATGTGCGCCTCGGCGCGGTGTGGGATCAGGGGAGGACGAGCTCCTGCCCGGGCTCCAGCTCTGGGCTCGACAGCTCGTTGATCCGCACGATCTCGTGCACGGTCCGACGGGGATCGTCACCGGGCCGGACCCGCTCGGCGATCCCCCACAGCGTATCGCCATCGCGGACGACGACGGTCGAGGACGAGGCGGGCAGGAAGGCGGATTGCGTGGGCGCGCCGGAGGCGGAGGCCCCGGCCGCGACGGCTGTCAGGAAGAAGACGGAGAGCACACCGGTTGCGGTGGCGGATGCGGTGGAGACGAGGACCACACGGCCGCGGCGGGTGAGGCGGGTCCACCCGCGTCTGACGACCGCGGGCAGGATCCCCGGCGCGACGGCGCAGTCGAGGTCGGGCAGATCGGGCGGGCCGGCCGCCATGCGCGCGCCGGCGGCCGCCGGACGGGCGGCGAACTTCACGGGTGCGGTGCGCCACTCGGGAATCTCCTGCGCCCAGTCGAACAGGACGGGACCCCGGGGCCGCAACACGGACGGTTCGGACATGACCCCCACTTTCGAACGCCGGTGCTTTCGAACCGGCGTTCGACTATTACCGCATCTCGGCGATTTTTTCATCACCGTCTCGAACGTTTGTTTGATATTGCCCAGCGTAGGCACTACCGTTGGACATGTTTCACTGCGGTATCGGCGACAGGCCGCTACCGCTGTCAGACGGGTCGACGGGGCGACCCCGCGGGCGCGGGGATCATCCTGACGATGCTCGAACACCCCACGCCCAGAACACCGACCGCCGAGGAGGCCGGCCGTGCCGGAGGAGAACCACGGAACGCAGGAACCTCACGCGGGCGGGACATCCGTCGCCGCGCTCCGGTCCGCCACCACGCAGTCTCCAGGTGCGGGGGATCCCGCGGCCGCTACGGACAATGGTGCGCCGAAATTGACGGCCCGTCAGCAGAGCGTGCTGAACTGCATCCACCGTTTCGTGCGGCAGCGGGGGTACCCACCGTCCATCCGGGAAATCGGCGACGCGGTGGGCCTGTCGAGCCCCTCCAGTGTCGCGCACCAACTGAAGGTGTTGCAACGCAAGGGCTATCTTCACCGCGATCCGAATCGCCCACGAGCGGTCGAAATTCGCATACCCGGACAGCCCACGGTGCGCTCCTGGGACCACCTCGACGACCAGCCCCGGGCCGACGGCACCCGCGCCACCGACGTCCCCGTCGTGGGCCGCATCGCAGCGGGCGGCCCGATCCTGGCCGAGGAGGCCATCGAGGACGTCCTGACCCTGCCCAAGCAGCTCGTCGGCGAGGGCCGGCTGTTCATGCTGAACGTGGTCGGCGACTCCATGATCGACGCCGCCATCACCGACGGTGACCTGGTCGTCGTCCGCCAGCAGCCCGAGGCCAACAACGGCGACATCGTCGCGGCCCTGCTCGACGACGAGGCCACCGTGAAGGCGTTCAAGCGCGACGGCGACCACGTGTGGCTGCTCCCGCGCAACGACGCCTACGAGCCCATCAACGGCGACGAAGCCACCATCCTGGGCAAAGTGGTCGCCGTTCTCCGGCGCATCTGAGGTCTAACGTCCTGCGCGATAACGACTTCACCACGCTTTGGAACGGGCCCGTGATCTTCATTGAAGATCACGGGCCTTTTCCCGTTTCGACGCCGAACGGTTATCGGTGATGACGACGCTCCGCTGAATGGGCTCCGCCTGAAAGTGTCCGGAGGCCTGGCCCGAATCACCCCCTACGGTAGGACCATGCCCTTCGCCCCCGCCGCTGTGCGCGCCGCCGCCCTGTCCGCCGCCGTGGTCCTGGCCGCCTCGGCGTGCTCCGGGCAGCGGCAGGAACCCGCCGGGCCTCCGGAGCGCCCGGGCGTCACCCCCGCAGAGCGCGACGTGAGCTTCGACAGCGGCCCCGACACCGTCCACGGGACCTTCGCCCTGCCGCCCGGAGCCCAGGGCCGGGTGCCCGGGGCCCTGATCATCTCCGGCAGCGGACCCACCGACCGCGACGGCGACAACCCCGCTCGCCCCGATGCCGGCACCAACGAGAACTTCGCCCGCCTGCTCGCCGACGCCGGCGTGGCCTCGCTGCGCTACGACAAGCTCGGCAGCGGCGAGACCGGCATGGGCGCGCGCGACGAGGACGACCCGGTGGGCTATGACGTCTTCGAGGCGGAGATGGCCGACGCCTACGCCCACCTCGCCGCGCAGCCGGAGGTGGACCCCGGCCGGCTGCTGGTGCTGGGCCACAGCGAGGGCGCGCTGTTCGCCCTGCGCGCCCCGGGCGCCGTCCGCGACCACCCCCCGGTGGCGCTGGTGCTCGCCGCCCCGCCCGGCGGCCGCTACCTCGACACGGTCGACCGCCAGCTGACCGACCAGATCCGGCTCCAGGAGGGCGCGGGCGCGCTGGAGGCGGCCGATGCCACCCGGGTGCTCTCCAATGCCCGGTCCGCGATCGCGCTGATCCGTGCGGGCGAGCGGCCCGATCAGGACCCCGTCCCCGAGCTGGGCGGCCTGTTCGACCCCTCCGTCGCCCCGTTCCTGCACCGGATCGACGCGATGGACCCGGTCGACCTGGCCGGAGACCTCCCCCGCGGCGTCGAGACGCTCGTCCTGTGGGGCACGGCCGACTCCCAGATCGCACGCGACGACGTGGACCGCCTCATGACCGGGCTGCCCGGCGCCGAGCGGGCCGACATCGAGGGCGCCGACCACGTGTTCCGCGCCTATGACGACGCCCCCGGAGCCGAGGTCCTGGACTCCCAGCGCGCGTTCTCCCCCGAGGTCGGGCCGGCCCTCTCCGCGTTCCTGGACTCCGCCGTGCGCCCCTAGCGCTCCCGGTCCCCGCGCCGTCCCGCCGCGCGGCGGGACGGCGCTCAGGCGGGCGTGGGGGTGCGCCCGGCCTCCTCGGCGGTGCGGGCGTCCTCCTCCGGGCCCGCCGAGGGCTCGACGACGTCGATCCGGCGGTGCAGAGCCGCGAGCGGGCCGGGCAGCCACCAGTTGGCGGTGCCCATGAGCCGCATGGCCGCCGGGACGAGCACGGCCCGCACCAGGGTGGCGTCGATGACGACGGCCGCCAGCAGGCCGATGCCCACGGTTGCGACCAGCAGCACGTCCGCGGTGGCCATGGCGCCCATGACCACCACCAGCAGCAGCGCCGCCCGGGTGATGAGGCCGGAGGTGCGCTGCATCCCCGCCGCGACGGCGGCCCGGTTGTCGCCCCGGCGCAGCCACTCCTCGCGGACCCGCCCCAGCAGGAACACCTCGTAGTCCATCGACAGCCCGAAGGCGATGGCCGCGATGAGGATCACCACAGCGGGGTCGGTCCCGGGCGGCGGGGTGAAACCCAGGACCCCGGCGAGGTTGCCGTCCTGGACGGCCCACACCACCACGCCGAAGCACGCCGTCAGCGACACCGCCCCGACCACCAGCGCCTTGAGGGGCAGCAGCACGGAGCCGAACGCGGCGAAGAGCAGGGCCAGGGTCACCGCGGCGACCACGCCGGCCATCACGGGCAGGTCGGCGCGCAGCGAGGCGAGGGTGTCGACGAGCTCGGCCGTCTGCCCGCCGACCAGGGTGCGGGTGCCGTCGGGCGGGGGCAGGGCGCGCAGCCGCTGGACGAGGTCGCGCGCCTCCTCGGACTTGGGCGCGGCGTCGGAGTCGACGACGATGGCGGCCTGGTGGCGGTCGCGCCCCAGCACCCCGGCCTCCGACACCCCCGGGACGTCGCCGACCCGGGCGGCGAAGTCCGCGGCGACGGTGTCCGCGGCCGGCCCGGGCTCCAGGCCGGTGACGACCACGGTCGCCAACGGGCGCTGCGCCCCGGGGAAGTCCCGGTCCAGGGACTCGGCGACCTGGCGCGCCTCGGCGTGCTCCGGCAGCACCTCCGGCCCCGAGGTGGTGAAGTGCACGTGCAGGAACGGCGCGCCGAGCAGGGCCAGCACAGCGGCGCTCGCGGTCAGGCAGCGCGCCGGGCGGGCCATGACGGCGCCGGCCAGCCGCGCCCACGGCCCGGTGGCCGTCGTCGCGGCGGCGCGCCCCCCGCGGCGCCCCACGGAGAAGCGGTCGACCCCTTTGCCGAGGACCGCCAGCAGCGCCGGCAGCACCGTCAGGGCGGCGGTCATGGCGAGGAAGGTGGCGGCGATGCCGCCGAGCCCGATCGAGCGCAGCGCACCGAGGTCGAAGACGAGCAGCCCGCTGAAGGAGATCCCGATGATGAGCCCGGAGACCGCGACGGTGCGGCCCGCTGTACGGAGGGTGGCGGCCAGGGCGGCGGGCCCGGCCCGGCCGGCGCCGAGTTCCTCGCGGAAGCGGCTCACCATGAACAGCGCGTAGTCGACCGCGAGGCCGAGCCCGATCATGGTGACCACGTTGAGCGCGAACGTGGACACCTCGGTGAACAGCGCCATCACGCGCAGCGCCGCGACGGAGCCGGCCACCGCGACCGCGCCGACGGCCAGCGGCAGCGCCGCCGCGGTGACGCTGCCGAACACCCACACCAGGACGGCCAGCAGCAGCGGGAAGGCGATGAGCTCGGCGCGCACCAGGTCGTGCATCGCCTGCTCCCGGAACTGCGCGCGCAGGGTGGTCTCGCCGCTGATGGCCACGTCCACCCCGGCCGCCGCCAGCTCCGGGACGTCTGCGGCGGCGGTGACGGCCTCCAGCGACGCCGACTTCTCGTCCTCGGTGGCGCCGCCGAGCCGCACGGGGACCAGGACGGCGTCGCGCTCCCGCGACACCAGCGCCTCGGCCGACTGCGGGTCGGCGGCGCTCCACGGGTCCATCGAGGTGCGCACGGCGTCCTCGGGCAGGGCCCGCAGGCTGGCCCGCACGGCGTCGTCGAAGGCGGGGTCGCCGTACCCGCCGCCGCCCCGGTAGAGCAGGACGACATCGCGCACCGCCGCCAGCTGCTGGGCGGTGAGGTCGGCCACCTGCGCGGACTCGGTCCCCGACGGGCTCAGGCCGCCGTCGGACAGCTCGCCGGCCACTCCGGCCCCCCACAGCCCGGCGGGCACCGCCACGGCGAGGGTGAGGGCGATGACGGCCCAGCGGAGGCGGTGGATCAGGGCGCTCCACGCGGTGAACATCAGACGGCCCTTCCTGTACGAGTGGTCTCGGCACGCGGCGGCACCACGGGGATGCGAACGGGGTCGCGCCCGGCGGCGGACGGCGCCGGGGCCGCCTCCTCCGCGCCCGATCGGTCCGGGGCCGCGGCGCCACGCCCGGCCGGAGGCGGACATGACCGGTCCGACGGCGCGACCCGCGAAAATGCGCCCCGCACCGCGCAGTCAATGCGTAACCTCATCATCACACAAAGTGATCCTATGGAGTGGGGCTGACATGGCAGCGGCGGTGAACGGGTTCGGCGACCGGGCGGTGGCGGTGGTCGGGGTGGGGTGCCGGCTGCCCGGCGGCATCGCCGACCTGGACGGGCTGTGGTCGGCGCTGGACGAGGGCCGCGACCTCGTGGGGGAGGTGCCGGCCGACCGGTTCGACCCGGAGCGGTTCGTCGACCGGACGCGGCCGCGTCCGGGCAAGAGCTACACCGCCGCCGGCGGCTTCCTCGACGACATCGCCTCCTTCGACGCCGACTACTTCGGCATCTCGCCGAAGGAGGCGGCGCAGATGGACCCGCAGCACCGGCTGCTGCTGGAGCTGACCGCCGAGGCACTCGACGACGCCGGCATCGACCCCGCGCGCCTGGCCGGCACGCCCGCCGGCGTGTTCGTCGGCATCTCCGACGCCTCCTACGGCGCGCTACAGATGATGTCGCCGACCGCCGTCAACGCCTACACCGCGTCGGGCGCGGCGTCCTCCATCGCCGCCAACCGCCTCTCGCACGCCTTCGACCTGCGCGGCCCCAGCGTGGCCATGGACACCGCCTGCTCATCGTCGCTGGTGGCCCTGGAACGCGCCTGCGAGCAGGTCGCCGCCCACGGCGGGGTGATGCTGGCGGGCGGGGCGAACGTGCTGGTCGGCCCCTACGTCTACATCGCGTTCTCCCAGGCGTCGATGCTGTCGGCAGCGGGGCGGTGCGCGGCGTTCTCCGCCGGGGCCGACGGCTTCGTCCGGGCCGAGGGCGGCGGCATGGTGGTCCTCAAGCGGCTGGCCGACGCCGTGGCCGACGGCGACCGGATCCACGGCGTCCTCGCCGGGTGGGGGTCCAACAGCGACGGGCGCACCGCCGGCCTGGCCCTGCCCAGCGCCGCCGCCCAGGAGGGGCTGCTGCGCGAGGTCTACGCCGCGGCCGGGGCGGACCCCGACGAACTGGTGTACGTGGAGGCGCACGGCACCGGCACCCCGGTGGGCGACCCCGCGGAGTGCACCGCCATCGGCCGCGCCCTGGCGCAGCGGCGGTCCCGGCCGCTGCCGTTGGGGTCGGTGAAGTCCAACCTGGGCCACCTGGAGCCCGCCTCCGGGATGGCCGGGCTGTTCAAGGCGCTCCTGGTGCTGCGCCACGGCCGCATCCCCGTCTCCCTGCACGCGGCCCCGCTGAACCCGCGCATCGACTTCGACGGCCTGAACCTCACGCCGGCCGTCGCCCCCGCCGCCGTCGAGCCGCCCGCCCGGGGGCGGCGGCTGGCGGGGGTGAACTCCTTCGGATTCGGCGGCACGAACGCCCACGTCATCGTGGCCGCCCCGCCCGAACCCTCCCCCGCTGCCGCCGCCCCGGCGGCCGCACCCGCCGCCCTCCCGGTGGTGGTGTCCGCGCGCACGCCCGAGGCCCTGGAGTCGGCCGCCGCGCGCCTCGCCCACCGGCTGGCCGGCGCCGATCCCGCGGAGTTCCGCGACCTCGCGTTCACCTCCTGCGCGCGCCGCGGAGCCCACCCCCTCCGCCGCGCGGTGCTGGCCGCCGACCCGCAGAACGCCGCCCGGCAGCTGGCACAGCCGCCCCTGGAGCCGATCGCCCCCGCCGCATCGGACGGCCGGGTCGCGTTCGTCTACTGCGGCAACGGATCACAGTGGGCCGGGATGGGCGCCGACCTGCTGGCCGGCGACCCGGTGTTCGCGGGGGCGGTGGCCGAGGCCGACGCCGCCCTCGAACCGCACCTGGGCTGGTCGGTGGTGCAGGAGATGGCGCAGCCGCCGGCGCAGTGGCGCCTGGAACGCACCGAGGTCGCCCAGCCGCTGCTGTTCGCCGTGCAGGTCGGCGTGACCCGGATGCTCCAGGCCCGCGGCATCACCCCGGCCGCGGTGGCCGGGCACAGCGTGGGCGAGGCCGCGGCGGCGTGGGCGGCCGGCATGGTCTCGCTGGACCAGGCCGCACGCATCGTGGCCGCCCGCGGCAGCGCCCAGGCCCCCACGGCCGGCAGCGGGCGGATGGCCGCCGCTGCGATCTCCCCCGATGAGGCCGAGAAGCTGCTGGCGCGCCACCCCGGGGTCGAGATCGCCGGGATCAACAGCGACCACGACGTCACCCTCGCCGGCTCCCAGCTCCAGCTGGAGGCGATCGCCGAGGAGCTGGGCCAGCGCGGCGTGTTCTTCCGGTTCCTCGGCCTCGACTACGCCTTCCACAGCTCGGCGATGGACCCCGTCCGCGGCCCCCTGCTCCGGGCGCTGGAGGGCCTCGCCCCCACACCCGGGCGCATCCCGCTGGCGTCCACCGCCACCGGCGGCCTCGTCGACGGTGAGCGGCTCGATGCCGAGCACTGGTGGCAGGGCATCCGCCGCCCCGTCCTGTTCGCCCCGGCCATCGCGGCGCTACGCGATTCCGGCATCGGGGTCTTCGCCGAGATCGGCCCGCACCCGGTCCTGCGCACCTACCTACGACGCATCCTGGCGGCCGCCCCCGAGCGCCGCTGCATCACCACCGCGACCCTGCGCCGCGACACCGGCGGGCGCGCGGCGATGGCCGCCGCGGTCACGTCGCTGATCGGCGCGGGCGCCGACATCGACTGGACGGCGTCCTTCCCCGAGGCCGGGCGGGTGGCCTCGCTGCCCGCCTACCCTTGGCAGCGCGAACACCACTGGCAGGGGCACCCCGACGACTGGGCGCGCTCGGCGGCGGGGCCTGTCGTCCACCCGCTGCTCGGGGAGCGCCTGCCCACCGCCACCCCGTCCTGGCAGGGTGCCGTCGAACCGGCCATGGCACCGTGGCTGGCCGAGCACCGGCTGGCCGGCTCGGTGGTGTTCCCCGCGGCCGGGTACGTGGAGATGGGCCTCGCGGCCGCTCGCGAGGTCGTGGAGGGGCCGGTGGAGACCACCGGCTGGGAGTTCGTCCGCCCCCTCGTCATCCCCTGGGAGGACGCGGGCGGCGTGCACATCCAGGCGTCGCTCTCGCCCCGCGACGGCGTCCTCGACATCACCGGCACCGACCGTCCGAGCGCCCGGCCCCGCCCCCACGCACGGGGCCGCGTCCGTCGCCTCCTCGGCACGGCTCCCGCGCCACTGGACCCGGCCGTGGTGCGGGAGCGCTGCCCGCGCCACATGGGCCGCGCGCAGTGCTACGACCTGTTCGACCGCGCAGGGCTGGGGTACGGGCCCGCCTTCCGGCAGATCCGCGACCTGTGGGCCGGCGACGGCGAGGCCCTGGCCGCCTACCGCAGCGACGCCGTCGACGACCGCCTCCATGTGCACCCCGCGCTGCTGGACGGCGCGCTCCAGACCGGTCTGCCCCTCGTTCCGGGCTTCGTCGCCGGGGAGCAGGCCTACCTTCCGGCCGCGATCGGGTCGGTGAAGGTCTGGCGCGCCCCCGCGGCGACGGGCTGGTTCCACGTGCGCGACCGCTCCCGCCTGTCCGGCGAGCTGTGCTGGGACGTCACGGTCACCGATGACGAGGGCGGCGTCTGCATCGAGCTGCACGGGGTCCGGATGCGGCGGCTGGCGGGGCAGGAGAAGGGGCCCGTCGAACTCCGGCACACCGTGCTGCGCGCGGCCCCTCTCCCTGAATCGCCCGCAGGCCCGTCCCCGCTGCCGGCACCGGAACAGATCGCCGCACGGGCCGCCGGCCGGATCGGACGGGTGCGGGAGGCGGTGCGCAGCCGCGACTACGAGCGGTTCGCGCGGCGGCTGCGCCGGATCACCGCCCACTACGTGGCCGCGGCGATCGCCGGCACCCTGCCGCACGCCGCCACGCGCTTCACCCTGGAGGACCTGGAGGGCCTCGGCGGCCCCGGCCACCACACGCGGACGGCCGCGCTGCTGCTCCCGTGGTGCGAGGCCGAGGGCCTGGTGCAGCCCGTGCCCGGAGGTGGGCTGCGGCTGACCACCACCGACTTCCGCGGCCCCGAACTGGTGCGGGGCATGCTGCACACCCTGCCCGCCTACGGCAACGACGTGACACTGCTCAACTACCTGGCGCGGCGCCTGCCCGCGTTCCTGCGCGGCGAGGCCGTCCCGCAGGAACTGATCACCGACGACGGCCCGGCCGAACTGCTGCGCTGCTTCTATGCCGCCTCACCGCAGCTGCGCCCGTGCTACCGGGTGGCGCAGGCGTTCTTGGCGGAGATGGTCGACGAATGGCCGCAGGACCGCCCGCTGCGCGTCCTGGAGGTGGGGGCCGGCACCGCCGGGCTCACCCGGGCGCTGCTGCCGCTGCTGCCGGCAGATCGGACCCACTACACCTTCACCGACATCTCGCCCTTCTTCCTCACATGGGCGCAGAAGCGCCTGGCCGACACCGATTTCCTCGAGTACCGCACCCTCGACCTGGACGCCGCCCCCGAGGGCCAGGGCTTCCCGGTCGGCGGATACGACCTGGTCGTGGCCGCGAACGCGCTGCACACCGCGGCGGACCTGGAGGCCGCGCTGCGCCGCGTCTCCGGGCTACTCGCGCCGGGTGGCCGGCTCCTCGCGGTCGAAACCCACAATGCCCGCGCCGCGGCGTCGGCGTTCGGGACGCTGGACGACTTCTGGGCGCCCACCGACACCGGGCTGCGGCCCGACGGCGCCTTCCTGGGCCGTGAGCAGTGGCCGCCGCTGCTGCGCCGCAGCGGGTTCGAGCACGTGGTGCAGACCGGCGGCGACCGCGCGCCGCACGCCGACGACTTCTCGGTCCTCCTGGCGGCCACGCCGGCCGAAGCGGACCGGGCCGCCCCGGCCCTCACCGCCGAGGCCGCGGCCGCCCAGGTCACCGGGGCCGGCGTCCACCACCTCGTCATCGCCGAGACCTCACGGGAGGTGCCGCTGGCCGACGCCACGGCCGCAGCGGCCGGCGGGGCCTCCGCCCGCGCCGCCATAGCCCCGCACGACGCAGCGGCCTGGGCGGGCCTGCTCGCCGGGCTGCCGTCCGGCGAGGACGACCACGTGGCGATCACGCTCATCCTCGCCGAACCGGAGGAGGAGCACCCCGACCCCGTGGGGCTCACCACCCGGCGGGCCGCGCTGCTGCGCGGCCTCGCCGCGGCCTGCCCCGGCCGCGGCGACGGCGGCCCCTCGCGGTCGCTGACGCTGGTCACCCGGCCCACCGGGATCCTGCCCGCACCGGAGAAACCCGAAGCGCCCGCCGACGCCGCCGTGTGGGGGCTGGCCCGGACCCTGGCCAACGAGCGCCCCGACCTGCCCATCACCCGCATCAGCCTGGAACGCGGCCCCGCCATCGCGGCCGACGCCGAGCGGATCGCCGCCGAGCTGCGCGCCCACTCCCCCGAGGACGAAATCGTCCTCACCCCGGGCGGCCGGTTCGTCCCGCGCGAGGTCCCCCACACCCCCACGGTCACCGCCGCCGACGTCGCCGCCTTCACCCTGCGGCCGGAGTCTCCGGGGCTCAACTACCGGCTGCGCTGGGCCGAGACCGACACACCGGAACCGGGACCCGGCACGGTCTCCATCGCCGTCCGGGCGGCGGCGCTGAACTACCGCGACGTCATGCAGGTCACGGGGCTGCTCCCGGCCGAAGCCATCGAGGGATCGCTCAGCGAGAACGGCCTGGGGCTGGAGTGCTCCGGCGTCATCGACGCCGTCGGCCCCGGCGTGACCGACCTGCGGGTCGGCGACCGGGTCTTCGCCCTGGCGCCCGCCTGCCTGGCCTCCCACGCGGTCACCGGCGCCCAGGCGGTCGGCCTCATCCCCGACTCCATGGGCTTCGCCGAAGCCGCCACCCTCCCCGTGGTCTTCGCCACCGTGCAGTACGCCCTAGGGCATCTGGCCCGCCTGGGCGCCGGCGAGACCGTGCTCGTGCACGGCGGCGCCGGCGGCGTCGGGCTGGCCGCGCTCCAGTACGCGCGGTCGTGCGGGGCGCGGGTGATCGCCACCGCCGGCAGCGAGGTCAAGCGCGACCTGCTGCGCACGCTGGGCGTGCACGACGTCCTGGACTCCCGCAGCCTGGACTTCGCCCCGCAGGTCATGGAGGCCACCGGCGGGCGCGGGGTGGACGTCGTCCTCAACTCCCTGGCCGGCGAGGCCATCGGCCGCGGGCTGGAGCTGCTCCGCCCCGGCGGCCGGTTCGTGGAACTGGGCAAGCGCGACATCATGGAGGACAACCCGCTGCCGCTGCGGCCCTTCCACAACAACATCGGGTTCTTCAGCGTCGACCTCAACGTCCTGCTGGACCGCCCTGAAGAGGCCGCCGACATCTGGCGCCGCGTCACCGAGCGCGTCCACGCCGGCGACTACCGCCCCCTGCCGCACACCCTCTTCCCCGCGGCCCGCGTGCAGGACGCCTTCGAGCTGCTCCAGCACTCCCGCCACATCGGCAAGGTGGTGGTCGCCTTCGACGACCTCGACGAACCCGTCCCCGTCCACCCGCGGCCCGCCCCGCTGCGCCTGGACCCCGACGGCACCTACCTGGTCACCGGAGGGCTCGGCGGGTTCGGCGCCGCCACCGCCCGCCACCTCGCCGACAACGGGGCCCGCCACCTCGCCCTGGCCTCGCGCCGCGGCGCCGACGCCCCCGAGGCGGCGGCCCTGCTGGCCGACCTCGCCACGAAGGGGGTGCGGGCCACCGCCCACGCCGTCGACTGCGCCGACGCCGACGCCCTGGCCGGGCTGGTCCGCGACATCGACGCGGGCGGGCACCGGCTGTGCGGCGTGGTGCACGCGGCCGCGCTCTTCGACGATGCCGACCTCGCCGAGCTCACCGACGAGCGCTTCGCCGCCGTCCTGGCCCCCAAGATGGGCGGGCTGCACCACCTCGACCGCCTCACCCGCGGCCGCGACCTGTCACTGTTCTGCACCTACTCGTCCATCACGGCCGCCTTCGGCAACCTGCGCCAGGCCAACTACGTGGCGGCCAACGCCTACACCGAGGCCCTCATCCGGCGGCGCCGCCGCGACGGGGACACCGGGCTGGCGGTCGCGTGGGGCCACATCGGCGACGTCGGCTACGTCGCCCGCAACGGCCTGGCCTCGTTCGTCACGGCGTCCGGCTTCGCACCCATGACCCCCGGCGAGGCCTTCGCCGCCGTGGGGCGGCTCCACCCGGGCGGCGGCACCGGCGTGGTCGGCGTGACCCGGTCCGGCCTGGCGCGCAGCGGGCATGCCCTGCCCGCCAGCGCCGCATCCCCGCGCCTGCGGCTGCTCTTCGGCGATCTGCCGGCCGACGACGCGGCCGAGCGCGGCGACCTGATCGCCAGGATCACCGCGCTGCCGTGGGACCAGGCGCGGGAGGCGCTGGCCGGCCACCTCACGAACGTGCTGGCCGGGATCCTGCACACGGACCCGGAACGGCTGGACACCCACCGGCGCCTGGAGGAGTTCGGCGTGGACTCGCTGATGGGCGCGGAGCTCCTCATGGCCGTCAACCGCAATTACGGCCTCGACATGCCGCCGATGGAGCTGATGCGCGGGGGCGGAACCATCGCCGACGTGTCCCAGACCATCCTGCTGCGCCTGGGGCTGCGGCCCGCCGCCGACCGCGCCGAGGGGCACGCCAGCGTCTGACGGGGAGTCGGGGATCGGGGGCGGCGGTGCCGCGCCCCGGTCCCCGAGGGGCGGCTAGTAGTCGCCGTCCTCGATCGCGGCCACGGTCTCGCGGGCCAGTTCCTCGGCGGCGGTCAGCGCCTCGTCCTCGGGGATGGCGCCGCTGACCTGGTAGTCGATGGAGGCCGTGTAGCAGGAGACGGTGGCCAGGTTGGCCAGCCGCACGCCGACGCACCCCCAGGGGAAGCCCTGGCTGGACTCGTTCCAGGAGATGGCCTCGTCGCCGAGGTCGGCGACCTCTTCGACGTCGTTCTCGCGGGCCGAGGCGCGCAGCGCCTCGCCGGCGCCCTGCTCGCCGTCGGTGGCGCCCCGGTCGCCGAAGCGGACCAGGATCAGGCGGGCGGTCGCGGGCACCGCCACGGCGTCGGAGGGCGTGCCCCACCGGCACTCGTAGCCGTCGCGCCAGCTGTCCTCCATGCCCTGGAGGGGCTGGGCGACCTCTTCCCGGTAGCCGGGGACCTTCTCCTCGAGCGCGGCGGTCTCGCCGACCGCGCAGTCGGGCGCGCTCTGGTAGTCGCCGCCGCCCCCGGCGAGCGACACGATCGCCCAGACGCCGAGGACGACGAGGACCAGCGCGATCACCGCCAGGACGGAGATCGCGGCGACGGCGCACCCGCGGCTCTGCTGCGGCGCCGCCTGCACCGGCGGGGCCTCGGGCCCGGGGCCCTGCGGCGGCCCCTGCGGCGGTCCTTGCGGAGGTCCCTGCTGGAAGCCCTGGGTCGCGCCGGGATGGCCCCCCGGGGCGGGCCGCGCCGGTTCCGGCGGCCGCGGGGCGCCCTGCCCGTGGGGCGGCTGCGCGGACGGCGACCCGCCGAACGGTCCGGACGGCCCTTCGCCGGGGCCGCCGGAAGGTGGCTGGGTCATTGACGCCTCCCCGTGGTCAGGTGTGTCCGTCGCGCCATCGGCGATCGCCTAACGCTACCGGTCTCCGACAGCGGGGCGGTCCCGCCGCCGGAGCGGGCGGGCGGCCGCAGGCACGGCCGGAGGCGGCCGCCTCACAGCGAGTCCGCCACCTGCTCCCCCAGCGCCACGGCGCCGTCGCGGGCGTCCTCGTAGGACAGCGGGGTGCCCCCGGTCCCTTCGTCGCCGCCGTAGGCCAGCCGCACCACCAGGTTGTCGCGGCGGAACGCGACCTCGGCCCCGGTCCCCCCGGAGTCGCCCGGCCACACCAGCGCCCCGCCGCCCAGAGCGGGCACCGGCGCGGCGCCTTCGAGGTCGGCGACCGGGGAGAGCCCTTCGAGCTGCCCGGCCGCGGCCTGGGACCCGCTGGGCTCACCCGACCTGTCGGTGTAGTACGCGGTGAGGTCGACGTGCAGGAACCGCGGCGCGGCGTCTCCCGCGGCGACCGACGTCCACACGCAGGTGGCGCTGTCGGCGCCGTCGAGCCGGCCGTGCTCGGCGGTCTCCAGCTCGGCCCCGTCGAGCAGCGATTCGACCGCTTCGGGATCGACGTGGTCGCACCCCGGAGCGGTCGCGTAGGTGTCGTCCCCTCCGGCCTGGACCGCCGGGCCCTCGGCGCCCAGCACGAGCCCGGTGGCGATCGCGACGCCCGCGATCACCACGACCCCGCCGGCGGCCAGCGCCCACCGGCGGGCGGGGGTCGCGGTCGCCTCACTGATCAGCCGTTCGACGCGGGCGTCCACGGCTCAGCCCACCACGATGTTGACGAGCTTGGGGGCGCGCACCACGACCCGGCGGATCTGCTTGCCGCCGATGAAGCCCTGGACCTTCTCGGAGGCCAGGGCCAGGCGTTCCAGCTCCTCCTCGGAGATGTCGGGGGCCACGTCGAGCTTGTCGCGGACCTTGCTGGCGACCTGGACCACGCACGTGACGGACTCGGTGACCAGCAGCTCGGGGTCGGCGGTGCGCCAGTTTCCGACGGCCACCGAACCCGTGTGCCCCAGCAGCTCCCAGCCCTCCTCGGCGAGGTAGGGCGCGACCAGCGACAGCGTGACGGCGATGGTCTCGGCGGCCTCGCGCACCGCGGGGTCGGCCGCCCCCGGCCCGGAGTCGATGGTCCGCCGCGTGGCGCTCACCAGCTCCATGACCCGGGCGATGGCGACGTTGAAGCGGTGCGCCTCGACGGCCGCGGTCACCTTGTCGATGGTCCGGTGGGTGGCCTTGCGCAGCTCGGGGTCGCCGCCCGCGGGGTCGGTCCCGGGGACCGACGCGGCGCCGGCCTGCGCCATGACGCGGTACGCGCGGTTCAGGAACTTCAGCGACGCCGCCGGGGAGACGTCGGCCCAGTCGATGTCGTCCTCGGGCGGCCCGGCGAAGATCATGGTGAGCCGGACGGCGTCGACGCCGTAGCGGTCGATCTCGGCCCCGAGGTCGACGCCGTTGCCCAGCGACTTCGACATCGCCTTGCCGCCGTTGATGACCTGGCCCTGGTTGAGCAGGCGGGAGAACGGCTCGGTGAAGCCGACCATGCCCATGTCGTAAAGAACCTTGGTGACGAACCGGGAGTAGAGCAGGTGGAGGGTGGCGTGCTCCTTGCCGCCGATGTACTGGTCGACCGGGCCCCACATGGCGACCTTGTCGGGGTCGAACGGCGCGGAGTCGAAGTGCGGCGAGCAGTAGCGCAGGAAGTACCACGAGGAGTCGACGAAGGTGTCCATCGTGTCGGTGTCGCGGGTGGCGGGCCCGCCGCACTTCGGGCAGTCGACGTTCACCCATTCGGTGGCCGCCGCCAGCGGGGAGACCCCCTTGGGCGCGAGGTCGGCGCCCTTCATGTCGTCGGGCAGCCGCACCGGCAGCTGGTCGTCGGGGACGGCGACCTCGCCGCACTCGGGGCAGTGGATGATGGGGATCGGCGTGCCCCAGAAGCGCTGGCGGGACAGCAGCCAGTCGCGCAGGCGGTAGTTGACCGTGCCCTCGCCGGTGCCGCGCCCGGCCAGGATCTCGATGATCCGGGGGATCGCGTCGCCCTTGGTCAGGCCGTCGAGGGGCCCGGAGTTGACCAGGACGCCCTCGCCCGCGGTGGCCACCCCGCTCTGGGCCGGGTCGGCCTCGCCGGTCTCGACGACCACCCGCACCGGCAGCCCGAACGCGCGGGCGAAGTCCAGGTCGCGCTGGTCGTGGGCGGGCACAGCCATGATCGCGCCGTGGCCGTAGTCGGCCAGGACGTAGTCGGCCGCCCACACCGGGATGCGCTCGCCGTTGACCGGGTTGATCGCGTGGCGGCCCAGGAAGACGCCGGTCTTGGGCCGCTCGGTGGACTGCCGCTCGATGTCGCTGAGCTTGGCGACCTCCGACCGGTAGGCCTCGAACTCCGCCCGCTGCTCCGGCGCGCACAGCTCGTCGGCCAGCACGGCGTCGGCCGCGACCACGAAGAACGTGGCGCCGTAGAGGGTGTCGGGGCGGGTGGTGAAGACGGTGACGGGTTCGTCGCGGCCCTCGATGGCGAACCGGACGTCGGCGCCCTGGGAGCGGCCGATCCAGTTGCGCTGCATGGTCAGGATCTCGTCGGGCCAGCGGCCGCCGTCGATCTGCGCCATGTCGTCGAGCAGCCGCTCGGCGTAGTCGGTGATCCGGAAGTACCACTGGTTGAGGGTCCGGCGCACGACCTCGGTGTGGCAGCGCTCACACCGGCCCTGGACCACCTGCTCGTTGGCGAGCACGGTCTGGTCCTTGGGGCACCAGTTGACCAGGCCGTCCTTGCGGTAGGCCAGGCCGCGGTCGAAGAAGCGCAGGAACAGCCACTGGTTCCAGCGGTAGTACTCGGGGTCGCTGGTGTGCAGCCGACGCGACCAGTCGACCGAGATGCCATAGCGCCGGAACGACTCCGCCTGGGTCTCGATGTTGGCGTAGGTCCAGGCGGCGGGGTGGCTGTCGTTGCGGATGGCGGCGTTCTCGGCGGGGAGCCCGAAGGAGTCCCAGCCGATGGGGTGCAGGACGTTGTCGCCCTGCTGGAAGCGGTAGCGCGCGATGACGTCGCCGATGGCGTAGACCTCGGCGTGGCCCATGTGGAGGTCGCCGGAGGGGTAGGCGAACATGTCGACGACGTAGCTGCGCGCACGGCCGTCGGCCGGGTCCTCGCTCGCGACGAAGGGGTTCTCCTTCGCCCACCGCGCCTGCCACTTCTCCTGGAGGGCGCGGGCGTCATAGGACTCGCTCGTCGCCTGGTCTCCATCTACCGCTGTCATCGCTGGGTCGTCCTCTACCGGGTCGCACAAGGGCACATTGCGGCTGGGAGTGCTGGTGGCCGCTACCCCTGCGCGAACGGCACGGGGTGCGGCGGCTCCGGCAGCCGGGTGTCTGGGCTTCCAGGTTAGCGCGGACCCCGCTCGCGACGGACGTTCATTTCCTCCGGTAGGAGGAGCGTTTCACCGCCCTCGCCGCGTCCTTCCGGCGCGCCGAGCCGTCGCGGTCGCGCTTGGGGCGGCGCCGGTAGCGCACCTGATACCCCTCGACCAAGGGGGTGCGCTGTGCCCTGTCCTTGAGCTCGGGATCGGCGTCAGGGCCGGCGAGGCCGTCCCGGAAGTAGGTCGGCGGCTTCTCGGTCAGGCGCACCAAGCGCCAGATGATGAAGAGGCCCACGGCCAGGATGAGTACGGCTCCGGCCCAGATCCACCACGGCATGGACGGCCTCCTTGTGTCGGGGGGTGCGGCCCGTCCGGTGCGCCCGGGCGGGCCCGTCGGTGTCGTCATTCCCACCCGGCGGGCATCCACGCGGGCGCGGGCGCCCCGGTGCATGCGGGACTCGGGCGGGTGCGCCGGTGGGACAATGCAGCGGGGCGCGCGCCGCCTGTGCGCGGTGCTGTGCCCCTCCCCCCTACCCCCCTGTGATGGAGATTCGCTCACACATGACGACGTTCGATGGTGCCCGCCGTATCGCCCGGGTGGTGTCCCTCGCCACCCTGGGGCTCGTCCTCGCGTTCGGCTCCGCCGCGTGCGGCGGCGGGACGGAGCCCGACGCCGCGCAGAGCGCCGCGCCGGCACCGGTACTGGGGCCCGACGACGACCGCCTCCAGCTGACCGAGGGGGTCCCGGTCGAGGTGGGCGCCGGCACGGACCATGCCACGACCCTGCGGATGGCGGGCCACCAGGACGGCGACGACCCGGCCGTGGTCATCAGCGTCGGCGAGGGGGGCGGCGGCACCGAGCACACCCTCAGCCTGGGCGAGACCCTCGACATCGCCGGGGAGCCCTGGCGCGTCTCCGAGATCGGCATCAGCGACTCCGCGTCCCGGCCCGGCAGCGTCACCCTGACTCGCGGCGACGGGTAGCCCGGCGGCCCACCCCGTTCCCGCCCGGTTGTTACCGTGCGGTAGAACAGTGACCTGGACCACTGCCACCGCCGCGGGAGGCGCGATGCTGAACCTGTCCGTTCTGCTGGAGGACGGCGCCCGGACCACCCCCGAGCGCGACTGCCTCGTCTTCGGGGACCTGCGCCTCAGCTACGCGCTGACCGACATGATCGCGAACCAGGTCGCCAACCTGCTGGTGGAGCGCGGCGTGCGCCCGGGCGACCGGGTCGCGCTGGCCAGCCCGAACGTGCCCTACTTCCCGTTCGTGTACTTCGGCGCCCTCAAGGCGGGCGCGGTCGTGGTGCCCCTGAACATCCTGCTGACCGCGCGCGAGATCGCCTTCCACCTGGAGGACTCCGGGGCGACCGCGCTGTTCGCGTTCACCGGCACCCCCGACCTCCCCCTGGGCGAGCGCGCCCACGCCGCCTTCACACAGGTCGACTCCTGCCGGACCTACATCGACCTGCCCGCCACAGCGGGCGCAACCGAGTCGGCGATCGAGGGCGCCGAGACCCTGTGGGCGGCGCTCGACGGCCTGCCCGGCGCCTTCTCCCCGGTGCGCACCGAGGCCGACGACACCGCGGTCGTCATCTACACCAGCGGCACCACCGGCACCCCCAAGGGCGCCGAGCTGAGCCACAACAACCTGCTGTTCAACGCCGTCGCCTGCGACACCCTCTTCGACCGCTCCCCCGCCGGCCACGACGTGTTCCTCAACGTCCTGCCCCTGTTCCACATCTTCGGCCAGACCACGATGATGAACCTCGGCCTGTACCGCCACGCGACCCTCGTCCTGCAACCGCGCTTCGACGCCGACGAGACGCTGCGGCTCATGGAGCAGGAGCACGTGACCCTCTTCGCCGGGGTCCCCACCATGTACTGGGGGCTGCTCGGCGCCAAGGGCGCGCACGACATCGACGCCATCACCGCCCACCTGGTCACCGCGGTCTCCGGCGGCTCGGCTCTGCCCGCGGAGCTGGCCCGCAACGTCCACGAGCGGTTCGGCGTGGAGATCCTGGAGGGCTACGGGCTCTCCGAGACCTCGCCGGTGGTGGCCTTCAACAACCCCAAGGTCAAGGCCAAGACCGGCTCGATCGGCGGGCCGATCTGGGGGGTCGAGATGAAGCTCGTCGACGCCGACTTCACCGACATCGAGGGCGAGGGCCCGGGCGAGATCGCGGTGCGCGGCCACTGCGTGATGAAGGGCTACCACGGCCGCCCCGACGCCACGGCGCAGGTGATCCGCGACGGCTGGTTCCGCACCGGCGACATCGCCCGGCGCGACGACGAGGGCTTCTACTTCATCGTCGACCGCTCCAAGGACCTGATCATCCGCGGCGGCTACAACGTGTACCCGCGGGAGCTGGAGGAGGTGCTGATGACCCACCCCGATGTCAGCCTGGCGGCCGTGGTGGGCGTCCCGCACGACACCCACGGCGAGGAGATCACGGCCTTCGTCATCCGGGAGGAGGGCTCCTCGCTCACCGAGGAGGAGCTCGTGGCCTGGGGCAAGGAGCGGCTGGCCGCCTACAAGTACCCGCGCCGGGTGGAGTTCCGCGACGCGCTGCCGATGACCGCGACCGGCAAGATCCTCAAGCGCGAGCTGCGCTGACCAGGGGCCGGCGGCGGGCGGCCCGCCCGCCGCCGGTCACGACAGCGGGCGCCACTGGGAGTCGCAGGCGGTGCACCGGAACTCGATCCGCTTGCCGCAGGTCTTGCAGTGCGGGCCGGGGCTGTAGTCGTCGAGGTGGTCGGCGTGCCGGTCGGCGAAGAACCGCAGGTCCATGCAGGCGTTGCAGCGGATGGCGACGGTGGTCGGGCTCCGCGGCCAGGGGGCGTCGGGCTCGATGGGGTGCTCTTCGGACTCCGGCGTCATCTCGCCCCTCCCCCGGTCGGTGCGGGCGTCGGCTCGCGGGGCCACCCTCCCCGTCCCGGGGCCGGCGGTCAAGTCCGGGTGCGCGCCGCGAGCAGCCGCTCGACCCGGGCTGCCGCCTCGGCGAGGCGCGCCACGGGGACCGAGCCCTTTTCCACCCCTTCGAGCACCCGGTCGCGCACGGCGGTGAACATCGCCTCGTCGTCCACGGCCGCCGTATAGGGGTTGCCCAGGCACAGCAGGTCGGCGCCTGCCGCGAGCGCGGCCACCGCCCCCCGCGCGGCGCCCTCGATCACGGTGGCGGCCCCGGTGTGGCGGGCCAGCCCGCGCATGTCCAGGGCGTCGGTGAGGGCCACCCCGCCGAAGCCCAGCTCGTCGCGGAGCAGCGCGTAGGCGCGCGGGGACACGCTGGCCGGCGCGGAGTCGAGCGCGGGGATGCGGATGTGGCCGGCCATCACCATGTCGACGCCGGCGTCGACGGCCGCGGCGAAGGGCACCAGCTCGCGTGCGCGCAGGGTCGCGGTGCCGATGTCGATGACGGGCAGGTCGATGTGGGAGTCGGTGCGGGTGTCGCCGTGCCCGGGGAAGTGCTTGGCGGCCGAGGCCACGCCCGCCGCGCGCAGGCCGGCGATGAAGGCGGCGCCGTGGGCGGCGACGTCCGCGGGCACGGCGCCGAAGGCCCGCGGCCCGATCACCGGGTTGGCGGGGTCGACGTTGACGTCCACGACCGGCGCGATGGCGGCGTCGATGCCCGCCGCCCGCAGGTCGCGGCCCATGGCCTCGGCGGTGTCGCGGGTGCGCGCGAGGTCGCCGGCCGCCCCCAGTTCGCCGTGCGCGGGGTAGGGCGAGCCGGTGGCGGCGTGCAGCCGGGTGACGCGGCCGCCCTCTTCGTCGGAGGCCACGAGCAGGTCCGGGCGCAGAGCGTGCAGCCGCGCGGAGAGCCCCGCCGGGTCGTCGGCGAGGTTGGGGGCGAAGTACAGCACCGAGCCCAGGCCGTCGTCGGCGATGGCGCGCTCCAGCCACGGCGGGACGCCGGTCCCGCGGAAGCCGGGCATGAGCACGGTGTGCGCCATGCGCCGGACGGCGGGGTCGCGCCGCGCCGCGCTCACCCCTTCACCGCCCCGTGGACCAGCCCCGAGACCAGCCCGCGCTGCACGAGCAGGAAGAACACCATGACCGGCAGGGTGATGATCGTGGACGCCGCCATGACCGAGGGCCAGTCGGTGGTGTACTGGCCGTAGAACTGGCGCAGGCCCACCGCCACGGTGTACTTCTCGCCCTCGTTCAGGAAGGTCAGGGCGAGGATGAACTCGTTCCACGCCGTGATGAACGAGAAGATGCCGGTGGCCACCAGGCCCGGCGCCGTCAGCGGCAGCAGCACCGACCAGAACATCCGCGGCCAGGACGCGCCGTCGATGTAGGCGGCCTCCTCGACCTCCTGGGGGATGGCCGCGACGAACCCGCGCAGCATCCACACGGCGAACGGCAGCGCCAGCGCGATGTAGACGATGCTCAGGCCCAGCAGCGTGTTGAGCATCTGGAGGTCGCGCACCTGGAGGAACAGCGGGATGACCAGCGCCTCCAGCGGGACCATCTGCACGATGAGCAGCATCACCAGCATCGTGGTGCGCAGCCGGAACCGGAACCGGGCCACCGCCACCGCCGCGAGCAGCGCCACCAGGCTGCTGCCCACCACGGTCACCAGCGCCACCACCAGCGAATTGCCCAGGTAGGTGAGGAACCCGGCCTCGACCAGGACGTAGCGGAAGTTCTCCAGGGTCACCGACGCGGGCAGCAGCGACTCGCTGCCGGTGGTGGTCTCGCCGGAGAACGCGGTGACGAGCATGAAGTAGGCGGGGAACAGCGTGAACACGAGCACCCCGGCGACCGCCGCCGCCCGGGCCAGCGCCGCCGGGCGCCACCGGCGCCCCCCGCCCCGTCGCGGAGCGGCCGGGGACGGGGCCGCGGCCGGGGCCCGCTCGGTCGCCGGCGTCGCGCTCACTTGAGCTCCTCATCGCGGAACAGGGCCCGCAGGTAGACGATGGTGATGGCGATGAGCATGAGGGTCAGCAGGACCGCGATGGCCGACCCCATCCCGTACTCCTGGCGCCCGAAGGAGCGCACGTAGGACCACACGCCGAAGTTGAGCAGGTCCGGGTTGGACCCCGACCCGCCGGGCATCAGGTAGACCTGCGCGAACACCTTGAAGTCCCAGATGGTCGACAGGATGGTGACCACGGCGAACACCGGGCGCAGGGTCGGCACCGTGACGTTCCAGAACCGGTGCCAGGCGCCCGCGCCGTCGATCATCGCGGCCTCGTAGAGTTCCCGGGGCACCGTGAGCAGCCCCGCGAGGACCGTCACGGTCACGAAGGGGAACCCGTGGTGGATGACGTTGAGCGCCACGATCCCGTAGAACGGCAGCCGCTCGGTGAACCAGTTGAACCCCTCGGGCCCGATCGCACCGAGGGCCTGGAGCCCCTCGCGGACGATGCCGCGGTCGACGTCGAAGATCCACACCCACACGTAGGTCCCGGTGACGGCGGGCATCGCCCAGGCGACCAGGATGCACCCGGCCACCGCGGCCCGCGTCAGCGGCCGGAGCGTGCGCAGCAGCAGCGCGACCAGCGTGCCGAACACGACCGTGCCGCCGACCGCCACGACCGCGAAGAACACGGTGTTGGGCAGCGCGACCCGCCACAGGTAGCCGTCGGCGAACAGCCGGGCATAGTTGTCGAGCCCCGTGTAGTTCGATTCGCCGGAGACGACGTTGCGCAGCCCGTAGTCCTGGAACGACAGCAGGACGACCCGCAACAGCGGGTACAGCAGCAGGACGCCGATGACCAGCAGCGCCGGGGCCAGCAGCACCCACGGAAGCAGCCGGCGGCGCCCGGCCGCGGTGAGGCGGCGACGGCGGGTGGGCGGGCGGCCGGCCACCGGAGTGGCCGGCCGCGTGAGAACGGAACCGCTCACGTGCTAGGTGTCCTCGTTCAGGATCGACTCGATGTCCTCGGCCGCGGTCGTGGTGGCGTCGTCGACCGAGGCCCTTTCGTTCAGGATGGCCTGCACCATGGTCTGCACCACCATCTCGCCCTGGACGCGGCCGTAGTTCTGGCTGGCCGGGACGCCCTTGCCGGCCTCGCTCATCTGCACCGCGAACGGCTGCACCAGCGGGTCGTCGGACTCGGTATAGGGCTGGATCTGCTCCTGGCGGCCGGGGAAGTAGGTGGTCTCCTCCGACCAGCGGGCGGCGTTCTCGGTGCTGGTGAGGGTCTCCAGGTAGCTCCACGCGAGGTCTTCGTCCGGGGTCCCGGTGAACACCGCCAGGTGCGAGCCGCCGAGGAACGAGGGGCTGTAGCCGCCGTCGGGCCCGGGGATCGGGACGGCGGCGATGTTGCCCTCAAGGTCCGGCGCCTCCTCGAGGATCGCCTTGGGGGTCCAGCTCCCGGCGATCGTCATGGCGACGTTGCCGGCGATGAACTCCTCTTGGAGGTTGGTCTCCTTCCAGGTGGTCGCGCCCGTCGAGGAGACGTCGTCCTCCAGCGCGAGGTCGGTGTAGAAGGAGATGCCCTCGCGCGCCTCGGCGCTGTCGAGCCCGGAGGTCCAGGTGCCGTCGGCGCCCTGCTCGGCGATCTCGCCGCCGGCGCCCCACACGAACGGCAGCACCGAGTACTCGGCGTCGCCCGCCACGGGGAACGCGATCAGGTCGTCGCGCTCCTCGGAGATGGTGACGGCCGCGTCGCGCAGCTCCTCCCAGGTGGTGGGCGGTTCGAGGCCGAGCTCCTCGAACACGTCGGTGCGGTAGAGGATCGACCGCACCCCGGCGTACCAGGGCAGGCCGTACAGGGCGCCGTCGACGGTGCCGGCCTCGGCGAGCCCGGCGGCGTAGGCCTCGGTGTCGCCCACGCGCTCGGTGAGGTCGACCAGCCCGCCGGCGTCGGCGAACTCCGGCGTCCAGGTGGTGCCGACTTCGGCGACGTCGGGCGCGGTGCCGCCGGCCATGGCGGTCACGAACCGCTCATGGGCGTCGGCCCACGGCACGAACTCGACGTTGACGTCCACCCCGGTCTCCTGGGTGAACTGCTCGCCGATGTCGTCGAAGTACGCCGTGGCGTCGGGGTTGGTGCCCTCCATGATCCAGACTTCGAGGGCGTCGCCCTCGCCGGCGCCGCTGCCACAGGAGGTGGCGACCAGAGTAAGGGTCGCGACCAGCGCGGCGACGGGCAGGGGCTGCGTGCGTGCCATCGGCGTTCTCCCGTCCATTCACGATCCCCGGGGGGTAGGTAAGAAACTTACGCAAAAACCGGTTGACTGTGAAGTAAACCGCAGCAGTGTCCTGCGGATCGCCGCGATTCCGCCGCCGACCGTCACGCTACCGATGCGCGAGGTCGCCGTCAGAAGGCACACGGCATCGATTTGATTCCGTTCACAAAGTTCGAGAGCAGGCGCTCGGGCGAGGCCGTGGAGCGGATCCCGGGCACCCGCCGGTGGAGCTCGCGGAACATCACCCGGATCTCGCGGCGGGCCAGGTGCGCGCCCAGGCAGAAGTGCGGGCCGGGCCCGCCGAACCCCAGGTGCGGGTTGGGGCTGCGGGTGATGTCGAAGGCGCCGGGATCGGCGAAGACGGCTTCGTCGCGGTTGGCGGAGGCGTAGTACAGCACGGCCTTGTCCCCGGCGCGGTAGTGGTGGCCGTTCATCACGTGGTCGCGGGTGAGGGTGCGCCGCATCCAGATCACCGGCGAGGAGTGGCGGACGATCTCCTCGACCGCGGTGCCGGCGTGCGCCTCGAAGTCCGACCACCATAGGTCGCGCTGTTCGGGGTGGCGGGTCAGCAGCTCCAGGCCGTGGCTGATGGCGTTGCGCGTGGTCTCGCTCCCGGCGACCGTCAGCAGGATGAAGAACGACCCCAGTTCGCGGTCGGTGAGCGACTCGCCGTCGAGGTCGGCGGCGACCAGCGCGGAGGTGAGGTCGGCGGTGGGGGCCGCCCGCCGCTCAGCGGCGAGCTCGCCCAGCAGCGCGGCGAGGTCGCCGCCCGCCGTGAGCAGCCGGGTGAGCGCGGCGTCGATGTCGTGGCCGAGGTAGTCGGGGTCGCTGCCGGCCAGGATCACCGACGCGTTCTCGAAGACCATGGCGCGCCGGTCGGCGGGGACGCCCATCATCTCGCAGATGACGTCGAGCGGGAGCCGGGCCGCGACCTCGGCGACGAAGTCGCAGGGCCCGGTGCGCACGAGGTCGTCGACGATCTGCTCGGCCAGCCGCTGGACGTCGTCTTCGAGCTTGGCCAGCATGCGGGGGGTGAAGCCGCGGGACACGATCCGGCGCAGCCGCGCGTGGCGGGGGTCGTCGAGCCCGATCATCGAGCCGAAGAACTCGCCGAACTCCTCGGGCATGTCGGGGATGGAGATCGCGGTGGGGCGGGAGGAGAACACCTGCGGGGTGCGGCTGGCCTCCACCACGTCGGCGTGGCGGACCAGGGCGTGGAAGCCCGGGCCCGCGGGGATCGGGCCGATGTCGGCCTCGGCGAAGAACACCGGCGGTCGGCGGCGCAGCCGGGCGAAGGCCGCGTGACGCTCCTGGGGCGGCCGGGCCCAGAACGCGGTGTCGGCGAGGTCGATGCCGGCGAGGTCATCGGCGTCGCCGGCGCCGGCGGGTGTGGAGGCGGCCATGAGGGGAGCCCCTTCCGTCGCGTGGGTGCTGCCCCTCCACTCTTTACAGGTACGTCGGACAGGTCAAGGAAGCGGTCACGGTCTGTGGATACGGCGTCACGTTCTCAGTCGGCCAGCCCCGTGGCGATGCGCAGCGTGACGATCAGCTCCGCCGGCTTGTAGACCGCCGTGCCGATGGCGGCGCAGAACGCCGCGAGCATGTGCACCCGGACCATGGGGTCGCCGTTGGTGTAGTGCTCGGCGATCTCCTCCTCGCCCACGGAGTACGCCTCCCACGCCGTGACCACCGCGAACTCCACCTCCGGCGGGAGCAGGTCGGCGACCGCGGCGGCCACGGCCTCGCGGGAGTCGGCGGGCTTCCACACCACCCCGGTCTCCTGCACGCGGCGGGTCAGGAAGGAGGCGAAGACCTTCAGCTCGGAGGCGACCGGGTCGATGTCGCCGCCGATCGCGTCGGCCTCATGGGCGAGGGCGTCGGCGTCCTTGCGCACATAGGCGTCGACGAGCGAGATGGCGCGCTGCTTGACGTGCTCGTTGTCTGCGGTTCCAGGCATGCCCCCATCATGCCCGGGGTGGGGCGCGACCGGCGATCGGATTGCGGCCGCGCCCCGGGTCGATTCAGCCGAAGTCGGGGCGCAGGGGCATATGGGAGTCGGTGCCGTCGAGCTTGACCCCGAGGATCTGGTGGAGCTGGACGACGTTCATCTCGAACCCGAGCACGCAGCCGGCCATGTAGAGCCGCCACACGCGGGCGGTCCCCTCGCCGACCTCGGCGACCGCGGCGTCCCAGTTGGCGTCGAGGTTGGCGCACCAGTGCCGGAGGGTCAGCGCGTAGTGCTCGCGCAGGTTCTCCTGGTGGCGGATCTCGAAGCCCGCGTCGTTCATCTCGGTCTGGATGCGGCCGGGGCCCTCCAGCTCGCCGTCGGGGAAGACGTAGCGGTAGATGACCCCGCGCGGGTTGAGCGGCGGCAGGTCGTTGCGCGGCCGGGTGATGCAGTGGTTGAGGAGTCTGCCGCCCGGCTTGAGCTTGGCGTGCAGCCCGCTGAAGTAGCCGGCCAGGTTGCGCGCCCCGATGTGCTCTGTCAGCCCGATGGAGCTGATCCGGTCGTAGATGCCGTCGGGGACGTCGCGGTAGTCCATGTGCCGGACCTCGGCGAGGCCGGTCAGCCCCTCCTGGGCGATGCGCTTGCTCGCCCATTCCGCCTGCTCCTTGGAGAGCGTGACCCCGAGGGCCTTGACGCCGTACTCGCGTGCGGCGTGGCGGACCATCCCGCCCCACCCGCAGCCGACGTCCAGCAGCCGCATGCCCGGGCGCAGGTCGAGCTTGCGGGCGATCAGGTCGTACTTGTCGGCCTGGGCCTGCTCCAGGTCGGTGTCCTGCTCGGCGAAGACCGCGCAGGTGTAGGTCATCGACGGCCCCAGGACCATCTCGTAGAAGGCGTTGGAGACGTCGTAGTGGTGGTGGATCGCCTCGGCGTCGCGCCCCTTGGAGTGGCGTGTTCCCAGGCCCAGCATCCGGCCGCGGCGCACCTCCTGCGGGGGCGGCGGGACGCGGTTGACGAACTTCACCCAGCCGATGCCCTTGGCGATGCGGGCGAGGTCCAGGGCGGAGGGCCGCACCCTGTCGCCCAGGGCGAACTGCGACATCGCCTTGAGCGCGGTGTACATGTCGCCTTCGAGGTCGATGTGCCCGGAGACGTAGGCCCGGGTCAGCCCCATCTCGTTGGGCGACTGGGCCAAATAGTTGAGCGCCACGGGGGTCCGGACGACGATCGTGGTGTCGCTGCCCGGATCCCCTGCGGTGCTCCCGTCATAGGCGCGGAACCGAACGGGGGCGTCGCTGCCGACGACGCGTTCGAAGATCTCCGCTAGCCGCATGGTCGTTCCCTTCTCGCCGCACGTCGCCCACTGCCCCGGTGGGCCGGCGTGTCACCTGTTGCCAACGCATTTGGCGTAAAGGTCGAGGAGCCGCCCCTGGGGGTCGTAGGCGTGCTTGAGCCGCCGGTAGCCCTCGCCGTTGTACAGCCGCCAGAACTCCTCCTCCGTGTAGAAGGCGTCGGAGTACAGCGACTTGTGGCCCTCCAGCCGGGAGACCTCCTCCTCGACCAGCCGGTTGTGGTGGGCCCTCCGCTGCCCCGGGACCATGGGGACCCGGCCCCAGAACCCGAAGTTCACGTAGAGCCGGTCCTGCTCCAGCGGGTAGAGCGGCCACACGTGGCCCGCTCCCGGCTCGCCCTTCTCGCGCAGCCGCAGCGGGCACATCCACACCGGGCTCATCCGGATCTCGGAGTGGAAGAAGTCGAGGAACTCCGCCCCCCGGTCGACGCCGACCTCGATGTCCTGGATGAGCGGTTCCTGCTGGGGGCGGCCCCGGTAGTGGTCGAGCAGCCGGCTGAAATCGGTGCGGCGGTCCAGCGCGACGAGCTTGCGGTAGACGTCGGAGCGCTTCAGGGAGCGGGGCCACAGGCGGCGCACCGCGGGGTGCTGCACGCCGAAGGCGCTCGAGCACCAGAACCAGTCGGTGTCCCAGCGCCACAGGTAGTCGTGGATCGTCAGGTAGTCGCCCGGGCCGGTGCCCGCGTAGCGGGGGATCGACCGGTAGTAGACGTCGTTGCCCGTGTAGTCGCTGGTCCAGGGGGCGGAGTCGACGAAGGAGGCCAGGGTGACGTACAGCTCGCCGGGCCCGAACGCGACGCCGTCGACGAAGTCCACCCGCTCCCCATCGTGCTCGCCGTCGGCGCAGATCCGGGAGAAGGCGTCCATGGCCTCGACGCCGGAGCCGAAGCGCAGGTGGCGCAGGTGCACGTAGGGCGTGACCGGCTCCAGTTCGATGCGCAGCCGCAGGCTGTAGCCAAGGGTGCCGTAGGAGTTGGGGAACCCGTGGAAGAGGTCGCTGTGCTCGTTGTCGCGGCGGGCCACGACGGTCTCGCCGGAGCCGGTGAGGATCTCGATCTCCTGAACGGACTCGTGCGGCAGCCCGTTGCGGAAGGAGGAGGACTCGATGCCCAGCCCGGTGACGGCGCCGCCGAGGGTGATGGTGCGCAGCTGGGGCACCACCAGCGGCATCAGGCCGTGCGCCAGCGTGGCGGCGACCAGGTCCTCATAGGTGGTCATGCCGCCGACCTCGGCGACCCGTTCGACGGGGTCGACCGCCAGCACCGACGCGAACGCGCTCACGTCCAGCCGGGGGGCGCCGGAGGGCTCGCGGAACCGGAACAGGTTGGAGGTCGGTTTGGCCAGGCGCACCGGGGCGTCCGCGGGAAGCGCGGCGTAGTCCCGCCGCAGCCGCTGGACGGCCCCGACGTGCTCGGCGAAGTCTCGCTGGGAAGGCTGACGGCTCACGTTCACCCGCATCTCACCCGCTCCGGCGCCGTGGCGCCATCGTTCGTCCCGCCGGCCCGGACCCCACCGGGCACGGCCGTCGCACAGCCTATTCCTACTTGCCGGTAATACCCACCGGCGCATCCCCGTTTCGGGTGTTCCGCATATCACCCGGCCGGGCGGGAATCCCGTCCGTGCACGCGGCGGGTCCCATTCTCGTCCCGACACGGCCGGGTAGCCATGGCTTTTCGCGGCGCAAACCGGCATAGGATCGGCTGACGTGCGCATAGCCCTCGTCGACTCCGGGATCGGGATGCTGTCCACCGCCGCGGCGCTGCGCGCCGCGCGCCCCGACGCCGACCTGATCCTGTCCATGGACCCCGACCACATGCCGTGGGGTCCCCGCGCCCCCGAGGACGTCATCGGGCGCGCCCTGGCCGGGGCCAGGGCCGCAGCCGCCACCCGCGGGCCCGGTGTCGACGCCGTCGTGGTGCCCTGCAACACCGCCTCCGTCCACGGCCTCACCGCGCTGCGCGCGGAGTTCGAGCCGGCGATCCCGGTCGTCGGCACGGTCCCCCCCATCAAGCCGGCGGCGGCCGGCGGCGGGCCGGTCGCGGTGTGGTCCACCGCCGCCACCACCCGCAGCCGCTACCAGCGCGACCTGGTCGAACGCTTCGCCCCGGACGTCGCGGTGGCCCAGGTCGCCTGTGTGGGCATGGCCGAGGCCGTGGAGTCGGCCGATCCCGGCGCCGTCGCCGCGGCGGTCGCCTATGCGGTGGAGCGCACCCCCGCCGATGTGACGGCGGTGGTCCTGGGCTGCACCCACTACGACCTGATCGGCGACGAGATCTCGGCCGCTCTGGGCCACCGCGCGGAACTGTTCACTGCCGCCGGCGCGGTGGCCGCGCAGGCGCTGCGCCGGATGGGCATCGACCCGGCCCCGGGCCTGGCGCGGACCGGCACACTGACGGTCCTGGCCAGCGGCCGCCCCGCCGACCTGCCCAAAGCCGCACTCACCTACCCCGCGGGCACCGCCCTGCTCTAGCCGGAACGGCACCGGCACGCTCCCAGCCGTTGGCGCACTAGTGCACCCGCGCGGGTTCGGGCGTGATCAGGGCGGCGTCGGTGAGGGTGCGGACCAGGGTCCGCACCCCGGCGGTGTCGTTGTCGTAGAGCAGCGTCTCCAGCAGCGACAGCGCCGCCTTCTGGTCGCCGGGCATCCGGCGCACGTGCCGCCACTGCGGCTCGGCGGCGACGTCGGTGAGCATCAGCGTGCGGCCCACCTGGCCCAGCGCGTTGAGCAGCGAGGCGTCGTCGGGCCGGTACGGCAGCGCGGCGACCACGAGGTCGGCCTGCCGTTCGGGGTCGACCTGTTCGGGCGGCTCGGTGCGCAGGAGCGCGAGGAGGTCGGCCGCCGGGACCGGGAGGACCACCGGCGGCACCGCCCGCACCGCCGCGCGGGCCTCGGCGAGGTCGCCCGCGGGGTCGTCGACCCGGCGGACCCGGGTCAGCGCGCGCTCGGCGCGCAGCACGGCGCTCTCGGCCACCCAGCGGGCGCCGCGGGCGGCGGCCAGCCGGGCCGCGCTCAGCGAGATCTCCAGGCAGGGCCGGTGCGCGCCGACGCGTTCGCAGTAGCGCGACCAGGTGGTCAGCGTGACGCCGAGCCGCCAGTCGTTGCGCAGCGCCCCCTGCGCGGCCAGGTGCTCGGCCGCCTCGACCCAGGCCGGGCGCAGCGCGGGGTGGGCGTCGGCGTCGCGCAGGTCGGGCAGGGCGTCGACGGCGTCGACGACCGGGCACCGCCCCGTGCGGGAGAGCCAGGCGAGCAGCCGGGCGCGCTCGGCGCGGATCCGGCGCAGCGCCGCCGAGCGGACCGGGCCGGAGGGCCAGGGCGCCGTTCCGGCGGCCTCGATCCGGCCGAGCGCGTCGAGCGCATCGGCGTGGCGGTCCTGGTGCCGCAGGGCGCGCACGTAGCCGAAGGCGTAGTCGATGCCCACCCGGCCGCCGGCGGCGCGGACGTCGGCGGCGCGGGCGTCGAGTTCGGCCACGGCTTCGTCGGGACGGTCGTCGTCGACGAGGGTGTCGGCGTGGGCGAGTGCGAGGGCGGGAAACGCCGGGTGGCCGGGGCGCGTGTGCGCCCGGGCAATGGTCAGCAGGGCGGCGCGGTCGACGACGTAGCCGGGGCCGTCGATCGTGGCGTAGCAGGCGAGCGCGTTCTCGGCCGCGCACACCGCGGGCGGGCATCCGGCGTGGCCGGAATCGGGGTGGGCGTTGTCGAGCTGGGCCAGCGCATCGGGGAGCGCGATGGTCCCCTCGGCGCGGTCGCCCACCCGCGCGGCCACGGGCCAGTGGTCGAGGAAGGCCGGCAGCCAGGGCGGGGTTCCGGCGTCGCGGGCCGCGCGGCGGGCGATCGGGAGCAGGGTGGCGATGCGGGCGGCGTCGCCGTCGGCGGCGAGCTGAGGCAGGCGCGCGACGGCGTCGGCGAGCTCGGCGTGCCCGCATTCGCGCAGGTCCCGGGTTGTCTCGGCCAGCCACGTCCACACACTCATCAGCTATCCCCCTCGTCGGTGCGCACTGAAAGTAGCAGAGCGATCACTCTGGCGTGACCGAAATCCGAAAAGTCCCGTGTCCGCGCGGGCCGATAGACTTGTTTCAGGGGGACCGGCACACGTTCACGACCACGATCCGAGACGGCACGGGCGCGGCGGCACCGGTCGGCACTGACGGGAGCACGACACCTATGGGATGGAGAGACCGGTTCGGCCTGCGCAAGGCCAAGCGGCGCGGCAAGGCGCGCTTCGACCGCGCGGCCGAGGACTCCGACC
Source organism: Nocardiopsis sediminis (assembly GCF_042650565.1). Lineage (NCBI taxonomy): Bacteria > Bacillati > Actinomycetota > Actinomycetes > Streptosporangiales > Nocardiopsidaceae > Nocardiopsis > Nocardiopsis sediminis. The sequence goes on from NZ_JBHSBH010000015.1 coordinate 535,273, forward strand.
TCAAGGCCCTTATCGACTTCACCAAGAGCAGGATCGGCGTGGAGTTCTTCGTCGAACCCGAGACCTTCGCCACCAGCACCACCGCGGTCGCCGTGGCCACCGACGGCGAGTGGATCCGGCGCCGGGTGGGCTCGCCCGACGTCATCCGCCGGGTCGCCCGCGACCTCCGGGCGCCGGTGTACGACGTCCAGATCGTGGGCTACCCCAAGCGCATGCGCGAATGGACCGCGCGCAACAAGCGTGGCCTGTCCCTCGACGACTGAGGGTGCTTCCCGCTCGGCCGCCGGTCTCCTCGAGGCGGCGCCCCTCGTCGCGGCTTACCTTCGTGCCCCCCGACCGGCTATACAGTCGCAATGACGCATTGAACGCAACGGGAGCGCTACCGCCCCGATGGCGAACAAACCGAGGACACGGGCGGAAGGGAAGTCGCGACCTCGTATGAGCGCGCCCAGCAGGAACGGCATGCCGGCATGGCTCCCCAAGGCGATGTTGCTCGCCGTGTGGACGGTGATCGCCTTCGGCGTGGCCGGGTGGCTGTTCCTCCAGCTGCGCAGCCTGCTCGTGCTCCTGCTGATCTCCCTGTTCCTGGCGCTGGCCCTGGAGCCGGCCGTCAACTGGCTGAACCAGCACCGGTGGCCGCGGGGCGTGGCCACCGGCACGGTGATGCTCACCGGGCTGGCCATCGTGGTGCTGTTCTTCTCGGTGCTGGGCTCGATGCTGGTCGGCCAGGTGCTGGAGTTCGTCAACCAGGTGCCGGCCATGAGCCGGGGGCTGCTGAGCTGGGTGAACTCAACGTTCCACACCCAGTTCTCCCCCAACACCCTGCTGAGCGAGATCACCGACGCCACGGGTCTGATCGACCAGTACGCCTCCAGCGTCGCCGAGAACGCCTGGGGTGCCGGGACCACCCTGCTTGTGCTGCTGTTCAACGGGCTGACCGTCGCGTTGTTCACCTACTACCTGACCGCCGACGGCCCGCGGTTCCGCCGCACCATCTGCTCGGTGCTGCCGCCCCGGACCCAGCGCGAGGTGCTGCGCGCCTGGGAGATCGCGATCAGCAAGACCGGCGGCTACATCTACTCGCGCGCCCTGCTGGCCCTCATCGCGACCGTGGCGCACTACGTGGCGCTGGCGGTTCTGGACGTCCACTACGCCTTCGCGCTGGCCCTGTGGGTGGGCGTGCTCTCGCAGTTCATCCCCACCGTAGGGACCTACATCGGCGGGGCGCTACCGGTCCTGGTGGCGCTCATGCAGGGCCCCTGGCCGGCCGTGTGGATGCTCATCTTCATCACGCTCTACCAGCAGTTCGAGAACTACCTGCTCCAGCCGCGCATCACCGCCCGCACCCTGGACATGCACCCGGCGGTGGCGTTCGGGTCGGTCATCGCCGGCGCGGCGATCCTCAACGCGCCCGGCGCCCTGCTGGCCCTGCCGGTGGGCGCGAGCCTCCAGGCGTTCCTGAGCGTCTACATCCGCCGCTACAAGGTGGCCGAGCACCCGCTGCTCGACGCCGCCGATGACGACGCCCTGCACCGCGAATCGCACGGTGCGCACACCGGCGCCGCCGGCCCGCCCGCCGCGCCCCCGGCGGACCCCGCTCCCCCGGCGGAGCCGCCGGGCCCCGCCGATCCGGCGCCCGCCACCGACGGACGGTGAGCCCCGGTTCCCTGGGAGGCGGGAGGGCAACCTACCCCACGCGGACGGCGGGTGGGAAGGTGCCGGAGGGCCCTGCGTACGGCGCGTTCGCGTTTTTGGCCATTGATGACGACAGTTTGTAGGAACTCCTTCGGCGAACCGGTTCCCTAACAGGGGGTCGCCATCGCATACTCGCCTGGGAGGGGGACTAAGGATGAAGCAGGATCTCACCGCTCTCTGCTGCGAGTGCGGCGCGAGCCGCAAGGTCAGCGCCTATCGCGGCGTGGGCGAGGCGCAATCGGCCTACGGGCTGGCGCGGTGCGTGGTGTGGCGGATGTGCCGCCCCTGCGGCCAGCGCACCTACCACGCCTACCTGCGCGCCGACCGCGACCGCGACGAGCTGGAGGACGCGCTCAAGCTCGACGACGCCCTGGCCTCCGAAGCCCTTGACGAGGAGATCGAGCAGCTGCGGCTGTGCGGGATCGACATCGGCCACGCACCGGTCCCCGCGGTCTGGGACGGCCAGCCCGTGGGCATGGTCACCCAGCGCCTCACCGACCACTCCTACGCGATCGTGCTCGACCCCGGTGCGTCGGTGGTGGCGCGGCTCAAGCTCATCGACCTGATGTGGAACGAGCTCTCGATCGGCGACCACGACGACCGCTGGTACATCCAGCCGTCGGACGACGACTCCCCCGGCTACGCGGTCCGGCTGTTCGGCTACCGGGTGCGCCGCTGAGCCGGCGCCCGACCCGTTCCTCTGGCCACGCTCCTCTAGCTCAAGCGCTCTCGGCCACGGCTCACCCCGCCACCGGCTCAGCCGGCGGTTCCGCGGAGGCCGACGCCGCGAGCCGGCGCAGCGCGGCTCGCGCGGTCTCGGGGTCGGTGGTGGCCCAGTAGGGCGGCAGCGACGACCGCAGGAACCCCCCGTAGCGGGCGGTGGCCAGCCGGGGATCGAGCACCGCGACCACACCGCGGTCGTCCATCGACCGCAGCAGCCGCCCCGTGCCCTGCGCCAAGAGCAGCGCCGCGTGCGTGGCCGCCACCGCCATGAAGCCGTTGCCGCCGTGCGCCCCCACCGCGCGCTGCCGCGCCGAGGCCAGGGGGTCGTCGGGCCGCGGAAACGGGATGCGGTCGACGATGACCAGCTGGAGCGAGGGCCCCGGGACGTCGACCCCCTGCCATAGCGACAGCGTGCCGAACAGGCACGCGGACTGGTCGTCGGTGAACTCGCCGACCAGCCGCCCGGTGGAGTCGTCGCCCTGGCACAGGATGGGCAGGTCGAGGCGGTCGCGCAGCTCCTCGGTGGCCTGGGTGGCGGCCCGCATGGACGAGAACAGGCCCAGCGTGCGCCCGCCGGCGGCCTCGATGAGCCCGGCGATCTCATCGAGGTAGCGGGGGTCGAGGCCGTCGCGGCCGGGGGTGGGCAGGTGCTTGGCGACGTAGAGGATGCCGCTGCGCGCGTGGTCGAACGGGGATCCGACGTCGAGGGCGCGCCAGCGGGGCTCGCCGTCGGAGGTGGGGTCGTCCTCGGTCTGCCCGGTGGTCTCGCGGCCCAGGCCCCACTGCACCGCCAGCGAGGTGAAGGAGCCGCCCAGCGACAGGGTGGCCGAGGTCAGCACCGCAGTGCGGTCGCCGAACAGCTTCTCGCGCAGCAGCCCGCCCACCCCCAGCGGGGCGACGTGCAGCGACGGCGGCTGCTTGGGCCCCTTGGCCAGCCACACGACATCGCGGCGGTCGCGCAGCGCCGGTTCGAACGACTCCAGGACGCGCACGGCGGTGTCGTGGACCTCTTCGAGCGCGGCCACGGCCAGCTTGCGGCCGGTGGCGGAGTCGGGATCGGCCTCGCCGCCACCGGTGGACTTCACGGCGGTGAGGCAGGCGTGGGCGGAGTCGCGGACCGCCGCGACCGCGGTGGCCAGGGGGTCGGGCAGGTGGTCGATGCGGCCGGGGTCGGCGTCGGTGAACATCAGCGCCAGGCCCTCGCCGGCCTCGGAGAGGCGTTCGGTCAGCCCGGCCTCGCACAGCCGCGAGGCGCGCTTGGCGGCGATGCCCACCGGGCGCTCGCCCAGCACCCCCGTGGCCACCGAGGTGACCCGGTCGACGAGCTCGTGGGCTTCGTCGACGACGAGGGTGCGGTGCTCGGGCAGCAGCTGGTAGCCCTGGAGCGCGCCGATGGCCAGCATGGCGTGGTTGGTGACGACGATGTCGGCCCCGCCGGAGTCGGCGCGCGCCAGCTCGGCGAAGCACTCCTGGCCGAAGGCGCACGCCGATGCGCCCACGCACTCGTTCGCCGAGACCGACACCTGCCGCCAGGCGAGGTCGCTCACCCCGGGGACGAGTTCGTCGCGGTCGCCCGTGACGGTGTCGTCGGCCCACTCGTGCAGCCGTTTGACCTGGCGCCCCAGTGAGGACAGCTGGCGGGGGTCGAACAGCTCGGCCTCATCGGGTTCGGAGTCGCCGGCGGTCTGCAACCGGTGGCGGCACAGGTAGTTGCGCCGCCCCTTGAGGATGGCGAACGTGGGTTCGCGGCCGAGCAGCGGCCCCAGCGCCGCGGCCAGCCGCGGGAGGTCGCGGTCGATGAGCTGGCGCTGGAGGGCGATGGTGGCGGTGGAGACCACCACGGTGGTGTCCTCGGCCATGGCATGGCGGATGGCGGGGACCAGGTAGGCCAGCGATTTTCCGGTGCCGGTGCCCGCCTGCACGACGAGGTGCTCGCTGTCGCGGACGGCGGAATCGACCGCGTGGGCCATGGCGTGCTGGCCGTCGCGCCGGGCTCCGCCCAGGGCGCGGACGGCGGTGTCCAGCAGGGTGTCGACGTCGGGGAGTTCAGCCACGGATGCGACAGTACCGCTCCGTGACGACGGGTGCGCGCCGTCGTCCACACCCGCGGCGGCCGCCCCCCGCCGGTGGCGGGGCGGGCGGCCGCCGGCCCGCGGTCACTTGCGCTCGACGGTGATCTCCAGCTCGTCGTGGAGGAAGCAGAAGTGGTCGCGCACGTCCTGCCCGTCCTTCAGCGGAGCGGGCAGGGACCAGGCGACGTCGGGGATCTCGCGGTCCCCCGCGCGCAGGGTCCAGTAGGACGCCCGCCCCTTGTAGGGGCAGAACGTGGTGGTGTGGCTGGGCACCAGCAGGTCGCGGCGGACGTCGCCGGGCGGCAGGTACCACCGGTTGGGCAGGCCGGTCTCGGAGAGCACGTAGGCCCCGGAGCTGAGGGCGATGACCTGGTCGCCCAAGGAGACCCGCACCAGGCTGGACGACAAGCGGGTGTCGACCCGGTGGAACGGGTCGCGCAGGTGGCCCTCGATGGGCTCCTCCTCGTCGAACCAGGCGTCGGCGGCCGACATGTACATGGCCGACAGGCCGCGCAGCCAGGTCGACTCCGGCATCGGGTCGGTGTAGGCCCACACCGCGTTCTCCACCACGCGGTCGCCGGCTCTGAGGTGCCAGTACGAGGCGTCGCCCTTGAAGGGGCAGTGGGTGGTGTGGTCGCTGGGCTCCAGCATCGCCGCCGGTATGTCCTCGGTCGGCACGTAGAGCTGGGGCAGCAGCCGGGTCTCGTGCACCAGGTAGCCCCGATCGGAGTCGAGCACGTCCAGGCCGGCCAGCTCGGCGCGCACCCGCCGCGGGAACGCGCTCATGTACAGCGCATGGCGTGGCCCGTCGAGCGCATAGTTCACGGTCGAGGGCGCATCGGCGGCGAGCGGCCCGCCGCCCATGGTCAGTGACATCCCCGTCTCCTTCACCGTCGGTAACGGCCATCGCAGGGGTACTACCCCTGCGATGGCGCCTTCACCTGCCGGTCCGGGGACGGGTGCGCGGACCCGGGGGCTCAGACGTCGTCGCCGTCGAACCCGGACTTGCGCGCGCGGCCGAGGTAGATCGCGGTGGCGCCGCCCGCCAGGGCCGCGATCCCCGCTCCCACGAGGCCCACGAGCGCCGACCCCGCCACGGGCAGGCTGCCGTCACGGGACTGGGGGACCTCCGACGGGGCCCACCCGGCGGGCGGCGGGGCCGAAACCGACGGCGACGGAACGGGCGAGGGTGTGGGGGTGGGGCCGGTCGACTCCGGCGGGCTCGGCTCGGCGGAGTCGGACTCCGGCGGGGTGGGCGATGCCGCGTGGGGCTCGCCCGAGGGGGTGGGGCCGGGCTCGTCCGCGCCGCTGGTGCGCACGCCGGCGGCGGCGAGGTCGAGCCGGTACTCGGCGTACTGCGTGGTGCCGTCCTCGGGGGCGACCTCGGTGACCTGGAAGGTGATCCCCAGCCAGGCGTCGGCGGCGGAGCCGGCGCCGACCGGCGCCGAGGCGCCGGGGTCGGCCGCGTCGGCTTCGGCGTACTGCTGTGCGGTGACGGCGAGCAGCACCGTAGTGCCGTCGTCCAAGCTCCGGGTGAAGGTCTCCTCGTAGGCGCCGTCGCCGAGGTCGGCGGGCTCCCCGAGGATGCTCAGGCCGCGGACGGCGAGCTCGGCCTCGGCGCCCTCTTCCCGGGTCCAGCTCGCGGTGGACTCGGCGGAGTCCAAGGCGACCAGGTGCTCGGCGCCGAAGGCATCGGCGACGGTGCCGCCCTCGGCTGCGGCAGCGGAGCAGGCCGGGTCGAAGCGCAGGTCGCGGACCGCGGAGGCGGCCCAGAGCGAGGAGTCGCCGCGCTCGGCGACCCCGTAGCCGGCGGGCGGGCCGTCCGGGAAGTGCCGGCCCGATGCGGCGCCGTCGGGGTCGTCGCTCCAGGAAGCGGTGGATTCGGCGCCGTCGCGGTCGGTGTCGGCATCGCCGATGGGGCCCTGGGCGCACCACTCGACCGTCGCCATGCGGGCGGTCGCGGAGTGGGGGCCGGAGCCGGGGGCCGCCGGGTCGGCGACGGCGGGCGCGGCGGCGAACGGGGCACTGGCCAGTGCCGCTGCGGCGAGACCGGCGGCGGCGCCGGAGATGATCCGCCGGGGCGGGGTCGAGGGACGGAACCGGGTGGGGGAACTCGGAATCACGGCTGTCCTCTGCACTATCGGAGACCATTGGCGACGCGTCGCCTGGGGGGAATCTCGTCATGGTCCGATCGGACGCCCGAAGGCACCCACTGTCGAACCTACAGCGCGGCGTCCCGGCCTCCCAGTCACCGTAGGACCGCGCGCCCGGGGCCCGTTCGCACAACGCCCGGACGGGGCGGCGGAGAGGGTTCGGAAGACGCAGGTCACCGAGTTCTCCGGAGAAGCGGGCCACATTGGACGCAGCGCGCGCCGAAACGGTTCCCGTTCGGCCACAATCGGCCAGTTCCGGTCGGTGCTGGTGGCGGGTCCGGCCCTGGTCTCCTGGTGGTCCGGGCGGCCGGTGTCCCCGCCGAGGGGGTGGTGGCGCGGACGCACGGCTCCGGTGTCATGGGTGGGGCGATGGGCGGGGGTACCGGTGCGCCGGGGCGATCCGGTTGCCTCGATACGGCTCGGGGACCGGCTCCACCGCGGGTGCGGCGACCGCCGCGGCCAACGGGGAAAGCCATGGGGTGAGGACCCCCGGACCTCCTCCGCACCGCAGAAGCGCGCTACCGACCGCGCCGCAGCCCCTCGAACGCGTGTCCCAGTGTAACGGAATGTCCGCAGAGCGGAAGCCTCCGCCTGCTCAGGCCCACGGTGCGCCGGCCCGCCGGGCACGGGCCGGCGCGGGCGCCGTCAGCGGGGCGCCACCAGGCCGTTGCGGTAGGCGGCGATGACGAGGTGCGCGCGGTCGCGGGCGTGGAGCTTGGCGAGGAGGTTGCCGATGTGGGTCTTGACCGTCTTCACGGAGATGGTGAGGGCGGTGGCGATCTCGTCGTTGGACAGGCCCTGTCCGACCAGGCCGAGTACTTCGGTCTCCCTGTTGGTGAGGACGCCGGGCCGTCGCACGGGGGCCGCTACCGGACGGCTGATGTAGTGGTCGATGAGGCGGGTCAGGATCGAGGGGGCGAACAGGGACTCCCCGGCGTGGGTGCGGCGGATCGCGTCGAGGTACTGGTCGGGGTGGGCGTCCTTGAGGAGGAAGCCGGAGGCGCCGGCGCGCAGCGCGCCGTAGACGTACTCGTCGAGCTCGAACATGCTGAGGACGAGCACCCTGCTGCCGGCGAGAGCGGGGTCGCCGGCGATGCGGCGGGTCGCGTCGATGCCGTCGCCGCCGGGCATGCGGATGTCCATGAGGATCACGTCCGGCGACGTCGCGCGGGCGCGTTCCACCGCCTCGCCGCCGGTCCCGGCCTGGGCGACGGTGGTGAGGTCGGGTGCGCCGTCGATGAGGATGCCGAGGCTGTGCCGTAAGAGGGGCTGGTCATCGGCGATGAGCACCCGGATCGGGGCGCGTGCCTGATCGGGGCTCATGGCCGGCCGCCCTCAGGGATGCGGGCGGCGAGGCTCCACCCGTCGCCGGCGGGAGCGGCGTGCAGGGTGCCGCCGAGGGCGGCGACGCGCTCGTGCAGTCCGCTGATGCCGTGCCCGGCTCCGGGGTGCGCCCGCCGGCCGGAACCGGGCCCGGCGTCCCGGACGTCGACGGCGATCGTGTCGCCGTCGCGGCGGACCCGGACACTCGCCCGCGTGGGGCCGGCGTGCCGGAGGGTGTTGTTCAGGGCCTCGCGGACGACGGCGCAGACGGCCAGCTGCACGCCGGGCGAGACGTCGCCCACCTCGCCGGCATCGAGGGTGGCGGCCAGCCCGGTGGCGTTGGCCGCCCGCACGATCGCCGGGAGGTCGTCGAGGGTGTCAGGGGGCCGCAGCGGTGCGGGGCCGGGCGTGCGCAGGACGGTGAGCATGCGGCGCAGCTCGGTCGTGGTCTGTCTGCTGGTGTCCTCGATGTCGGCCAGCGCGCCGGCCCGCTCGGCGTCGCCGCCGGGACCGGTGACGGAGCGGGCGGCCGCGGCGCGGACGGTGATCAGGCCCAGGCCGTGGGAGGCGAGGTCGTGCAGGTCGCGGGCGATCCGCAGGCGCTCGGCCTGCGCCGCCCCCTCTGCGGCCCACGCGGCGAGCTCGTCCTCGTACCGGCGGCGCTGCGCGCGGCTGCGCGCGACCGCCCCGGCGATGACGAGCGCCGTGGTCGCGGCGGTGACCGCGAGCACCGCGCCCACGGGGGTGGGATCGCCGATCCCGGCCGTGGCGAGCGTGAGCGCGAGGAGCGCGAGCAGCGCGAAGGCGACGCCCCAGGCCCGCGAGCGCCACGTCGGCCGATCCGTGTGCATCCCCCGAGTCTAGGTTTCGGGGCGCCCGCCGGGATCGGACCAGGGTCGCAGAGACCGGGGACGGAGCGGGCCGCGCGATGTCCGGTCCGGGGTCCGATCACACGGCCGCGTCGTCCCGCTGGGATGGTGGCATGCTTCAGATCGACAGCCTCTGCAAACGGCACGGTCCGCGCACCGTGCTCTCCGATGTGACGTTCCAGGCGCGTCCGGGCCGGGTGACCGGCTTCCTCGGGCCCAACGGGGCGGGCAAGTCCTCGACGCTGCGCATCCTGCTCGGCCTGGACCGGCCCTCCTCGGGCACGGCCCTGGTCGGCGGGCGGCCCTACCGGAGCCTGCGGGAACCGTCGCGCACGGTCGGCGCCATGCTCGACGGGTCGGGTGCGCACCGGTCCCGTACCGCGTACGGCCATCTGGCCTGGGTCGCCCGCGCGGGCGGCATCCCGCGGCGCCGGGTGGGCGAGGTGCTCGCCCAGGTGGGCCTCGCGGACGCGGCCCGCACCCGGGTCGGCCGGTTCTCCCTGGGCATGGGGCAGCGCCTCGGCCTCGCGGCGGCGCTGCTGGGCGAGCCGGCCGCGCTCGTGCTCGACGAGCCGGTCAACGGGCTCGATCCCGAGGGCATCCGGTGGATGCGCGGCCTCCTGCGCGGGCACGCCGAGGCGGGCGGGACCGTGCTGCTGTCCAGCCACCTCATGAGCGAGGTCGCGGAGATCGCCGACGACCTCGTGGTCATCGCCGGCGGCCGGATCGTAGCGGCCGGTCCCCTCGACCGCGTCACCAGCGGGTACGCAACGCTCGAAGACGCCTTCTTCGCCCTCACCGGCACCGGCCGGACGGAGCACGGACGATGACCCTCCTGCACGCGGTAGCGGCCGAACTGCGCAAGGCCGCCACCCTTCCCGCGACCCTGGTCGCGATCGCGGTAGCCGCGCTCGGCTCGCTCGCGATCACTCTGCTGAACTCGGTCAACGTGCGGGCTGCCATCGACAGCGGACGGCTCGACACGGTCGCCTACACCTCCCCGGTCGAGGCGGTGTTCGCCGCCGTCCCCATGGGCACGGTCGGCGCGGTCATCCTCGGCGTCGTCGTGATCAGCAGCGAGTACACCGCCAACAGCCCCGACGCCGGCGGCGGCCGGCAGATCACCGCGACCCTCACCGCGACGCCGCGCCGGCTCACCCTGCTCGCCGCGAAGGCGTGCACCGCCGTGCTGCTCGTTCTCGCCACGGCGGCGGTCGCCCTCCCCGCCTGCCTGGCCGTCGCGCAGTCGGTCATCGGGGAGGCCGGCGCGTCCGACGGACTCGGCGACGTGGTCGCCCGTTCGGCGGGCGCGGCGCTCTACTGGGCGCTGACCGCGCTCATGGCCCTCGCCGTCACGGTCCTCACCCGCAGCGGCATCGTCCCGCTCATCGTCCTCATCGCCAACAGCTCCCTCGTCTCCGTCTCGTTCCTGCTGACGAGGCTCACGGATCTGGCCTACGCCCTGCCCGATCTAGCGGGGATGGGCCTGTTCGCCGGCGACACCCGGGCCGGTGCCGATGGTGCGCTGGACCCGCTCACCGGCGGGGTCGCCATGGCCGCCTGGGCGTTCGGCCTCCTGGCCGTCTCCGCCCTCGTCCTCACCCGGCGCGACGCATGAGCGGCGCCCTCGCCCGGACGGTCGCCGCCGAGCTCATCAAGCTCCGCGGCCTGCCCGCCGTCCCCGCCGCCGCGGCCGGTACCGTGGGGGCGGGCGCCGCGCTCACTGCGGCGCTCGCCGCATCCGCGCCGCGCACCGACGCCGTGCAGGTCATGGCGGAGACGGTCCCCTTCGTCCAGGTCGGCCCGATCCTGATCGGCGTGCTCGCGGTCGCCGCCGAGTACGACGGCCGCCAGATCGCGACCAGCCTGGCCACGACGCCGAACCGGCCCCTCCTCCTGGCTTCGAAGGCGATCGCCTCCCTGGTCGTGATCGCGGCCACCGGCGCCGCCACGGTGGGCGCGGGGCTCGCGGCGGCGTGGCTCACCTCCGCAGCGCGCGGCGTGGACCCGCCGCAGATCGGCGACGGGTGGCCCGCGGTCGGCGCCGCCGGCCATCTGGTGCTGATCGGCCTGCTCGCCCTCGCCGTGGCGGCCCTGCTCCGCTCGCTCATCCCGCCTCTGACGACGATGCTCGCCCTCGTGCTCGTCGCCTCGCCCCTGCTGTCGGGCTACACCGAGCACGCACGCTGGCTCCCCGACCGGGCCGGCAGCGCCCTCTACCTGCCCGGCGCCGACACGGTGCTCACCCCCGCCACCGGCGCTCTGGTCCTGGCCGGGTGGGTGGCCGCGACCGCGCTCGCCGCGGTGACCGCCTTCGTCGGACGCGACGCATAGAGCCCGATGCGCAGGCACGACCTCGGTGCTCGGCGAGTACATTCCCATCAGGCGTGAGGCAGGCGGGGCTCGACGGCGCGTCGGCCTCGGCGCGTTCGGTCGAGGGGGCATGGCCATGGAGCTCCGACAGCTGAGGTCGCTGCTGGCGGTCGTCGAGGAGGGGCGCTTCGCGCTCGCCGCGCGGCGCCTCTACCTCTCGCCTGCTGCTGTCACGACCCACGTCGCGCAGCTCGAACGCGAACTCGGGGTCGTCCTGCTCGAGCGGCATCCCGTGCTGCCGACCGCAGCGGGACGACGGCTGATCAGGCACGCCCGCACGATGCTGGACGCGGAGCAGGTCGCGATCGACGAAATCGCGGATCCCGGCCGCGGCGAAGACCGGGTATTGCGGGTCGGCGTGATGGCTCACGGGTCGGCGGAGATCACGCCGGCCATCATCGACGTCTTCGCGCGGGCCCGGCCGAGGGTGCGGCTCTCGATCGTGGGGCTCACCTTCCGGGAGCATGTGACCGCGCTGCTCGACCACCGCGTGGACGTCGCATTCGTCCGCCCCGCTCCGCAGGACGACCGGTTGGACTCCGAAGTCCTCACCACCGAGTCCCGGATCGTCGTCGTATCGGCGAACAGCGCGATCGCCGAGGCGGGTACCGTCCGCGTCGCGGACGTGCTCGACCTGCCCTACGTCGATCTGCCGCCCGGAACCATGCCCCGGTTCGCGGATTTCCTGTACTTCAATGGGCTTCGCAACGGCGAGCGGCCGCGACTGGCACCGGACGTCGCGCTGACCCCACATGAGGTGCTCACCAGCGCCGCGCTCGGGCGCGGCGCAGGCTCCTCGCTCCGGAGCTTCGAGCGGTACTACCGCTGGCCGGGCACGGCATGTGTGCCCGTCTCCGACGCGCCCGCGGAGAGCAGCGTTCTCACCGTCCGCCGCGACGACCCCAACCCCGACGTCCGGGGGTTCCGGTCCATCGCGGCGACGCTCGTGCGATCGGTCGCCGAAGGCCTCTCCCCCGAGTCCGTGTCTCGGAAGCGCCCCTGACGTCGACGGCAATGGGGGTTCACGTTCCATGAACTTCCCGTTGCCGGCCGACGTGCGACGGCTACGGTCGAGCCAGGTGCGAAGGGCCGGCACGGGTCGGCCGCCCCAAGCAGAGAGCCGAGGTGTCTGCGATGACCGAAACCAATGGCGACGCTGCGCTCCTTCCCGAGCGGCTCGACGGGCGAATCCACCCGGACTGGTGCCTTGACGACTGGGCCGGCCGGCTCCTCGACGAAGCCGGGGTGGGGGTGACGATCCTCGACCGGAGCGGAGTGGTCCTCTACTACAACAAGTGGGCCTCCGAGCACCTGGATCGCAGACCGGAGTACATCGGCGGCGATGTCCGCGAGCGCCACCGCCGGGCGGTCACGAACCCCCGCTTCAACGCGATGCTCGGACTCTTCGAGAACGGCCGCACCGAGCCGGTCCGGTATGTCGCGCGCCCGTACGGAAAGACGACGATCCTCGTCACGGTCTCACCGATCCGTGTGCAGGGCGAACTGGTCGGGTTCTCGCAGATCGTCCTGCTCAAAGACGAGGTCCAGGACCTCTGCCGGCGGTTCGACGAATCGGGCCGTGAATCGTTCGAGCGGGACGTGCTCCCTGATGGCCGGGGGAGGACATCAAGCCCTGTGGCCCCGGCACAATGACAAGGCCCTTTTCGCCTAGGTGAAAAGGGCCATCGAAGAGGCCGGTGCAATGACCGACGGAGTGGAGCTATGGGGATTCGAACCCCAGACCTCCTCCATGCCATGGAGGCGCGCTACCAACTGCGCCATAGCCCCGTGCTGCACCACCGACTCTACCGGATCGCGGGGCCTGCTCGCGCCAGCCGGTGGGCGCTCCCGCGGGGCCGGTGGTGCCCGTAAAATCGTGGGGTGTCCCAGTCCACGTCCAAACGCGAGATCCAGATGCTCCACGACCGGCTGCTCGTGCGCGAGCTGCCGGAGACCGGTGAACGGCGCAGCACCGGCGGTCTGGTCATCCCCGACACCGTCAAGATCGCCACCCGCCTCGTCTGGGGCGAGGTCTGCGGCGCCGGGACCGGCGCCCGCCACGTCAGCACCGGCGACCGCGTGCTCTTCGACCCCGAGGACCAGAACGAGGTCGAACTCCACGGCGAGCGCTACCTCGTCCTGCGCGAACGCGACGTCCACGCCGTGGCCAACGAGCACCCGGAACGGGGCACGGGCCTCTACCTCTGAGGAAGGGCGTCCCGGTCCGGCCGGGCCGCCTCACGCGGAACCGGGATCGCGCCGCGCGCAAAACGAGCGCCCCACCGGGGGCGCCTGCACCGTGTGCGGCCGCGTCCGGATGAGGCGCTGAAGGTGAATCGAGTGGAGCTATGGGGATTCGAACCCCAGACCTCCTCCATGCCATGGAGGCGCGCTACCAACTGCGCCATAGCCCCTGATGGGAATCGTCCGGGTTGCCCCGGCGACTCCCTGAACAATAGCGGAATCCGGCGTCGACGTCGAAACGGTTTCCCGGCGGCACCGCCGTGGGCCGGTCCGGGTCAGCGGTCGTCGCCGAGGACGCGGTCCTCGGGGAGGCTGGCGGCGTTGTGCTCGAGGAGGCGCCAGCCACCGGTGCGCAGCGGGCCCAGGACCGACCATGAGCAGTTTCCGATGGGCCCCAGGGCCTGGCGGATCTCCGGGGGCAGGCCGAGCATGCGGTTGATCCCCGCGCGCAGCGCCGCGCCGTGGCCGACCACCACGAGCAGGCCGTTGTCGGGCACCCGCGCCAGGCCGCGCAGCACCGCCTCGCTCACGCGCTCCCCGACGGCGAGGAGGTCCTCGCCGTCGGGGATGTGCATGCGCGCGTCGTGCTCGGGCCAGCGCTCGCGGATCTCCGGCGTGGTCAGGCCTTCCCAGGACCCGCCGAACCGCTCGCGCAGCCCCTTGTCGTGCTCCACGGTCAGGCCGGTGCGCCCCGCGAGGAAGCCCGCGGTGTCGGAGGCGCGCCGCAGGTCCGACGCGACGATGGCGTCGGGCCGCAGCGTGGCCAGCAGCCCGGCCGCGCGCTTGGCCTGGGCGATCCCGGTCTCGTCCAACGGGATGTCGGTCTGGCCCTGGAAGCGCTTCTCCTGGTTCCAGGCGGTGCGCCCATGGCGCCAGCAGACGATGCGGCGGGTCTCCTCGGACACGGGGTCGCTCTCCTGACCGGTGGTGGTGGGATGGGGTTCACGACGCCCCCGTGGCCGCGGGGGCGCCGCCGGGTCACGGCGGATCAGCCGTCCTCCGCGCGGCGCTGCCCCTTCGCGGTCTCGGGCAGGGTGATCTCGGGGCAGTCCTTCCACAGCCGTTCCAGGCCGTAGTGCCCCCGCTCCTCCTCGTGCTGGATGTGCACGACGATCTCGACGTAGTCGAGCAGCACCCAGCGGCCGTCGCGCTCGCCCTCGCGGCGCACCGGCTTCACCCCCGCGGCGCGGAGGCGGTCCTCGACCTCGTCGACGATGGACCGCACCTGACGGTCGTTGGGCGCCGAGCAGAGGAGGAAGGCGTCGGTGATGACGAGCTGGTCGCTGACGTCGTAGGCGATGATCTCCTGCGCCAGTTTGTCGGCCGCCGCCTCTGCGGCGATGTTCACGAGCTCAACGGCCCGGTCCGTGGCGGTCACGATGTAGGCAATGCCTCCCGTGGGCGCCTACCCCGCCGATGGGCGGTCGAGGTAGAGCCCGGTCTTGTTGATGTAGCGGACGATGCCGTCGGGCACGAGGTACCAGATGGGCTCGCCGTTGCGGACGCGCTCCCGGCACTCGGTGGACGAGATGGCCAGGGCGGGGATCTCCACCAGGCTGACCTTTCCATCGGGCAGCCCGGTGTCGGTGAGCTGGTGCCCGGGGCGGTTACAGCCTACGAAATGCGCGAGATCAAAGAGTTCATCCACGTTGTGCCAGCTCAGAATAGCGCCCAGGGCGTCGGCCCCGGTGATGAAGAACAGCTCGACCTCGGGGCCGTAGTACCGGCGCATCTCGCGCAGCGTGTCGATGGTATAGGTGGGGCCCTCGCGGTCGACCTCCATGCGGCTCACCCGGAACTGGGGGTTCTCGGCGGTGGCGATGACCGTCATCAGGTAGCGGTCCTCGGCCGGGGTGACCTCGGAGGGGTCCTTCTGGTAGGGGCGCCCGGTCGGCACGAACACGACCTCGTCGAGGCGGAAGAAGTGGGCGACCTCGCTGGCCGCCACGAGGTGCCCGTGGTGGATGGGGTCGAACGTCCCGCCCATGATGCCGACACGCCGGGGGTGCGCCTTCAGCCGCAGCCCGGCGTAGGGCGTGTCGTGTGTGCTCGGCCTGCTCGCCTCGTTCGGCTCGTTCGACACCTGCCGCTCCGTTTCATCCCAGATGCCGGGTTCTCCGGCATCGCCGAGGGTAACGGACCACCTCGAACACCTCTTCCGCCCCCTACCCGGACCCCGCCGAAAAATCGCGTCATATCTCGAAGCCGGAAACCATGGCGCGGGTCCATCCCGACGCATAGCATGCCGACATGGCCACCAATTCTCCAGAACGCGCACGCGTTCGACTCGACGGCATCAGCTCCCGCGCCTACGAACACCCCGCCGACCGGGGCGCGCTCGTCGCGCTGCGGTCGCTGCGCGGGTTCGACGAGGTCTTCAAGCGCCTCTCCGGGCTCTTCAACGAGCGCGCGCTGCGGCTGATGTTCCTGTCGAGCGCCGTGCGCGTCAACGAGCAGCAGTTCCCCGAGGTCTACAACTACGTCCGCGACGCCGCCTACATCCTCGACCTGGACGAGGTCCCCGAGCTCTACATCCAGATGAACCCCCGCCCCAACGCCATGGCCATCGGCAGCCACAAGCCGTTCCTGGTCATGACCACGGGGCTGTTCGACCTGCTCGACGCCGAGGAGCAGCGCTTCGTCGTGGGCCACGAGGTCGGCCACGTGCTCTCCGGCCACGCCGTCTACCGCACGATGCTGCTCGCGCTGATCCGGCTCGCCTCCCGCGTCGCCTGGATCCCGCTGGGCTACATCGGTATCCGCGCCATCGTCACGGCGCTGGAGGAGTGGTACCGCAAGTCCGAGCTGTCCTGTGACCGCGCGGGCGTCCTCGCCTCGCAGAACCCCGAGGCCGCCAAGCGCGCCCTGATGAAGCTGGCCGGCGGGTCGCGGCTGGCCGAGATGAACCCCGACTCCTTCCTGGAGCAGGCCCGCGAGTACGACCGCGGCGGCGACGCCCGCGACAGCCTCATCAAGCTGCTCAGCCTCACCGGGCAGACCCACCCGTTCGCGGTCATCCGCATGGCCGAGCTCACCCGCTGGATCGACGAGGGCGAGTACCGGCGCATCATCGCCGGCGACTACCCGCGCCGCGACACCGACAAGGACGCCTCGGTGGGCCAGGAGGCGCGCAACGCCGCCAACTCCTACCGCGAGTCCTGGGAGCGCACGGCCGACCCGCTGGTGGGGACGCTGCGCGATGTGGCCGGCAGCGCGGCCAGCGCCGGCGGCCGGCTGTTCGACACCGTGGCCGAACGCTGGAAGGGCGCCGGAAGCGGCGGTTCCGCCGGCCGCAACGGCACCGACGGGAACGGCGGCGGCCCGGCCGCCTCCTGACCCCGTCCGCTCCCCCCGCACCACCCGGGTTCCGCCGGAACCCCATCGCATCCCCCGCCGCGCCGCGGGCTCCGGAGGCCGAAGGCCTGCACCAGGAGCCCGCGGCGGCAGGATCGCTCCGTGAGCGCCCCGGGCCGGATCCCGCCGTGGCCCGCTTACGGCTTGCGCCCCACTCCCCCGGTCATGAAGCGCGCCGCGATGGACGTGCTGTCGCGCACGATGCCGTCGGGCCGCCACAGCGGCAGCGGCACCAGGCCCGGCGACAGCAGCTCCAGGCCCTCGAAGTAGGCCGCCAGTTCCTCGGGTGTGCGCACCCGCCCGGTGCCGAGCTGGCTGAGCAGCACCCTCTCCAGCTCGGCGCTCTCGGGCGCGTCGCCCAGCCGGGTGAAGTTGGTGATGAAGAAGAACGAGCCCGGGACCACGGCGTCGCGCAGGGTGCCGACGATGCCGCCGGGGTTCTCCTCGTCGAGCAGGTGGTGCAGGATCCCGACCAGCATCACGCACACCGGCTTGTCGAAGTCGATGAGCGCCTGCACATCGGGGTGGTTCAGGATCTCCTGCGGCTTGCGGATGTCGGCGGTGACGACCCGGGTGTTGGCGTTCTCGGCGAGGATCGCGTGGCCGTGCACGAGCACCAGCGGGTCGATGTCGACGTAGACCACCTTGGCGTCGGGGTTCACCTCCTGCGCGACCTCGTGGGTGTTGCGCGCGGTCGGCAGCCCGGAGCCGAGGTCGAAGAACTGGGTGATCCCCTCTTCCTCGGCGAGGTGGCGCACGACGCGGTGCAGCATTTCGCGGTTGTGGATGGCGATCTGCTTCAGCTCGGGCATGACCTCGAGGCTGGCGTGCGCGACCTGCCGGTCGATCGCGTAGTTGTCCTTACCGTTGAGCATGACGTCATAGACCCGGGCGGCCGTGGGCACGCCGAGGTCGAGTCCGGCGCCGGAGGGGGTGTCATCGGCCATTGGGGGGCTCCTCGAACACGGGACATCTTGGGATTCCTGCATCGTAGCGGTCCACAGGGGATTTCCCGTCATGCCCCGCCCACGGAATCACCTTCCGGGATGTGTTTCCCATTCGGGACCGAACGGCCCGCTGGGAACGGGCGGGCGGGGGCGGGACCGGACGGGCGGATCGGCCACCCGCCATCGGCCCGCGCCTCGCGCCCCCGCGCCCCCGTGCGCCTGTGAGCCCGTGAGCCCGTGAGCCCGCGCTCCCGTGCGTCTATGCGCCGCGGGGCGCGTACATGATCACCGCGACGCCCACCAGGCACACCAGCGCCCCGATGACGTCGAACCGGTCGGGGCGGAAGCCGTCCACGACCATCCCCCAGGCCAGTGAGCCGGCGACGAAGACGCCGCCGTAGGCGGCGAGGATCCGCCCGAAGTTCGCGTCCGGTTGCAGCGCCGCGGCGAACCCGTAGAGGCCCAGGGCGATCACGCCCGCGCCGATCCACAGGAGGCCCCGGTGTTCGCGCACCCCCTGCCAGATCAGCCAGGCGCCCCCGATCTCGAGGAAGGCGGCGACGACGAACAGCAGGATGGAGCGGAACGGCATGGTGGTACCCGGGCTTTCTGCGTGACGAGGGGGGATCCGGGCGCGGCCGCCTACCTCAGGTGGCCGTCGCCCGTCACGATGTACTTGGTCGAGGTCATCTCCGGCAGCCCCATCGGGCCGCGCGCGTGCAGCTTCTGGGTGGAGATGCCGATCTCGGCGCCGAAGCCGAACTCGCCGCCGTCGGTGAACCGGGTGGAGGCGTTGACCATCACGGCGGTGGAGTCCACGCGCGACACGAACCGGCGGGCCGCCGGCTGGGAGTCGGTGACGATGGCCTCGGTGTGGGCGGTGGAGTAGGCGCGGATGTGGGCGATCGCCTCGTCCAGCGAGTCCACCACCTTCACGGCGAGGTCGGCCGACAGGTACTCGGTGACCCAGTCGGCCTCGGTCGCGGGAACCGCGGTGTCGTCGACGGCCCGGACCCGGTCGTCGCCGTGCACGGTGACGCCGAGGCGGTGCAGCTCGCGCAGCACGCGGGGCAGGAACCGGTCGGCGATCCCGGCGTGCACGAGCAGGGTCTCGGCGGTGTTGCACGTCGACAGCCGCTGGGTCTTGGAGTTCACGGTGACGGCGACGGCCTTGTCCAGGTCGGCGGCTTCGTCGACGTAGACGTGGCAGTTGCCCTCGCCGGTCTCGATCACGGGGACCGTGGACTCGCGTACGACCGCCTGGATCAGCGAGCGCCCGCCCCGCGGGATGAGCACGTCCACCAGGCCGCGGGCCCGCATGAGCGCCTGGGCGGAGTCGCGGCCGCTGCCGGGGACCAGCTGGACGGCGTCGACAGGGATCCCGGTCTTCTCCAGCGCCCCGCGCAGCACCTCGACGATGCGGGTGTTGGAGGAGTACGCCGAGGAGGAGCCCCGCAGGAGGGCGGCGTTGCCGCTCTTGAGGCAGAGCGCGGCGGCGTCGACGGTGACATTGGGCCGGCCCTCGTAGATGATGCCGATGACCCCCAGCGGGACCCGGATCTGGCGCAGCTCCAGGCCGTTGGGCAGGGTCGAGCCCCGGACCACCTCGCCGACCGGGTCGGGCAGCTCGACGATCTCGCGCACGGCGTCGGCGATCGCCTCGATGCGCTCGGTGGTGAGCGCCAGGCGGTCGACCATCGCCTCGCTGTCGCCGGCCTCGCGGGCGCGGGCGACGTCCTCGGCGTTGGCGGCGACGATCGACTCGGCGTTGTGCACCAGGGCGTCGGCCATGGCGAGCAGCGCCTCGTCCTTGACCGACCGGCTCAGCGGCGCAAGGTCGGCCGCGGCGTCCTGCGCCCGCTCGGCTACGGCACGGACCTCGCGCTCGATGTCACTCATGGTGGGGTGTCACTTTCCAAGGGTCGGTTCGGCTCGGGCCGGTGGTGCGGGTCGTCCGGCGGGCCGCCGGCGATGGCGGCGGCCGCCCCGTGGCCCCGCTTCACCCCCAGCTTACGAGGTCAGTGCCCGTGCGGTCCCCGCAGGACCGCCGGCGGCGCTCCCCGGCCCGTGGGGTTTCCCCTCCGCGCTCGTGAAATTGCTTTTGCGGGATGTGCGGCACCGGGATTGATCATTTCCAGGACAGTGCAGGGCAAGCGGTTATACGGTGTCGGCGCCAGGTTGCTCGTCGAGGGCGTAGGTGGTGTCGATGTCCGCATGTCCGAATGGCGGAGAGCACGATTGGGTGCTGGGAACCGACCGCAAGTTCCACTGCTCCAAATGCGGGGCCGAAAGCGCCCGCCGGCTGTAGGGCCGCGGTCCGGCCGCCGGTGACCGCCGGCCGGACGCCCGGGGCGCCATGAGGCCGAGGGGTCCCCGCCTGCCGCTCCGGTGTCAGGCGGGGTACACGGTGCCTTCGGCGACCACGGTGTCGTCGGTGCGGGCGCGCCAGGTGATCGGGCCGTCCACCTGGTCGGCGAGGCCCTGCGCCCAGCGGCGCAGGGGCGCCCACCGGTCGGGGCCGGGCTGGATGACGGTGCGTCCCCGGTACACCACGGCTCCCAGAGTGGCGACCTCGCCGCCGCGCAGCAGTTCGGTGTCGAACTCGTGAGTGGTCGGCCTCATGCCGCCACCCTACCGACCTGCGCTCGCGCTACCGCTCGGACGGCGACAGCAGGACGAGGTCGTCGCGGTGCACGATCTCGCGCTCGTATTCGGGGCCGAGCTCGCGCGCCAGCCAGCGGGTGGAGCGCCCCATCAGCTCGGGGATCTCGGCGGCGTCGTAGTTGACCAGCCCCCGGGCGATGACCTTGCCGTCCTCGTCGCACAGGTCCACCGGATCGCCCGCCGTGAAGTCCCCCTCGACCTTCACCACGCCCGCCGGCAGCAGCGACGCGTGCTCGCCGACGACCGCGCGCACCGCACCGGGGTCGAGGACGACGCTGCCCCGCCCCGCGGTGGCGTGGGCCAGCCATAGCTGGCGGGTCGAGGGGCGGCGCCCCGACCCGGCGACGAAGAGGGTCCCCACCTGCTCGCCGGCGAGCGCGGCGCGGGCGTTGGCGGCCGAGGTCAGCACCGTGGGCACGCCGGCCTCCGTGGCGATGCGCGCGGACTCCACCTTGGTGACCATGCCCCCGGTGCCCACGCCCCGCCGCCCCGCACTGCCGACGGCGACACCGTCGAGGTCGCGCGGGTCGACGACGCGCGCGATCCGCTGCGCGCCCGAGCGGGCCGGGTCGTCGTCGTAGAGGGCGTCGACGTCGGAGAGCAGCAGCAGCGCGTCGGCCCGCAGCAGGTGGGCGACGAGCGCGGCCAGCCGGTCGTTGTCGCCGAAGCGGATCTCGTGGGTGGCCACGGTGTCGTTCTCGTTGATGATGGGCACGGCGCCGATGTCGAGCAGGCGGCGCAGGGCCCGGCGCGCGTTGCGGTGCTGCACGCGCCGCATCAGGTCCTCGACGGTCAGCAGGACCTGCGCGGCGGTGAGCCCGTGGGCGGCGAAGGCCCTGGTGTAGTGCGCGATCAGCAGGCCCTGGCCGACACTGGCCGCCGCCTGCTGGGTGGCGAGGTCGCGGGGGCGCGCCGGCAGCCCCATGGGGCCGATCCCGGCGGCCATCGCGCCCGAGGACACCAGGACGACCTCGGTCCCGGCCGCGCGCCGCTCGGCGAGCACGTCGGCGAGGTCGCTGATGCGCTCCCGGTCGATGTGACCGTCGGGGGTGGTCAGCGAGGACGACCCCACCTTGACGACGATCCGCCCGGCGCCCGCCATTTCGGCGCGGCCCTGTGCGGGTGACGATGCGTTCTGCACGTCGGACTTCTCTCCGTGTTCGACATATCCGAAAACGGCCGGGCCCTGACGGGTCCCCGCGCGACGTCAGCCCAGCCGGGAGTCGGTGCCGCGCGGGCCGATCGGGGTGGCCTCGGCGTCGAGGGTCGGGTCCCAGTCGAACACCACGGAATTGTCCTCGTCGCCGATGTAGACCTCGGCCCCGTGGGTGGCGCCGGCCTTGGACAGCGCGTCCTCGATGCCCAGGCGGCTGAGCCGGTCGGACAGGTAGCCCACGGCCTCGTCGTTGCTGAAGTCGGTCTGGCGCACCCAGCGGGCGGGCTTGTCGCCGCGCACCCGGAAGGTGTTGTCGCCCAGCGGCACGACCTCGAACGGGATCTCGCCGATCTCGCGCGGGCGCAGCACCACGCGGGTGGGCTCGGGCGCCGGGCGGGCGGCGCGGGCCGCCTCGACCTGCTCGGCGAGGGCGAAGGACAGCTCGCGCAGGCCCTCGCGGGTGGCCGCCGACACGGGGATGACCCGCAGGCCGCGCTCCTGGAGCATGGGCGTGACGAACTCGGCGAGCTCGCGGCCGTCGGGGACGTCGATCTTGTTCAGGACGACGATGCGCGGCCGGTCGGTGAGGTCGATCTCGGTGTTCTCGCCGTAGGCGGCCAGCTCGGCCTCGAGCGCGTCGAGGTCGCTGACGGGGTCGCGGCCGGGCTCGTAGGTGGCGCAGTCCAGGACGTGCAGCAGGGTGGAGCAGCGCTCGACGTGGCGCAGGAACGCCAGGCCCAGGCCCTTGCCCTCGCTCGCGCCGGGGATGAGGCCGGGGACGTCGGCGACCACGTACTGCACCGCGCCGGCCTCGACCACGCCGAGGTTGGGGATGAGCGTGGTGAAGGGGTAGTCGGCGATCTTGGGCCGCGCCGCGGACAGCGCGGCGATCAGCGACGACTTGCCCGCGCTGGGGAACCCGACCAGGCCGACATCGGCGATGGTCTTGATCTCCAGCCGGATGTCGAACGCCTCGCCCTCCTCGCCCTTGAGGGCGAAGCCGGGGGCCTTGCGCTTGGCCGAGGCGAGGGCGGCGTTGCCCAGGCCGCCGTTGCCGCCGCGGGCGATGACCAGCCGGGTGCCGGCGCCGACCAGGTCGGCGATGACCTCGCCGTCGAGCCCCGAGACCACGGTGCCGTCGGGCACGGCCAGCACCAGTTCGTCGCCGTTGGCGCCGGAGCGGTGCCCGCCCTGGCCGGGGGTGCCGTTGCCCGCCTTGCGGTGCGGGCGGCGCTGGTAGTCGAGCAGGGTGGCGGCGTTGGGGTCGACCTCGATGACGACGTCGCCGCCCCTGCCGCCGTTGCCGCCGTCGGGGCCGCCGAGGGGTTTGAACTTCTCCCGGTGGATGGAGGCACAGCCGTGCCCGCCGTCACCGGCCTTGATGTGCAAGACCGCTTCGTCGACGAAGTCAGGCATGTGCTCTCTCCCCGTGCGGTTGTGCCCCGTGACCAGCGTATGCGCCGTTGTCACGCGCGTGGGGCGGGCCAGATCGGATCTGGCCCGCCCCACGGTCGCGCCGGCTAAGCGGTCGGGACGATGTTCACGGCCCGGCGCCCGCGCCGGTTGCCGAATTCGACCTGCCCCGCGACGAGCGCGAACAGGGTGTCGTCGCCACCGCGGCCGACGTTGTCGCCCGGGTGGAAGTGCGTGCCGCGCTGGCGGATGAGGATCTCGCCCGCCTTCACGGTCTGGCCGCCGAAGCGCTTGACGCCGAGGCGCTTGGCGTTGGAGTCGCGCCCGTTACGGCTGGACGATGCGCCCTTCTTGTGTGCCATGTCGAGCCACTCCCCTACTTCGCCGCGATGCCGGTGACGCGCACCTGGGTGTACTTCTGGCGGTGCCCCTGGCGCTTCTTGTAACCGGTCTTGTTCTTGTACTTCAGGATGTTGATCTTCGGGCCCTTGGACTCGCCGACGACCTCGGCGGTGACCTGGTAGCCGCTGAGCTTGGCCGTGTCGCTGATGACCTTGCCGTCCTCGACGACAAGCAGCGGCACCCAGGTCAGCGTCGAACCGGCCTCGTCGGAGACCTTGTCGATGTCCAAGACGTCATCGACAGCAACCTTCTCCTGTCGGCCGCCCGCTCGCACGATCGCGTACACCGGGGAACTCTCTTCCTGCTCGGAACCATCCCCGCCGGGGGCGGGGAGTGAAATGCGCTCAAAATCGACCGTTGATCCGCTCGCCCGCCGCACAGGGGGGCGCGGGGATCGAAAGTAGGTCTCGGGCGCGCGAACGATTGGGGCGCGCCGACGCACCGACCCTTAGATTACCATCCGCTGGTCGGCGACCGGCACGCCCCGTTCTCAGCCCGTCTCGACCACGGCGGACTCCGCCGCGGCCTTGGTGCGCCGGGTACGGCGCCGCCGGGGGCGCTGCTCGGCGCCGTTCTCGGGCTCCACGGCCTCGCCCGCGGCCTCGGCGGCGGGCTGCGGCTCCTGGTCGGGCTCGGGCGCCGCCGCGACCTTCTTGCGCGCCGTCCGCTTGGCGGGCGCCTTGCGGGTCTTCACGGGGGCCGCGGCCGCGGGCTCCTGCTCGGGCTCGGCGATGGCCTCGGGGGTGGCCGCCGGGACCTCGGGGGCGGGCTCGGCCGCCTCGGCGACCCCGGGCTTCGCGGTGTCCTCGGGCTGCTCGACGGCCTCGGGCTTGTCCGCGGTGTCGGCCTTGCCGGCCTTGGCCGCCTTCCCGGGCCGGTCCGCCTTCTCCTTCTCCGCGGCCTTCTCGGCGGCCCTCTCCGCCTTGCCCTTCTTCTTGCGGCCGCCGCCGGCGCCCGCGCCGTTGCCGGCGCCCTGGCCGCCGGAGGGCTTGTGCTCGACCGGCTCGGTGGAGATGACCAGGCCGCGCCCGTTGCAGTGCTCGCAGCTGTGCGAGAACGCCTCCAGCAGGCCCTGGCCGACCCGCTTGCGGGTCATCTGCACCAGGCCGAGCGAGGTGACCTCGGCCACCTGGTGCTTGGTGCGGTCGCGCGACAGGCACTCCAGCATGCGGCGCAGCACGAGGTCGCGGTTGCTCTCGAGCACCATGTCGATGAAGTCGATCACGATGATGCCGCCGATGTCGCGCAGCCGGAGCTGGCGGACGATCTCCTCGGCCGCCTCAAGGTTGTTCTTCGTGACGGTCTCTTCGAGGTTGCCGCCCTGGCCGGTGAACTTGCCGGTGTTGACGTCGACCACGGTCATGGCCTCGGTGCGATCGATGACCAGCGACCCGCCGC
Source organism: Nocardiopsis sediminis (assembly GCF_042650565.1). Lineage (NCBI taxonomy): Bacteria > Bacillati > Actinomycetota > Actinomycetes > Streptosporangiales > Nocardiopsidaceae > Nocardiopsis > Nocardiopsis sediminis. The sequence continues at coordinate 560,059 of NZ_JBHSBH010000015.1, forward strand.
TGGGCAGCCACACCTTGCGCTCCAGCGCCTTGGCGATCTGCTCGTCGACCCGGTAGGCCTCGAAGACGTCGCGGTCCTCGCTCCAGTGCGAGACCCGGTCGGCGAGGTTGGGGGCGACGTAGTCGACGTACTCGCGGACGGTCTCCCAGGCGTCGTCGCCCGCGACCACCAGGCTGGAGAAGTCCTCGTTGAAGACGTCGCGGACGACCCGCACCGTGAGGTCGGGCTCGCTGTTGAGCAGCGACGGCGCGCTCGCCGACTTGGACTTGCGCTTGATGGACTCCCACTGCGCGGCCAGGCGCGAGATGTCGCGCTCCAGCTCCTCCTCGCTGGCGCCCTCGGCCGCGGTGCGCACGATGACGCCGGCGTTCTCGGGCATGACCTTCTTGAGGATCTGCTTCAGCCGCGCGCGCTCCTTGTCGGGCAGCTTGCGGCTGATGCCGGTCATGGAGCCGTCGGGGACGTAGACCAGGTAGCGGCCGGGCAGGCTGATCTGGCTGGTCAGCCGGGCGCCCTTGTGGCCCAGCGGGTCCTTGGTGACCTGGACCAGCACCGACTGGCCCGACTTCAGCACGGACTCGATGCGCTTGGGCTGGCCTTCGAGGCCGGAGGCGTCCCAGTTGACCTCGCCGGCGTAGAGCACGGCGTTGCGCCCCTTGCCGATGTCGACGAACGCCGCCTCCATCGACGGCAGCACGTTCTGCACGCGGCCGAGGTAGACGTTGCCCACGTAGGACCGGTGGGTGGCGCGGTCGACGTAGTGCTCGACGAGGACGTCGTCCTCCAGCACCGCGATCTGGGTGCGCTCGCCCGTCCGGCGGATGACGAGGTCGCGCTTGACGGCCTCGCGCCGCGCCAGGAACTCCGACTCGGTGACGATCGGGGTACGGCGGCGGCCCTGCTCGCGGCCTTCGCGGCGGCGCTGCTTCTTGGCCTCGAGCCGTGTGGAACCCCTGACCGACTGGACCTCGTCCTCGATCGGCTTCTCGGCGCGCGGCTCGCGGACCCGCACGACGGTGTTGGGCGGGTCCTCCGGGGACGGCACGGCTTCGTCGC
>NZ_JBHSBH010000015.1:561186-574123 GCF_042650565.1 Nocardiopsis sediminis
CGCCTGGCCCATTTCGTCGCAGCCGCCATCGGCGGCATGCAGGTCGCCGCCTGCGGCGGCGCCGGCGGCTGGTGCCGTGCTCGGCCTCGTCCTCGTCGGCGTGGGGCTCGGCGCCGGTGATCTCGGCGGCGGGCTCGGCCGCCGCGGCGGGGACCGGCTCGGGCCCTTCGCCGTCCTCACCCGGGCGGGACTTGCCGCGGCCGCGGCCGCCCCGGCGCCGGCGGCGGCGGGAGGGGCGCTCCCCGTCGCCGTACTCGTCCTCCTCTTCGGACTCCTCGGGCTCGGTGTCCTCGGCCCGGGGCTCCTCGGGCAGGCCGGCGGCCTGCTCGGCCTCCTCGTCCTCGCGGGCCTCCTCGGGCGCGGCGACCAGGCCGTTGCCGGCGGCCCGCGACACGGTGGGCGCGACCGGGGCGACGGGCGGCTGGAAGAGCACCATGGGCGGCTGGAAGGACACGCCGGGGGCTTCCGCGGACTCGGCGGCGGGGGCCTGCGGCTCTTCGGCCGCGCTCTCCGGGGCCGGGGCGGCGGCCTTGCGGGAGCGGGTGGTCTTCGCGGCGGTCGAGGCGGTGGCGGTGCGCGCGGTGCGGGTGCGCTTCTTCGGCTCCTCGGGCCCGGCCGGGACGGACTCGGTGGCCGCGGCCCCGGCGAGCGTGGTCAGAGGGGCGGAGCCGGGCGTGAACACCGGCTCGGGCTCGGGCGGAGGGCCGGCCGAGCGGGACGCGCCGCTGCGCTTGCCGCTGGGCGTGCTGACAGTGACCTCGCCGTCCTGCGGTGGGGCGAACGTCGCAGTGGTCCGGGCGATGCGGCCTGTCTCCGTTGTTTCAGTTGTACCCGCGGTGCCCTCGGCACCGCTGTTGGGCTCGTTTTCGAGCATCCGGGTGGTCTCCCGTCAGAGTCCTCGGGCGCGGCACCGGTGTCAGGCCGGTGCCGCTGCGCGCGAGGACTGTCGTCGCTATGTCGGCGCCGGTAGCGATGGTGCCGCTACCGGGGCAAAGTCGTCATGAGTCGCCCACGTTCCCCAAAGGAACTCACGCATCCGGTGCGCTCCGCGTGGGCGAGGACGGCCGCGGTATCTGCTCCGCGCGTCCCTCCGGATCGGCCTGGTCATCCGCTATCAGCGGATCGGCGATCGCGTAGGACGCTTCGTCGAGTCGCCCCTGCGCCAGCCGGGTCATCAACGGCGATGACGGCGGCGCGAGGCCGGCGACCTGACGAAGGCCGGTCACCACGTCGTCTGGTCGGACAGCAGGTGTCGTGTGCCGTACGACCATCCGAAGTATGGCATATGTCTCGTGTCGCTCAGTTGTGGCGCGCCCGTCCATCCGCAGATGGAGGACGGCCGCGCGGGCGTCGAAGCGGCGGCGGCCCTTCTTGGTGAGCCGCTCCACTTCCACGGTATCGGCCGCGACAAATGCGGCCACCGCCTCCGCGGCGTCGTCGGGGGCGACGCCGGGCAGTTCCACCCTCCACTCCGATGCTTCCAGGCGGTCGGCGAGACCGCCCTCGGCGGCCTCCACGACCTCGATGATGTCGAGACCGCCGGGCATCGCGCGGTCGAGCCGGGCCCGCACCTGCCCGGGTTCGCGGGCCTCGGCCAGCGTGAGTTCGAAGTACTCCGCCTCGCTGGCCACCCCTGTGGGGGCGGCACCGGTGTAGGAGATCTTCGGATGTGGCGTGAACCCCGCTGAGAACGCGACGGGGACCCCGGCCCTGCGCAGCGCCCGCTCCAATGCGCGGGCGATGTCGCGATGGCTCGCGAACCGCATTCTGCCGCGCTTGGCGTAGCGGACTCGCAACCGTTGGCCTGGGCGTCCGGTGGAGGGCGAGGTGATGCCCTCAGGTGCGGGGGGCAGCGCTACTCCTTTCCTCAATGTCTCCCGTCCGGGGGGTGAAGGTCGGTCCTGAGACCCCCGACCGGGAGATTCACGTCTTACTTCAGCGTACGGTGCGCGCCGGGGAGCACGCGCCACCGGCCCGGGACAAGGCCGCCACCTCGCACATCACGGGCGTTGGGGCGGATGACCGGATGATGCCGCACTCGGTAGCCGGATCACACACGTATGTGCTGTTCCCTCCGCGGAGCCTGTTGAAAAGCGTTCGGGTGCGCGGATCGCACGCGGAGGGCCGCCGCGCACGCTCGGGGTTCACCTCCGTGACCTGCGCATCCCCGATCGCCCAAATTTTCTTCGAGCAATTGCCGCCTCCATGCAAACCTCCCGGCCACCCCGTCCGTCTTATTACACGTATGGCCCGGCGCGAGCGGGGCGCCGGGCCATACTCTTCACGATCTCTTCCACGGCCCCGGCGACCACGTCGCCGGGGCCGTGGTGGTTTCGCGGCCGGGGCGGCGGCCCACATGCGGCGGGGCGGGCGCCGCACGCGCCGCCCGCCCCGTACCGTCACACCACCGAGAGCGGCAGCAGCTTCTTCCCGGGCGGCGGGCCGATCTGGATCTCGGTGCCCATGCTCGGGCACACGCCGCAGTCGTAGCAGGGGTTCCATCGGCAGTCGTCGACCTCGACGGACTCCTCGCCGTGCAGGGCGTCCTGCCAGTCCTGCCAGAGCCACGAGCGGTCGAGGCCGGCGTCGAGGTGGTCCCAGGGCAGCACTTCGTCCTCGTCGCGGTCGCGCACGGTGTACCAGTCGAGGTCGACGGGGTGCCCGGCCAGCGCCTTCGCGGCGCATTCGGCCCACTGGTCGTAGGAGAAGTGCTCGCTCCACCCGTCGAAGCGGCCGCCCGCGCGCCAGACCTCCTCGACCACCGCGCCCACCCGGCGGTCGCCGCGCGAGAGGAGCCCTTCGATGATGGAGGGCCGGCCCTCGTGGTAGCGCAGCCCCACCGACTTGCCGTAGCGGCGGTCGGCGCGCAGCGCGTCGCGCAGCTTGCGCAGCCGGGAGTCGATGACGTCGGCGGGGGTCTGGCCGGCCCACTGGAACGGGGTCTGCGGCTTGGGCACGAACCCGCCGATGGAGACGGTGCAGCGGATGTCGGAGCGGCCGGTGACCTGGCGCCCGGTGCGGATGACCTCGGTGGCGAGGTCGGCGATGGCCAGGACGTCGTCGTCGGTCTCGGTCGGCAGGCCGCACATGAAGTACAGCTTGACCTGGCGCCACCCGGCCTCGTAGGCGGCGGTGACGGTGCGGATGAGGTCGGCCTCGGTGACCATCTTGTTGATCACCCGGCGCATCCGCTCGCTGCCGCCCTCGGGGGCGAAGGTGAGCCCGGAGCGGCGGCCGTTGCGGGTCAGCTCGTTGGCGAGGTCGATGTTGAAGGCGTCGACCCGGGTGGAGGGCAGCGACAGCCCGGTGTTGGTGCCCTCATAGCGGTCGGCGAGGCCCTTGGCGATGGCGCCGATCTCGGTGTGGTCGGCGCTGGACAGCGACAGCAGGCCGACCTCCTGGAAGCCCGAGGCCGCGACCCCCTGCTCGACCATGGCCGTGACGGTGTCCTTGCTGCGCTCGCGCACCGGCCGGGTGATCATCCCGGCCTGGCAGAAGCGGCAGCCGCGGGTGCACCCGCGGAAGATCTCCACGCTGTAGCGCTCGTGGACGGATTCGGCGAGCGGCACGATGGGCCGCTTGGGGTAGGGCCACTTGTCGAGGTCCATGACGGTGTGCTTCTGCACCGTCCACGGCACGCCCGGCCGGTTGGGGGCGTAGCGGGCGATGCGGCCGTCGGGCAGGTAGTCGACGTCGTAGAAGCGCGGCACGTACACGCCGCCGGTCTCGGCGAGGCGCAGCAGCAGGCCGTCGCGCCCGCCGGGGCGGCCCTCGCGCTTCCATTCGCGGATGACCTCGGTGACGGCGAGCGCGATCTCCTCGCCGTCGCCGAGCACGACGGCGTCGAGGAAGTCGGCGATGGGCTCGGGGTTGAACGCGGAATGGCCGCCGGCCAGCACGATGGGGTGGTCGTCACCGCGGTCGGCCGCCCGCAGCGGCACCCCCGCCAGGTCCAGCGCGGTGAGCATGTTGGTGTAGCCCATCTCGCTGGCGAAGCTGATGCCGAGCACGTCGAAGGCGCCCACGGGCCGGTGGGCGTCCACCGTGAACTGCGGGACCCCGTGCTCGCGCATGAGCTTCTCGAGGTCGGGCCAGACCGCGTAGGTGCGCTCGGCGAGCACGCCCTCGCGCTCGTTGAGGACCTCGTAGAGGATCTGCACGCCCTGGTTGGGCACGCCCACCTCGTAGGCGTCGGGGTACATCAGCGCCCAGCGCACCTCCGCGGCATCCCAGTCGCCGACGATGGAGTTGAGCTCGCCTCCGACGTACTGGACGGGTTTCTGCACCCTGGGGAGCAGCTCCTCCAGTCGCGGGAAGACGCTTTCGATGGGCATGGCGGACCCCTCATCAACCTGTGGAACGTCTCCTCAGCTTAGCCACCGTGCGGCTCACGCGTACCCGCGCTCCCGCGCGTTGATCCCCAGGACCAGACCGATCGCGGTGAGGTTGGCGATGGTCGCGGTGCCGCCGTAGGAGACGAACGGCAGCGGCAGGCCGGTGATCGGCATGATCCCCAGCGTCATCCCGATGTTGATGAAGGTCTGGAAGCACATCCAGGTCGCCACCCCGACGCACACCAGGCGCCCGTAGGGGTCCTCGCAGCCGATGGCGACCCGCAGCACCCGCCACACCACCAGGCCCAGCAGCACGAGGATGGCGGTGCCGCCGATGAACCCCAGCTCCTCCCCCGCGACCGTGAAGATGAAGTCGGTGTGCTGCTCGGGCACGAACTTGCCGCTGGTGTGCTCGCCCTGGAACAGCCCGCTGCCGCTGAGCCCGCCCGACCCGACCGCGATCTGCGCCTGGTTGGCGTTGTAGCCGGTCCCCTGCGGGTCGGCGGCGGGGTCGATGAAGCTGGTGAACCGGGCGAGCTGGTACTCCTTGAGCAGCCCGAACCACCACACGGCCACCACTCCGGCCACCCCGCAGGCCATCAGCCCCCCGATCCAGCGCGCCGGCGCCCCCGACAGCGCGAGCATGGCCAGGTAGACGCTGCCGAGCACCATCCCGGTCCCCAGGTCGGGCTGGGCCATGATCAGCCCGAGCGGGACCGCGAGGACGGCCAGGCTGAACAGCACGTCGCGCCCGGTCGGGCGGAACTCGCCGTCGCGCGGCTCGCCGAGGAGCATGGCCACGCCCAGGATGAGCGCGAGCTTGGCGACCTCGCCCGGCTGCACCTGGAAGCCGCCGATGACCACCCACGAGCGCGAGCCGTTGATGACCGCGCCCAGCGGGGTGAGCACCATGGCCAGGCCCACGGCGGCCAGGACGAACAGCACGGGCGCGTAGGCGCGCGGGAGCCGGTAGTCGACCGATGCCACGCCCAGGCACACCGTCGCGCCGATGATCAGGTGCGCGACCTGGCGTTCGAGGAACCCGGTGGCCTCGGCGGGGTCGCCGGATCCCGATGTGGCGGCCCACACCAGGACCAGGCCCGTGACCGACAGCGCCGCCACACAGGTCACCAGCGTCCGGTCGAGCCGGCGCGGGAACGCCGCGGTGACGCGGGTCAGATAGGAGCGTGCGGGGGCGGTCATCGTCGGTACCCCTTCCTCGGGGAGCGCATGCGGGCCTACTTCTCGTAGCCATGGGGCGGCACGACGGTGCCGTCGGGCCGGACCGTGGGCAGCTCGGCCGGCGGCGCCCCGCCCGGGACCGCGGGTTCGCCGGCCCCGGCGTCGCCCGCGGCGAGGTCGGCGGCGCGCGCGAGCTCGGCGTCGGGCAGGCTCTCGTCCTTCTTCTCGGCGGCGAACCCGTAGATGCCGTCGTAGATCTCGCGGGCGACCGGTGCCGCCGCGACGCCGCCGCTGCCGCCCTGGGAGACCAGGACGACCACGGCGAACTGCGGGTCGTCGGCCGGCGCGTAGGAGGCGAACCAGGCCGATTCCTTGAGCCCGGTGAGGGTGGCGGTCCCCGTCTTGCCCGCGATGGAGACCTCGTTCTGCGGGAAGCCCTCGAAGGCGGCCTTGGCGGTGCCCTCCTTGGGCACCTGCTCTAGGGCGTTCTGGAGGTAGGCGATGGTCTCGTCGCTGACGGGCAGCTCGCCCGCCTTGGCCGGCGGGATCTCGCGGCTCTGCTTGCCGTCGGCGGAGATGAACCCCTTGCCGACGCGCGGCTCCCACAGGGTGCCGCCGTTGGCGATGGCGGCGTAGGCCCGTGCCACCTGCAACGGGGTGGCCAGGACGTCGCCCTGGCCGATGGCGAAGTTCACGGCGTCGCCGGCGCGCCAGGAGGCGCCGTCGGCGCAGAATTCCTTGGCCGCGCGCTTGAGGTAGTCGGCGTGGCCGGGGTCGGTCTTGGCGACGTCGGGGTAGCCGTCCTCGGCGCGCCGGCAGGCGTCCTCGCGGCCGGCCTCCCAGTACTCGCGCTTCCATTCGCGGTCGGGGATGCGGCCGGGCACCTCGTGGGGCAGGTCGATCCCGGTGGTGTCGCCGAAGCCGAACCCGACCGCCATCTCGCCCATGTGGTTGGCGGCGTCCGGCCTGGGCTTGGTGCCGCCGTCGGCGCGCCACATGTCGTAGGCGAGGGAGTAGAAGACGGTGTTGCAGGAGACCACGATGGCGCGGTGCAGGCTGATGCTGCCGTAGGCGCCGCCCTCGTAGTTCTGGAAGCCGCGCCCGCCGACCCGGATGGAGCTGGGGCAGGCGTACTGGCCGTTGAGGGACGACCCGTTCTCGGCCGCGGCCGCCAGCGACGACACCTTGAACGTGGAGGCCGGCGGGAACTGGCCCTGCACGGCGCGCGAGATCAGCGGCTGGCCGGCCTCCTCGCTGAGGAGTTCGTCGTAGGTCTCCTGGTCGATCCCGCCCTCCCAGACCTTGGGGTCGTAGGTGGGCAGGCTGGCCAGGGCGACGACCCGGCCGGTTCGCACGTCCATGACGACGCTCGCGGCCGCGTCGGCGGGGTTGCCCTCGCCGCGGGCCTTCTGCACCCCGTTGGCGAGGGCCTTCTCCACGATGTCCTGCACCCGGGAGTCGAGACTGGTCACCAGGTGCATGCCGGGCACGGAGGGGGTCTCCTCGATGAGGCCGGTGACGTTGCCCATGTGGTCCACGCCCATCCGGCGCTGGCCCGCGGTGCCGCGCAGCTCCTCGTCGTAGACGGCTTCGACGCCGTCGCGGCCCACCTGGTCGATGCCGGTGAACTGGGTGCGCAGGTCCTCGCGCTCCTCCAGCTCCGCGGCGGTGATCGGTTGCAGGTAGCCCAGCGCCTGCACGGCGTTGCGGCCCTTGGTGTGCACGCGCACCGCCTGCGGCTGCGCGGAGATCCCGGGGAACTTGTCCTGCTGCTCCATGATCTGTAGGGCGACCCGGGGGTCGACGTCCTCGGCCACCGAGATCGGCTGGTAGGGCGATCCGGGCCAGCAGGGGCGGCCGACCGTGGGGCTGCACAGCCGGGTGCGCTGGCGCAGCTCCTGGAACGGGACGTCCATCACGTCGGCCAGCCGGCGCAGGACGGCGTCGCCGCCGTCGTCCTGGGAGCTCAGGGTGTGGTAGTCGGCGGAGACGACGAGTTCGGTGCGGTTGCGCACCAGGGGGCGGCCGACCGAGTCGAGGATCTGGCCGCGGGTGGCCGGGACGATGAGGGTCTGGTTATGGCTGGAGTCCGCCAGTTCCTGGAAGTGGTCGGCCATGGGCACCTGGAGGTACCACATGCGCCCCACCAGTGTGGCGAACAGGGCGACGACGAGGATCTGGGCGGCGAGCATGCCCCCGCGGCCCGGGCGCCGGAGCAGCAGCGGCACCTCGGCGCGGTCGGCGCGCAGGCGTCTCCACTTCCCCATCCACTTCCTCATCTGCCCACCCCTCCGGTGGTCCACGGCGGCGTTGCGAATTCGGCGTAGGGGTCGGAGGAGGCCCGGCGCAGCAGCGCGCCCAGGGGCCCGAGCACGAGCGGGCTGATGACCATGGTCAGCAGCAGGGTGAGCGAGGTGCCCACCACGACGCCGCCGAAGGTGATCCGCGGGTCGCCCAGCACCACGCCGATGAACGCGTACAGCAGGGCGGTGCCGAGCGTGGCGATGGCGGCGGTTGCGTAGGGGTGCAGGCCCTCGCGCTTCTGCGAGGCGCGGTTGGCGGCGATGAGGTACCCGGCGAGGCAGAGCACGAGGGCGCCGCGGCCGATCTCGTGGTCGGCGGGCGGCAGGACGTCCATGGCCAGCCCGGCCGCGAAGCCGGTGACGGCTCCCGCGATGCGGGTGACGTACAGCGCGACCGCGGTGACGGCCAGGACGACCAGGTCGGGGGCGGCACCGCCGGGGAGCGGGATCCGGTTGAGCACCGCCGCCTGGAGGACGACCGCCAGGACGATGGCGAGCACGCTCACCGAGGTCTTCATGTGGTCCCCCGTTCCGGGCCGGTTCCGGGCCCGCCGGTCTCCCCTGTCCCGCCGGGCGGCGCCGGTGAAACGGAGGGTCCGGGGGTGGCCTCGCCGCGGCCGCCCCTGCCCTCGGCGCCGCGGCCCTGCCCGCCCTCGGCGTCGCCGTCGGCGTCGTCCCTGCCGCGGTCCCGGCCCTCGCCGTCCTTGCCGCGGTCGTCCTTGTCGTCCTTGTCGTCCTTGCTTTTGGGCACGTCGGGGCGGGGCGGCAGGACGGAGTCGCGCGGGTCCTGCTTCGGGCCGGCGACCACGACGCCCACGATGTCGAGTGAGCCGATGTCGACCATCGGGGCGATCCCGGCGGTGCGGCTGAGTGCTCCGGGGGTCTGCTCGATGTTGTCGACGGTGCCGATCGGGACGCCCGGCACGAACGGGGCGCCGTCGTGCGAGCCCATGGTGACGATGCGGGTGCCCTTGACGATCTCGGCGTCGGCGTCCATGAGCTCGAACCGCAGCAGGCGGCCGTCGCCGACGGTCCCCGAGGTGCCCTCGGCCACCCCGATCTTGCGTGAGCCCTCGAGGCGGGCCCCCACCGCGGAGCCGGGGTCGGTGACCAGCAGCACGGTCGAGGTGGTGCGGCCGGCGTGGGTGACCTTGCCCACCAGGCCGTCGCCGTTGAGCACGGTCATGTCGGGGCGCACGCCGTCGCGGGTGCCGACGTCCAGGGTGATGGAGTCGGCGTAGCCGCGGGGGCCCGACCGGGTGACGGCCTGGGCGGGGACGATCTCGTAGCCGCCCAGCCCCGACAGCTGGAGCAGGTCGGCGAGGTCCTGGGAGCGGGCGCCGTCGCGCTCCAGGGCGGCGAGTTCGCCGGCCAGCTCCTTGTTGCGCTCCTCGAGTTCGCTGATGCGCGCGGCCGCGCGCGGGGCCGCGGCCAGGGCGTCGTAGGCGAAGGTCGCCGGGCCCGACACCGCCGACACGCCCGTGGCCAGCGGCCGGAACGCCGCCTCGCCCGCGGTGCGCGCGTGCGCGCTGACCGGGTTTCCGCTGTCGCGGGCGTCGAGGACGACCAGGGCGATCGCCGCCAGCACCAGGACCCCCAGGACGATCCGCGCCCGGGAGGTGCCGCGCGGGGGCATCAGCGCCGCCGATCCGGGACGAGCACCTGGTTGAGGCGCTCGTAGTTCTCCACGCAGGTGCCGGAGCCGATGGCCACGGAGTCGAGCGCGTTCTCGGCGACGTGGATGGGCATGCCGGTCTCGTGCCGCAGCCGGTAGTCGAGGCCGCGCAGGAGGGCGCCGCCCCCGGTGACGGCGATCCCGCGGTCCATGATGTCGCCGGAGAGCTCGGGCGGGCACTTGTCGAGGGTGGTGCGGACGGCGTCGATGATGTCGTTGACGGGCTCCTCGATGGCCTGGCGGACATCGGCGGCCGACATCACCACGGTCTTGGGCAGGCCAGTGACGAGGTCGCGGCCGCGCACCTCGGCGTGGAGCTCCTCCTCGCCGGTGGGGCAGGCCGAGCCGATCGCGACCTTCAGCTCCTCGGAGGTGCGCTCGCCGATCATCAGCGAGTACTCCTTCTTGACGAAGTTCATGACCGCCTGGTCGAGTTCGTCGCCGCCGACCCGGATGGACTGGGAGGTGACGATGCCGCCCATGGAGATGACCGCGACCTCGGTGGTGCCGCCGCCGATGTCGACGACCATGTTCCCGGTGGGCTCGTGCACGGGCAGCCCGGCGCCGATGGCGGCGGCCATGGGCTCCTCGATGATGTAGACCCGGCGCGCCCCCGCCTGGTAGCCGGCCTCCTTGACCGCCCGGTGCTCGACCGAGGTGATGCCGCTGGGGACGGCCACGATGATGCGGGGCTTGGCGAAGTGCCGGCGCCGGTGGATCTTCTGGATGAAGTACCGGAGCATGCGCTCGGTGATCTCGAAGTCGGCGATGACCCCGTCCTTGAGGGGCCGGACGGCGGTGATGTTGCTGGGCGTGCGCCCGATCATCTGCTTCGCCTCGATGCCGACCGCCACGATCTTGCCCGTGGCGGTGTTCACCGCGACGACCGAGGGCTCGTTCAGCACGATGCCGCGGCCGCGCACGTACACCAGCGTGTTCGCGGTCCCGAGGTCGACCGCCATGTCGCGGCCGAGAAAAGCCAGGTTATTGGTCATGGAACGTCCTCAGCGGCAGCAAAACGGGTGTGGCACCCACGGGGCGGTCAATACGGACTCGTTCCTGCACGGATGCGGATTCAGTACTCGTATCGTAACGCTGCGCAGTCACGTCGTTACGCAACACACCGATCCATTGTCATGACCGGAGAGCAAAAAAGCGCCGGGCGAAGCCCGGCGCGCCACCTTGCCAACGGTCCGTTCAGGACTCCAGGCCGGGGAAGAACAGGTTGATCTCGCGCTCGGCGGAGTAGGTGGAGTCGGACCCGTGCACGATGTTCTGCTGCACCTCCAAGGCGAAGTCGCCGCGGATGGTGCCCGGGGCGGCGGCGACCGGGTCGGTGGCGCCGGCCAGGGCGCGGAACGCCTCGACGGCGCGCTCGCCCTCGACCACCATGGCCACCAGCGGGCCGCCGGTGATGAACTCCACCAGCGACTCGAAGAACGGCCGCGCCGAGTGCTCCTCGTAGTGGGTCTTCGCGGTGTCGCGGTCGAGCGTCCGCAGGTCCAGGGCGACGATCTTCAGACCCTTGCGCTCGATGCGCGCGATGACGTCGCCGATGATGTTGCGCCGCACGCCATCGGGCTTGATGAGGACAAGAGTGCGCTCCACGGTGGTACTCCTCGGTGTCACGGGTTTCGAAGTGCCGATCGGCGGGAAAACCCTATCGCCCGGCGGGCTCGCCGTGCGCCGCCTTCATCGCGTCGGTGCGGCGGCCCAGCATTACCCCGCTGATCCACAGCGCCGTGAAGACGACGCCGAGCACCGCGAGCCCCGGCACCAGGAACCCGCTGAGCAGGAACGCCGCCTGGAGCGCCCATCCGGCGTAGTGGGCCCACGTGTGGCGCTGGAGGGCCGCCAGGACCAGGGCGGCCGCGGCCAGCCCGCCCCACACCCCGCCGGCCAGGGCCGGCGGGTACCCGCCGAGCTGGATGGCGACCGGGACGGCGAGGCCGATCACCACGACCTCGAACGCGAGCACGACGGCGCAGATCGTCCGCATCGTCACTCCCCCTTGATCAGATGGGCGGCGTCGCCGGCGGTGACGACCGAACCGGTGATGAGGACGCCCGCCCCGCTGGGCTCGCCGTCCTCCTCGGCGAGGGCGAGGGCGAGATCGATGGCGTCGTCCATGCGCGCGGCGGTGCGCACGCGGTCGGGGCCGAACACCGCCGCGGCGGCCGCGGCGAGGTCATCGGGGGCCATGCTGCGGCGCGCGGAGTTGCGGGTGACCACCACCGTGTCGAGCAGCGGCTCCAGGGGTTCGAGGATGCCCTCGATGTCCTTGTCGGCCATGACCGCCAGCACGCCCACCAGCCGGGTGAACCCGAAGTCGGCCTCGACGGCCGCGGCGGAGGCAGCCATGCCGGCGGGGTTGTGCGCGGCGTCGACCAGGACGGTGGGGCTGGTGCGGACGATCTCCAGGCGCCCGGGCGACTCCACCGCGGCCAGCGCGGCGGCCACCAGTTCGGGGTCGAGCCGGTCGTCGCCCTCGCCCGGAGCGGCGAACGCCTCGACGGCGGCGACCGCCACCGCGGCGTTGCCGGCCTGGTGCGCGCCGAACAGCGGCAGCAGGAGGTCCTCGTAGCCCCCGCGCAGGCCCTTGAGGGCGATGCGCTGGCCGCCCACCGCGAGGTCGCGGTGGGCCACCCCGAACTCCAGGCCTTCGCGGGCCACCTGCGCGCCGACCTCGGAGACGCGCCGCAGCAGCACCTCGGCGGCCGGCAGCGGCTGCTGGGCCAGGACCGCGATGGAACCGGGCTTGATGATGCCGGCCTTCTCCTCGGCGATGTCCTCGACGGTGTCGCCCAGGAGCCGGGTGTGGTCGATGGAGATCGGGGTCACCACGGCGACGTCGGCGTCGACGACGTTGGTGGCGTCCCAGACGCCGCCCAGGCCGACCTCCACCACGGCGACGTCCACGGGGGCGTCGGCGAAGACCGCGTAGGCCGTGGCGGTCAGCACCTCGAAGTACGACAGCGGGATCTCGCCGGAGGCGTCGGCCATCTCGATGTAGGGCCGGATGTCGTTGTAGGCGGCGACGAACCGCTCCTCGGAGACGGGTTCGCCGTCGATGACGATGCGCTCGCGCATGGTGTGCAGGTGCGGGCTGGTGTAGCGGCCGACCCGCAGGCGGCGCTCGCGCAGCAGCGCGTCGATCATCCGCGCCGTGGAGGTCTTGCCGTTGGTCCCGGTGATGTGGATCACCCGGAACCCGCGCTGCGGCTGCCCCAGGAGGTCCATCAGCCCGGCGATGCGCTCCAGCGTCGGGTTGGCGAACGCTTCACCGGTACGGGCGAGGATGGACTCTTCCACGGCCCGGTAGTCGGGGTTGGTGGTCACGGTTCTCCGGAGGTCGGGGCATGTCGGTTGCGCCCTTCAGCTTAGGCGGTCGCCGGCCGGGCGGCGTTGCGCCCCCGGCGCGGCGGCCTCCGGTGAACGCGAAG
>NZ_JBHSBH010000015.1:574131-620073 GCF_042650565.1 Nocardiopsis sediminis
CGCTTCGTACCGGGCCGGTCAGCCCCTGCCGGGGCTGTAGACGGGCTGGCTCTGCGGGTTGAACTCGTCGTAGGTGACGCGCTCGGCCCCGTTCAGGCGGTCGTCGTCGATCTCGAGGACGTCGAGGCCGCGGACGATGTCGGAGGAGTACACGTGGCCGTTGTAGTAGTACGTGGACCAGGTGTCACCGCCGAACGCGTCGGGGTCGACGCGCGGGTCGGGGTCGAAGTAGCCGATCTCGACGGGGTTGGAGAGGTCGTTGAAGTCGATGACCGAGACGCCGCCCTCGTACCAGGACTGCACGAAGAAGTTCTTCCCGGGGACCGGGATCAGCGACCCATTGTGGGCCACGCAGGTCTGGTCGCCCTGGTGCCGGTCGATCTTGAAGTAGCTCTCGAAGGACAGCTCGGGGCTGTTGCCGCGGCTGAGGCTGTAGACGGCGTTGGCGCCGCGCTCGGGGCCGATCTCCTCGGTGCAGGTCGGTGCGCCGCCGCCGCCGAGCTCGTCGGTGAACAGCACGCCCCTGGCGTCGTTGGTGAACGTCGCCGAGTGCCAGAACGCGAAGTTGTCGTCGCGGACGTGGTCGATGATCGTCGGCTCCAGCGGGTCGGCGATGTCCAGGATCAGGCCGTCGCCCATGCACGCGCCCGCCGCGATGTCCCTGCTCGGGAAGACCGTGATGTCGTGGCAGCCCTCGGTGGGACGCAGCAGGCCGGGCTGGTCGTGGTTGCCGCCGTCGGGGAAGAGCACCGGCTCGGCCGCGATCGCGGCGGAGGCGGGGTCGTTCTTGGGGACCTCGATGATGGAGATCTTGTCGTGCGGCGGCTGGCAGTTCGGGTACCGCTCCGAGGGCGCGTAGGAGGAGACGTAGATGTAGTCGGTCTCCGCGTCGCCCGGCACCAGGGTGTTGGTGTGGGAGCCGCAGTCGGTGGGCACGGCGGCCACGTACTGCGGGTTGGCCTTGTCGGAGATGTCGAAGATCCGGATGCCCTCGAACGCATCGGCGTCCTCGGGGCTGCTCTCCGGCGCCCCGCACTCCTCGCTCTCGCGGGGGTAGTCCACCGAGTAGTAGAGCAGGTCGCCGCTCACCGACACGTCGCCCTGGCCGCCTTCACACAGCACCGTGGCGGTGATCTCGGGCTCGGCCGGCGTGGAGATGTCGTAGATGACGAAGCCGTTGTAGTTGCCCCCGATGGCGTAGTCGCCCGAGAACGCCAGGTCGGAGTTGGTGCCGTCGACCGGCGAGGGCTTGGGGATGTTGGCCAGGTGCGTGATGTTGTCGCTGCTGGTCCCCTCACCCGGGGGGTTGGCGTCGGCGAGCGCGGCCGGCGCCTGGACGAGGCTCAGCAGCAGCCCGGCGATCGCGGCCCCGGCCAGGCCGGTGCGGTGCAGGGTTCGCCGTCTCTGCGACGGCGCGGGGGATGTCGGCACTGGCACTCCTCATTCCGACGCGGATCAAAAACACCCACAAACTACACATTTGCCAAGACAGTTGTACAGGGCGACGTATCGGCACAACACGAAATTTACAATTTCCCGCCCTTCTACCTGCACATATAACGCAGAGAAACAGAAAACGGCCCCCCGCCGCAGCGGGGGGCCGTCGTTCAGCGGCCGTTCACCAGCGGGCCGGTCAGCCCCTGCCGGGGCTGTACACGGGCTGGCTCTGCGGGTTGAACTCGTCGTAGGTGACGCGCTCGGCCGGGCGCAGCCTCCGGTCGTTCAGCTTCAGGACGTCGAAGCCCTGCTGGATGTCGGAGGAGTACACGTAGCCGTTGTAGTAGTACGCCGACCACGAGCCGCCCAGGATCAGCTCGCTCTCCGAGAGCGGCGGGCGGTCGAAGTAGCCGATCTCCTGCGGGTTCGCCGGGTCGTTGAAGTCGATGATCGACACGCCGCCCTGGTACCAGGACTGCACGAAGTAGTCCTGGCCCGGAACCGGGATCAGCGAGCCGTTGTGGGCCACGCAGTTCTCGGTGTCGGACTGATGCCGGTCGATCTTGAAGTAGCTCTCGAAGGACAGCTCGCCGCGGCGGATCGAGAAGATCGCGTCGGCGCCCCGCTCGGGGCCGGTCTCCTCATTGCAGACCGCGCCGGCGCCGCCGCCCAGCTCGTCGGTGAACAGCACGCCCTTGGCGTCGTTGGTGAACGTCGCCGAATGCCAGAACGCGAAGTTGTCGTCGCGCACGGTCTCGGTGACCACCGGGTTCAGCGGGTCGCTGATGTCCATCAGGATGCCGTCGCCCATGCACGCGCCCGCCGCGAGGTCCTTCTCGGGGAAGACGGTGATGTCGTGGCAGCCGGACGTCTCACGCGACGGCGTGCCGGGCCCGTTGCCGCCGTCGGGGAACAGCACCGGCTCGGCCGCCAGGGCCGCCGAGGCGGGGTCGTCCTTGGGGATCTCGACGATGGAGATCTTGTCGTGCGGCGGCTGGCAGTTGGGGAACCTGGCCGACGGGCTGTAGGACGACACGTAGACGTAGTCGCTCTCCTCGCCCGGCACCAGCGTGTTGGTGTGCGAGCCGCAGTCGGTGTCCACCGCGGCCACGTACTGCGGGTCGGCCTTGTCCGAGATGTCGAAGACGCGGATGCCCTCGAAGGCGTCCGCGTTCTCGGCGGTGCTCGCGGGCGCCCCGCACTCGTCGGACTCCCGCGGGTAGTCCACCGAGAAGTAGAGCAGGTCCCCGCTCACCGACACGTCGCCCTGCCCGCCCTCGCACAGCACCTGGCTGACGATCTCGGGCTCCTCGGGCGAGGAGATGTCGTAGATGACGAAGCCGTTGTAGTTGCCGTCGATGGCGTAGTCGCCCGAGAACGCCAGGTCGGAGTTGTAGGCGGCCTGCGTGTCGAAGGGCGGCGGCTTGGGCAGGCTGGCGACGAGCTCGACGTTGTCGCTCGTGTCGATCTCGTCGGCAGCCGTCTGCGCACCGGCCGCCGGGGCCAGTGACGCGACCAGGACGGCCGCGCCGGCCATGGCCAGGCCCATACGCCCGAGCCGGCGGCGTCCGCGCCGCCGCGCCGGGCTAGGGGGAGTCGGCATGTGGTCTCCTTTTTTTCCGATACACACCGAAATACGAGAACAGCACCGGGGTATCCGGCTGGCGTACAGCGGATAACGCCCGGAAACCGCAGATCAGGAACGCCCTTGACGGCGCCCTGACCTGCGGCTGCACGCGACGGCGTCAGCGACCCCGGTACTGGGGCTGGTTCTGCGGGTTGAATTCGTCGAAGGTGATGCGCTCCGCGCCGCGCAGGCGGCGGTCGTCCAGCCGCAGCACATCGAAGCCGCGGGTCCGCTCCGAGGAGTAGACGTAGCCGTTGTAGTAGTACGCCGACCAGGTACCGCCGCGGACCAGCTCGGTCTCGGAGACGGGGCCGCGGTCGAAGTAGCCGATCTCACGCGGGTTCGTCGGGTCGTTGAAGTCGATGATCGACACGCCGCCCTGGTACCAGGACTGCACGAAGTAGTCCTTCCCGGGAACCGGGATCAGTGATCCGTTGTGCGCCACGCAGTTCTCGGTGTCGGACTGGTGGCGGTCGATCTTGAAGTAGCTCGCGAACGTCAGCTCGGGGTTGCTGCGGCCCTCGAGCGTGTAGATCGCGTCGGCGCCCCGCTCGGGGCCGACCTCCTCGTTGCAGGTGGCCGCGCCGCCGCCGCCGAGCTCGTCGGTGAAGATGACGGCCTTGGCGTCGTTGGTGAAGGTCGCCGAGTGCCAGAACGCGAAGTTCTCATCGCGCACGGTCTCGGTGACGACCGGGTTCAGCGGGTCGCTGATGTCCATCAGCACGCCCTCGCCCATGCAGGCGCCGGCCGCGATGTCCCTGGCCGGGAAGACGGTGATGTCGTGGCAGCCCTCGGTGGGACGCGCCAGGCCGGGCTGGTCGTGGTTGCCGCCGTCCGGGAACAGGACCGGCTGGCTGACCACCGCGGCCGAGGTCGGATCGTCCTTGGGGACCTCGATGATGGAGATCTTGTCGTGTGGCGGCTGGCAGTTGGGGAAGTTCTCCGCGGGGGCGTAGGACGACACGTAGATGTAGTCGCTGTCCTCGCCCTGGAGGAGGGTGTTGGTGTGCGAGCCGCAGTCGGTGCGCACCGCCGCGATGTACTCGGGGCTGGTCTTGTCGGAGATGTCGAAGATCCGGATGCCCTCGAAGGCGTTCGGGTCGGCGGCGGTGCTCTCGCCCGAGCCGCACTCCTCGTTGACCTGCGGGTACTCCACCGAGTAGTAGAGGAGGTCGCCGCTGACCGAAACGTCGCCCTGGCCGCCCTCGCACAGCACTGCGCTGCTGATCTCCGGGGCGGTGGGGTCGGAGACGTCGTGGATCACGAAGCCGTTGTAGTTGCCGACGATCACGTGGTCGCCGGTGAAGGCGAGGTCGGAGTTGCTGACCTCGAAGCCCTCGGGCTTGGGCAGGTTCGCGACCAGGTCGATGTTGTCGCTCTTGTCGATCTCGTCGGGGGGCGTCTGCGCGTTCGCCGCGGCCGGCGACAGCAGGGACGCGCCCAGCGCGGCGGTCGACAGCAAGGCCACGGCCGCGTTCCGCAGCCTTCGCCGCAGCGGGGGTCTCGTGGACGCCCGGGGGGATGTCGGCATGTGGGGTTCCTCCTCAGTACACACCGTCTGAACAGAAGGAAGATACATTTCCCCAGGAACGGCTGACTAGCCGCGAATGCCACAAAACGCATGATAAGCGACATAAGGCCAGATCAACGGCCAGATCAAACAGTGGAAATACGCTGCGTGATGATCACAAGATCGCCGTCATACTGGACAAAACACCACCCGACTGAGTAGACAACGGGGAGCGGCTCACGAGGCCGTTCGACGACCCTGCTGGAAGGAGCCCCTGTGCGGCGCTGGGTTCTGGCGGCGGGAGCCGCCGTCCTGATCACCGGAGCAACGGCCTGCTCCTCATCGGACTCCGCCGACGGCCCGCCCGTCCTGGCCCCGGGCGCGCCCGGCGAATCCGCTTCGCCGGCCTCCCAGGAGCAGATCGACGCGGCGTCGGAGACCATCCGGCACAACGAGGCCGACGTCGAGTACGTGCTGATGATGATCGAGCACCACGGCCAGGCCATCACGATGACCGACCTCGTCGAGGGCCGGCTCGAGAACGACGACCTCGCACTCATCGCCGACCGCATCAGTGCGGCCCAGGGCCCTGAGATCGAGGCCATGGAGGGCTGGCTCGACACCAACGTCTACGGCCCCGCCGAGGAGAACCCCAACCACCAGGGGTTCTGCGCCAACGGTCCGAGCGAAGAGGGCCACCACGGCGGCGAGGGCGACTGCCCGGTGAACCTCGACCACGACGACATGCCCGGCATGGCCTCCGAGGAGGAGCTCACCGAGCTCGAGGAGGCCGACGGCGCCGACATCGACGAGCTGTTCGTCGAGCTGATGACCGCCCACCACGAGGGCGCCATCTCCATGGCCGAGGACGAGGGGGCCGACGGCAAGCACCCCGATGCGCTGAAGATGGCCGCGGACGTGATGGTCGAGCAGCAGGCCGACATCAACCGCATGGCCGAGGTCATGGACCAGTAGCGCACCACCGGCCGCATCCTGACACGCGAAAGGCCCCCGCGAGGCGGGGGCCTTTCGCGTGCGGGCGGCGGGGCCGCCCTAGGCGCTCTTCTCCTCGCGCTCCGGGCTGAGCTTGGCCCGGGGCACGATGGTGGGGTTGACGTGCTCCAGCACGGCTTCGCGGGTGATGATGACCTGGCCGACGTCCTCGCGGCTGGGCACCTCGTACATCACCGAGAGCAGGACCTCCTCGATGATGGCGCGCAGCCCGCGCGCACCGGTGCCCCGGATGATGCCCTGCTCGGCGATGGCGTCGAGGGCGTCGTCGGTGAACTCCAGCTCGACGTTGTCGAGCTCGAAGAGCCGCTGGTACTGCTTGACCAGGGCGTTGCGCGGCTCGGTGAGGATCCGGATCAGCGCCGCACGGTCGAGGTTGTGCACGCTGGTGATGACCGGGAGCCGGCCGACGAACTCCGGGATCATCCCGAACTTCAGCAGGTCCTCGGGCATGACCTCGGAGAAGCCGTCGGCGGAGTCCTCGTTGGCCGGCCGCAGCACGGCGTTGAAGCCCATGCCCTGCTTGCCCACCCGGGACTCGATGATCTTCTCCAGCCCGGCGAACGCCCCACCGCAGATGAACAGCACGTTGGTGGTGTCGATCTGGATGAACTCCTGGTGGGGGTGCTTGCGCCCGCCCTGCGGGGGGACGCTGGCGGTGGTGCCCTCGAGGATCTTCAGCAGCGCCTGCTGGACGCCCTCGCCGGAGACGTCGCGGGTGATCGACGGGTTCTCGCTCTTGCGGGCGACCTTGTCGACCTCGTCGATGTAGATGATCCCGGTCTCGGCCTTCTTGACGTCGTAGTCGGCCGCCTGGATCAGCTTGAGCAGGATGTTCTCGACGTCCTCGCCCACGTAGCCGGCCTCGGTGAGGGCGGTGGCGTCGGCGATGGCGAAGGGGACGTTGAGAATCTTGGCCAGCGTCTGTGCGAGGAGGGTCTTGCCCGACCCCGTGGGGCCCAGGAGGAGGATGTTGGACTTGGCGATCTCCACGTCCTCTTCACGCGGCCGGTCCGACTCGGACTGCACGCGCTTGTAGTGGTTGTAGACCGCCACCGACAGCGCCTTCTTGGCCTGTTCCTGCCCGATCACGTAGGAGTCGAGGAACTCGTAGATCTCGCGGGGCTTGGGCAGGCTGTCCCACTTCAGCTCGGTGGCGTCGGCCAGCTCCTCTTCGATGATCTCGTTGCACAGATCGATGCACTCGTCGCAGATGTAGACGCCGGGACCGGCAATGAGCTTTTTCACCTGCTTCTGGCTCTTGCCGCAGAACGAGCACTTCAGCAGGTCTCCACCGTCGCCGATGCGTGCCACCCAGCTACTCCTTAAAACGTAGGCCACCCCGTCATCGTCCACCCGGCGCGCCGTGCAAGGGATGACGTGCCCTCTACCAGAGCAAGCTACCGCTTTTGCAGGATATGCGCTCCCGATGTGCCCGAGGGCGGGGCGATCTGTGCGTCCTTCATCCGAGCCTAAGCGAAGAACCGGACCGGCTTCACCACTCCGGGACCCCCGGCGTGTGATCCCCCGGCCCGGCTCCGACGGCGGGCCAGCGGCGCCCTACTTCGAGGACGCGGGCTGAGAGCTCTGGAGCGACGTCTTGCGGTACGGCAGGATGTCGTCGACCAGCCCATACTTCACGGCCTCCTCGGCGGTGAAGACCTTCTCGCGCTCGATGTCGCGGCTGATCGTGTCCTTGTCCTGGCCGGTGTGGCGGGCCAGGACGTTCTCCATCTGGTCGCGGATCCGCATGATCTCACGGGCCTGTAGCTCCAGGTCGGTGACCTGGCCGTAGGTGGCCTCCGTGGCCGGCTGCTGGACGATCAGGCGGGCGTTGGGGAGCATCAGGCGCTTGCCCTTGGTCCCGGCGGCGAGCAGCACGGCGGCGGCGGTCGCGGCCTGGCCGATGCAGGTCGTCTGGATGTCGGGGCGGACGAACTGCATGGTGTCGTAGATGGCCATCAGCGACGTGAACGACCCGCCGGGGGAATTGATGTACATCTGGATGTCGCGGTCGGCGTCGATCTGCTCCAGCGTGATCAACTGCGCCATGATGTCGTTCGCGGAGGTGTCGTCGATCTGCACCCCCACGAAGATGATGCGCTCCTCGAAAAGCTTGTTGTACGGATTCATCTCCTTGATGCCGTACTGGGTCCGCTCAACGAAGGAGGGCATCACGTACCGGGCCTGCGACGGCTGCGGGGCCATTCCGTACGCGCTGGCGGGTGAATTGCCGATAATGCTCATGTCAGGAACTTTCGCCTTTCAAGCTGACTCGTCGGAGGCACAGGCCTGGGAACGCGGCGTCGGGCGTCTCAGCCGGCGTTGATCTGCTGGAGGCTGCCGACGACCTCGTCGACGAAGCCGTACTCCTTGGCCTGCTCCGCGGCGAACCAGCGGTCGCGGTCGGCGTCCTTCTCGATCTGCTCACGGGTCTGCCCGGTGTGGTGGGCGATGATGTCGAGGAGCGCGCCCTTGACGTAGACCAGGTCGTCGGCGCGGATGCGGATGTCGGTCGCGGTGCCGCCGACACCGGCCGAGGGCTGGTGCATCATCACGCGGGCGTGCGGGAGCGCGTAGCGCTTGCCGGGGGTGCCGGCGCACAGCAGGACCTGTCCCATCGAGGCGGCGAGCCCCATGCCGACGGTCGCGATGTCGTTCGGGATGTACTGCATGATGTCGTAGATCGCCATACCGGCGGTCACGGAGCCGCCGGGCGAGTTGACGTAGAGCGAGATGTCGCGCTTGCGGTCCTCGGCCGAGAGGAGAAGCAGGTCACCCACCACACGGGTGGCCATTGCGTCGTTGACCTCATCGGCGATGAAGATGATCCGCTGGCGCAGCAACCGCTGTGCGGTCTGCTCGATGACGGTCGGCTGCGGGGTCTCCCCCGCCGCGCGGATCTCGTCGAGAACGCCTGTGAAAGGCTGTTCGGTCACCCTGGCACCTGCTTTCGCCTTGAGCGGTCACTCGGAGGTTCGTCCCGTCAAATCACACTAGCGTGGGGGAACGGCCGCTGGGGCGCGCTCACAGGGGTGTTCGCTGTTGGCGCAGGCTCCCCGCGAGGGTGGCGCCGCCGACGCGCCGGGCCGCGCGGGAAGCGCGAAAGGCGCCGACGGGATGATCTCCCATCGGCGCCTCTTCCGCACCGCGGCGTGCCGCCCGCACCGGGCGGGGTGCGCCGCCCGGTGCCATGGCCCGCCGTTGCCGGCTCGGCTCTACTTGTCCTTGGCGGCGTCCTCGTCGGCCGCGGGGGCCTCGGGCTCGCCGGCGGCCTGAGCAGGCTCGGCCGCGGCCTCGGCGGCGGGGGCCTCCTCGGTGTCCGCGGCCTCGGCGGCCGGGGCCTCAGGCGCCTCGGGGCTCTCCTGCTCGACGACGTTGCCGGACTCGTCGGTGATCCGCGCCTTCTGCAACACGAGGTCCATGGCCTTGGCCCGGACGACCTCGGTGTAGGCGACCCGGATCTGGTTGGACTCCACCAGGTGCTGGGCGAGCTGGTCGGGGGAGACGCCCATGCGCTGGGCCTGCTCCACGACGTACTGGCTCAGCTCGCTGTTGTCGGCCGACAGCTCCTCCTGCAACGCGAGCTGGTCGAGGATGAACCCGGCCTTCACCGCGGAGCGGGCGCTGGAGGACAGCTCCTCCTCGAACTCCTCCTCGGTCTGCTCCTGCGACTCGAGGTAGGACTCCTTGGTCAGGCCGCCCTGGGTGAGCTGCTGCTCCAGGCTCTCGCGGCGGCGCGCGACCTCTTCCTCGATGACGGACTCGGGCAGCGGGATGTCGATGGAGTCGACCAGCTTCTCCAGCGCGCGGTCGCGGCCCTGGGAGAGCTGCTGGAGGCGGCGCACCTGCTCCAGCCGGGAGCGGACGTCGGCGCGCAGCTCCTCGATGGTGTCGAACTCGCTCGCCATCTGCGCGAACTCGTCGTCGAGCTCCGGGAGCTCCTTGACCTTGACGCTGTGGACGGCCACGGTGACGTCGGCCTCGCGGCCCTCGTACTCGCCGCCGACCAGCTTGGTGGCGAAGGTCGCGGACTCGCCCTCGGACATCCCCTCAAGGGTGTCGTCGAGCCCTTCGAGGACGGTGTTGGTGCCGACCTCGTAGGACAGGCCATTGGCCTGGACGTCCTCGAGCTTCTCGCCGTCGACGGCGGCGGAGAGGTCGATCGAGACGTGGTCGCCGCTCTGAACGGGGCGGTCGGCGCCGACGAGCGTCGAGAAGCGCTCGCGCAGGTTGCCGACCTGGTCCTCGATCTGCTCCTCGGTGGCCTCGGCGTCGTCGACCGTGACCTCGATGCCCTCGTACCCGGTCACCTCGAACTTCGGCCGGATGTCGACCTCGGCGGTGAAGGCGAGCTGGTCGTTGTCCTCCAGCTTGGTCACTTCGACGTCGGGCTGGCCGAGCGCGAAGATGTCCTCTTTCTGGATGGCCTCGTTGTACAGCTCGGGAACGGCGTGGTTCACCGCCTCGCTGATCACCGCGCCGCGGCCGACGTAGCGGTCGATCAGCCGAGCCGGCGCCTTGCCCGGGCGGAAGCCCTTGATCCGGACCTGCTTGGCGAGCGACTTGTAAGTCACGTCGAAGGCGTGGTCGAGTTCCTCGAAGGGAACCTCGATGGTCAGCTTGACCCGGGTCGGGCTGAGCTCCTCGACATCGGTCTTCACGGGGCGGTACTCCTAGATTTCCGGCTGGTGTCCGGGACGGCCCGGCACGCACGGGACACTGCCCGGCCCGCGGTGCGCGTGTCCACGCGAACCGGCGCCGGCCGACGCAGGTCACCGGGCCGTGGGGCCTGATGAAGGACTGACTGAATTCGCGATTTTCCTGCTGATCACGCCAAGTCTAGGGCAGATATGCGGGGCCTCAGGGCCCCCCGACGAGCCGCACCGGGCGCCACAGGCGATTTCGTCGGGGAGGCGGGATTCGAACCCGCGGCCTCATGCTCCCAAAGCATGCGCGCTAACCAAGCTGCGCTACTCCCCGTGGACCGTGCGCCGACGCCCGGAGAGTGGACGACCCGCGCTCCGGAGACGGTAGTCTTATCCCCGTCGGCCCCACGAGTCTAGAGGAAACTCCGGGGCCCTGACGCCATCGCGGGCGTAGTTCAATGGTAGAACTCCAGCCTTCCAAGCTGGTCGTGCGGGTTCGATTCCCGTCGCCCGCTCCACTGCCCCCGACGGCCGGTCCCGGCCGGGGTCTCCCTGCCGCCGGCCCTTTTCTCCGCGGCGCTCAGCGGGGCACGCGCGAGATCGCGTGGCCGGTGCGGATATGTTGGCGATGAGGGCGCATCCGTCGTTGTCGCGCCCGGGTGCGATACCGAGGCGTCGAGCCGTTCGTGAAGGTTGCGTGATGACGAGTTCCGATCCGCTGCGCGTGCCTGATCTGGTCTCCCAGTGGTTCTCCCGGCCCCACACGGCGAGCGCGCCCGTGGTCGTCACCGGGGTCTTCGACGTGCTGCACGTGGGCCACGCCCGCTTCCTGACCGCGATCCGCGACCGCGGCCTGCCGCTGCTGGTCGGCGTCGAGGACGACGCCCGGGTGCGCGCCTGGAAGGGCCCGGAGCGGCCGGTCAACCCCGACATCGAACGCGCCGAGATGCTGGCCGCGCTGCGCTGCGTCGACGGGGTGTTCATCATCTCCGGGCCGCCCGAGACCGCCGGCTGGGAGCCCTACACCGATCTGCTGCGCCCGCTGGGCCCGGCTGCTCTGGCGTTCACCGCGGGCGACCCCTACACCGACGGCAAGCGGCGCGGCGCCGAAGCCCTCGGGGCCGAGGTGTGGGAGCTGCCGCTGACCGAGGGCCGCTCCACCAGCGCCGCGCTCGGCCGGCTCGCGCGCTCGCTCTGACCGCGCCGCGGGCGCCCCCTGCCCCGCTGCGCGCCCGCCCCGGGCCCGCACCACACGCTCGCTCCGCCCCCGAGCCGCGGGGGCGCCCGTTTCGTGGTTCCCTGGTCCCCTATTCCCGCCGCCACCGCTTTTGCGCTCATGGTGGACGGCCGGAAGGCGGGGGCGTTCCTCGGTGTTGACGCTTCCGACGCTGTGCAGCGATCCGCGCGACGAAGGAAACGGGGTTCGGCGATGATGATGGGTGGACCGCCCATATACCGGGCGCTCGTCAATGACGGGGCGGCCAAGGGCACCCGCCTGCCGCGGGGGACGGTGCGCCGGATCGCCGGCTATGCCCGCCCGCACTGGCGGGCCATCGTGCTGTTCCTCCTGGCGACCTCGGTGAGCGCCGCGATCGTGGTGGCCAACCCGCTGCTGCTCAAGACGATCATCGACCACGGGGTGGCCCGGCAGGACGCGTCGCTGGTCACCTGGCTGGCGGTGGGGGTCGCGGCGCTGGCCGCGCTGGAGGCGGCGCTCGGGCTGACCTCCCGGTGGCTGTCGGCGCGCATCGGCGAGGGCGTCATCTACCTGCTGCGCACCCAGGTGTTCACGCACGTGCAGCGGATGCCGCTCGCCTTCTTCACCCGCACCCAGACCGGTTCGCTGATCAGCAGGCTCAACACCGACGTGGTGGGGGCGCAGCGGGCGATCACGTCGGTGCTGCAATCGGTGGTGTCCAACCTGATCTCCGCCGTGGCGGTGGTGACCACGATGGCCGTGCTGTCGTGGCAGATCACCGCCATCGCGCTGCTGCTGGTGCCGTTGTTCATCCTGCCCGCGAAGCTCATCGGGCGCCGGGTCGCCGACATCTCGCGCTCCGGCATGAACACCAACGCCGAGATGAGCGCGCTCATGACCGAGCGGTTCAACGTGGGCGGCGCGATGCTGGTGAAGCTGTACGGCCGGCCCGCGGAGGAGGCCGAGGCCTTCGCCGGGCGCGCGGCCCGGGTGCGCGACATCGGGGTCGCCCAGTCGGTGTTCGGCGGGCTGCTGTTCACCATGATCGGGCTGATCACGTCCCTGGCCACCGCCGTGGTCTACGGGGTGGGCGGCCACCTGGTGATCGGCGACGCGTTCGAGCTGGGCACCCTGGTGGCGCTGACCACCCTGCTCACCCGGCTGTACGCGCCGATCACGGCGCTGTCCAACGTGCACGTGGAGGTCATGACGGCGCTGGTCAGCTTCGACCGCGTCTTCGAGGTCCTCGACCTCAAGCCCATGATCGACGAGCGCCCCGGCGCCCGGGACCTGCCGGAGGGGCCGCTGTCGGTGCGGTTCGACGACGTGTCGTTCCGCTACCCCTCGGCCGAGGAGTCGTCGCTGCCCTCGCTGGAGCTGACGCCGCAGGCCGAGAGCGCCGACGACGCCCAGGTGCTGAGCGGTGTCTCCTTCACCGCCGAACCGGGGCACATGGTGGCGCTCGTCGGCCCCTCGGGGGCGGGCAAGACGACCCTGACCCACCTGGTGTCGCGCCTGTACGACCCCGTCGACGGGGCGGTGCGGATCGGCGGCGTGGACCTGCGCGAGGCGACCGCGGCGTCGGTGCGCGACTCCGTCGGCGTGGTCACCCAGGACACCCAGCTGTTCCACGACACCGTGGGCGCCAACCTGCGCTATGCCCGGCCGGACGCCACCGACGAGGAGCTGGCCGAGGCCATGCGCGCAGCGCGGCTGGGCCCCCTGCTCGACGCGCTGCCCGACGGCCTGGAGACCATGGTCGGCGACCGCGGCTACCGGCTCTCGGGCGGGGAGAAGCAGCGGCTGGCGATCGCCCGGCTGCTGCTGAAGGCGCCGTCGGTCGTGGTGCTGGACGAGGCGACCGCGCACCTGGACTCCGAGTCCGAGGCCGCGGTGCAGCAGGCCCTGGCCACGGCCCTGAAGGGCCGGACGTCGCTGGTCATCGCGCACCGGCTGGCGACGGTGCGCGAGGCGGACCTGATCCTGGTGCTGGAGGACGGCCGGATCCTGGAGCGGGGCACGCACGAACAGCTGCTCGCGCACGGCGGCCTGTACGCGGCCCTGCACCGCACCCAGTTCGCGCCGCAGGAGAAGGCCCGCGCGTGATGTCAGCGGCCGACGAGATGCAGATCACGCATTAATTCGTTTGCCGCATTTTTGCATCATCTGCAATATTGGACACAAGGGGGACGAAGGGGGATCGATGGGGCTGCGCGAACGCAAGAAGCTCGCCACGCGGCAGGCACTCCAGAGCGCGGCCGTCGACCTGGTCCTCGAGCGGGGGCTCGACGACGTCACGGTGGACGACATCGCGGCCGCCGCCAACGTGTCCACGCGCACCTTCTTCAACTACTTCGCCTCCAAGGACGACGCGCTCATCGGCGAGGGACCCTTGCTCTACTCCGACGAGGCCCGCCAGGTCTTCGCGGAGGGCGGCCCGACCGGCCACCTGCTGGAGGATCTGAAGCTCCTCCTGCTCTCGCCGGCCACCGACCACAACGACGACGCCGAGCCCCTGTTCGACCGGGTCCACATGCTCAAGCGCATCGTGGAGAAGGAGCCCCAGCTCGGGCCGCGCGTCATGGCGTCCTTCGCCGCCGCCGAGACCGCCATGGCCGGCGCCATCGCCGCCCGCCTGGGCGACGACCCCGAGAACGACATCCGGCCGCAGATCATCGCGGCCGTCGGCACCACCGCCATGCGCTACTCGATGCGCCGCGTCAAGTGCCTCGGCGACGTCGACGCCGACACCGCCGACCTGCGCCGCGAGTTCGACCAGGTCTTCGACGTCCTCACCGAGACGTTCACCGCCACATCCCGCCCGCTGTGACACCCGGCCGCACGCGGCCGCGCCGTCTCCGGGATGTGCCATGCCACGAAACACCAGGGGAAGCGAGTACCACCCGATGAGTTCGACCAGCGCCCAGGCGCAATTACCCGGTTCGGCCCCACTGAGCAGGCGGCAGGTGGGCTGGGTCTTCCTCGGCGTCATGCTGACGATGCTGCTGGGCGCCCTCGACCAGACCATCGTGTCCACGGCCCTGCCCACCATCGTGGGCGAGCTCAACGGCCTTGAGCACCTGTCGTGGGTGGTCACCGCCTACATGCTGGCGGCCACCGTGGGCATGCCGATCTACGGCAAGGCCGGCGACCTGTTCGGCCGCAAGATCGTCTTCCAGTTCGCGATCGTCACCTTCCTGATCGGGTCGGTCCTGTGCGGCCTCGCCCAGGACATGAACCAGCTGATCCTCTTCCGCGCCATCCAGGGCATCGGCGGCGGCGGGCTGATGATCAGCGCCCAGGCGGTCATCGCCGATGTCGTGCCGGCACGGGAGCGCGGCAAGTACATGGGCCTGATCGGCGGCGTGTTCGGCCTGGCCTCGGTGGCCGGCCCGCTGCTGGGCGGCGTGTTCACCGACCAGCTCGACTGGCGCTGGATCTTCTACATCAACCTGCCGCTGGGTGCGGTCGCGCTGGCCGTCGTCTCGGCGGTGCTGACCCTGCCCAAGCGCTCCGGCCCCAAGCCGCGGCTCGACTACCTCGGCACGCTGCTGCTGGCCGCCGCCAGCGTCTGCATCGTGCTGTTCACCAGCTGGGGCGGCAGCCAGTACGACTGGGGCAGCCCGGTCATCATCGGGCTGGGGATCGGCGCCCTGGCCGCGGCGGCGCTGTTCGTGCTCGCCGAGCGCCGCGCGAGCGAGCCCATCATCCCGCTGCGGCTGTTCCGCGACCGCGACTTCGTGCTCACCGCCCTCATCGGGATCAGCGTGGGCATCGCGATGTTCTCGACCATCTCCTACCTGCCGACCTTCCTCCAGATGGTCAACGGCGCCACCGCGACCGAGTCGGGCCTGCTGATGATCCCGATCGTGGCCGGCATGCTCACCGCCACCATCACCACCGGCCGGCTGATCACCGCGACCGGCCGGTACAAGGTGTGGCCGATCGTGGGCACCGCCGTGATCATGGTGGGCCTGGTGCTGCTGTCGCGGATGGACGCCGACACGCCCTACCTGTACAACGCGGCCGGGATGGTCGTCCTGGGGCTGGGCGTGGGCATGGTCATGCAGAACCTGGTGCTGATCGTGCAGAACAGCGCCGCACCGCGCGACTTGGGCACGGCGACGTCGGCGAACAACTACTTCCGGCAGATCGGCGCGTCCTTCGGTATCGCGGTGTTCGGCTCGATCTTCATCAGCCGACTCAACGAGCAGGTCGCCGACGCGCCCGCTCAGGGCGGCGGGCTCGCGTTCGAGGGCGGCGAGGCGGGCATCAGCTCGCTGACGCCCGAGATGCTCCAGGCCCTTCCGGCACCGGCGCGGGAGTTCATCGTGCACGCGTTCTCCGACGCGCTGCCGCCGATCTTCCTCTACGCGGTGCCCATCGTGGCCGTCGGGTTCGTGCTGGCCTTCTTCATCCGCGAGAAGCCGCTGGCCACCGAGATCCGCTCCGCCGACGACGCGGGCGACGACGGCGAGCGCGAGCCCGTCGGCGCGGGCGCCGCGGGGTAGGACGGGACCGGCCGCCCCCACGACAGGGCGCGGGCCGAGCCGCGGGAGACCGGCTCGGCCCGCGCCCCAGCGGGCAGCGGAAGCGGCGCGGCCCGTGGGGGCTACCCCTTCTTCTTTTTCTTCTTGTCCTTTTTCCCGGCCGCCTTCTTGTCCTTCTTCTTCTCCTTCTTCTTGCTCTTCTTGTCGCCGCCCGCGCCCGGGTCCTCCCGCTCGGCGCGCTTCCTCTCCCGCTCGGCGCGCTTCTTCAGCTTCTTGCGGTCGCTCTTCTTCGGCTTCTTGGCGTCCTTGGACGTGACGTGGGCGGCCAGCTCCTCCGGCAGCGGGGCCGCACCGGGGCCTCCGGCGAAGATCCAGTCGTCGAGGCGGTCGATGAGCCGGTCCTCGGTGAAGTCGCCCAGCCACACCGGGCGGCCGCCGGCAGCGCGCCCCTCCGACGAGGGCTGGACGACCACCACGTTGGCCTTGAAGCAGATCCCCAGGCAGGTGCTCACGCGCACGGGCACGCCGCGGCCCTCGTGGTCGGTCAGGGCGCCGAGCCGCTCGAGCTGCCCGCGGTGGTCGACCCCGGGGCGCTTCTTCTTCGTCCCGCAGCAGCATCCGCGGCACACCACGAGGCGGCACGGCCGATCCGTCGGGGTCACCTGCGCCGGCTCCTTCCATGGCGTCGCACGGCTGTCCGTCTCCACCGTATCCGCGCAGTTCAGGACCCCGGTCACCGGACATCGGGGCGAGCTATAGGGTGATCCGATGACCGAGGCACCGCAGACCCCCATCATCGCCGTCGACAAGGTGGATCTCGTCCGTTCCGGCAAGCTCCTGCTCGACCAGGTGAGCATGGCCGTACGCCCCGGAGAGCACTGGGCGCTGATCGGCCCCAACGGTGCGGGCAAGAGCTCGCTGCTCAGCCTCGTCGGCGCGGTCCAGCACCCCACCCGCGGCGATGTCAGCGTCCTCGGCGGCCGGCTCGGCCGCACCGACATCCGCGAGCTGCGCGCGCACATCGGCCACGTGAACCCGCGCCACGACATCCGCACGGCGCTCACCGGCCGCGAAGCCGTCCTGACCGGCGCGACCGGCAGCATCGAGCTCCCGCCCCGCTGGTCGCCCACCCCCGAGCAGGAGCAGCGGGCCGACCGGCTCATCGCCACGCTCGGGGTCGACGCGCTGCGCGACGACGTGTGGCCGACCCTCTCCCAGGGTGAGCGCGGCCGCTTCCTCATCGCCCGCGCGCTGATGCCGCTGCCCCGCCTGCTGCTGCTCGACGAGCCCGCCACGGGCCTCGACGTCGCCGCCCGCGAACAGCTGCTGTCGAGCATCGACCGCCTCCGCTCCGAGCACCCCGGGCTGGCCACGATCCTGGTGACCCACCACCTGGAGGAGCTGCCGGCCACGACCACGCACGCCATGCTGCTGCGCGGCGGCCAGGTCGTGGCGGCAGGCGAGGCCGACGACGTCCTCACCACCAAGCTCGTCACCGCCTGCTTCGACCAACCGATCGCCATCGAGCGCCGCGACGGCCGGTGGGGCGCGCGGGCGGCGTCCGTCACGCCCTGAACGGGCGCCACGTCTCGGGCAGGCCGCCGGTCAGCCGGCCGGCGGCGGCGCCCTCGGCCCAGCGGAAGGGCAGCCCCGCGGCCAAGAGCGGCCAGGGGTGGTCCATGAGCTGGATGCGCACCTGCGGCTCGGTGCAGCTCCCGGACGCGCCGCACCGCGCAACGGGGTCGCCGGCCTCGACCCGCTGCCCGGCGGCGACCACGACGGAGCCCCGCCGCAGGTGCCCCAGCAGCACGTAGGAGCCGTCCCCGGCGTCGATGACCACGTGGTTGCCCAGCAGCCCGGCCGGGCCGCGCAGCTCGCGCAGCGCGGTCTCGGCCACCATGCCCAGCACCCACGGCCAGGAGTTGCGGCTGCGGTGGTCGCGCTGGCGGTCGTGGGCGCGCACGACCACCCCGCTCACCGGGGCGAGCACCGGGAGGCCGAACCCGGGGAAGTCCTCGGGCGGGCGGCTCAGCGGCCGCCACCCGATGTCGGGGCGGGAGGCGTCGGCGGGCTCGGCGACGAGCGCGAGCGCATAGGTCTGGCCGTAGGCGTGCGCGCCCATGCTGGGCACGTTGTCGACGGGGCTGGCCAGCGCCATCCACCGCCCCTCCACCGGGGGCCGGAGGGTGCGGGGGGCGCAGCGCACCCGGCCGATCCGCAGGTAGACGAGGAGAGCCGCGGCGAACACCGGGACACTGACCCACCACGGGACGCCGGCGAAGGCGCCGAAGGCAAGAAGGGCGGTCCCGGCCCACATGGCGGGCATGCGGATCCGGGCCAGGAGGACGGCGGAGGGGGGCTGCATCGCCCCATCATCGCGCAGACACGGGGCGGCCCCGGAGTCCGCTCCGGGGCCGCCGACGGAAAACGGCTATGGACGGTCGTCCTCGCCGGACCGGCGGTTGCGCTCCCGGTCCTGCTTGGCCTGCCTGCGGAGGTAGTCGGTCGCTGCACTGCCGGCCTTGTCGATCTTCTCGTCGTACTTTCCGCCGGTCTTCTCCTTCGCGACCCGCTTCGCCTTGTCGACGCCCTCCGCGACCTTCTCGCTGTTCTCGCTCGCCGCCTTCTTGATCTTGTCGAAGGCGTCTCCGAGTCCGGACATCCGACCCCCCTGGTCCGCGATGGTCATCCGACGTATGTCGGCCCTCACCGACGGCGATACCCGATCAGACGGCGCTTAACCTGCGGCGATATCAGATGCCGAGGATGGTCCGGGCGATGGTGAAGTAGATGAGCAGGCCCGTGGCGTCGACCAGGGTGGACACCAACGGGGCCGACACCACGGCCGGGTCGACCCCCACGCGGCGCGCCAGCAGCGGCATGGAGCTGCCGATCACCGCGGCCCACGTGCAGATGACGATCACCGAGGCGGCGACCACGACCGCGATGTCGCGTCCCACCAACGCCGTGCCGATGACCAGGGCGATACAGGCGAGCATCAGCCCGAGGAGCAGGCCCACGCGCGCCTCCTTCCACGCCGTCCCCGGCAGGTCGCGCACGCGGACCTCCCCCACGGCGAGGGCGCGCACGATCGCGGTCGCCGACTGCGAGCCGACGTTGCCCCCGGTGCCGGTGAGCATGGGGACGAACAGGGCCAGCGCCGTGACCTGCTCGATGGTGGCCTCGAAGGCCTGCATCACGTTGACGGTCAGGGTCGCGGCGACGATCAGCAGCAGCAGCCAGACCGAGCGCGCCCGGGCCAGGCGCACCACGGAGGCCGCGACGTAGTGGCCGGCGACCGGGCTGGCGCCCGACTGGCGGGCGATGTCCTCGGAGTCGGCCTCCTCGATGAGCTCCAGGGCGTCGTCGAAGGTGAGCAGCCCGAGGAAGCGCTCCTCGGAGTCGACCACCGGCAGCGCGACGAGGTTGGCCTCCTGGATCAGCCGGGCGGCGTCCTCGGCGGGCTCCGTCGCCCGCACCCGGGGCACGAGAATGTCGACGATGTCCTTGATCTCGGCGGTGTCGTCGCTGACGACCAGGTCGCTGAGGCGGACCGTGCCGGCCAGCCGGCGGCCGTCGTCGACCACGGGCAGGGTGTAGACGGTCTCGGCGGCGGCCCCCTCGGCGCGCACGACCTCCAAGGCGCGGCCGACCGTGAGGTCGCGGTGGAGGACGACGGTCTCGGGGGTCATGACCCGGCCGACCGACCCCTCGGGGTAGCCGAGCAGGGCGGCCGTCATCCGGCGCTCGGCGGGGCTCAGCCCCGCCAGGGCCCGGGCGGCGATCTTCGCGGGCGCCTCCCCGATGAGCCGGGCGCGGTCATCGGGGTCCATCTCCTCCAGCAGCTCGGAGAACGCGGTGCCGCGCAGCCCCGCCAGGATCTCGTGCTGGTGGACGGGGTCGAGCTCCTCGAAGACCTCCAGCTCGCGGTCCTTGTCGAGGAGGCGGAAGGGGATCATGGCCAGGGCGCTGTCCATCCGGGACAGCTCGTCGGCGATCTCGTACGGGGGATGCTCGGCGAGCCAGAGCCGGACTCCGGTCAGATCGCTGCGCTCGACCAGCGAGGTCAGCTCCTCGCCGGGCTCGTCCGCGGACATGCGCCGCCTCCCCCCAAGGCCCTGTCTTCCGGATGCCTTCGGAGCCCGGAACGATCCGAAGGACAGGGCCGAGCCCGGCCCGTCGACCCCCATGGACCTTACCGGGGGTCAGGAGCGCCAGATCACCACAAGGGCCGTGTCGTCGTTCTTGCCCTTGCTGAGAGTGTCGACCACCCCCTCGGCACCGGCGCCGAACCCCTCGCCCACGAGGCGGTCGGCGGCGCCCAGGAGCCGGTCGATGCCGGAGTCGAGGTCCTCGCCCGGGGTCTCGATGAGGCCGTCGGTGTAGAGCATGAGGGCGTCGCCGGGGCGCAGCCGCCCTTTGACCGGGACATAGGTGATCTCGGGGATGACGCCGAGGACGACGCCCTTGGCGTCGGTGGCCGACCAGGCTCCGGCGGCCCTGTCGTACTGCACGGCGGGCGGGTGCCCGGCGGAGGAGATGATGTAGTCGCCGTTGTCGAGGTCGAGGCTGAGGTGGACCGCCGTGACGAACCCCTCGCCCACCGAGGTGCGCATCAGGTAGTCGTTGCACTGGGCCAGGAACTCCCCGCGCGGGACCGCGCCGATGAGCCCGCCGAAGGCGCCCGACAGCAGCAGGGCGCGGGTCCCGGCGTCGACCCCTTTGCCCGAGACGTCGACCACGGCGAGTTCCAGGCGGTCGCCGTGGCGGGTGGAGACCACGAAGTCGCCGCCGAAGGAGGAGCCGCCGGCCTGCCGGAGGAAGGCGGTCGCGCCCCAGCCATCGGGCAGGTCGGGCAGGCTGCCCTGGGCGCGCAGCCGGTCGCGCAGTTCGAGCAGCATCTTCTCGCCGCTCAGCCCTTGGACGCCCAGGCGCTCGCGCACGCCGGAGAGCAGGTAGGCCAGGACGGCGGTGACCCCGATGGTGACGAGCAGGCCGGGGCCGACCTGGCCGAAATCGAGTGCGAAGGCGCTGAACAGCAGGACGGCCGCCACCACGGCGAGCAGGAACGCGAGGCTCTTGCGCTTGAGCAGCAGCCCGCCGGCGAGCACGTTGAGGATGACGGCGCTCGGCGGGAACCACCCGGTCGGGCCCCAGACGGCGCCGACGCCGATACCCACCGCAAGGAGGACAAGGGTGATCAGAACAAGCCGGTAGCGGAAAAGGACCTTGCGCCGCAGCAGGGCGACCGCGCGCTGCCACAGCGAGCGGGCCTGGCGGGTGAGCTTTGCGGAGGGCGAGGCGTTCATCGTGCCCGCACTGTAGCCGCTGTGTGCGGGAGCACACTCGGCTCCGTGGATGAGGCCAACCGATTTTCCTCCAGTGTGCATGCCGAAAATTCCGCAGGGTTGCTCATGATCCAGTATGGGCAATGAACGCGGCTTCCGTCAGTCGGCCGGGGCGTTAACCCTCGAAAGGGCCGGAATTCACCGACGCGGTCGGACATGAATCCGCACTTCGGTCTGTTCACAACACGCCCGATGGAAAACCATTCGCCGCCCCGCCTCGGCGGGTGATAGTGACAGCAGCATGTCCTCTTCCCGCGTGTCGCCCGCCGGCGCGGCCGGTGCCGGGCCCGGCTGGCCGGTCCGTACCCTCACCGAAGCCGAGTTCGACGACTACCTCCTGGTGTGCCGCACGGCGATGCACCGCCCCGCACCCCCGTCCACCACCGATACCGCCCGAGTCCGCGCCCGCACCGAGCTCGACCGCACCATCGGCGTCTTCGACGGCACGCGCCTGGTGGGGACGGCCACCGCGTTCTCCTTCACGATGACCATGCCGGGCGGACCGCGGGCGGTCGCGGGCGTATCGGCCGTAACGGTGTGGCCGACCCACCGCCGCCGGGGGATCCTCTCCGCACTCATGCGCCACCAGCTCGCCGACATCCGCGACCGCGGCGAGCGGGTGGCGGCCCTGTTCGCCTCCGAGGGCGGCATCTACCAGCGGTTCGGCTACGGGCCCGCCTCCCGGACCGTGGCCGTCGACATCGCCACGCACGAGGCGCGGCTGCGCCCGGACATCCCCCGCGACCCCGCGCTGCGGCTGCGGCTGAGCACCCCCGAGGAGTCGCGCAAGGAGCTGGCCGCCGTGCACAGCGCGGCCGCCCGCCAGCGGGTGGGCGAGTTCCAGCGCGACGACGCCTGGTGGGACCACCTGCTCCACGATTCACCCGAGACCCGCGACGGCTTCGGCGCCTTCCGCTGCGCCCTCGCCGAGGACGACGCCGGCCCGCTGGGCTACGTCCTCTACCGCACCCGCCAGCGCTGGGACGATTATGGTGTGGCCGATTCCCCGCTGCGCATCTCGGAGATGTACGCGACCGCCCCGGCCGCCTCGGCGCTGCTGTGGGAGCACGTCCTCGGGGAGGACCTGGTGTCCTCGGTGACCACGCACATGACCCCGCCCGACGACCCCGTCTACCACCTGCTGGCCGACCGCTACCGGGCGCGTACCCGGCTGAGCGACAACCTGTGGCTGCGGCTGGTCGACGTCCCCGGCGCGCTGGAGGACCGCTCCTACGTGGCGCCCGTCGAGACCGTGATCGAGGTCGCCGACCGCCACTGCCCGTGGAACGCGGGCCGGTGGCGGCTGAGCGCCGACCACACGGCGGCCCGGTGCGCGCCCACCGACGCCGCGCCCGACATCCGCCTGGACGTCGCCCACCTGGGGTCGGCCTACCTCGGCGACCAGACGCTGGGCTCCTACCTGGCGGCGGGGGCGATCGCCGAGGACACGCCGGGGGCAGTGGAACGGCTCGACGCCGCACTGAGCCGGCCGACCCGGGCCCACTGCGGCGTCATCTTCTGAAAGTCCTCAAGGCCGGTCAGGGCAGCGGCGGGAGCTCCCGCGTGCGCTCGTAGTCGCTCAGCATGTCGATGCGGCGCGTGTGGCGGGGCTCGCCGCTGTAGGGCGTCTCCAAGAAGACCTCGACGAACCGCGTGGCCTCGTCGAGCGGGTGCATGCGCCCGCCGACACTGATCACGTTGGCGTCGTTGTGCTCGCGGGCGAGCCGGGCGGTGTCCTCGCTCCACGCCAGGGCGGCGCGCACGCCGGCCACCTTGTTCGCGGCGATCTGCTCGCCGTTGCCCGAACCGCCGATGACGACCCCCAGCGCACCGGGGTCGGCCGCCACGCCCTCGGCGGCGCGCAGCACGAACGGCGGGTAGTCGTCGGCGCCGTCGTAGACGGCCGGCCCGGAGTCGACCACCTCATGGCCGTTCTCCTTGAGCCAGGAGACGAGGTGCTCCTTCAGCTCGAAGCCGGCATGGTCGGATCCAATGTAAACGCGCACGTGGCAAGTCTTTCATGACGACGCCCGCCCCCCGGTGCCGGGCACCGGGGGGCGGGCGCAGCGGTCGGCTCGGGCTACAGGCTCCCGTTGGCGGCGATCGCGATGCTCAGGCCCATCGCGGCGAAGAGGGCGATCGAGGCGACGGCGACGATGTTCGCCAGCACGATCATCCCGATGTCCTTGCTCAGCGGGCCGGCCTTGGACTGCGTCGGCTTGCTCAACTTCCACCTCGACCTGGGTCTACGGATGTTCCACGGCCGATTCTAGGCGGCCCGCGGGACCGCCCCGCACCGGCCCCCGTTCCGGCCGTGACCTCGCCGGACCGGTCCCGGCCGGCGCACGCATGTGCCCCGGCCGGGACCGGGCACAGGGTCACCCCCAGTGCGGCGGCCGGTCCTCCAGAAGCCGGGCGGTGTTGTCGTCGTCGGCCGGGGACTCGCCCCAGCCGGCTCCGCGTTCGTCCGCCGTGGTGTCGGGGAGGATGTCGGGCCCGTCGTCGAAGAAGTCGACGCGCCGGTCGTCATCGGGTGCGCTCATGGCCGCTCCCTCACTGCTCGGGTCGGGGATGGGGGTCGGGTCGTCCGGGGGCTCAGTCGAAGATGGGGTCGCGGGTGCGGGTGCGCTTCAGCTCGAAGAAGCCGTCGGTACCCGCTACCAGCAGCACACCGTCCCACAGGCGACCGGCCGCCTCGCCCTTGGGGGCGGGGGTGACGACCGGCCCGAAGAAGGCGGTGCCGTCGACGGAGATGATCGGGGTGCCGACCTCCTCGCCGACCTGGTCCATGCCGGCCCGGTGCGACCGGTTCAGGGGCTCGTCGTACTCCTCGCTCTCGGCGAAGTCGATCAGCTCCTCGGGCAGCCCGACCTCGGCCAGCGCCGCCTTCACCGTGGCGAGCTCGCGCGGCTCGTCGCGGACGTGGTAGCGCTCGCCGATGGCGGTGTAGAGCGGGCCGAGCACCTCGTTGCCGAAGCGCTGCTCGGCGGCGGTCAGCACGCGCACCGGGCCCAGGGCCGATTGGAGCCTGTCGCGGTAGCTCTGCGGGATGTCCTCCTTGTCCCGGTTGAGGATCGACAGGCTCATCACGTTGAAGCGGGTCCGGATCGGGCGGACCTTCTCCACCTCCAGGAGCCACCGCGACGTCAGCCACGCCCACGGGCACAACGGGTCGAACCAGAGATCGGCGGTGTCCACCCGCCCCGTCTGCTCGCTCACCTGGTCATCTCCTCACGGTCGGCGGGAGCCCCACTGCGATGGCCCCCTGGTCATCCGGCAGGTTCAACCTCCGCGCCCGGTTCCGCATTCCACGTGGATGCGTGGCAGGATCGGACGCGGCAAGCACTCGAGGCCGCCAACGGCGGCGGCCGTGAAGGGAGCGGACGTGGCGGGCAACCTGACACGGGACGAGGCACGCGAGCGCGCTCGCATACTCAGCGTCACGTCCTACGACGTCGAACTCGACCTCACGCACGGCGACCAGACCTTCCTGTCCCGCACGGTCGTCCGCTTCGACAGCGCCGAGCCCGGCGCCGCCACCTTCATCGACCTGGCCGCCCCCCGCGTGCACGCGGTGGAACTGAACGGGCGCGAGCTCGACCCCGCCGAGGTGTTCGACGGCGGCCGGATCACCCTGGCCGGCCTGGAGGCCGCCAACGAGCTGCGGGTGCTGGCCGACGCCGCCTACATGCGCACCGGCGAGGGCCTGCACCGCTTCGTCGACCCCGTCGACGGCTCGACCTACCTCTACACGCAGTTCGAGACCTCCGACGCCCAGCGGATGTACGCCTGCTTCGACCAGCCCGACCTGAAGGCGCGCTTCGAGCTGACGGTGCTCGCGCCCGCCTCCTACCAGGTGGTCTCCAACAGCGCCCCCGATGTCGCGGGCGAGGCGGTGGAGGACCCCGGGGGCCCCAAGGCCCGCTGGCACTTCCCGGCGACCGAGCCGGTCTCGACCTACATCACCGCGCTCATCGCCGGCCCCTACCACGTGGTGCGCGACGAGCACGACGGCATCCCGCTCGGCGTGTACTGCCGCGCCTCGCTGGCCGGGCACCTCGACGCCGACGCGATCATCGAGGTCACCAAGCAGGGCTTCGACTTCTACCACGAGCTCTTCGGCCTGCGGTACCCGTTCACCAAGTACGACCAGCTGTTCGTGCCCGAGTTCAACGCCGGGGCCATGGAGAACGCCGGCGCCGTGACCTTCCTGGAGGACTACGTCTTCCGGTCGCGGGTCACCGACGCCCGCTACGAGCGGCGCGCCGAGACCATCCTGCACGAGATGGCCCACATGTGGTTCGGCGACCTCGTCACGATGCGCTGGTGGGACGACCTCTGGCTGAACGAGTCGTTCGCGACGTTCGCCAGCGTGTACTGCCAGGCCAACGCCACCAAGTGGACCGAGGCCTGGACCACCTTCGCCAACGTCGAGAAGGCGTGGGCGCTGCGCCAGGACCAGCTGCCCTCCACCCACCCCATCGCCGCCGACATCCCCGACATGCAGGCCGTCGAGGTCAACTTCGACGGCATCACCTACGCCAAGGGCGCCTCGGTCCTCAAGCAGCTGGTCGCCTACGTCGGCACCGACGCGTTCTTCGCCGGCGTGCGCGCCTACTTCCAGCGCCACGCCTGGGGCAACACCGTGCTCGCCGACCTGCTGCGCGAACTGGAGGCCGCCTCGGGGCGCGACCTGTCCACCTGGTCGCGCGAATGGCTGGAGACCGCGGGCGTCAACACGATGCGCGCCGACTTCGAGGTCGGCGCCGACGGCGGCTTCACGTCCTTCGCGGTGCTCCAGGAGGCCGCTCCGGACCACCCCACGCTGCGCTCCCACCGGCTGGCGATCGGCCTCTACGACCGCACCGCCGACGGCATCGTGCGCCGCGAGCGCGTCGAGCTCGACGTGTCCGGGGCGCGCACGGAGGTGCCGGAGCTCGTCGGCAAGGCGCAGCCGGACCTGGTGCTGATCAACGACGACGACCTCACCTTCACCAAGATCCGGCTCGACGAGCGGTCGCTGCGCACGGTGGTCGAGGGCGCCGGCGAGATCCGCGAGTCGCTGCCGCGGGCGCTGTGCTTCGCCGCGGCCTGGGACATGACCCGCGACGCCGAGATGGCCGCCCGCGACTACGTGCGGCTGGTCGTCTCGGGCATCAGCGGGGTGAGCGACGTGTCGGTCGCGCAGATGCTGCTGCGCCAGGCCGCCGCCGCGCTGCACAACTACACCGACCCCGCGTGGCAGGAGACCGGGTTCGCGCTGCTGGCGGGCCGGCTGCGCGACCTGCTCGGGGCGGCCGAGCCGGGCGGCGACCTCCAGCTGGCCTACGTGCACGCCTTCGCCGACGCCGCGGTGAGCGGCGAGCACCTGTCACTGCTCCAGGGGCTGCTCGACGGTGCAATCACCGTCGAAGGGCTGGCCATCGACACCGACCTGCGCTGGACGCTGCTCCGCCGGCTGGTGGTGCACGGCCGGGCCGGCGAGAAGGAGATCGCCGCGGAGCTGGAGTCCGACCCCACGGCCACGGGCGAGCGCCAGGCCGCCGGCTGCCGGGCCGCGATCCCCACCGCGCAGGCCAAGGCCGAGGCGTGGGACCGGATCCGCTCCAGCGGCGAGATGGCCAACGCCGAGTTCCGCGCCACCCTCGGCGGCCTGGTGGAGCCGGCGCACGCCGAGCTGTACCGGCCCTACGCCGAGGCGTACTTCGCGCTGCTGGGCGAGGCGTGGCGCGACTGGACCGGCGAGTTCGCCCAGACCTTCGCGCAGGCCGCCTACCCCGGCCACCTGATCGAGAACGCGACACTGGAGCGCACCGACGCCTACCTCCGCGACGAGGACCCGGCTCCGGCGCTGCGCCGGCTGCTCATCGAGGGCCGCGCGGGGGTGGAGCGGGCGCTCGCCGCCCGCCGCACCGACGCGGCGTCCGGGCAGGACTGAAGCTGACGGCACCGGCGCGGGCCGGGCACGGGGCGGTGTCCCCGGGCCCGGCCCGCGCCGTTCGCGCCCCGGGGGCGGCGTCGCCCGTTGGGGTGCCGTGCGCCGGCCGGCCCCTCCCGCCGGGCACCCTCGGCCCTCGCCGCGGCGGCTCAGCCGCCGGCGCGGTGGGCCGAGGGGAGATCGGGCTCCATCACCGGGCGCAGTACCCGCCGGGCTGCGTCGTTGAGCCGGGGGTCGGCCATCAGCTCGTCGAGCAGGACCGGCTCGCCCTCGGCGCTGGTGAGGGGGATGCGCCAGTTGGGGTACTCGCCGGTGGTGCCCGGCTGGTGCTGCATGCGGCGGTCGCCCACCACGTCGGTCAGGGCGATGCCGATCAGCCGGGCGGGCGTGCGCGCGAGGTAGGCGTGCAGCGCCTCCACGATCGTGGCGGGGTCCGACACCGGGTCGGCGCCGGGGTCGAGCAGGCCGAGGTCGACCAGGGTCGCGCACCACGCCGCCACCTGGACCTCGGCGGCGGCGCGCTCCTCGTCGACGGGCCGCCCCAGGAGCCCGAGCCGGTCGCGCAGCTCGATGTGCTCGGCCGACAGGTAGGACGCCACCGGCGGCAGGTCGTGGGTGGCGACGGTGGCCAGGCAGGCGCTGCGCCACACGTCGGGGCGGCGCGGCACGCCGCCGGGGTCGCGCTCGAACCACAGGGCCGAGGTGCCCAGGATGCCCCGCTCGGCGAGGTGGTCGCGCACCCAGGGCTCCACCTCGCCGAGGTCGTCGCCGATCACGAGCGAGCCGAACTCGCGGGCGGCCAGCGCGAGCGCGCCCACCGTGCCCTCGTGGTCGTAGCGCACGTAGGTGCCCTGGTCGGGTGGGGCGCCCTCGGGCACCCACCACAGCCGGAACAGCCCCGCTGCGTGGTCGATCCGCACCCCGCCGGCGTGCCGCATCGCCTGGCGCAGGATCTGGCGCAGGGGCGCGTAGCCCTGTTCGGCCAGGCGGATCGGGTGCCAGGGGGGCTGCCGCCAGTCGCGGCCCTGGGGGTGGGCCTCGTCGGGCGGCGCGCCGACACTGATCCCGGGCGCGATGGCGTCGCGGTACATCCAGGCGTCGGCGCCGCCGGGCGCAACGCCCAGCGCGACGTCGTGGACGATGCCGATGGGCATGCCCGCGGTGCGCGCGCCAGCCTGGGCGGCGGCGAGCTGGTCGTCGAGCACCCATTGCATCCATCTGTGGAAGTCGACGCCGGGCCAGCGGCGCAGCGCCTCGGCGCCGACCGTGTGGGCCGAGACGTCGCGCAGTTCGCCGGGCCAGGTGCGGTAGTCGGGGCCGTGGTCCTCGGCGAGGTGGCTCCAGGTGGCGAACTCCACGAGCGGGGCGCCTTCGCGCTCCAGGTAGGCCTGGAAGGCGGCTTCGCGCGCGGGCGAGCGCGGCGCCTGGAACAGCACGGTGAGCGCTTCGCGCTTGGCCTCCCACACGGCGTCGCGGTCGAGGAGGTCGGCGGTGCGGCCGCGCTCGCGCAGCGGGCGCGCCAGGCGCTGGATGCCCTCGCGCTGGACCGGCTCCAGCCGGGCGTACTCGGGGATGTCCTCGATGCGGATGTAGAGCGGGCTGGCGTAGCGGCGGCTGGCGGGCAGGTAGGGGGAGGGCTCCAGCGGCGGCAGGGGCCCGGTGGCGTGGAGCGGGTTGACGGCGGTGAAGGCCGCCCCGAGGTCGCGGGCGCTCCAGTCGGCGAGCTCGGCGAGGTCGCGCAGGTCGCCCAGTCCCCACGACGCGCGTGAGCGCACGGAGTAGAGCTGGGTCATCAGGCCCCATTCGCGGCCCTCGGTGAGCGCGGTGCCCGGTTCCAGGCGGTCGGGGACGACGAGCAGGGGGGCGCGCTGGCGCACGGTGCCGTTCTCGACGTGCAGGACGTGCACGCCGATGGGGAGGTCGGCGCAGGGCTCGGTCCACTGCGCGCCGGCCATCTCGACCCAGGCGC
The DNA here is from genome assembly GCF_042650565.1 of Nocardiopsis sediminis. Taxonomy (NCBI): domain Bacteria; kingdom Bacillati; phylum Actinomycetota; class Actinomycetes; order Streptosporangiales; family Nocardiopsidaceae; genus Nocardiopsis; species Nocardiopsis sediminis. Next base: position 603,309 of record NZ_JBHSBH010000015.1, read on the forward strand.
GGGTGTCGTCGGGCAGGGGGAGCTTCGGCGGCCGCCCGGCGCGGGTGACGACGGCCGGGGGCAGCAGCCGGGTGGCCTGGCGCGCCCAGTGCTCCTCCAGCGCGGCCTTGGGGCGGGAGGGGTCGGCGCCGAGGGCCGCAAGGACGTGGCGCAGGGTGTCGACGGGCACGCGGACGCGGCGCCCGCGCCAGTCCTCGCGGGTCGTCGCGACCCCGTACTCCTCGGCCAGCCGTGCAAGATGCGCATCGCTCACAGAAACCGATGATGCCCTACGCGCCCCCTGTGTCGGAGTATCGCCGTGCCCGCGGTGTCGGCCTACTTACGCCTTCCGGCCATTCCGGCATAATCGAGCCGATGCTCCAGTCCTACCGGCGGCTGTTCGCGCTCCCCCATCTGAAGTCCCTTCTCTTCTGGTCTCTCACGGCGCGGCTGCACATCGGCGGGATGCCGATCGCCGTCACGTTCCTGGTGGCCGGGTGGACCGGGTCCTACGCGCTGGCGGGGCTGGTCTCGGGCGGGCTGACCGTGGGCACGGCGCTGGGCGGGCCGGTCCGCGGCCGCCTGGCCGACCGCCGCCCGGCCGACCGGCTGCTGGTGGCCTCGGCCGCCGTCTACGGCGCCGGGCTGGCGGTGCTGGCGCTGCTGCCCGGCTCGCTGTGGTGGCTCGCGGTGCCGCTCTCCGTGGTCACAGGCGTGTTCCTGCCGCCCGCCTCGCAGATCGCGCGGTCGCTGTGGCCGCGGGTGACGAGCGGGCCGGCGCGCCAGACCATGTACGCCGCCGAGGCGACCCTCCAGGAGCTGCTGTTCATCATCGGTCCGCTGCTGGCCGCGGCCGTCGTCGGCGCTGCCGGGGGCCGGGCCGGGGTGGCGGTCCTGACCGCGGTGTCGTGCATCGGCGCGGTGGGCTTCGCCTGGGCGCTGCGCAGGGCGGGGTACACGGTGCCCCCGCCGCCGGCCGCGCCGGCGCCGGGCCGGGTGCGCAGGTCGCTGCTCGCCGACCGCGGGGTCCTGGCCGTGCTGGCCATGTGCCTGCTGCTGGTGGCCGGGCTGGGCGGGGTGGACCTGGTGATGGTCGCGTGGTCGCGCGAGCTGGGCTCGCCCGGCTACGCCGGGCTGCTCATGGCGGTCTATGCGGCGGGCTCGCTGGTGGGCGGCCTGGTGGCGGGCGGGATGAGCGGACCGCCCCGGCTGGTGCGCCGCGCGTTCGCCACGGCCGTGGGGATGCTCCCGCTGATCGTCCTGCTGCCGCCGGTGGCCCACGTGCCCTCGCCGTGGCTGGTGGCGCCGGTGCTGTTCGTGGCGGGCCTGGCGATCGCGCCGACGCTCGCGGCGGTGACCGAGCGCCTGGGCGACCTCGCCCCGGCGCACCGGCGCGGCGAGGCGTTCGGCTGGCTGACCACGGCCAACACCGCCGGGATCTCGGTGGCCGCCCCGATGACGGGGTGGCTGATCGACGCCGGCGGCGTGGCGACGGGGATCGCGGGGACGGCGGGGTTCGCGCTGGCCGCCGCGTGCCTGAGCCCGTTGGTCGCGGCTACCAGACCGGCGGGGTCCGCGCCCGCCACGGACGGGCCGCCTCCAGCTGAGCCGACAGGGCCAGCAGGGTCGGCTCGCCCCCCGGACGCCCCGTGAGCATGACGCCGATGGGCAGGCCGCCGGCGTTCCAGTGCAGCGGCAGGTTCACCGACGGCTGGCCGGTGACGTTGAACATCGAGGTGAACGGGGTGAACAGGGTCATCCGGCGGAAGTCCTCGGCGGGGTCGGCGCCGAAGTGGCCCACGGGCACCGGTGGCTGCGCGAGGGTCGGGGTGAGCACGGCGTCATAGGGCAGCAGCCGCCGCAGCGCCGCGCGCATGGCGGCCTGGAGGGCGGCGGTGGCCGCCATGTAGGCGGGGATGGAGGAGGCGCGGGCGCGCTCGCGCAGCCACCGGTTGAGGGGGCGCAGGCGGTGCTCGTCCTCGGGGGCCACCGGGTTGGCCGCTGCCATGGCGGCCCACACGAGTTCGAAGTGCGGCATGAAGGACGCGTCGAAGGGCGGGGCGATCTCCTCGACGTCGTGGCCCAGGCCGGTCAGCAGCGCGGCGGCCTCGGCGTGGGCGGCCGCGGCGTCGGGGTGGACGGGGACATCGGGCAGGGGCGGCGCCGAGAAGCTCGCGATGCGCAGCCGGCCGGGGTCGCGGCGGGCGTGGCCGAGGAACGTCTCCCCGGCGGGCAGGGGCGGCGCGGCGTAGTAGTCGCCGGGGGCGCTCACGGCGATCACGTCGAGCATGAGCGCGGCGTCGGCCACCGTGCGGGCGAGCGGGCCGGCGGTGGACAGTCCGATGAAGTCGGGCTTGAACGGGCCGGAGGTGACCCGCCCCCGGGTGGGCTTGAGCCCGAACAGGCCGCAGGCAGAGGCGGGGATGCGGATCGACCCGCCGCCGTCGCTGCCGTGGGCCAGAGGGGCGAGCCCCGCGGCGACGGCCGCCGCGGCCCCGCCGCTGGAGCCGCCGGCCGACAGGGACGTGTCCCACGGGGTGCGGGCCGGGGCGGCGATGTCGTTCTCGGTGTAGCACGGGGAGCCGAACTCGGGGGTGTTGGTCTTGCCCGGCATGACCGCCCCCGCGGCGCGCAGGGCGGCGACGACGTCGGAGTCGGCGTCGGCGACGCGCTCGGAGTGCAGGGCCGACCCCGAGGTGAAGCGGACGCCGGCCACGGGGTCGAGGTCCTTGATGGGCACGGGGACCCCGAGGAGGGGCGGGAGGTCGTCCGGCGTGTCGGACAGCGCCTGCTTTTCCGCCATTCGGGCTTGTTCCTGCGCCAATTCTGCGGTGACCGTAATAAAGGCGCCGAGCCGGTCCCCGAGCCGGCGGATGCGCTCCAGATAGTGGCCGGCGATCTCGACCGGCGAGAGCTCCCGGCGGCGCACCGCCCCGACCAGGTCGTTCGCGGTCAGATCGTGGATCTGGGTCATGATCGGAGGCTAGCGCCTGCGTGGTTCTCTAGAGAAGGGCGGGGGAAAGGTTATCCTTCCCTGGTATGGGCGCCCGACACGCCACATTCACTCCCCCGCGGGGAAGAAAAGTGTGAGATTCGATGGACTAGGACTCGCATATGGATGGCCCTAATCTGTCCACCGTGGATTCGGCAACAGTCAACGGCGGCGATGCCCGCAAGAACCAGGGCACCGTCTACCAGTCGCCTTTCGTGACCTCACGCGGCAAGGGCTCCCGGACGTCCAAGGGCACCGCCCGGGCGACCTACGGCGCCCTGGTCTCCTCCGAGGCCGCCCGGCAATGGGCGATCCGCTCCCTGATCGCCATCGCGGTCGGCGTCGCGGCCGGCTACCTCACCGCCGACTGGCGCATCGGCGCCACCTTCGGCATCGGCGCGCTCATCGCCTTCACCGTCCACCACTCCCGCCGCCAGTCGGAGGTCCCGCACTGGCGCCGGCCCTCGGCCGCCCAGCGCCGCACCGAGGCCCAGCTCAAGGTCATGAAGCGCCTGGGGTACCGGGTCCTGCACGCTCGCGGCATCGAAGGCGGCAACGGGCAGATCGACCACTTCATCGTCGGCCGGCGGGGCGCCTTCGCCATCGACTCCGAGTCGTGGGACAAGCGGCTCCCGCTGCGCAACAAGCTCGAGAAGCTCTACCACGGCCGGTTCTCCAAGAACGAGCGGATCGACGAAGCGCTCGAAGAGGCGCGCGCCGCCCAGCGGCTCATCAGCGAGCAGCTGGGCCGTGAGATCCACGTCCGCGCCTCGCTGGCGATCTACGGCCCCGGGATGCCGTGGGACAGCCACAACCTGCGCGGCGTCGACATCATCACCGGCACCAAGGTCCGCAAATGGCTGCGCACCGGGAAATCGCGGCTGTCCGAGCAGGAGATCGAGGAGATCTACCAGGCGGCGCAGAAGGTCCTGCTGCCCCGCTACTGAGGGGCCCCGGCCCGCACCCCACCCCTACGTCTCACTATGCGGACCCCTGATCCCTGAGACCGAGACGGCATACGGTCTCCATCGCGACTACCATCGATGTCGAAGCACATATCGATCACGCCTCTCGGCGTCGATGGGAGTACACCCCATGCCCGCGCTCCGATCTCGCACGGTCACCCACGGCAGGAACATGGCCGGCGCGCGCGCCCTCATGCGCGCGTCCGGCGTGGAACGCGAAGACTTCGGCAAGCCGATCGTCGCGGTGGCCAACAGCTTCACCCAGTTCGTCCCCGGCCACGTCCACCTCCGCGAGGTCGCCGACGTCGTCGCCGGGGCCGTCCGCGAGGCCGGCGGTGTACCCCGGGAGTTCAACACCATCGCGGTCGACGACGGCATCGCCATGGGCCACGGCGGGATGCTCTACTCCCTGCCCAGCCGCGAGCTGATCGCCGACGCCGTGGAGTACATGGTCAACGCCCACTGTGCCGATGCCCTGGTGTGCGTCTCCAACTGCGACAAGATCACCCCGGGGATGCTGCTCGCCGCCATGCGGCTCAACATCCCCACGGTGTTCGTCTCGGGCGGCCCCATGGAGGCCGGCCGGGTGACCGTCTCCGACGGAACGGCCACCAAGGTCCGCAAGCTCGACCTGATCAACCCCATGATCGCCGCCGCCGACGAAAGCGTCTCGCAGGCCGAGCTGGACGAGATGGAGGAGGCCGCCTGCCCCACCTGCGGCTCCTGCTCGGGCATGTTCACCGCCAACTCGATGAACTGCCTCACCGAGGCCATCGGCCTGGCGCCGCCCGGAAACGGCACCGTGGTCGCCACCCACGTCGCCCGCAAGCGGCTCTACGAGGACGCCGGCCGGCTGGTCGTGGACGTCGCGCGCCGCTACTACGAGCAGGACGACCACTCCGTGCTCCCGCTGTCCATCGCCACCCCGGCGGCGTTCGGCAACGCCATGGCGCTCGACGTCGCCATGGGCGGCTCGACCAACACGATCCTGCACCTGCTGGCCGCGGCCACCGAGGCCGGGGTGAAGTTCGGGCTGCCCGAGATCGACGAGCTGTCCCGCCGGGTGCCGTGCCTGTGCAAGGTCGCGCCCAACACCGACAAGTACCACGTCGAGGACGTCCACCGGGCCGGCGGCATCCCCGCCATCCTCGGCGAGCTCGCCCGCGGCGGGCTGCTCGACACCTCGCTGCCCACCGTCCACGGCGCAACGGTCGGCGAGTACCTCGCGGCCTGGGACATCGCCGAGCCGACCGTGTCGGCCGAGGCCGTCGAGCTGTTCCACGCCGCCCCCGGCGGGCAGCGCACCACCCGCGCCTACTCCCAGGACGTGCGCTGGGACAGCCTCGACACCGACCGCGAGGCCGGCTGCATCCGCGACGTCGCCCACGCCTACACCGCCGACGGCGGGCTGGCGGTGCTGCACGGCAACCTCGCCCCCGACGGCGCCATCGTCAAGACGGCCGGGGTCGAAGAGGAGCTGTGGACCTTCACCGGCCCCGCCAAGGTGTTCGAGAGCCAGGAGGACGCGGTCGACGGCATCCTGAACAAGCAGGTGGCCCCGGGCGACGTCGTCGTCATCCGCTACGAGGGGCCCAAGGGCGGCCCCGGGATGCAGGAGATGCTCTACCCGACCAGCTTCCTCAAGGGCCGCGGCCTGGGCAAGGCGTGCGCGCTGATCACCGACGGCCGGTTCTCCGGCGGCACATCGGGCCTGTCGATCGGCCACGCCTCGCCCGAGGCGGCCTCGGGCGGCGACATCGCCCTGGTCGAGGACGGCGACACCATCAGCATCGACATCCCGGCGCGCTCGATCAGCCTCCAGGTGCCGCGCGAGGAGCTCGACTCCCGCCGCGAGCGCCTGCTGGCCGACCTGGGCGGGTTCCGGCCCCGCGAGCGCGACCGGCCGGTGACCGCGGCGCTGCGCGCGTACGCGGCCATGGCCACATCGGCCTCGACCGGCGCCGCGCGCGATGTGTCGCAGGTGGAGCAGGGCCGCTAGGAGCGGTCCGGGTCAGCCGCAGCAGCCGCCCCCGCAGCACCCGCCGCCCTGCGGCGGGGCTGCGGCCACACCGCCCACGGCCACGGCCGACAGCAGCTTGACGGTGTCGTCGTGGCCCGCGGGGCAGGTGGCGGGCTCGGCCGATTCCGCCATGGGGCGCGACAGCTCAAAGGTCTCGCCGCAGGAGCGGCAGCGGTAGTCGTAGCGAGGCATGGCGACAGCATAAACGCCCGGGAGCGGCTGGGACCGGACCGCTCCCGGGCGCTGTGGACGGCGGCTAGGCCGCGACCCTGGCCATGTACGGGGCCCACTGGGGGTCGCCGTGCTGCTCGCCGTTGATGAGCCGCCAGTGCAGGCCCCGGGGCACCGTGGGGGTCACGTTCAGCTCCCATCCCAGCTCGTCGAGCAGTCGGTCGGCCTTGCGGTGGTTGCAGGGCTTGCAGGAGGCCACCACGTTCTCCCACACGTGCGGCCCTCCGCGGCTGCGGGGGATGACGTGGTCGATGGTCTCGGCCTTCTTCCCGCAGTAGGCGCAGTGGTGGGAATCGCGGCGCATGAGCGCGACCCGGGTCAACGGGACCCGCCTGCGGTAGGGGACCCTGATGTAGCGCCGGAGCCGGATCACCGACGGCACCGACAGCGCCGCCGTGGCCGAATGCAGGACGGCGCCCGCGGCGTCGCCGTGCACGACCTCGGCCTTCTCCCGCAACACCAGCAGGATCGCGCGACGCAGCGGCAGCGTCGTCAACGGTTCATAGCTGGCGTTGAGCAGCAGTACGTGGCGGTGGATTGTCCCGTCCTCCGTACTGTGCCCGGAGCTCATGGCGTCTCCAAGGTCGTCGTGTCGACCGACCGTGTCTCATCCCCGGCCAGCCGGTCGGCCAGCCAGGAGACCTCCTTGTCGACCGGCCGGGTGACCGGTTCCGTTCGCATTGCCACACGGACCTCCCGTGGGTGGTTTTCCCGCCGAGTAACGTCCCGCATTCAGTGTGCCGAGTGGAGCCGCTCCACCGCCACCCCAATTATCGGTGCTCGTCAACGGCATGGATTCCCTCCCGGGGCGTGTCGAACCGGCCGGATAGAGTTCATCCATGCCTGAACGCCGTTATCCCGCCGCAGAGCGTCTGGACCTCGTCGAAACCCTGCACGGCCATGACATCTCCGACCCCTACCGGTGGCTCGAGGACCCGGAGTCCGCCGCCACAAAGGAATGGGGCGCAGCGCAGGACACCCTTTTCACCGATGCGGCCGCCGGGCTCGCGGGCCGGGAATGGTTCGGCGGGCGGCTCACGGAGCTGATGGGCGCCGGGTTCGTCGGCACGCCGGTGTGGCGGGGAGTTCGCCATCTGTTCACCCGCCGGACCGCCGAGCAGGAGCACGGCGTCCTCTATCTCAGCGAGCCCGGCCTGCCCGAGCGCGTCCTGATCGACCCCACGGCGATCGACCCCACCGGCGCCACCACCCTCGACTCCTGGCGCCCCGACCGCGAGGGGCGGCTGCTCGCCTACCAGCTCTCCGAAGGGGGCGACGAAGAGTCCCTCCTGCGCGTCATGGACATCGCCACCGGCGAGGAGGTCGACGGCCCGATCGACCGGTGCCGCTACTCCCCCATCGCCTGGCTCCCCGGCGGCGAGGCGTTCTACTACGTGCGCCGCCTCGCACCCGACCGGGTGCCCGCCGGGGAGGAGCAGTACCACCGCCGCGTCTACCTGCACCGGGTCGGCACCCCCACCGACGACGACGTCCTCATCTTCGGCGAGGGCCGCGACAAGACCGAGTACTACGGGGTGGGGGTCAGCCGCGACGGCCGCTGGCTGCTGCTCACCTGCACCAAGGGCACCTCGTCGCGCAACGACGCCTGGATCGCCGACCTGTCGGACAGCGGCCTGGAGTCCCCGCGCCTGCGCACGATCCAGGAGGGCGTCGACGCCGAGGTCTCCCCCTACGTTGGGCGCGACGGCCGCCTCTACCTCTTCACCGACCGCGACGCCCCCCGCGGCCGGCTGTGCGTGACCGACCCCGCCGCCCCCGGGGCCGAGCACTGGCGCACCCTCATCGCCACCGACCCCGATGCCGTCCTCAGCGACTTCGCCATCCTCGACGAAGGCCTCGCCGAACCGCTGCTGCTCGCGGCCTGGCGCCGGCACGCCATCAGCGAGGTCAGCGTGCACGCCCTGGCCGACGGCGAGCGGCGCGGCGCGCTGGAGCTGCCGGGCCTGGGCTCCATCGGCGGGCTCGTCGAACGGCCCGAAGGCGGCCACGAGGTGTGGTTCGGCTATACCGACAACACCTCGCCCACCACGGTCCACCGCTACGACGCCCGCACGGGCGAGCTGTCGGTGTGGGCCTCGCCGCCCGGGCGGCTGGACCTCCCCGAGGTCCGCACCGAGCAGGTCACCTACACCTCGCGCGACGGCACGCCGGTGCGCATGCTGGTGATCTCCCCGCCCGATGCCGACGGCCCGCGCCCGGCGATCCTCTACGGCTACGGCGGCTTCTCGATCTCGCTCACCCCCGGCTACTCCTCCACCATCCTCGCGTGGGTGCGCGCGGGCGGCGTGTACGCCGTCGCGAACCTGCGGGGCGGGCTGGAGGAGGGGGAGGAATGGCACCGCGGCGGCATGCTCGACCGCAAGCAGAACGTGTTCGACGACTGCGCCGCCGCCGCCGAGCACCTCATCGCCACCGGGCGCACCACCGCCGGCCGGCTGGCCGTCATGGGCGGCAGCAACGGCGGCCTGCTGGTCGGGGCGGCGATCACCCAGCGGCCCGACCTGTTCGCGGCGGCCGTGTGCTCGGCGCCGCTGCTCGACATGGTCCGCTATGAGCGGTTCGGCCTGGGCCAGCTGTGGAACGTCGAGTACGGCAGCGCCGACGACCCCGAGGCGCTGGCCCGGCTGCACGGCTACTCCCCGTACCACAACGTCACCGACGGCGTGCGCTACCCGGCCACGCTGTTCACCGTCTTCGACAACGACACCCGGGTCGACCCGCTGCACGCCCGCAAGATGTGCGCGGCCCTCCAGCACGCGACTTCGGCGTCCCCGGCCGAGCGGCCGATTCTGCTGCGGCGCGAGGCCGAAGTGGGGCACAGTTCAAGATCGGTGAGCCGCAGTGTGCGGTTGAACGCCGACCAACTCGCGTTCCTGGCCCGCTACACCGGGCTCGTGGTCCCGGAGGACACCGGGGACGCGTCGAGCTGAGCACGGGCCGCCGGCGATCGTCCGGTCGGCAGGCGAGAAAGGATGGACCGGCAGTGACAGAGGTCGCGACCGAGGCACGCACCGAGGAGGACCGGAGCGGGGGGCGGCGGCGCCACGTGCATTTCGCGCACGTCCGGTTCGCCGACCTCGATCCGCTGAACCACGTCAACAACGTGCGCATGCTCACCTACCTGGAGGACGCGCGCATCGCCTTCCTGAAGTGGGACGCGCCCGAGGAGGGCGGCCACAGCATCGGCGGACTGGTGGTCGCCCGGCACGAGGTCGACTACCTCCAGCCGCTGCTGCTGCGACGCGAACCGGTCCGCGTCGAGACGTGGGTGACCGAGGTCCGCAACGCCAGCTTCCGGCTGGCCTACGAGATCGTGGACGACGCCCGCGTCTACGTCCGCGCCGAAACGGTGCTCGTCGGCTACGACCTCGCCACCCAGGGGGTCCGCCGCCTCGACGCCGCCGAGCGCACCTACCTGCGCGGCTACCTGGACACCGGCACCCCCGCCTGAGACCGCCACACCCCACCGGGGGTGCCGCGCGAATGCGCGGCCCCCCCGTCGCATTCCCGAAGGCGGGACTTCGGCGGGCCGGAGGCCGGTCCAGGGCGCCTCCTGGCGCCCTCACCTGTTCCGATCGCACCGTCACCGTGTGTCGCCGGGTGCCGGTGGCGGCCCGCGGCCATGATGGAGGCGAACCGCCACACCACCTCCGAGGTGCACCGACGATGAACCAGCCACCTTCCGGCGACCCGGCCGGGGATCCCGGATCGGACGCGCCGCGCGAGCCGCGGCCGGAGCCGCCGCACCACCGCCCCCAGGAGCCGCCCAGCCCGCATGCGCCGCCGGAGGAGGGTGCCCCGGAGGCGGAGGAGCCGCACCGCCCGCAGGAGCCGCAGGCACCGTCCGACGACCCCTACGCGGCGCCACAGGGGCCGCCCGGCGGCCCCCACCAGCCCGCGGCCCCCCACGGCGAGCCGGTCGACCCCCACGCCCCGGCCTACCGCCCGCGGCACGCGCCGCCACGCGAGGACGACGCGCCCGGCGGCGCGGACCCGCCGCCGGGGGCCGACGCGGACCAGCCGCCGGGTGCCGGAACGGGCCCGCCGCCGCCTGCGAGCGGGTTACAGCCGCCCGCCGGGTGGCCGGACGGCCCCGCGGAGACCGGGCACCAGCGGCCCTACGGGGGGTTCGACCCGGGTGAGCAGGAGCCCTACCGGGCCTACCGGCCCTTCGCGCCGCCCGGATCGACCGCCGCCGCCCTGGGGCTGCGGCCCGCCGACTGGTGGCAGCGCCTGATCGCGCGCATCGTCGACGCCCTGGTGGTGGTCATCCCGATCTTCATCGTCCTGTTCGCCGTGCTGATCACCTGGGTGCTCGCCGCCGGCCCCGGCCGGGCGCTGCCCGCCGGCCCATTCGCCGCGGGCGCCGGGGAGAACCTGCTGCTCGACGCGGTGAGCGGAATCCTGGTCTGCGCCCTGCTCGTCGCCTACGAGACCTGGATGCTGACCCGATGGGGGGCCACCCTCGGCAAGATGGCCATGGGGCTGCGGGTCATCCCGCTGCACGCCCCCGAAGGCGGCGGCGTGCGGCGCGGGCCCGAGGGCACGGGCCTGGCGGGTCAGGCGGCGCTGGTCCGGGCCCTGGTGTGGTGGGGGCCCGCCGGCCTGAACTGGCTGCCGGTCCTCGGCGCGCTGATCGCGCTCTTCCCGTTCCTCAACGGCCTGTGGCCGCTGTGGGACCGCCCGGAGCAGCAGTCGCTCAACGACAAGGCGGCCCGGACCATCGTGATCCGCGAGCACTGACCGCGGCCGCGCCCGCGGTCATTTCAGCGAGATCCGGATGGGGTCGCCGCCGCCGTCGTCGTCGGAGCGGGGGTCGCCGGACTCCCCCGGCTCGGAGCGCCGGGTGACCGTGATGGACGTGGGGTCGGCCACCGCGGGCGGCTCGGTGTCGTCGGCGACGTTGACCATGCTGTGGGCGGCGTAGACCATGTACTCCCACAGCCGGCGTTCGAGCGCCGCCGGCAGGGCGAGGTCGTCGATCGCGGCGCGCATGTGGGCGAGCCAGTGGTCGCGCTCGCGGGCCCCCACCCGGAAGGGCATGTGGCGCATCCGCAGCCGCGGGTGGCCGCGGAGCTCGTTGTAGGTGCGCGGGCCGCCCCAGTACTGGATGAGGAAGAGCCGCAGCCGCTCCTCGGCAGGGCCGAGGTCCTCCTCGGGGTAGAGGGGGCGCAGCACGGGGTCGGCCGCGACGCCCTCGTAGAAGCGGCGCACGAGACGGACGAACGTCTCTTCGCCGCCGACGGCGTCGTAGAAGGTCACGGGGTCTTCGCGCGGATCACTCATCGCCTGCCAGCTTACGTGGTGGGCGATCGCCGCCGGAAACCCGGACCGCAGGGGCCCGGCGGCCCCTGCGGTCGCGGACTCAGTCGCGGGTGAGCTTGCGGTGGGTCACCGCGTGCGGGCGCGTGGCTTCGGCGCCCAGCCGCTCGATCTTGTTCTTCTCGTAGGACTCGAAGTTGCCCTCGAACCAGAACCAGTTGGCCCCGCCCTCCCACGCAAGGATGTGCGTGGCCACGCGGTCGAGGAACCAGCGGTCGTGGCTGGTGATCACGGCGCAGCCGGGGAAGTCCAGCAGCGCGTTCTCCAGCGAGCCCAGGGTGTCGACGTCGAGGTCGTTGGTGGGCTCGTCGAGCAGCAGCAGGTTGCCGCCCTGCTTGAGGGTGAGCGCGAGGTTGACCCGGTTGCGCTCGCCGCCCGAAAGGACGCCGGCCGCCTTCTGCTGGTCGGAGCCCTTGAACCCGAAGGCGGCGACGTAGGCGCGGCTGGGGATCTCGACGTGGCCGACCTGGATGAACGTCTCGCCGTCGGAGATGGCCTCCCAGACGTTCTTCTTGTCGTCGATCCGGCCCCGGTACTGGTCGACGTAGGAGATCTTCACGGTGTCGCCGACGGAGATCGAGCCGGAGTCCGGCTCCTCCTCGCCCACGATCATCTTGAACAGGGTGGTCTTACCGACGCCGTTGGGGCCGATCACACCGACGATGCCGTTGGGCGGCAGCTGGAAGCTGAGGTCCTCGATCAGCAGGCGGTCGCCGAAGCCCTTGGTGAGGCCCTTGACGTTGACCACGCTGCTGCCCAGGCGCGGGCCCGGCGGGATCTGGATCTCCTCGAAGTCCAGCTTGCGGGTCTTGTCGGCCTCGGCCGCCATCTCCTCGTAGCGCTGGAGGCGCGCACGGCTCTTGGTCTGGCGGGCCTTGGCGTTGGAGCGGACCCACTCCAGCTCCTCGGCGAGCCGGCGCTGGCGCTTGATGTCCTTCTGGCCTTCGACCTTCAGCCGCGAGGCCTTGGTGTCGAGGTAGGTGGTGTAGTTGCCCTCATAGGGGTAGAGCTTGCCGCGGTCCAGTTCGAGGATCCAGGTGGCGACGTTGTCGAGGAAGTACCGGTCGTGCGTGATGGCGACGATGGTCCCGGGGTACTTCTCCAGGTGCTGCTCCAGCCACTGCACGCTCTCGGCGTCGAGGTGGTTGGTGGGCTCGTCGAGCAGCAGCAGGTCGGGCTGTTCCAGCAGCAGCTTGCACAGGGCCACGCGGCGCTTCTCACCGCCGGAGAGCACCGAGACGTCGGCCGACGGGTGCGGGCAGCGCAGGGCGTCCATGGCCTGCGCGAGCTGGCTGTCGAGGTCCCAGGCGTTGCGGTGGTCGAGCTGTTCCTGGAGCTTGCCCATCTCCTCCAACAGCTCGTCGGAGTAGTCGGTGGCCATCTTCTCGGCGATCTCGTTGAAGCGGTCGAGCATCGCCTTGGTCTCGGCCACGCCGTCCTCGACGTTCTGGAGGACGGTCTTGTCCGGGTCGAGCTGGGGCTCCTGGGCGAGCAGGCCGACGGTGAACTCCGGCATCAGCCGGGCCTCGCCGTTCGAGGGCTGCTCGATACCGGCCATGAGCTTCAGCAGCGTGGACTTCCCCGCGCCGTTCGGCCCCACGACACCGAGCTTGGCCCCGAACAGGAACTGGCCCGAGACGTCGTCCAGCACGACCTTGTCGCCGTGCGCCTTGCGCACGTTTCGCAGGCTGTAGATATAGTCCGGCATGCCTTCAAGCCTAGGGCTTCGGCGCCGGTGCCCCGGCCACTCCGCCGAATCGACGCCGACCGCTTCTGCCAGCGGATATCGCTCTTCGAGCCATTCCGGGGTGAACCCCTCCCACACGATCCCGCCGCGCAGCGCCCGCCGGATCAGCCCGGCCATGGAATAGCCCGGCGCGACCTCGTCGACGCGGTCGAGCGCGACCTCGGCCAGCGCGAGGTCGCCGCCCGTCCACGCCGCCACCGCCAGCAGCGCCCCGGGCGCCGCCGCGTAGGCGGGGCCGACGTGCCGCAGCACCTGGCGCCACAGCGCCACATGCGCCCGGGCGGTCGCGGGCTCGATCCGCGCCCACGCTTCGTCGCGGACGCGGACGCATTCGAGCAGGACTCCGATCCACGCGATCCGTACGGGGTCGCGGGGCGGCCGTCCGCACAGGGCATCGGCGGCGGCCGCGCGGACGGCGCGGGCGCCTTCGGCCCGGAAACGGTGCCCGTAGGTGTCGCGCTCATCGGGCTCGCGCAGCAGCCACCCCCGCGCCACCGCTGCGGGGGTGGCACGGGCGACGGCGTCGCGCAGGGCGGGGTCGCCGTCGCATACGAAGGCCCGGATGTCATCGCGGCCGGGCCAGGCGGTAAGGCCGTTGGCCACCGCGGCGGCCGCGACGGGCGATGACCCGAGGCCGAAGGCGACGCCTTCGGGCGGGCAGCAGTCGGCCGACCGGCACAGGTAGGACCAGTAGCGCCCATCGGTGACGCGCAGCGCCTCGCGCACCGGAACGGTGTCGGCCTCGCCGGCGGCGAGCAGAGCGTCGATGCAGGGGGTGACCGCCGGGGCGGGGCCGTATCCGGCCACGAGCATGGCGGTGCAGCCGTCGCGGCGCAGCGTGGCGGAGACGTGGCGCGCGGAGGCGGCGATCCCGTCGGGCGGGCCGCCGCCGACGGGGAGGTCGCAGCGGAAGACGATGTGCACGCGGCCTTCGCGGCCGCGCAGCCCGAGGACGACCAGCAGGTCGGCGGGGTGGTAGCCGAGGAGGTAGGGGGTGGCGGCGATGATGTCGGCCGGCGCCGACAGGGTCAGCCGCCCGGGAACCCCCACGGCCGGGCCGGCGGGGAACGGGAGGGGAGAAGAGGGGCGGGGACCACGGGACGGGGAGGGGGAGTCGTCGTTGGCCATGCATTCACGGTGCGTGACCGGACATGTACGGCACAAGGCGGATCGGTGGCTTGTGGACAGCACCCCCGCGGCCGGTGAACGCAGCCCGCGGGGGCGGCGAGCGGACACTCATAGCGGCAAGGGCTACCCGCTTTCCTCACAGGCGGGCGCCCCCAGGCGGTGGATCTCGCCGGGGAGCGTGCGCTCGGGTTCGGGCCGGACCGGGCCGGTGCGGCCGCGCAGGGTGCGGCCGGTGAGCGGCAGGCACACGCGGTTGCGGCCGGCGCCTTTGGCCCGGTAGAGGGCGAGGTCGGCCGCTGCGAGCAAGCCCACGATGTCGTCGCCGTGCACGCCCAGCACCGCCACCCCGATGGAGACGGTGATGGAGACGCCGGCGTCGTCGGCCTTGAGCACCATGCGCCCCACGCGCATGCGCAGCCGTTCGGCGGCGCGGCACGCCTCGGCCATGTCGGCGCCGGGCAGCAGCACGACGAACTCCTCGCCGCCGAACCGCCCGACCGCATCGGTGGGCCGGAGCTGGTGGGTGAGCGTGGTGGCCACGCCGGCCAGCACGTGGTCGCCGAAGAGGTGGCCGTAGGTGTCGTTGACGCCCTTGAAGTGGTCGATGTCGACGATGAGCACCGCGACCGGATCGCCCGACTGGTGTGCGCGCGCCACCTCGGTCGCGGCCTCGGCCTCCCACGCGGCGGCGTTGAGCAGCCCGGTCTTGGGGTCGGTGCGCGCCGCGGCCTGTAACTGCTGGTAGAGCAGGCTGCGCTGGAGCAGCATCACCGGTGGCAGCGCGATCAGCAGCAGGACCATCGACAGCCCGGTCATGATGGCGACGGTCAGGCCCACGCACAGTTCCGCGCTGTCGATGGTGAACGCCTCGCGGTCCCAGAACGTGCGCTTCCACGGGGTCTCGGGGGCGCTCAGGTGCACGGCGACGGCCACCACCGTTGTGTTGAGCACGGTGAAGATCGCGCAGCACAGCAGGGCCAGGATCGCGCCGGGGCCGGTCACCAGGGTCCGTTCCGCCTCGTCCACGGGCAGGGAGAGGGCGCGGACAGGGTCGCCGGCCAGCACCGTGTGGAAGGCGAGCGAGGCCAGGAAGCCGGACAGCCCGGCGGAGGCGACGTTGAACACCCTGCGGTGCACCACCCCGCGGTGGTGGCGGTACTGGAGGAGCAGGTAGACGGGGATGGGGATGAGCAGGGCGTAGACGGGGGGCAGGAGCAGCAGGGTCGGGAACCACCACGCGCCGAGCAGGTCGCGGGTGAGCACGGCGGGCGAGCCCAGCCGCCGCATGGCCTCGACCGACCCGCCCGCGCACGCCACCAGGGCCAGGAAGACGCCGGCCTCTTGGGGGCGGATCGGGGTGAGCGCGATCGCGGTCAGGAGCACCCCGAGCGCGCCGGCCAGCAGCGCCCCCAGATACCAGGCGAGGGACCGCGGTAGCCCGAACACCGGCCAGGAGCGCACCCGGTGAACCCACATCGCACGCTCGGGAACGGTTCGCTCTGCCACCGCCACGTGGATCTCCCTCGCTACCCCGGACATCGCGCCGACACCCGAGGTCCCACTTTGAACTACAGTCAGTGATACTTTAATCGCTGATTGTGCAACACCGAGAGGGAACCGTTACATTGGGGAGCGCTGCGGCCGGTCCCGGCCAGCCGGTCGGCCCATGGCCGCCAGGCGCCGGTTCCGCGCGGACCGACACCACACCGATCGGCCCCATGCAGCGGCGATGGGCGGGCATGAACCGCCCGCGGTTCGTTCACAGAGGGAGAGGGGTCATCGTGTCCTCTGGTATCCAGTGGGTCTAAACCCGGCCGGTGCGTCCGGACGCTGATTCGCCGCGCATGCCGCCGGCGGTCCGCGACGATGAACGGCAGTGCGAACGAACGGCGGGCGGGGGATCGCTTCCCCGGCCCGCCGTTCGCCTGTTACCGCCGGTTCTCAGCCCTTGGCCGACACCAGGGCCTCGCTGTACTCCTGGTAGCGCCGCAGTTCCTGCTCCACGGGGGCGAGGATCCGCTCCTCGGCGATGGCGCGGACACGCTCGGCGCTGGTCAGCTCCACCCGCTCGCGCCGCTGCGCGGCGGCGACCGAGACCAGGTTGCGGCAGCCCACGTCGGTCAGCCAGCCGACCACGGGGGCGGCGACCACGATGGCCGCCGCGAACCCGATGAACCCGGGGTCGTCGAAGGCGACGATGCCCGTGAGCCCGCCCGCCCACCAGCTGGCCACCAGGGTCGCCAGCCACGCGAGCCCGGCGGCGCCGAGCGCCACGAGCAGGTGCTGCACGAAACTGACCGTCCGCCACCACGACGGGGTGTCCTCGGGGTCGGGCACTGTCGAGGCGATCACCTCGCCCA
>NZ_JBHSBH010000015.1:620101-653438 GCF_042650565.1 Nocardiopsis sediminis
CGCCGCCGCGCGGATGCGCCGGGGCCAGGGCGCGGGCAGCGACCCCGACACCTGCTCGGCGACGTCGGCCGCCGCCTTCTCGATCTCCGACTTCTGTGCATCGACGGGGCCGGGCGCCCCGGTGCCGTTGCTGTCGTGCAGGAAGTCCACCCCGGCCACGCGCAGCGGGTCGCGGCGCATCTTGCGCGCCCACCGGGCGAGCGGCCAGCCCACGCTGCGGCTCCCCCGCTGCTCGTGCGCGGTCTCGGCGGTGTCGGCGATGGCCGACGCACCGCCGGCCTCCAGCAGTTCGGCGACGAGGCGCTGGCGCGCATCGGCCGGGACGGCCACCTCGGCGGTGTCGGCGCCGTGGTAGCCGTCGAACGCGTTGACCACGCGGTCCAGGTCGGCGACCAGCCGGTCGATCATCGCGCGGCGTTCGGTGACGGTCTCGACGAGCATCTCGCGCAGCGCGCGCACCCCCTCGCCCGTCAGGGTCGAGGTGGTCAGCACGCGCGGCTGCACGCCGGACTCGGTCTCCAGCAGCCGCCGCAGGTCGGTGAGGAGCTCCTCGAGCTCCGCGTGCTCGACCCGGTCGACCTGGTTGAGGACGGCGACCGTCACCGCGCCGTACCCGGACATCTCGGCCAGGTACCGGTGGTGGACCGCGGCGTCGGCGTACTTCTGCGGGTCGAGCACCCACACGAGCAGGTCGGCGGCCCCGATCATGCGGTCGGCCTCGGCGGTGTGCACCGACCGCACGGAGTCGTGGTCGGGCAGGTCGAGCAGGATCAGCCCGGAGAGGTCCGAGATGTCCTTGTCGAGTTCGCTGGTGCGCGAGTGGCGGTTGCGCTTGGGGACCCCGAGCCAGCCGAGGAGGCCTTCGGCGCCCTCGTTGCCCCACACGCACGCGTGCGCGGCCGATGTGGTGGGGCGGGTGATGCCGACACGGGAGAACTCCAGCCCGCTCAGCGCGTTGAACAGCGAGGACTTGCCGCTGCCCGTGCCGCCTGCGAGGGCGACAACGGTGTGGTCGCCCGAGAGCCGCAGCCGCGCGCCGGCGTGGTCGAGCAGGTGGCGGGCGCGGCCGATGTCCTCGGGGTCGAAGTCGTCGCGGCCGATGCCCACGAGGGTGGCCAGGCCGTCGAGCCGGGCGATGAGCTGCTCGCGGGTGACCGCGGGCATGGGCTGCCAGAACTCGCCGGTGACCGGCTGGTACTCGTCGTCATCGTCGCCGGTGTCGTGGGCGGCCGCCGGGGCGGGCGCCTCGCGGTCGTCGTCGCGCTGTGCGGGCACGGAGGCGTCGGCGTCGGGGCCGTGCGCCGGGGCCGGCGGGGCGTCGCCGGCGCTCTCGGCCTCCCCGGGGACCGTGGCGGCGGCGGGTTCCGGTGCCTTCGCGGGCGCCGCGGCGGGCGGGTCGTCGGCGGTGTCGCGCGGAGGCGCGGGCGCGGGCGCCGGATCGGCCGCCGCGGGCTCCGGAGCCGCGGGGGCCTCGGCGGCCGGCGCCCCGTCGCGGGACGGCTGCCCGGTGCCGGAATCGCCCGGTCCGTCCGCGCGGTCCTGGGCGGCCGGCCGCCCCTCCGGGGCCGCGGGTGGGCGCTGCGGGCCGGTGGCGGCCTCGGCGCGGCCGGGGCGCTCCTCGTTCTTCTTGGGCGCCGGCGCGTCCTCGGCGGACGCCGCCGCCTTGGCGGAGACCGTGCCCTTGGGCGGCGTCGCCGCCTTGGCGGACGTCGTGCCCTGCGGGGGCGTCGCGTCCGTGGACCCGACGGTCCCCGTGTCGGGCGCGGCCGGTTCCTCCGCTGTGTCGGGAGCGGGCACGGCCGGGAAGGATCCGGTGCGGCGCCCGGCGATCATGGCGGTGTCGTCGGCCTCGGCGAGGCTGCCCACCCAGGCGGCGAGATCGTCGGGGTCGTCGGGGTCGTCACGTCCGCTGTCGCCGGCAGCGGGGGGCGCCGCCGATGATCGCGCGGAACGCCGCGCGGCGGCGTGGCGGCCGTGTGCGCCCGCCGAGCGGGTGCCCCCGGGCGGCGTCGGCGTAGCGGCGGGATCGGCGGCCGGCTCGTCCCCGCCGCCGGACGCGGCGGCGTCGCCCGCGGACTCCGGTGCGGGAGCACCGCCGGGATCTGCGGCGGCCACGGCCGCCGCCTGCGGCCCGGTGTCGGTCGCGGTGCCCGCTGCGGCCGGCTGCCCGGGTTCACCTTCGGGAGGGTGCGGGTCATCGGCGCCCTGGTCGGCGGCCTGCGGTTCGTCCTCGGGCGGGCCCGCACTGGCGTCGACGGCCCGGCGCAGGGCGGGGTAGGACTCCGCGGGCGGTCCCTTGGGCCGGCTCGAAGGCCACGACGTGTCGGACGCCGGCTTCCACCCGGCCTCGATGCGTTCACTGTCGGGTACCACGTACCCGCTCCAATCCCCCTCCTCGTCAAGGGGTTCGGCGGCGGGCTGCCGGGCGGGCTCGGGATCCTGTCCCCGGGCCTGCCCGGTCTCCGCTTCCTCATCGGGGTGAGCGGGGTTCCGCTGAGTGGTCATCGCGCAATCTCAAGGTTGTACGTGGCTTGGTAGAGCTGGACGGCGGCGTCCTCGTCGGGCAGGTCGACGGCCGCCAGCGTGTCGGTGAAGCGGGTCCGCTCGTGGAGCAGCAGCACACCGATGCGGCGCCGCAGGTCGTCGCGCGCCTTGGCTTCGATGTTACGCAGCGAATCCGCTCCGAACACCCCTTTGAGCAGGCGTTGCGGCGATGGGCCGGCGGTCCGTGCGGCGCCCGCCTCGACCGCGCCGTAGCCCAGCAGCTCGATGATCAGCACGAGCGTGAAGGCGTCCTTGTCGAAGGTGACGAACCGCGCCACCGACCGCTTCGTGGCGCCATCGGCGGTCATCAGCCCGCCCACCGCCTGCTGCCACTCGGTGATGGCCTCGCGGGCGCGTCCGGCGAGGTCGCCGGGGGGTGTGCGGCCCCCGGCCCGCGTGACGAGGTCGGCGCCGCCGGGCACGGTCTCCCAGCTGTCGGCGATCTGGTCGACGGCGCGCTCGGCGTTGGCCAGGATGAGCGCTTCGAGGCTGTCGCGGAGGGCCTGCCGCAGCGAGCGGACCCGGGTGGCCGCGGCCTCGGCCTCGGTGGCCTTGCGCTTGCCCCGCATCCGCATGGTGCGCACGAGGTCGCCGCTGGCGGCGATGTCCTGCCACCGGGCGAGCACGTTGCCGCGCAGGAGCGAGCCGTCCTGCAACGCGGAGTCGATGTCGGCGACCGCGGAATCGTATCCGGAGCGCACGGCGGACTCCAGGGTCCGCCCGACCTCGACCTGGACCTCGACCTGCTTGGCGAGTTCGGGGACGCGCGAGCGGAAGCTGTCGATGACGCCGATGAAGGTGCGCCGGGACACCCGGTCGCGCCGCGCCAGGTCGCCCGCGACATCGGCGAGGTAGTGGCGGATGTGGTCGGCCGTGGTGGAGGTGAACCGCTCCCCCGCCACCTGGTCGGTCTCGGGGATGGTGAAGCGGGTGGCGTTGCCCAGGCCGTTGGCGTCGAGCATCGCGCCGAAGTGGTCCACCAGCTCGCGGCGGCCCCGCTGGGGCACCCGCGACAGGACGACCGCGAGCGAGGTGTCGCGGTCGCGCGCCACCTGGAGGAACTCCCACACCCGCGCGTCGGCGTAGCGGCGGCTGGTGGTCACGAACACCCACAGGTCGGCGGCGTCGAGGAACTTCGCCGCGAATTCGTGGTGGGCCGAGACGGCGGAGTCGACGTCGGGCGTGTCGAGCAGCGCGACGCCTTCGGGCATGGCCTCGCTGGCGGCCAGCACCAGCATGCCGTCCTTGCCGGGCATGGCCAGCCCCTTCTGGCGCACGCGTGGCAGCGTGGGCAGGAAGTGGGCCTCGCTGAACCAGTCGACGTCGGCGGGGTTGCACGCCAGCACGGGGCTGTTGGTGGTGGGGCGGCGCACGCCCGTGGTGGTGACCTGCTCTCCAACCAGGCTGTTGACCAGGGTGGACTTGCCCGCTCCGGTGGATCCCGCCACCGCGATCAGCAGCGGGGTGTCGGGGCGGCGCACCCGCGGGAGCACGTAGTCCTCGAGCTGGTGCAGCACATCGGTGCGCGCGGCTGCGCCCTCGGTGGCGCCGGGCAGCCCTTCGGCGAAATCGATGCCGCGGATGCGTGTCCGCAGCGTCTCGAGGACCTTCTCGAACCGGGTGTCGTCGGCGACGGCTCCGCGGTGCTTGGCCCGTCTGGTCCCCTGCGCGGGGGTGGTCCGCAGCGGGACCCCGCTCGGCCCTGGCGCTTCCGGCTTCACAGGCGGCCGGGACATAGCGCTTCCGCCCTTCTCATCGGTCTTCGCGGTCACAAAACCCGGTCCCCCTCGACGGGCTCATCGCCGGCAGTGTCCCCCGCCCCGGCCGCCGCCGGTGCTGCCGGATCGTCACGTCCCCCATGCAGTATGTCAAGTTCCAGGGCCTCATTGACCACTTCACCGATCACGATCACCGCAGGAGGCCGGATCCCGGCGTCCGCGGCGGCCCGCGCGGCGGTCCCCAGAGTGGCGGTCACGGCCCGCTGAGTGGGCAGTGTGGCGTCCTGGACGACGGCCATGGGCGTGTCGGGCGAACGGCCGTGGGACATCAGCGTGTCGGCGATCGCCGAGAGGCGCTCGACCCCCATGAGCGCGACGACCGTCCCCTCCGACGCGGCCAGCGCGGCCCAGTCGACGGTGGAGCGCTCACTGCCGGGGGCGATGTGCGCCGACACGATGTGGACGTCCTGGGAGACCCCCCGGTGGGTGACCGGGATGCCCGCCGACGCCGGGGCGGCCAGGGCACTGGTGACGCCGGGGACCGCGATGACCGGGATCCCGGCGGCGGCGCAGGCGGCGGCCTCCTCGCCGCCGCGGCCGAATAAGAAGGAGTCGCCGCCCTTGAGGCGGACCACGAACTTGCCCTCGCGGGCGCGGTCGACGAGGACGCGGTTGATGTCCTCCTGGGTCATCGACCTGCCGTAGGGGATCTTGGCGGCGTCGACGATCTCGACGTCGGCGGGCAGCTGGTCGAGCAGCGACGTGGGGGCCAGCCGGTCGACCACCACGACGTCGGCCTGGGCCAGCAGCTGGCGGCCGCGCACGGTGATCAGCCCGGGGTCGCCGGGTCCGCCGCCCACCAGGGCGACGCCGCTCATCCGCTCGCGTCCGCGGCGGGCGTCGAGGGTGCCGTCGGCCAGGCCGTCGACGATGGCGTCGCGCAGGCCCGCCGCCCGGCGCGGGTCACCGCCCGCCACCACGCCGATGGTGGCGCCGGCGGCGATGCCGCTGGCGGGGGTCCAGGCGCTGGACGCGTGCCGGTCGTCGGCGCGCACGCACCACAGCCGCGCGGCCTCGGCGTCGGCGGCGACGGCGGCGTTGACCGCGGGGTCGTCGGTGGCGACGTGGACGAGCCAGAAGCCGGCGAGGCGGAGGTCGCCGTCGGCATAGCGGCGCCGGTGCCAGGTGAGCCGGCCGGAGTCGGCGAGGTCCTCCAGCGCCGCCGCCGCATCGGGCGAGACCAGGGTGACGCGCGCCCCGGCGTCGAGCAGGACGGGCACGCGGCGCTGGGCGACGCGGCCTCCGCCGACCACCAGGACGTCGCGCCCGTCCATGCGCAATCCGAGCAGATAGGTCACGGGCCCCTCCAGATCTGCGCCGCCCACCGTGGTGCGAGTTGCGTGAATCCCCAAAAAAATACCGTGTCAAACAGGCGTTACGCCCGTCATCCGCGGTATGTCCGCGCGTCCCGCCCCTCCTCTTACCCTATGTGCAAGCGATCAGTGACGCTCCGCCACCCCCGCGGCGTCGAAGGTCGCTACCCCGCGCAGCGCGCGCACGGCCCCCTGGAGGAGGGGAAGTGCGAGCAGCGCGCCGGAGCCCTCGCCCAGGCGCATCTCCAGGTCGACCAGGGGGCGCAGGCCCAGGTGCTCCAGCGCGGCGGTGTGGCCGGGCTCGGCGGAGCGGTGGCCCGCGAAGCACGCGTGCAGGGCGTCGGGCGCGATCGCGGCGGCGGCCAGGGTGGCCGCTCCCGCGATGACGCCGTCGAGCAGCACGGGGACGCGCATGGCGGCGGCGCCGAGGATGAACCCGGTCAGGGCCGCGTGCTCCAGCCCGCCGACGGCCGCGAGCACCCCCACCGGGTCCTCGACGTCGATGCGGTTGACGGCGAGGGCGCGGCGCACGACCTCGATCTTGCGCTCGTGCATGGCGTCGTCGGCCCCGGTGCCGCGGCCGGTGACGTCGACCGGGTCGGCGCCGGTGAACGCCGCGATCAGCGCCGCAGACGGGGTGGTGTTGGCGATGCCCATGTCCCCGGTGATCAGGCAGCGGTTGCCGGCCGCCACGAGGTCGCGGGCGACCTCGATCCCGGCCTCGACCGCGTACTCGACCTGGGTGCGGGTCATCGCCGCCGACTTGGTGATGTCGGCGGTGCCCCGCGCGATCTTGCGCGGCAGCAGGCCGGGCGAGCCGGGCAGGTCGGCGGCGACCCCGACGTCGACGACGGTGACCTCGGCGCCCACCTGCTCGGCGAAGGCGTTGACCACCGCGCCGCCGCGCAGGAAGTTCTGCACCATCTGCGCGGTGACCTCTTGGGGGTAGGCGCTGACGCCCTGGGCGTGCACCCCGTGGTCACCGGCGAAGATCGCGACGGCGGCGGGCTCGGGGACCGGCGGCGGGCACTCGCCGGCGAGCCCGGCCAGGCGGATCGAGACCTCCTCCAAGACACCGAGCGAGCCCGCGGGCTTGGTCATGCGTCCCTGGCGCTCGCGCGCGTCATTGACCGCTCTCTGGTTGAGCGGGCCGATGGCGGCGATGGTCTCCTCCAGCAGGCTCGTCGGGTCCTCCCCGGGCAGGCCGCGGCGGCCGTAGTGGCCGCGGTGCACGGCCCAGGTGAGCGGGCGGCCCCGGGCCCAGCCCCCCATGGCCAGCTCGGGTTCGGGCGGGAAGTCGTCGACGTAGCCGACGCACAGGTAGGCGACGACCTCCAGGTGCGGGGGGAGGTCGAGGGCGTGGGCGAGTTCGCGCTCGTGGAAGAAGCTCACCCAGCCCACGCCGAGCCCCTCGGCGCGGGCGGCCAGCCACAGGTTCTCGACCGCGAGCGCCGTGGAGTAGGAGGCGGTCTGCGGCTGGGAGTGCCGGCCCAGCGTGTGGCGTCCGCCCCGGGTGGGGTCGACGGTGACGACGATGTTGACCGGGGTGTCGAGGATCGCTTCGACCTTGAGCCCGGTGAACGCCCGGGCGCGGGCGCCGGGCAGGGCGCCGGCGTACTCCTGGCGCTGCTCGTGGACGAGGTCGCGGATGTGGGCGCGCACGTCCTCGTCCTGGACGATGATGAAGTCCCAGGGCTGCGAGTAGCCGACCGAGGGCGCCTGGTGGGCGGCCCCCAGGACCCGGATGAGCACGTCGTCGGGGACGGGGGTGGTGCGGAAGCCCATGCGGACGTCGCGGCGCTCGCGGATGGCGCGGTAGACGGCCTCGCGCTCGGCGTCGCCGTAGGCGTGCGGGTCGGCGGAGACGGTCCCGGGCTCAGGGTCGGCGGGCGCCTCGGGGGCGGGGACCGGGCCGGGGTCCTCGGCGGGTTCGGGGGCGGGCTCCGCGGTGGCGTAGGGGGCGGCCTCGACCTCGGCTTCGGCCGGGGGCTCGGCTTCGGCCTCGGGCTCCGGGGCGGGTTCGGGCGCGGGCTCCGGCTCAGGGGCGGGCGCAGGGTCGGGGGCCGGCGCGGTGGCCTCCGGCTCGGGGGCGGCCTCGGCTTGCGGGGCGGGCTCGGGGTCGGCGGCCGGTGCCTTGTGGCGGGGGGTGCCGGCGGGTACCGGTGCCGGGCGCTCCTGGGTTCCGCCCCGGAACGGGATCACGTTGGGCTTGCGGGGGGTCGCGGGCTCGCGAGCGGGGGTGTGGAAGGGGTTGGGCCGCGGCGCGGGCTTGCCGGCGCCCCTCCCCGCTTCGGGTAGATCGTCGAGGAGGCCGCCGAACGCCGGGGCGGCACGCCCGCGTTCGTCCGACGGTCCGCGGCGACCGGCCGGCGGGCGGTGGTCGTCACCGGTCATGGTGTTCCTCCGGTGCTTTCAAAGGCTGCTACCTGCATGTTCGTCCCCCCTCATCGCCGCTGCCGCAGGGCGCCGGACGCGTCGTCTTCCGGACCCGCCACGGTCTCTCCGGTCACGCTCGCCTCCTCGCTCCGCTCCAACGGCCACGCGATCACGCCCTCCGCTCGGGCTCAGAGCAACTCTGCCAGAGTCCGCGCCATCCGGAGAGAGGTCCAACGGTCCCGCACCGCTATGCGCAGCCAGTCGGGCCCCAAACCGGGAAATGTGTCGCCGCGGCGCACGGCGATGCCCGCGGCGCGCAGCCGCGCCCGCAGGCCTTCGCCGTCCACCGCCTTGACCAGCAGGAACGAGGCGGCGGCGCCCGGTGTGACGTGCAGCCCGGCGCCGGTGAGGGCGTCCGCCAGTGCGGCACGGTCGCCGGACATACCGCGTGCCCACGCATCGGCTTCGGCGACGGCCTCGGGGGTGCAGCAGGCCTCGGTGGCGGCGAGCGCCGGGGTCGACACCGACCACAGGGGCTGCGCCGCGGCCAGGCGGGTCACCAGGCCGGGATCGGCCAGCAGGTACCCGGCGCGCAGGCCGGCCAGCCCCCACGTCTTGGTGAGGCTGCGCAGCACGACCAGGCCGGGCAGGTCCGCGCGCCCGGCCAGGGATTCCGGCTCACCGGGGACGCAGTCGGCGAACGCCTCGTCGACCACCAGGGTCCGCCCGGGCCGCGCCAGCCGGGCCAGGCCCGCGGACGGGTGGAGCACGGAGGTGGGGTTGGTGGGGTTGCCCACCATGACGAGGTCGGCGTCCTCGGGGACCCGGGCGGGGTCGAGCAGGAAACCGGGGGCGGGCAGCAGCACGCGGTCCACGGTGTGGCCGGCGGCGCGCAGGGCCGCCTCGGGCTCGGTGAACTGGGGGTGCACGACCACGGCGCGGCGCGGGGCGAGGACCCGCGCCAGCAGCACGAACGCCTCGGCCGCACCGGCGGTGAGCAGCACGGCACCGGGGTCGCGGCCGTGGCGCGCGGCGACGGCGGCGCGGGCGGCGCGGGGGTCGGGGTAGGCGGCGATGCCGGAGAGGGAGGCCGCGATCCGCTCGGCCAGCCACGCGGGCGGGGTGCCGGCGCGCACGTTGACGGCGAAGTCGAGCAGCCCGGGCCCGGTTTCGGCGTCGCCGTGGTGGTGCAGGTCCACGTCGTGGACGGACGCCCGGCGCTCGTCGCCTCGGACCGGGTGGCCGATGCGGGGGGCGCCGGTGGGCGCCGCCGCATCACGGCGTGTCATCGAGACCTCCTGAGCGCAGGGGACGGCGCGCCCGCTGACCGGTGCCCGGCGTTCGGCCGGAAGCGCCCCGACAGCGTACACACGGCCCGTCCCGGCCCCGGCGGCGCACCCGGGAACGGGCGGCGGCACCGGGAGGCGCGGTGTCAGGCTCCCGGCCC
This sequence comes from Nocardiopsis sediminis, assembly GCF_042650565.1. Classification (NCBI taxonomy): domain Bacteria; kingdom Bacillati; phylum Actinomycetota; class Actinomycetes; order Streptosporangiales; family Nocardiopsidaceae; genus Nocardiopsis; species Nocardiopsis sediminis. The sequence goes on from NZ_JBHSBH010000015.1 coordinate 629,560, forward strand.
GGCGAAGGCGCCGACGGCGGAGAAGGCCAGCCCGGCGAAGCGCTCGCCGATGAGGCGGTGGGTGGCGGCGTCGGGGTGGAGCCGGTCGGGCAGCGGCAGCTCGGCGGAGTCGGCCGCACCGTAGAGCTCGCGGCCGTCGAGGTAGTGCAGGTTCGGGTCGTCGGCCGCCCGCTGTTGCACGATCCGGGACAGCTCCTCTCGGATGACGGTGAGCGTCAGCTTCCCCGCGGCGCGCTCGGCGGGGTCGCCGGTGGCGCGGAAGGAGACGTGTCCGGACTCCAGGGCGGCGAGGTCGAAGGCGCCGGGGCCGGGCGTGTCCTCGTGGATGGGGCACAGGATCGGCGCGATCACCAGGAGCGGCGCGGTGGGGTGGCCCTCGCGGACGGTGTCGAGGAAGCCGTGGACGGCGGGGGTGAAGGCGCGCAGGCGCATCAGGTCGGCGTTGACCACGTTGATGCCGATCTTGATGCTGACCAGGTCGGCGGGGGTATCCCGCAGGACGCGGGCGGTGAACGGGTCGAGCAGGGCGCCGCCGCTGAAGCCCAGGTTGACGAGGTCCACGCCGCCGCGGGAGGCGGCGAGGGCGGGCCAGGTGGCGGTGGGGCTGTCCGCGTTGGAGCCGTGGCTGATCGAGCTGCCGTGGTGCAGCCACACGCGCCGGTCCCCGGCCGGTGCGGGTTCGACGGGGGCGTCGGTGCGCAGGGCGATGAGTTCGGTGGTCTCGTTGTGCGGCAGCCAGATCTCGACGTCCTTGGCCTCGGTGCCGCCGGGCAGGCCGGCGAAGCGGAGCGTGCCGACCGGCCCCGGGCGCCTCTCGGTGGCGCCGGTGGCGAGGTCGACGGTCACGGTGGCGCCGCCCGGCACGCTCGCCTGGCCGCTCAGGCGGCCGTCGACGACCAGGTCGTAGACGCCCTCCGGGCGGGGCGGGGCGCCCGCGTAGATGCGTTTGGTGGGCAGCGTGTACAGCTCGACCGCGGTGGCACGGGTGCGGAAGGCCACCCGCACCCCCGACGGCTGGGCCTCGGCCATGGCCAGCTGCGGGTCGGGGAACTGGGCGCGCGCCCAGGCCGGCAGCCGGTGCGGCAGCAGACCGTTCTCGGTGCGCTCCACTTCGAGGGCGCCGCGCAGCAGGTCCGCGGTGACGGGCGTGGTGATCAGGGCGTTTCCGGTGTGCATGGTCTCAACCTGGTGGTCGTGGTGGCGTGGTGTCAGGGCGTCGTCCGGCCGCTCACGGCGCGGGCCAGTTCCGCAGCAGGGCGTCCAGGGCGTCCAGGGTCCGCTCCCAGGTCGCCTGGGTGTCGGGGGCGCTGTGGCTGAACCCGCCCCCCAGCTCGAGGGTGACGTAGCCGTGGAAGACGCTGCCCAGCAGCCGCACCGCGTGCGTCTGGTCGGGCTCCGTGAGGTCGTAGCCGCGCAGGATCGCCCGTGTCATCTGCGCGTGCCTGGGGCCTGCGCTGGCGATGGCGGTCGCGTGGTCGAGCCGCAGTTGGGCCGCCGCGTAGCGGCCCGGGTGCTCCCGGGCGTAGTCGCGGTAGACGTTGGCCAGGGCGGCCAGGGCGTCCTTGCCGGCGCGACCGGCCAGCGCCGCGGCGCCGCGGTCGGCGAGCTCCTCGAGGGCGAGCAAGGCGATCCGGGTCTTGAGGTCGTGGGAGTTCTTCACGTGCGAGTACAGGCTCGCGACCTTGACGTCGAAGCGCCGGGCGAGTTCGGAGACGGTCACCTGGTCGAAGCCGACCTCGTCGGCGAGCTCCGCGCCCGCCCGAGCCAGGCGCTCCGTGGTCAGCCCGGCGCGCACCATGGCCGCTCCTTCCGTTGTCCCACCGTTAATGGATTTTGCCTAAAACCCTTAGGCAAATTAGCATACGGCATATGAACCCGATGACGGAGCGCGACATCCGCGCCGCGTTCGTGAACTGCACCAAGGGCGAGGCCAAACGCCTATCCGTCCCGCGCGACCTGGCCGACCGCCCCTGGGAGGACCTGGACTATCTCGGCTGGCGGGACCCCCGCGCCCCCGAACGCGCCTACCTTGTCGCCGAGCTGGACGGCGGCCCGCGGGCTCTTGCGCTCCGCTGCCCTTCCCCTGCCGCCGGGGAGAAGCGGCGCGGCATGTGCTCGCTGTGCGTGACCACCCACAGCGGAGGCGTCAGCCTGATGGTCGCGCCGAAGGCGGGGAAGGCCGGCAAGCAGGGCGACTCGGTGGGCATCCACATGTGCAGCGACCTCGCCTGCTCGCTGTACGTCCGGGGCATGAGGGACCCGGGCCCCGGCCCCCGGGTCCCCGAGACGCTCAGCCCGGAGGAGAAGATCCAGCGGACGGTGGCCAACCTCTCGGCGTTCTTCGCCAAGGTGCGCTCCTGACGAAGAGGCGGGCCGGTGGGTGAGCACCTCCGCCGCCCGGAACGGCGGTGTCCTGGGCCCTGTTCTTGGGACCGAGCGGTGCCCGCGGACGTCAGCGGGCAGCAGATACCGCGCCCGTCGCCTCCGCTCCCCCCTCCCGCGCCACCGCCACGGTCGCCCGCGCCGACGCGCGCTTGCCGGCCACCAGGTCGGCGCCGCCTCCGCCCGCCTCGGCCGCACAGTGCAGCGCGGCCGCCTCGGCGACGCTGGGCGTGCCCGTTGCGGCGCGGACGCGCTCGCCTGGGTGCGGCACGTCGACGGCCGCCAGGGCCGCGGCCGGGTAGGCGACCACCGGCCAGCCGCGTTCCCGCGCGGCCGCCAGGATCCCGGCCTCATCGGCCTTGGCGTCGGCCGTGGCCACCGCGCGAACCCGGGCCGGCGACAGGCCCGCGCCGGCCAGCACGGCGTCGATGAGCGCGCCGACCTCGGCGGCCGTGACCCCGCGCCGCGCACCGACCCCCACGATCAGGGACGGTTCCGGTCGCGCGACGGCGTCATCCGGCGGTTCGGCCGCCCCGCCCCGGCGACCGCCGGACGGGTCCGTTCCCCCCACCCTCCGGCCTCCCCCGCTGCCGCATCCGCTGACCGCCTCCGGCCGCATCCTCCCACCCCCGATTCCCACCCCGCCTCCCGCCGTCGGCCGAGGGCGCGGGGCCGCGTAGCCTGGGCGGTCGTCGGATGACCGGAAGCCGGCAGATCGGGGGGCAGGGTGGCGCAGGTGCCGCGGGTGGTGATCGCGGCCCCGGCATCGGGGAGCGGGAAGACCACCGTCGCAACGGGGCTCATGGCGGCGCTGACCGCCCGCGGGGAGCGCGTATCGGGCCACAAGGTGGGGCCCGACTACATCGACCCCGGCTACCACGCCCTGGCCACCGGCCGCCCGCCCCGCAACCTGGACCCGGTGCTGTGCGGCGAGGACCGCATCACGCCGCTGTTCCGGCACGGTGCGGCCGGAGCCACGATCGCCGTCGTCGAAGGCGTCATGGGCCTGTTCGACGGCGCCGCCGAGCCGCGCCACTTCCACGGGCCGGGCGACGCCGGGTCGACCGCACACGTGGCGGCGCTGCTGGGCGCGCCGGTCGTCCTCGTTGTGGACGCGTCCCGGGCCGGCCGGTCCGTTGCGGCCGCGGTCCACGGGTTCTGCACCTACGAGACCCGCGTCCGGGTGGGCGGGGTGATCCTGAACCGGGTCGGCTCCGACCGGCACGAGGCGCTGGTGCGCGACGCGCTCGACGGCGTCGGCGTGCCCGTTCTGGGAGCGCTGCGCCGGCACGAGGCCGTCGCGACCCCGTCGCGCCACCTCGGGCTGGTCCCGGCCGCCGAGCGCGCCGCCGAGGCGCAGGCGGCCGTGGACGCGCTCGGCGCGCTGGTCGCGGACTCCTGCGACCTCGACGCCATCGTGGCGCTGGCCCGCACCGCCGCCCCGCTGGCCGCGCCCGCGTGGAGCGCGGCGGACGAGATGGGCGCCGCCTCCGGCGGCGGGCGTCCGCTCCGGGTCGCCGTCGCCGGCGGGCCCGCGTTCACCTTCGGCTACACCGAGCACGCCGAACTGCTACGCGCCGGGGGCGCCGAGGTGGCGCCGGTGGACCCGCTGCGCGACCCGGCCCTGCCCGAGGGAACGCACGGCCTCATCCTGGGCGGCGGCTTCCCCGAGGTGCACGCCGCCGAGCTGTCGGCCAATGCGCCGCTGCGCGCGGCGGTCGCCGGCCTGGCCGGTCGAGGCGGACCGATCGCCGCGGAGTGCGCGGGCCTGCTCTACCTGGCGCGCAGCCTGGACGGCGCGCCGATGTGCGGCGTCGTGCCCGCCGAGGCGCGCATGACCGGGCGGCTCACGCTGGGTTACCGCAGCGCCGTGGCCGTCTCCGACTCGGTGCTGGCCCCCGCGGGGACCCGGGTGCGCGGGCACGAGTTCCACCGCACCGCCGTGACCCCCGCGAGCGGGGCCGCACCCGCCTGGCAGTGGAAAACCGGTGGCGCCGAGGGCTTCGCCGCTGCCAGGCTGAACGCCTCCTACCTCCACCTGCACTGGGCGGGCTCGCCCGGCATCGCCGCCCGGTTCCTCGGCTCGGTGCGGGCCTTCGCCGACGGGAGGACGCCATGACCGCGACGCAACAGGCGCCGATGATGCCCTCCGTCATCCTGCGCACCGAGCGGCTGACCCTGCGCGCCTTCACCGAAGCCGAGATCGGCCCGGTGCTCGCGGCCGCCCGCGACCGGCTCACGCAGCGGTGGCTGCCCCTGCCGGAGCCGGGGCGCGCCTACACCCGCGCCGACGCCGAGCGCTGGTGCCTGATCGAGGCGCCGAACGCCCGGGTATCGGGCGACGGCCAGCAGTGGGCCGCGATCGAGACCGCGACGGGCACCTTCGCCGGCACGGTCGGGCTGGTCCGCACCGCGTGGAAGGCGAAGGTGACCGAGGTGGGGTACTGGCTGGCGCCGGAGGCGCGCGGGCGGGGGCTGGCCACGGAGGCGGTGATCGCCGTCTCCCGCTGGGCCGTGCTCGACCAGGGGTTCCAGCGGGTCGAGCTGAAGGCGGGCACCGCCAACACCGGGTCGCGCGCCGTTGCCGAGCGCGCGGGGTTCACCTTCGAGGGCGTCGAGCGCAGCGCGATGCCCCTGCACACGGGGCGCACCGATCTCGCCGTCTACAGCCTGATCCCCGCCGACCTGGGCTGATCCCGTCTCCGGGGTCACCATTCGATGCCGCGCTGGCCCTTCTGCCCGGCGTCCATGGGGTGCTTGACCTTGGCCATCTCGGTGACGAGGTCGGCGGCGGCCAGCAGCCGCGGGTCGGCGTCGCGCCCGGTGATGACCACGTGCTGGGCGCCGGGGCGGTCGCGCAGCGTCGCCACGACGTCGTCGACGTCCACCCACCCCCACTTCATCGGGTAGGTGAACTCGTCGAGGACGTAGAGCCGGTAGGTCTCGGCGGCCAGCTCCCGCTTGATCTGCGCCCACCCTTCGGCGGCGTCGGCGGCGTGGTCGGGCTCGGTCCCGGGGCGCCGGATCCACGACCAGCCCTCGCCCATCTTGTTCCAGGTGACCCGGCCGCCCTCCCCGGAGTCGCCCAGGACGCGCAGCGCGCGCTCCTCGCCGATGCGCCACTTGGCGGACTTCACGAACTGGAACACCCCGATGTCCCAGCCCTGCGCCCAGCAGCGGGTGGCGAGGCCGAACGCCGCGGTGGACTTCCCCTTTCCGGGGCCGGTGTGCACCATCAGCAGCGGCCGGTTGCGGCGCTGGCGGGTGGTGAGCCCGTCGTCGGGCACGTGGGTCGGTACGCCCTTCGGCATGTCTCGTCGTTCTCCTTGCTGCGGTTGATCCGTTGCCGTCGCGAGGTGTCAGGCGGCGCCGCGCGCGTGCCGGACCAGGCCGCTCAGCGTGTCGGCGCGCAGCTCCTCCAGCGGCACGGGGACGGCGTCCATGGCGGCGGCGAGCCGGTGCGCCATGCCCAGGCGCACGGGCCCCGACTCGCAGTCGACGACGACGCTGCGGACCCCCTCGGCGCGGATCAGCGCGCCCGCCCGCTGGGCGTCGCCGAACCCGCCGTGGGTGGCGCGGCCGTCGGTGACGACCACGAGCAGGGGGCGCCGCCGCGGGTCGCGCAGGCGCTCGATGCGCAGCACGTCGGCGCAGCGGAGCAGGCCGGCCGCCAGCGGGGTGCGGCCGCCTGTGCGCAGGTCGCGCAGGCGGCGGGCGCCCGCCTCGACCGACGAGGTCGGCGGCAGGTCGAGTTCGGCGCCGCGCCCGCGGAAGGTCACCAGGCCGACCTTGTCCCGGCGCTGGTAGGCGTCGAGCAGCAGGCTCAGGACGGCCCCCTTGACGGCGCGCATGCGCTGCCGGGCGGCCATGGAGCCGCTGGCGTCGACGCAGAAGAGCACGAGGTTGCCCTCGCGCCCCTCGCGCACGGCCTCCCGCAGGTCGGAGCGGTGCACGATGAGGCCGCGGCCGTCGCGCCCGCGTGCGCGCTGGTGCGGGGCCGCGGCGTTCACGGTGGCGGCGAGGTGCAGCGCGCCCATGCGTTCGGCGGGGACGCGGGCGCCGGTGGTGCGCCCCAGGGGCGTCTCGGCGCGCGAGCGGCGGCCGGGGGCACCGGCGCCGGTTCCGGGGACGCTGAAGAGCCGGGGCCGGTAGGCGGGCGCGGCTTCGGCGGGGGTGCCGTCGCCCCCGGAGGGGTCGCCGGAACCGGCGCCGGACGGCGGTCCGCCGTCCCGGGGGTTTCCGGTGCCTTCGGTGCCCGGAGGCCGCGGCCCGGCGGCGCCGGGCGCCGCGGAACCGTCCGGCTGCGGCCGGGGGCCGGGGCCGTCGGCGGGTCCGGCGCCGTCCGCGGCTCCCGGGTCGGACTCCCCCGCTCCGGCGGGGCTTTCGGGGCCGTCGCCCGGAGCGCCGTCCGGCCCGGCGGGGCCGCCATCGGGGGGTTCGGGGTCGTCGTCGCCGGCGTCGTCGAGCGCCTGCCGGAGGCGGTCCTCGTCGAGGCCCGGGGCGTCGAAGGGGTCGCGCCGGCGGCGGTGGGGCAGGGCCAGGCGGGCGGCGTCGCGGACGTCGTCGCCGGTGACCTCGGTGCGGCCGCGCCACGCGGCCAGGGCCATGGCGGCGCGGGCGGTGACGATGTCGGCGCGCAGGCCGTCGACCTCGAAGGCCGCGCAGACCGCGGTGACCTGGCGCAGAGCGGCGTCGGACAGGGCCACGCCGGGCAGGCGCGTGCGCGCGGCGCGGATGCGGGCGGCCAGCTCGGCCTCCTCGCCCGCGTGGCGGGCGGCGAAGCCGGCGGGATCGGCCTCGTAGGCGAGCCTGCGGCGCACGACCTCGGCCCGCTCGGCGGGGTCGCGGGTCGCGGCGACCTCCACGGTCAGGCCGAACCGGTCGAGCAGCTGAGGGCGCAGCTCGCCCTCCTCGGGGTTCATCGTGCCCACGAGCAGGAACCGGGCCGCGTGGCGCACCGACACGCCCTCGCGCTCGACGTGCGACGTCCCCATCGCGGCGGCGTCGAGCAGCAGGTCGACCAGGTGGTCGTGGAGGAGGTTGACCTCGTCGACGTAGAGGACGCCGCGGTGCGCCGCCGCGAGCAGCCCCGGCTCGAACGCCTTGACGCCCTCGGTGAGCGCGCGTTCGAGGTCGAGGGAGCCGGCGAGGCGGTCCTCGCTGGCGCCGACGGGCAGTTCGACCAGCCGCGCCGCACGCTGTTCGGCGGCGGCGCCGGTGTCGTGGGGGCCGTCGGGGCAGCCGGTGTCGGGGGCGGCGGGGTCGCAGGAGAACCGGCAGCCGGGGACGACGCCGATCCCGGGCAGGAGCGCGGCCAGGGCGCGCACCACGGTCGACTTGGCGGTCCCCTTCTCGCCGCGGACCAGCACCCCGCCGACAGCGGGCGACACCGCGTTGAGCAGCAGGGCGAGCTTGAGGTCGTCCATTCCGACGACCGCTGTGAAGGGGTAGCGAGCGGAAGCGCCCACGCTGTTCGGTCCTTCCTCGGGAGTCCACGCCCATAGGGGTCGGTCATGGCGCCGGGCAGTCTCCTGGCTCCCAGATCGCCGCTCCCCCGCCGCCTTCCCGCCGGGACTTCCGGCAGTGGCGATGGTCGCGGGTTCGCTCCCTGGTCACAGTGGCGGGACCGCCCCGGATTCACACCGGGTTCCTGCCGACGGCGGGGCATCACGTCGCCCGCCGGTCGGCGCCGCCCACCACGATCTCACACGCCCTCGCGGCGCCTCCGGCCGCCGGGTGCCTCCGGCCGGCCCGCGAAACCGGCCCGGAATCGGCCGAACCGCCCGGACCGGATTGGCGTCCCATGATGTATCCCGCCGCCGTGAACGCACCCGGCGCGGGCCGTGATGGAGAGGAAGGAGCAGGCGTGGGCGTGATCGAAATGGGCTTCACCGTCGTGGCGGCCGGAGTCGTGGTGCTGCTGATCGTCAGGATCGCCGGCCGGGCCCTCAACCGCTCGGGCGGGCGCACGCCGCCCCGGCGACGGGCACGCGGCAGCGGCTATGCGGGCGGCGACTACAGCGGTGGCTGGAGCTCCGGAGGCGACGGCGGCAAAGAGGCGCACCACGGCGGATCGAGCAGCGGCGGTGACGGCGGCGGCTGGTTCAGCTGGGGCGGGGGCGACAGCGGCGGAGGCGGCTGGGGCGGCGGAGACAGTGGAGGCGGCGGAGGGGGCGGGGACGGCGGCGGAGGCGGAGGCGGCTGAGCCCCCCGCCAACGGACGCGGCGGACCGCCGGCACCCCTTTCCTCGAACTGAAACACGTTCTAGTATGCGCCCCAGGGGCGCGACGACGAATGAGGGAGCGCCGGTGGCCGACGATCTGGAACTGGGTCTCGCCGTGGGCTACTGGGGGGCCGCAGCCGACGACGCGACGGAGACCGTCCGGGCGGCCGAAGCACTCGGCTACACGTCGGTGTGGACCGCCGAAGCCTACGGATCCGACGCCTTCACCCCCCTGGCGTGGTACGGCGCCCGGACCCGCGACATCGGGCTCGGCACCGCGATCGCCCAGATGTCGGCGCGCACCCCGGTGGCCACCGCCATGCACGCCCTCACCCTGGACCACCTCTCCGGCGGCCGGCTGCGGCTGGGCATCGGGGTGTCGGGGCCCCAAGTGGTGGAGGGCTGGTACGGCCGCCCCTTCCCCCGCCCGTTGCAACGGACCCGCGAGTACATCGACATCATGCGGCAGGTCTGGCGGCGCGAGGCGCCCGTGACCGGCGACGGCCCGCACCACCCGCTGCCCTACCCCGGCGGCGCCGGCCTGGGCAAGCCGCTCAAGTCGATCACCCACCCGCTGCGCCCGCGCATCCCGGTGTACCTGGGCGCCGAGGGCCCCAAGAACGTGGCCCTGGCGGCGGAGATCGCCGACGGCTGGGTCCCGATGTTCTACCACCCGCGGCTCAGCCCCCCGCTGTACGCCGACGCGCTCGCCGCCGCCCCCGCCGGCTTCGACATCGCCTGCACGGTCACGGTGGTCGAGCACGCCGACACCAGCGAGGCGCTGCGGCTGGCGAAGGCGCCCTACGCCTTCTACATCGGGGGCATGGGCGCCCGCGAACGCAACTTCCACCTCGACCTGTTCGTCCGGCTCGGCTTCGCCGAGGAGGCGCACAAGGTGCAGGACCTGTTCCTGGCGGGGCGCCGGGCCGAGGCCGTCGACGCCGTGCCCGACGAGCTCGCCGACGGCCTGGCCCTGGTGGGGCCGCTGCCGCGGATCGCCGAACGCCTCCAGGCCTGGCGCGAGAGCCCGGTGACGACCCTGCTGCTCGCGGGGGTGCGCGACGAGCCGCGGCTGCGGGCGCTGCGCGATCTCGTGAAGGGCTGACGCAGGGGCCGGTCTGCGGGGATGCTGTCAGCTTCTCGGGGCTGGAGCCCTGAGCTTGCAGGTAGGGCCTCACTGGCTGTGGGGTTGCCTCCCGCGTCTTGGCCATCAGACCTGTGGTCCGGTGACCGGGGCGCGTGACTCACGCCCCGCTTTCCACACGGTCTCGCCGCGGGCGGCGATGTTGCGGGAAGCGTTCCGGTCCGCATGCGCAACGACGCCGCAGCCCCGGCAGATGAAAAGACCCCGGTCCACACGGTTCCTCCTGTCCGTGTGGCCGCACTCGCAGCAAATCTGCGACGTGTACCGGGGGTCGACGTGGACGAGGGGCACGCCAGCGCGGCGTGCCTTGTAGACGATGAAGCCTCCGAGCTGGGCGAAGGCCCAGGAATGGAGGGTGACCCGTTGGGGCTTGCGGAGCCGTACCCTCTGCAGGATTCCCTTGAGGTCTTCCAGGGAGATCCCGGCCGAGGTGCGTTCAGCCTCGGTCACGATCGTCTTTGCGATGACGTGATTGGTGTTCTTGACGTGGCGCGCTTCCTTACGGCGACGCGCCTTGAGCCGCCGCCTGGCAGACTGGGTGCCCTTCTTCTGAAGCTTCCGACGCAGGTTGAGCTGCCGCCTGCGGTACCGGGTGAGGCCGCGCCCGGCCGCCTGGTAGCCAGTAGAGGTGGTGGCGATATTGGCGATGCCGAGGTCGACGCCGACAAACCCCTCCGGCTCGTACACCTCGGGCTCGGGAACATCGCAGATGGCGATGAGGTACCACGCGCCGTCACGGCAGATCAGGTCTGCTTCGCCTTTTCGGTACTGGGCAAGCGTCTTCAGCGCTCCGGGGGAGCAGACGAACCCGATGTCCTTCAACCGGCCCATGCGGGTGGTGATGGCAACCGCCTGGGCATCGATGTCCCAGCCCATATTGCGGTGGTCGTACGCCTGAGCCGCATCCGTGCGGAAGACGATCGGCTTGGACTCGGCCTTCTTGCGTCGCTTGGATCCCTCCTTGCCGAAATTCCCGGCCCTGATGTTCGCCCGCAGCGTTGTATAGGCATGGGTGACCTTCTTGATGAGCTGCTGCGCGGCGGCGGACTTGATGCCTCGCTCGCGCAAGCCCGCATAGACGAGCTTGCGCAGAGCGTACTCACGGACCTTGAGCCCGAAGTGCTCGAACGCGACCCAGGACACCCAGTTGGCGCCCTCATTGCAGCCGTGCAGCTCGTCACGCAGAGCCGACGCCGCCTCGGGCATCGGCCGGAGCTTCACGGATACAACTATCTTCACGAATTGAGACCATAGCATTACTACATGCAACATCGACGGGAATCGAACCCGACGTGCGCATGGGGGAACCGCTCGCTACGCCCACTCTCCACGCTCACTCCGTCTTCCCGCAGCGCCTTCCCGCCGTGCTCAGCCGCTGCGAGGAGATCCTTCGGAAGGCCATCGAGGAGTTCGGCGCGAAATCGCGGAGTTCAACGGCGGAGGCTGGTCACGTACACCTGGTGAGGCACTGTCGCCGGACCCGTGAGACGCAGCGATACGGTGGCGCCCCGAGCCACCCCGTTAGGATGCAATTGATCCCGGGGCTGAAGCCCTGGGATTTCTTGCAAGGTCCGCTAATTGGACGACGTTGCCCCCGGTCCGGATTGTGAGACCCCCATGCACGAGGACATCGCCTACAGTCCCGCACGGGAGCTGGCTCGGCTGCTGCGCGCACGCGAGATCTCGGCGCGCGAGGTGGTGGAGGCCCACTTGGAGCGCATCGAGGACACCGACCCCGCGATCAACGCGGTCGTGACCCTCTGCGCCGAGCGGGCCATGGACGAGGCCCGCGCGGCCGACGAGCGGCTGGCCTACGGCGCCGATGTCGGCCCCCTGCACGGCCTGCCCGTCGCCCACAAGGACACCCACGAGACCGCCGGCGTGCGCACCACGTTCGGGTCCCCCATCTACGCCGACCACGTCCCCCAGCACGACACGCTGGTCGTCGAGCGGATGCGCGCCGCGGGCGCGATCACGATCGGCAAGACCAACACCCCCGAGTTCGCCGCCGGATCGCACACCTTCAACACGGTGTTCGGCACCACCCGCAACCCCTACGACACGTCGCGCTCGGCCGGGGGCAGCAGCGGGGGCGCCGCGGCCGCCCTGGCCGCCGGGCTGCACCCGCTCGCCGACGGCTCGGACATGGGCGGGTCACTGCGCAACCCCGCGTCGTTCAACAACGTCGTCGGGCTGCGCCCCTCGCCGGGCCGGGTGCCGCGGTTCCCCGAGGAGATGGGCTGGTCGACGCTTTCGGTCCAGGGCCCGATGGCGCGCAATGTCGCCGACGCCGCGCTGCTGCTGTCGGTGCAGGCGGGGCCCGACCCCCGCTGCCCGATCTCCGTGCGCGAGCCCGGGTCGGTGTTCGCCGGACCGCTCGACCGCGATCTGCGCGGCCTGCGGGTGGCCTGGACCCCCGACCTCGGCGGCGCGTTCACCTCGGAACGGGCGGTGCTCGACACCCTGGAGCCGCAGCTGTCGGTGTTCACCGGCCTGGGCTGTGAGGTCACCGAGGACGCCCCCGACCTCAGCGGCGCCGAGGAGGTGTTCCGCACGCTGCGCGCCTGGCAGTTCGCGAGCAAGTTCGGGCCGCTCCTGGAGACCGACCGCGACCGCCTCAAGCCCAGCATCGTGTGGAACACCGAGGCCGGGCTCGCCCTCACGGGCGACGACCTCTCCCGCGCCGAGCGGCTGCACACCGCGATCTTCCACCGGACGCGCGCGTTCTTCGAGCGCTACGACGTCCTGCTGCTGCCGGTCAGCCAGGTGGTCCCCTTCGACGCCGACCTGGAGTACCCCGCCGACATCGACGGGGTCGCCCAGGAGACCTACCTGGACTGGATGCGCTCGTCCTACCTGATCACCGTCACCGGCAGCCCCGCGCTGTCGGTGCCCGCGGGGTTCACCCCCGGCGGGCTTCCCGTGGGCCTTCAGATCGTGGGCCCGCAGTTGGCCGAGCGGCGGGTGCTGGAGGTGGGCCACGCCTTCGAGCAGGCCACCGGCTTCGGCCTGCGGCGCCCCCCTCTGTAGGGGGCGGCGGCGCCGCGGTGATTCCGGGAGATCACCCCGCCGGGTCGGATCGGTGAATTTCCCGATCGTGCGCAATTCGGGATCAACAGGGGGATTCCCTTTTGATGATCTCCGGGGCACGCTGAACCCCTGCACGTCCGCACCCCCATGTGGAGGCCCCGTGAGTTCGAGCACGCAGGAACCACAGCAGGAACAGGGGTTCATGCGTGTCCTGGGCCGCTGGGACATCCTCGCCCTGGCGTTCGGCGCGATGATCGGCTTCGGCTGGGTCGTCCTCACCGGCGAGTTCATCAACGCCGCCGGCAGCCTCGGATCGGCCCTCGCCTTCGTGATCGGCGGCGTGATCATCGCCCTGGTCGGCCTCACCTACGCCGAGCTGGTCGCCGCCATGCCCCAGGCCGGCGGCGAGCACCACTACGCGCTGCGCGCGCTGGGGTCGCGCGGCGCGTTCGTCGCGTCCTGGGCGATGGTCCTCGGCTACGTCTCCGTGGTGGCCTTCGAGGCCGTGGCCCTGCCGCAGACCGTGCTCTACCTGGCACCCGACATGCAGGTCGGCTACCTATGGACGGTGGCGGGCTATGAGGTCCACGCCAGCTGGGCCGCGGTCGGGATCGTCTCGGCGATCGCGATCACGGCGCTGAACTACATCGGGATCCGCCCGGCGAGCGTCTTCCAGACCGTCGCCGTGCTGTTCCTCCTGGCCGCCGGGGCCCTCCTGCTGGTGGGGTCGCTGACCGGCGGCTCCGCGACGGACATGCAGCCGCTGTTCACCGGCGGCGTCCCGGGGATCGTGACGGTCCTGGTCGCGGTGCCGTTCCTGTTCGTGGGCTTCGACGTGATCCCGCAGTCGGCGAGCGAGGTGAAGATCCCCTACCGGCAGGTGGGCCGGATCCTCGTGGTGTCGGTGGCCTGCGCCTCGGCCTGGTACATCCTGATCATGCTGACCGTGTCCTCGGGGCTGGCGCCCGAGGTGCTGGCGCAGTCCGAACTCGCCTCGGCCGACTCCATGACCGAGCTGTGGGGCAGCAGGGCCATGGGCCAGCTGCTCGTTCTCGGCGGCATCGCGGGGATCGTGACCAGCTGGAACGCGTTCCTCATCGGCGCCAGCCGGCTGCTGTACGCCATGGCCGTGTCGCGGATGATCCCGGCCTGGTTCGGCCGCCTGCACCCCCGGTTCCGCACGCCGGGCAACGCGGTGCTGTTCATCGGGGCGCTGTCGGTCATCGCCCCGCTCTTCGGCCAGCCCATGCTCGTCTGGCTGGTCAACGCCGGGGGCATCAACATCGTGGTCGCCTACCTGATGGTCGCCCTGTCGTTCCTGGTGCTGCGCCGCCGCGAACCCGGCATGGCACGCCCGTTCCGCACCCCGGCGGGCACCGTGGTCGGGGCGCTCGCGGTCGCGGCCAGTATCGGCCTGGGCGTGCTGTACCTGCCCGGCATGCCGGCGGCGCTGACGTGGCCCTACGAGTGGGGGATCATCGGGCTGTGGTGGGTGCTGGGCGCCGCCTACCTGCTGCGCATGCCCGGTGTGGGCCCCGGCGCCGACGCCGAGGCGCGGCTGATCGGCGCGGTCGAACAGCGCCGGTCCTGAGGGCCCCGAGGGTCAGTCCCAGACCCGTGCCAGGGTCCAGGAGCCGGTGAGCGAATCGTGCCGGAGCTCGTAGACCCCGCGTGAGACGTCCTGGGAGCCCGCCTCGACCCGCCAGTAGGTGCGCTGGGGCAGGCGGTCCTCGGCGTGGGGCGCCCAGTCGGCGCGCAGGGTGACCCAGTGGTCGATGATCCGGCGGACCACATAGATGCGCCCCTCCCAGGTGAAGCGCACGGGCCGGCCGTCCTGCTCGGCCACCGTGATCTGCACGCCGAAGATGCGCCCCACCCGCGGGCCTCCCTCACCATCGCCGGTCGGCGCGCACGCCGAGCGGGACCCGCGGGGAAGGGCAGGCCGAAATTCGAACACGTGTTCCCATTCTATCCCAGGCGGGCAACCCGCTGGAAGCGCGGCATCAGCGCACGTGTCTAGAATCGTGGCGACCCTCCCTTACATGGCGTACCTCCGGCGGCGTCCGCACCCTCCGCGCCTCGGCCCCCGATACGCCATGAGGCGCGAATGACGCGACCCCGCAAAGGAACCCAGCACTGTGACGCCAAACGGGCACGAGAGCGCCAAGCCCCTCCGGACCGGCGACCCCCGCGAACTCGGCAACTACCGGATCGAGGGGCGCCTGGGCCGCGGCGGCATGGGCACCGTGTACCTGGCCCGCGACGCATCGGACCGCCTCGTCGCGGTCAAGCTGATCCACCCCGATCTGAGCGACGACGAGGACTTCCGCCGCCGGTTCGCGCGCGAGGTCGCCTCCGCCCGCAAGGTCGCGCGGTTCTCCACGGCGGGGGTCCTGGACGCGCGCCTCGACGGCGATCCGCTGTTCATCGTGTCGGAGTACGTGCCGGGCCCCAACCTCTCCCAGGCCATCACCACCGACGGCCCGATGCTCGGCGGCACGCTCGACAGCCTCGCCATGGGCGTGGCCGCCGCCCTGGTCGCCATCCACCGGGCGGGCGTCGTCCACCGCGACCTCAAGCCCGCGAACGTCCTGCTGTCGGCGGTGGGCCCCAAGGTGATCGACTTCGGGATCGCCCGCGCCCTGGACGACGACAGCGCCGTCACCCGCTCCAGCCAGCTCATGGGGACCCCCGCCTACCTCGCCCCCGAACTCGTCCTCGGCAACGACGTCACGCCGGCCTCCGACATCTTCTCCTGGGGCTGCCTGGTCGCCTACGCCGGCATCGGCAAGGCCCCCTTCGACGCCCCGTCGGTGCCCGCCGTCCTGCACCGCATCAGCTCGATGCAGCCCGGCCTCGAGGGCCTCGACCCCGGCCTGGAGCCGCTGGTGCGGCAGGCGCTGGCGAAGGACCCCGCCGACCGCCCCACCGCCCAGCAGCTGCTGAACCGGCTCGTCGGCCAGGACGACCCCGCTGATTCGACCGTCGACCGGTCCGTCGTGCGGTCGTGGACCCCGCCGTCCACCGCCCGGCCCACCGGGCTCTCGGGGGCCGCCGCCGGTGCCGCTGCCGCGGGAGCCGGCGCGGCAGCGGGCGCCCTGGCGGGGGCCGAAGCCGCTCCGGACCCCGGCGCCACCCCCGTGACCGGCCCCCCGGCCGGTCCCGGTGCGGCGCCCACCGGCCCTCCCCCGCCGCCGACCGGCGGGCAGGTTCCGCCCACCCGCCCCATGGAGGGGCAGGCGCCGATGCCGCCCTCGGGCGGCTATCCCTCGGCGGCGGGCCAGACCCCATCGGGGCCGCAGCCGGCCTACGGCCCGCCACAGCCCGGCCCCGGCGTCGTCTCCGGGAACGGGCCCTACGGCTCTGCGCCGGGGGCGCAGCCCGCGTATCCGCCCACGGGAGGACAGGCCCCGTACCCGCCCACCGGAGGGCAGGTCCCCTACGCGCCGACCGCAGCGCAGGTCCCCCTCCACGGCGGACCGCCCCACGGCCTCGGGCACATGGGCCCGGGCGGCCCGTTCGGCCACGGCCCCGCCGGCCCCAACGGTCCGGGCACTCCCGGGGACGGGTCACCGTCGTCCCCGCGGCGCCGCACCACCGCCATGGGCATCGGCGCGGGCGCGGTCGTCCTGGCGGTCGTCGCCGCGATCGGCGCGGTCCGGCTCTTCGGCGACGGGCCGCCCGAGGGCACCAGCATCTTCCAGGACGACTTCGCCGTGGTCGGGGAGTGGGAAGGACTGGACGAGTACGACCCCAGCGACACCACCTCGGGCGGCGGCTATGACGACGAACAGCTCCTCCTCATCGTGCAGAGCGACTCCGATCAGCCCAGCCGCGGCGAGTGGGCCCCGTTCGAGGCCGAGATCCCCGAGAACGTCTCGGTGAGCGCCGACGTCCAGGTGCGCTCCGGACAGCCCTATGGGCAGTTCGGTGTCCGCTGCTTCCGGCAGGAGGACGACGACACGGACGTGGTGACCATGTACGAAGGGCTCGTCCGGATCGACGGCGAGGGTGCCGAGCTCAGGCGGATGGGGGGTCAGGAGAACGGGTCGGTGATGGCCAGTGCCGACTCCGTCCCCGGATTCGCCGCGACCGGCGACCGCGACGAGGAACCCGCGGTCAACACCGTCACCATGACCTGCGAGGCCGACCGCAGGGCCGACACCATGACCCTCAACCTCTACGTCAACGGCCGTCACGTCCTGGAGGCCGTCGACGACCGGCTGCTGCCCGACGACGCCGAGGAGCCGCGCATGGTCGGCGTCGTGGCCAAGCGCGGCGCGGGCGGCGGCGACAACACCGCGATCGCCTTCGACGACTTCCGCCTCGACGAGCTCCCCGCCGCCGACGGCGAGCCCCCCGCCTCCGGGCGATCGGACGACTCCTAGGCTGGTCGGCGGCGGGCCCGGCGGCCCGCCGCCGAGCACCGATCGCCGACGGAGAGGTTCCACATGCGCGCCATCGTCATCGAGAAGCAGGGCGGCCCCGAGGTCATGCAGGTGGCGGAGGTCGACGCCCCCAGACCCGGCCCCGGCGAGGTGGCCGTCGACGTCGAAGCCGCCGGTGTCAACTTCATCGACATCTACCAGCGGGGCGGGGCCTACCCGGTGCCCACGCCGTTCACCCCGGGTGTCGAGGCCGCCGGGACCGTGGCGGAGGTGGGCGAGGGCGTGACCGGTGTCGCTGTCGGCGACCGCGTTGCCTGGGTCATGGTCCCCGGTGCCTACGCCGAGCGGGCGGTGGTGCCCGCCGACCGAACCGTCCCGGTGCCCGACGGCGTGACCACCGAGCAGGCGGCGGCCGTTCTGCTCCAAGGGCTCACCGCCCACTACCTGACCTACTCCACCTACCCGGTGCAGCAGGGCGACACCGTCGTGGTGCACGCCGCCGCCGGCGGCACCGGCCTGCTGCTGGTGCAGCTCGCCAAGGCGCGCGGGGCGCGCGTCATCGGGACGGTCTCGACCGAGGCCAAGGAGGCGCTGGCGCGGGAGGCCGGCGCCGACGACGTCATCCGCTACGGCACCGATGACGGCGCCGAGCGCCCCGACATCGCCGCGGCCGTGCGCACGCTGACCGGCGGCGCGGGCGCCGCGGCGGTCTACGACGGTGTGGGCGCCGCAACGTTCGAGGCCAGCCTGGACAGCCTGCGCCTGCGCGGCACCCTGGCCCTGTTCGGCCAGTCCAGCGGCAAGGTGGCGCCGGTGGACCCGCAGCGGCTGAACACCGCGGGGTCGGTGTACCTGACCCGCCCGATGCTGGTCCACTACATCGCCGACCGCGCGGAGCTGCTGGAGCGCGCCTCCGACATCTTCGGGCTCGTGGCCTCGGGCGGGCTGGACGTGCGCATCGGCGGCCGCTACCCGCTGGCCGACGCGGCGCGGGCCCACGAGGACCTCGCGTCGCGCCGCACCACCGGCAAGCTGGTGCTCACCGCCTGAGCGGCCGCCCCCTGCCCGCCGCAAGGGCGGGGCCGGGGCGGCTAGGCGCCGTCCCCGTTCTGGCGGTTGTTGCGGCCGGGCGCGGCGGCAGCGGCGTCGGCCTCCTTGCGGGCGTCGGCCACCGCCTCGGCGGCGAGTTCGGCGGCCTCGTCGGCGGCCCTGGCCGCGCTGTGCCCCGCCGCCGGATCGCCGGGGGTGAGCTGCCGGGGCGCCCCCTCCTCGGTGTCCTCGGCGGCCTCCCCCTCGGGCCGCTCGCCCTCGCCCGCGCCGGCCCTGCCTTCGGAGAACGCCCGGCTGACGTTCTGCACGGCCTGGGTCAGCTCGCCGGGGATCACCCAGAAGGTGTTGCCCTCCCCGCTGGCGAGGTCGGGCAGGGTCTCCAGGTACTTGTAGGCGAGCACCTTGGAGTCGGCGTTGTTGGCGTGCACCGCCTGAAAGACGCGCTCGATCGCCTTGGCCTCGCCGTCGGCGCGCAGGATGCGCGCCTGCTGGTCGCCCTGGGCCTCCAGGATCGCCTGCTGGCGCGCCCCTTCGGCGGTGAGGATGCGCGACTGCCGCTCGCCCTCGGCGTGCAGGATGACGGCGCGCTTGTCGCGCTCGGCCCGCATCTGCTTCTCCATCGCCTCCTTGATGGTGGGCGGCGGGTCGATCGCCTTGATCTCGACGCGGTTGGCGCGGATGCCCCACTTGCCGGTGGCGTCGTCGAGGACGCCCCGCAGCCGCGTGTTGATCTCCTCGCGCGAGGTGAGCGTCTTCTCCAGGTCCATGCCGCCGATGACGTTGCGCAGTGTCGTGACGGTGAGCTGGTCGATGGCCTGGAGGTAGTTGGCGACCTCGTAGGCGGCGGCCCGCGGGTCGGTGATCTGGTAGTAGAGGACGGTGTCGATGTTGACGACGAGGTTGTCCTCGGTGATCACCGGTTGGGGGCGCGAGGAGAACACCTGTTCGCGCAGGTCGAACTTGGTGTTCACCCGGTCGACCCCCGGGATGATGAAGTTCAGCCCGGGCTGGAGCGTGCGCATGTAGCGGCCGAAGCGCTCGATGTTGTAGGCCCGCGCCTGCGGCACGATGCGCACCGTGGTCGTGACCACGATGACGACGAGGACCGCGAGTACGAGGAACAGGATGTTGAGACCCATGATCTGCTGCCTGCCAAGTCGGTCGGGTTCGTGTTGACGGAGCGGGCGCACGGCCCCCTTAGGGAAGGGCCTCGCGCGGATGGACGACGGCCGTGGCGCCGTCGATCTCCAGGACGTCCACGCGGATGCCCGCCGGGATCACCTGGTCCTCGTCGAGTGAGCGGGCCGACCACTCCTCGCCCACGAGCCTGATCCGGCCGTGCTCGCCGGTGACCTCCTCCAGCACCACAGCGGACCTGCCCACGAGCGCGTCGGTGCCCGAGCGCAGCCGCGGCGGCTGGCGGAGGTG
This sequence comes from Nocardiopsis sediminis, assembly GCF_042650565.1. Lineage (NCBI taxonomy): Bacteria > Bacillati > Actinomycetota > Actinomycetes > Streptosporangiales > Nocardiopsidaceae > Nocardiopsis > Nocardiopsis sediminis. Next base: position 649,206 of record NZ_JBHSBH010000015.1, read on the forward strand.
GCGGCGGGCGATCGGCCGCACGACCGCGAGGCCGGCGACCGCGGTGACCGAGAACGCGGCCACCTGCACGGCGAGCCCCAGGCCCACGGCGCCGGCGATGCCCGCGACGAGCGCGGCCACGGCGAGCAGGCCCAGGGCGAGGGTCAGGGTGAACATCTCCGCCGCGCCCAGGGCGACGGCGGCGATCAGCCAGAGGACCCAGATCGGCATGTCGTACCGGCCTCCCCTCAGGTGGCGGCTACTTCCAACCTACCCAGCGGACGGTGAGAAAGCACACAATTCGCCCCGGGGATGCGGGGGTGGAATCGCGGGCGCCGCCGCGCGGGACCGGTCCGCGTGGACCGGCCCCGCTGCGGGTGGCGGAGCGGGCTGCGGCGGGGTCAGCCGCGGCCCTCGGTGAACTGCACGGCCACCTGGAAGGTCGGCCGGTTCTGCCAGGCCACGCGCTGGAGGTTGATGCCGCCCAGCGGCGAGTGGACGATCGAGTCGGCGCAGACCTGGTCGCCGGCGTCGCATTCGTCGTCGCCGGGGTAGACCTCGGTGGCGGGGACGGCCGCGGCCTCGGCCAGGGACTCCGCCAGCACCGTGCGGCAGGCGTCGAGGTCGCCCCCGCCGCAGTAGGCGTCGCCCAGCGGGCCGTCGACCTCGTCGCCGAGCACCGCTCTGAGGTCCTTGTCGACGTAGGACCACCAGCCGTACTGGAACGCCGATCCCCGGTGGGGCTGGCCCTGGTTGATGCTGCCGGGGTCGCCGCCGCCGATGTTGCCCGAGGGCGACTCGTCGACCTGCACGGCCGTGCTCAGCTCGGTGTAGAGGTCGCCGCCGAGCCCGGGTTCGAACTGGGCCCGGACCAGCAGCGGCCACCACGCGTCCATGATGCGGACGGCGTCGGCGTGTGAGTACTCGCCGGCGCTCTTCTCGGGCTCGCGGCGCGGGGCGCCGTCGGCCAGCCAGGCGCGCAGCGCGTCGGCCGCGGCGGCGGTTTCAGGGTCGCCGACCGGGCCGCTGTCGAGCACCCGCAGGAGCTCGGGCAGGACCTGTTCGCCGCGCAGGTCGGTGCTGCCGGCCTCGGCCATGACCTGGGCCAGCGAGGCGGTGGTGAACGCGTGGCCCTCGTCGATGAGGCCTGAGATGCGGCCGTCGAGCAGGTCGCCGCGGTGCACCGACCCGGTCGCATAGCCCGAGGTGTAGCCGGCGGCGGGCTTGTTGTTCCAGTTGGCGTAGTAGTCGTCGTTGACCGAGTTGGGGTGGGCCTCCAGCGGGGTGTAGTCGGCCCCGTTGGTGCCGGGGTCCCAGCCCGACCACCCGGCCGCGGACGCGACATCGATGGGCATGTTGGGGTTGGTGCCCTCGGTGCGGACGGGGTTGGCGCCGGAGTTGACGAACGCGATGTCCTCGTCATCGGCGTAGTGCCAGTTGAAGGCGTAGCCGACGTCCATGGCGGCCTCCTGGAAGGCGGCGGCCGAGGTGATCGCGCCGGGGTCGTTGAACTTCTGGAAGCCGATGATGGAGTCGACCTCCCGCAGGTAGGTGGAGCGGCGGGTGGCGAAGGCCACGGGGGTGCCGTCGACCGTGCCGAAGGAGTCGATCAGGCCGTAGGGCGTCCGCAGCGACGTGAGGGTGTAGGAGCCGGCGGGCGTCTGGTCGGCGACCGTCGGGGACCACTCGTTGTGCACGCTGAGCTCCTCGAAGGCCACGCACTCGCCGCCGTCGAGGTAGCTGCGGGAGCCGGTGTCGGGCGCGGAGCCGTCGGGCTCGCACAGCTCCAGGGCGAATATGTCGGTGATGTCCTGGTTGGCCGAGGTCGCGCTCCAGGCGTAGTCGGCGCCGCGGCCCATCTGCACGTAGAAGCTCACACCGGGGAACGACGCCCCGCGGGCGCTGATCCCGGGGCCCTGGAGCTCCTGGACCATGAGCAGCTGCGGGGAGAAGTAGCCGGTCTGGGGGCCCATGACGGCGACGGGGTTGCCGCTCTCGGTGTGCTCGCCCGAGACCAGCAGGGCATTGGACATCCCGGCCTTGCCGTCGAGGAAGCCGGCGGGCAGCACGCCGTCGTTGAAGATGCCCTCGGCGGCCGTGGTGTCGCCGTCGGCGGCCAGGTCCTCCAGCTCCTCGCGGTCGGCGTCGGGCAGGTCGTCGACCGTGCCGGGGCCGCCGCCGGGCTCACCGCCGGTGTCGGCGGGGGCCGCAGCGGGGTCGTCACCGCCGCCCGCCGCGCCGGTCTCGTCGTGGACGATGTCGTAGGGCACCACGGATCCGGGATCGGGCGGCGCCTCGCCGACCGGGTCCTCCGGGGTCGCGGTGTAGGGGAACTCGCCGGGGACGGTGGTGACGGCCTCGGGGTCGTTCTCCATCCGCCAGGAGCGCCACAGCGCATCGCCCTCCTCCTCGCCGTACTCGGCGACGAAGGACGCGCGCAGCAGGGCCGACTGGACCTCTCCCCCGCCGCCACCGCCGAACAGCAGGCCCACCATCGAGGCGATGCCCACGATGTCGGTGCGGCGGAACTCCTCGATCTCCCCTTCCTGGGTCACGGCGTCCTTGTGGCCGGTCAGGACGTATTCGCCGGGGTAGTCGTTGCGCTCCTGGGAGCCCGCGATGTAGGCGTTGATGCCCTCGAGGTAGGCGTCGACATCGGCGAGCGCCTGGGCGCCCCGCTCGCTGCCGGAGGCGACCCGGTCGATCTGGGCCTGCTTGTCCTCCTCGGTGTAGGGCGCGCCGCGCCACAGGCTCTGCTCCAGCACCTGGTTGCTCTCGGCTCCCCCGGCGAAGGGGGTGACCTGGCCGCGTCCCAGGTTGCGCAGTACGTCCATGAGGAACAGCCGGTCCTCGGCGGCGGCGTAGCCCGCGCCGAACATGGTGCCCTCGCGGGTGCTGCCGTAGATGTGCGGGATGCCGTGGTCGTCGTCGCGGACGATCGTGACGTCGTCGCGCGGCCGGTACTCCTCGCCGATGTCCTCGGGGGCCACCCCGAAGGCGGAGTCGAGGTAGTAGTCGCCGAGGTTCTCGGGCGTCAGGCCGCCGTAGTCGTGGAGCAGGTCGCCGTAGGGCCCGATCTGAGTGTCGGCGTGCTCGGGGCGGGTGCCGAAGAGCTGGTTGCCGAGGATCTCGACGAGAGTGGCGTTGCCGTTCTGGCCGGGCGTGAGGATGTCGCGGCAGGTGCCGCCGGAGCAGTAGTCCTCGACGGCCGCCATCAGCTCGGCGGTGGAGGGGTGGTCGTCGGCCGCCGCGGGGCCGGCGGCGGCCCCGGTCAGCAGCGTGGTGAGGGCCGTCGCCGCTGCGGCGGCGCGGAGGCGGGCACGGGGGATGGTCATGGCGTACCTCGTTCGCGCGGGGTCGGCGGCAGGTTACGCATGCGCGCGCCGTTCGCGAAAGCGATTCACATTCGGTGGCCTCGACCCATTGCGGCGCCCCCGTGGCGGTACCGCAATGCGCTACCAGCGGTAACACCAAGAGTACGCACACCGGTACAGACATCGGGCGGCGGCGCAAGGGAGCCAAAATGACCGCATCCGGCCAGGGCCGGGGCCGCAGTGTCGTCAGGTCACACCAACGGCTCAGCCCTCGTCCTCCAGATCACCCTCCAGCTCCAGGTAGGTGGCCCGCAGCCCCTCGAGGGTCGCGGGGTCGGGGCGCTCCCACAGCTTGCGGTCGGCGGCCTCCAGCAGGCGTTCGGCCATTCCCCGCAGCGCCCACGGGTTGGACTCGCTCAGGAACGCCCGGTTCTCGGGGTCGAAGACATAGCTCTCCGCGAGCTTCTGGTACATCCAGTCGTCGACCACGCCGGCGGTCGCGTCGTAGCCGAACAGGTAGTCGACCGTGGCCGCCAGCTCGAAGGCGCCCTTGTAGCCGTGTCGGCGCATGGCCGCGATCCACCGCGGGTTCACCACACGGGCGCGGAACACGCGCCGCGTCTCCTCGCCCAGCGTGCGGGTACGCACCTGGTCGGGCACCGCGGAGTCGCCGACATAGGCGGCGGGGTCGCTGCCCGTGAGGCGGCGGACCATCGCGACCATGCCGCCGTGGTACTGGAAGTAGTCGTCGGAGTCGACGATGTCGTGCTCGCGGGTGTCCTGGTTCTTCGCCGCCACCGAGATCCGCCGGAACGACGCCTCCATGTCGGGGCGGGCATCGCGGCCGTCGAGGCCCCGGCCGTAGGCGTAGCCGCCCCACACCGCATAGACCTCGGCGAGGTCGGCGTCGTCGCGCCAGTTGCGGGAGTCGATCAGCGGC
>NZ_JBHSBH010000015.1:653458-669202 GCF_042650565.1 Nocardiopsis sediminis
CGAAGATCCGGGTGGTGGCGCGCCGCCAGTCGCCGTGGCCGGCGAGGTCGGCCAGGGCGTGCGCACGCGGGTAGTTCACCTCCGGCGACTCGTCCAGCTCCGCCACCGCCCGCACAGCGTCGTCGAGCAACCCGATGACGTGCGGGAAGGCGTCGCGGAAGAAGCCGGAGATCCGCAGGGTGACGTCGATCCGCGGCCGGCCCAGCTCCTCGGCGGGCACGACCTCGAACCCCGTGACCCGCCGCGACGCGTCGTCCCAGGTGGGGCGGGTTCCCAGCAGGGCGAGAACTTCGGCGACGTCATCGCCCTGGGTCCGCATGGCGGCGGTCCCCCACACCGTGAGGCCCACCGACCGGGGGTAGTCGCCGGTGTCGTCCAGGTGCCGGCGGATCAGCGAGTCGGCGAGGGCCTGGCCGACGTCCCAGGAGTTGCGCGACGGCACGGCCTTGGGGTCGACGGAGTAGAAGTTGCGGCCGGTGGGCAGCACATTGACCAGGCCGCGCGTGGGAGAGCCGGAGGGCCCGGCGGGGACGTGGCCGCCGTCGAGGGCGTGCAGCACGGCGTCGATCTCACCGCCGGTGGCGGCCAGCCGCGGCACCACCTCGCGGGCGGCGAAGTCGAGCACCGCGCGGGCATCGGGCAGGTCGGCGCCCAGCACCTCGGCGACCACGGGGCCGGCCCCGTCCGCCGGCCAGCCGCGGGCGTCCATGGCCTCGACCAGGCGGCGCGCCAGTTCTTCGAGGAGGTCGACGGCGTCGGACGCGGTGCGGGCCGGGCCGTCGACCAGCTCCGTCAGCGCCGCGGGGACCTCGATGCGCGCGCCCGGGTCGGCGAGCAGGTCGGCCTCGCGCAGGCCGAAGGCCGCGGCCAGGGCAGCGCGCAGCCCGGGCAGCGCCCCTGCGCGCCCGGCCCACACCTGGGCGGCGCGCACCACCGCCAGCACCAGGTTCACCCGCGCCTCGCCTTCGGGGGCGGCGCCCAGGGTGTGCAGGCCGTCGCGGATCTGCACGTCCTTGATCTCGCACAGGTAGCCGTCGACGTGCATGACGAAGTCGTCGAACTCGTCGTCGCCCGGCATCTCCTCGCGGTGCAGGTCGTGGTGGAGTTCGGCCGCTTTGATGAGGGTCCAGATCTGCGCGCGCAGCGTGGGCGCCTTGTCCGGGTCGAGGTCGCTGACCAGGGCGTATTCGTCGAGGAGCTGTTCGAGGCGGGCGATGTCGCCGTAGGTGTCGGCGCGCGCCATGGGCGGCACGAGGTGGTCGACGATCGTGGCGTGCGCGCGGCGCTTGGCCTGGGTGCCCTCGCCGGGATCGTTGACGATGAAGGGGTAGACCAGCGGGAGGTCGCCGAGCACGGCATCGGGGGCGTCGTCGGCGGCCAGGCCCAGGCCCTTGCCCGGCAGCCATTCCAGCGTGCCGTGCTTGCCCAGGTGCACCACGGCGTCGGCACCGAACCCGCCGGAGCCGCGCGGGGCCTCCAGCCACCGGTAGGCCGCCAGGTAGTGGTGGGAGGGCGGCAGGTCGGGGTCATGGTAGATCGCGATCGGGTTCTCGCCGAAGCCCCGCGGCGGCTGGATCATCAGGACGACGTTGCCGAAGCGCAGTGAGGCGAGCACAATCTCGGGCCGGCCGCCGGAGTCGTCGACGTAGAGCTCGCCGGGAGGCTCGCCCCAGTGGGCGGTGATGGAGTCGCGGAGCGGGGCCGGGAGGGCGTCGAACCAGCGGCGGTAGTCGTCGAGCGGCACGCGGGCGGTGGCGGCGGCGAGCTGGTCCTCGCTGAGCCATTCGGTGTCGTGGCCGCCGGCGGCGATGAGAGCGTGGATCAGCGGGTCGCCGTCGTCGTCACGGCGGTCCTCGTCGGGGCCGGGAACCCGCCACAGGGTGTCGTCGCCGCCGAGGTCGTAGCCGCGCGCGGCGAGGTCGCGGAACAGCCGCACGGCCGAAGCGGGGGTGTCGAGGCCGACCGCGTTGCCCACCCGGGAGTGCTTGGTGGGGTAGGACGACAGCACCACGGCCAGGCGGCGCTCGCCCGCGGGAACGGAGCGCAGGCGTGCGTGGCGCACCGCGATGCCGGCCACGCGCGCGGCGCGCTCGGGGTCGGCCGCGTACAGCGGCAGGCCGGAGTCGGTGTCGCCGCCGATCTCCTTGAAGGAGAACGGCACCGTGATCAGCCGGCCGTCGAACTCGGGGATGGCGACCTGCATCCCGGCGTCCATGGGGGTGAGCGCGGCGCCGGACGCCCGCCATTGGTCGCGTCCCGAGGTGAGCACCAGCCCTTGGATGATCGGGACGTCGAGCCGGGCGAGCGCTCCGGCGTCCCACGCGTCCTCGTCGCCGCCCCCGCTGGCGTCGGCGGCCACCGCGCCGCCTGCGGCGAGCACGGTGGTGACGATGGCGTCGGCCCGGCCCAGGAGCGCGAACAGCTCCGGCGCGGAGTCGGGCGACAGGCCCCGCAGCGAGCCGGAGAACACGGGCAGGGGGACGCCGCCGGCGTCCTCGATCGCGTCGCACAGCGCGTCGATGAAGGCGGTGTTGCCCGACAGCTCGTGGGCGCGGTAGAAGACGACGGCCACGGTGGGGCGCCCGCCGGGATCGGGGGCGGGGGCCGGGCGCTCGTGCACGCCGAACTCGGGCATGGTCTGCGGCGGGTCGAACCCCTCGCCGGTGAGCAGGACGGTGTCGGAGAGGAACCGGCTCAGCTGGCGGAGGTTGGCGACGCCGCCTTCGCGCAGGTAGGCGTGGGCGTCGGTCGCGACACCCGACGGGACCGTGGACAGCGCCATCAGCCCGGGGTCGGGTGCGGCCTCGCCGCCCAGCGCCACGAGCGGCAGGCCGCTGGCCCGCAGGGCCTCGACCCCGCCGGGCCAGGCCTCGACCCCGCCCAGCAGGCGGACCACGGCGATGTCGGCGCCGTCGAGCAGCGCGGGGAGGTCTTCGGGTGAGGTGCGGGCGGGGTTTGCGGTGCGGAAACCGGCTCGGGCGGCGCCGGCCGCGAGCAGATCGGTGTCGGCCGTTGACAGCAGCAGGATGGTGGCGGCCACGCGGGTCCCTCTTCACAGAGTGCGGGGTCCTCGCCCCGCGACCGGACAGGTGTCACGACGGTGCGGCGTCTCCTGGCTCGGGGATCAGCGCCGGCCTCGGCCTTCCCACCGGACGGTCCGGCAGTGGCGTCGTTCGAGGCGGGCTCCCCCCTCACAGTTGCGGGACAGCCGCGGATTCGCACCGCGTTCCGTCGCGCCGTCGGCGACCATCCTCGCAGAAGGCACCGGACCGGATCGGCGCTGGTCCCCCGTCCGGTCCGATCACCTCCCGGGGTTTGACACAATCCCAGCATGACCCATTACCCCCAACAGCCCGGACCGGGCGAGGAATACCCCCAGGCGCCCGGTACCGACCCCTATGCGCAGCCGGCCGCGCCCGGCTACGGGGAGCTGGCTCCCTATGGGCAGACTCCGCAGACCGGCGGCTGGCAGGCGATGCCGGCTCCGGCAGGCGGCCACCCGCCGCTGGCCACCATCGGCGACATCACCATCACACAGACCGAGGTGATCACCCCGGCGGGCAGGTTCCCGATCAAGGGGAGCACCTGGACGGTCACCGACATGACCACGGTGTCCGACGGAATCCCCGCCTACGCCATCGTGATCGCCATCCTCTTCTTCTGGTTCTGCCTGCTGGGCCTGCTGTTCCTGCTGATCAGGGAGCGCAAGGTGTCGGGGCACGTCCAGGTGACCGTGCAGGGCAACGGGGTGTTCCACTCCACGATGATCCCCGCCCACGGCCCGGGCACCGGCCACCAGGTGATGCAGCAGGTCAACTACGCGCGCAGCCTCGCCGCGATGTAGCGAGCAGGCCCCCGGAGACGGGGCCCGCCCGCCACGGACGGACCACCACGGGCCGGATTCCTCCGGCCGGGCGGCCGTGGCCCGCACGACCGCCCGCACCGCTCAGCAGCCCGGCCCGGCACCCCCGGGACCGGAATCGGTGGAACCCGAGGCGGTCAGATGGTCGATCACGAGATCACGGACGAACGGCGCCAGCGGCCGGTCGCCCGCGGAGGTGGCCAGAGCGGCGAACTCCTCGGCGCTGAAGACGACCGACAACGACGGAGAACCCGCCCGGCTGTGCTTGGGCAGACCCAGCATGTGCCGGTGGACGCGCTCCAGCGCCTCGGGCGGCAGCGGCCCGTAGGCGGCTTCGAGCTGCGACAGCCATCCGCGCAGCTCGCTCCAGCGGGCATGGCGCCCGGCCAGGACGCACAGGTAGGACGCGAGATCCTGCCGGCCCGCGGCATGCCGGAGCTCGCCCAGCGTCGCGGGATCGAGAGTGAGCACGACGCGGTCGCCGTGGCCGGCCGGGTCGGATTCATCGGGGCACCCGTGAGAGCCGGCGGAGGCGGTGGAATCGGCGGATGCGGACACAGCGGAATCGGTGGTGGTCACCGGAGCCTCCACAGAGGTGAGGGGATCGCCCGCCGGACTGGCCGTACGGGCACGGACTGGCGGCCCCCATCGCGTCGCAGGAGCCCCTGACCACGCCCACCACGGTGGGCCGGAGGGGTCCGCGTATCCTCTGACCGCTGAACACCACCAACCGTAACCGGCCGGCGACATCCCCGCCACCCGTCGTCCACAGCCCCACACGAACGCGTGAGCGCCCCCGCCGATCGGCGACGAACGGCTCGGCACGGACCGCAGAGGATCACCCGCCTCCGCCCACCCCAGCCGAAGAGGCGCCGGACACCCCGGCAGGCGGCACGACCGCCATCCCCTCGGGAACTCCGTCCTCCAGCAGACGCAGCAGGGCCCCGGTGTCCATGTGCTTCTCGACGAGGTCGCCGAGCGCGTCCAGCCGGGCCGCGCGCTCCGCGGCGAAGTCGGTATCGGGAGCGGGCACGAACCCCCGGTCCGCCGTCCGGGCCACGTCCGCCAGGAACGCCCGCCGGAACCCGTTGTTCTCCAACGCCCCGTGCCAGGTCGCCCCCCACACCGAGCCACGGCGGCACCCGTCGAGGAAGGGCACCGTCGCGGGGTCATCGGGGTCCACCGTGATGACCCCGTGGTGGATCTCGTAGGCGACGACCGGATGGCCGTACTCCACGGCCTCGGGCCGGCCCAGGGTCTTCTCCGCCGCGAACCGGACCTCGGCCGGAAGCAGGCCCAGGCCGGGCACCCGTCCGGCGCCCGACTCCACATCGTCGTCGATGGCCCGGGCCAGCATCTGGTACCCGCCGCAGATGCCCAGGACGGGGCGGCCCGCGCGGGCACGTCGGGCAACGGCGTCGGCCAGGCCCCGTTCCCGCAGCCAGGACAGGTCGGCCACGGTCGCCCGGCTGCCGGGGAGGATGACGAGGTCGGCGTCCTCCATCTCGTGGGGGGCGGTCACGAAGCGGACGTCGACACCGGGCTCCACGGTGAGCGCGTCGATGTCGGTGAAGTTGCTGATGCGCGGTGTCCGGACGACCGCCACGCGCAGGGTCTCCGGGCCCTGGGGCGGACGCATCGGGCCGCGGTCCACGCTGAGTGCGAGCGAGTCCTCGACGTCCAGCCAGAGCCCGTCGAGCCAGGGCAGCACACCGTAGACGGGCCGGCCGGTGAGCCCGCGGAGCATGTCCAGCCCGGGTTCGAGCAGCTCCGGGGCGCCGCGGAACTTGTTGACGACGAACCCGGCGATGAGCGCCTGATCAGCGGGCTCCAGCAGCGCCAGGGTCCCGTGCATGGCGGCGAAGACCCCGCCGCGGTCGATGTCGCCGACGACCAGCACTGGCAGGTCCGCGGCCCGGGCGAGCCCCATGTTCGCGATGTCGCCGGCGCGCAGGTTGATCTCCGCGGGGCTGCCCGCGCCCTCGCAGATCACCACGTCGTACTCGGCGCGCAGCTCCGCCAGGCTCTCCGCCGCCACCCGGCGCAGCCGCTCCTTGTAGTCGCGGTAGTTCAGCGCATCGGCCTCGCCGATGGCGCGGCCCCGCACGACGACCTGGCTGCGCCGGTCGCCGCCGGGCTTGAGCAGAACGGGGTTCATGGCCGCACTCGGCTCGATCCCGCACGCGGCGGCCTGCATCGCCTGCGCCCGGCCGATCTCGGCCCCATCGGGGGTGACGACGGAGTTGAGCGACATGTTCTGCGCCTTGAACGGCGCCACCTTGAGCCCCTGCCTGGCCAGCCACCGGCACAGCCCGGCCGCGATGACACTCTTGCCCGCGTCCGAGGTAGTCCCCGCAACCAACAACGCCGGCGCCCCACGCCCCGTCCGCCGCATCACACTCGCCCTTCCCGGCAACAGTTTCGGGAGTCGAGCACAGCGGGCGCGGCGGCCGCAGCGGCGGCCAGCGCAGCGGCGGCGGCCGTTACCGCGCGGGCCAGCCGCACCGCCCGCCGGATGTCGTGCACCTCAGGACGCGGCCCCTCCCCCAGCTCGGGGCGGTGCTCCACCCGCCGCCCGTACACGTTCATGCCCCCCAGGCGCAGACCCAGCGCCCCGGCGAACGCCGCCTCGCAGTGGCCGGCGTTCGGGCTGGGGTGGCGGGCGCCATCGCGCGCGCGGATCCGGCGGGCCGCACGCGGGTCTCCCGAAACCACCGGGGCCAAAGCGCAGGCCAGCACGGCGGTGACCCGCGCGGGCGCCCAGTTGGCGACGTCATCGATCCGCGCCGCCGCCCAGCCGAAGTCCTCGTAGCGCGGTGAGCGGTGGCCGACCATCGCATCGAGCGTGTTGACGGCGCGATGGCCCAGCAGCCCGGGCACGCCGAGCACGGCACCCCACACGAGGGGTGCGACGGCCGCATCCGAGGTGTTCTCGGCAACGGACTCGACCGCGGCGCGAGCGATCGCCTTCTCGTCCAGGCCCCGCGGGTCGCGCCCGCACAGGTGCGGAAGGCGGCGCCGCGCCTCCTCGATGTCCCCCGCTTCAAGGGCATCGGCGATCAGCCCGGCTTCCCGCCCGAGCATGGACCCGCCGACGACCGCCCAGGTCGCGGCCGCGGTGACGACGGCGTGCCGCATCGGCGAGGCCCGGTGCCCGGCGAGCGCCCCGAGGGCGGCGACAGGAGCCACAGCGAGCAGCGCGAACGCGACGCCCCTCGCCCGGTTCGGCGCGTACATCCGGCGCTCCAGCCGCCCGGCGGCGGCGCCGAAGACCGCCACCGGGTGCCCACGGCGTGGATCGGGCACCACACGGTCCAGGACGGCCCCGGCGAGGAGCCCGATCGCGGTGGCGGCTGCTATGCGGCGTCGATGCGGCGATGTCACGCCGTCCAAGGTAACGCGCCCGTACAGGGCTCCCCACGATTGCGCCATGTCCCCGCCCTCCGCATGCACGGGACGGGGCCACGGCCTAGATTCCCCTAGCGAACCCGTACCCACAAGGCCCTGAGCAGGGCGCAGCGAAGAGAAACGGAAAGGCGGTGGTCCACCAGGACGACCCGGGCAGACGCGGAGGACCCCTTGGGCACTATGATCATGGCGCTCGCAACCTCGGTCGGCGCATGGTGGGTCTTCTGAGCAGCCCGTTATCCCCCCACAGGACCGCCCGCCCCACCGCGGAGACCCGACCCCGCGTAACGAACTTCACGAAACGCCAGGACCGCACGCCACACAGGCGCTTGATCACGGGTAACGTGTCGTCGGAGCCCAATAGCAGCCGATTTGGTGGAGCCCGCGTGCTAACGAGACGCAACTACGAATGTCCGTAGTTGTTATTATTTTGCCCGACGATGGGTGACATCTGCCGAATACCCTAGAGTGTCCCTCAACCCCCGAAGCCCCGCCCAGCACCCTCCACACCCCACCCGGCCGCGTCGCCCCCACCCACCCCAACACGACACAATTGAATCGAGCAGCTGTAGCTCAGTGGATAGAGCATCGGACTTCTAATCCGACGGTCGCAGGTTCGAATCCTGCCAGCTGCACCAGGTCAGACGGGGTTCGAGGAACAAACCGGACACCCAAAAGGGCCGATGTGTGCTCCATGTGTGCTCGGTAGTCCGGACTCAGTCCGCCCCGCAGATGAAGGCACCTCGGGGACGACCTCGTCGCCGCCACCAGCCGCCCCACACCGGCCGATCCACCCCCGCCGCCCAACGGCACCCCAGGGCGGCCCCATACGCGCCCCACGGGCCGGTAAAACACGGCGTGGGGCGGACCACCCCTGGTAATCCGCCCCACCCCAACCATTCCGGCGCCCCTTTCGCCCGAACCGCGCCCGACCACCCCGGATGCCCATTTCGCGTCCGAGGATCAGCACCCGGCGGGCTCATTACCCGCTGGACCTCACACCCGCAACGGCACCAGCGCCGCGGTCGCCTCGGCCGCCGCGCGGGCGACCTCCGGGTAGACGGTCTGGTAGGTGTCGCCGAGGTTCTTCGCCCCGACTCCCTCGGCTACCAGCCGGAATCGAGCGACGCTGCACACATGGCAACCATCGAAGGCGGTGTGGTGCGAGACGCGACAAGGCCGCACCAGTTCATGAACGGGGCCGTCACGCTGCGGTAGAGAAACATACGCATACTGCAACTAGTGCCGTTTGCGCAAATTTTGCACACTGTGCAATCATGTTGGCATGGGATCACTTGGTGAAGGTCTGCGCGACCGTCGGCGGCGTGAAACGCGGCGTGAGATTCATGTGGTGGCGCTCCGATTGGCTCGAGAACACGGCTTCCACAAGGTCACCGTCGAGATGATCAGCGCCGAGGTCGGCATCTCGCCGCGAACGTTCTTCAACTACTTCCCAAGCAAGGAGTCTGCCGTGGTCGAGCAGCCTCCCGCGGAGCTGTCGCCCGATCTGGTCGCCCGCTTCATCGAAGGCGGCCCCGGCCGCCCTCGCGACGTCCTCACGGATTTGACCCGTCTGCTCATCGAGCAGCTCGCTCAGGATCCGCCGGAACGCAGTGAGGTCCACGACGTCTTCGAGCTCGCGCACAGTGCGCCGACCGTCTTCGCCGCTCTCATGGCGCGATTCGACGCCTCCCGGCTGACTCTCGCCGCCACTGTCGCGCAGCGCATGGACCCGGATACGGACGAGCAGGTCCCGGACTTGATCGCCTCTGTTGCGATGACCGCCGTCCGCAGCGGTATGGAGCGCTGGTCACAGGACACCGCCGACGACCGCTCCGACTCTCCGGTCCTCTACGTGCAGCGCGCTGTGACGGTACTTGAGGATTTGCTGGCGCCCGGCACCCACGACTTCACCTGATGTCGACCGACCACGATGAAGTTCGGAGCCCCATGATGGCCAGAGCCACGCCTTCCGGGATGAAAGAAGAATCCGGCGCGACCGGGAGACCCGTCCCGACGGATGCGGCCGCACTCCCGCGCCATTTCGGCCTCATATTCGCGTCTCTGATGACCGCGATGCTGCTGGCCGCTCTCGACCAGACGATCGTGAGCACCGCGCTGCCCACCATCGTCGGCGAGTTACACGGCGTGAAGCACATGGCCTGGGTGACCACTGCCTACATTCTGGCCGCCACGATCAGCATGCCGGTGTATGGCCGCCTCGGTGACCTCCTCGGCCGCAAAAGCCTCTTCCTCGGTGCCATCGTGGTCTTCATCGCCGGATCCGTCCTGGCCGGGGCCGCCCAGAACATGACGGTACTCATCATCGGTCGCGCCGTCCAAGGTTTGGGCGGGGGCGGGCTCATGATCACCTCGCAGGCGATCATCGCCGACCTCGTTCCGCCCCGCCAACGTGCCAAGTACATGGCCCCCATCGGCGCCGTCTTCGGCCTCGCTTCCGTGATCGGCCCGCTGCTCGGCGGCTGGCTCACCGATCTCGCTGCGTGGCGCTGGGCCTTCTGGATCAACCTTCCGCTCGGTGTCGTCGCCTTGGCCGTCTCCGCCTTCGCCTTGCGGCTGCCCTCGAAGGCCACCAAGGCCACCATCGACTACATGGGCATCACGCTCATGGCCGTCGCCGTCTCCTGCACCGTGCTTGTCACCATGTGGGGCGGCACGGAGTACGACTGGTCGGACCCGGTCATCCTTGGCCTCGTCGCGGGCGCCATATTGGCCTGGGCGGCGTTCTTCATCGTGGAGACCCGCGCCGCGGAGCCGGTGATCCCGCCTCGGCTCTTCGCCAGCCGCATCTTCAACATCTCCACGTTGATCGGCATGGTCGCCATCGGCATCGGGATGTTCGCCGTCATCGGCTATATGCCCACGTATCTGCAAATGGTCTACGGAGTCAGCGCCACCGAGTCGGGACTGCTCCTGATCCCCATGGTCGTCGGCATCATCATCACCGCCATCCCCTCCGGTCAGTTCATCAGCAAGACCGGCCGCTACAAGGTGTGGCCCGTCCTCGGCTCGTCCGTCGTCACCGTCACCGCGCTGCTGATGTCCACCTTGGGCACGGACACGCCGCTCGTCGTGGTCGGAGCCTACTTTTTCCTGATGGGTGCGGGGGTCGGGATGATGCAGCAGACCCTCGTCCTGGCCGTGCAGAATGACGCCCCCGGCAGGGACGTCGGCACCGCCACCTCGTCCAACAACTTCTTCCGCGAGATCGGCGCCACCCTGGGAACCGCCGCCATCGGCGCCGTGTTCACCCACCGCCTCACCGAGCAACTCGCCGACCGCATACCGGTCGCGGCGACCGAGGCTGTCGGACGTACAGAGTCCCTGACCCCCGCTGCGGTCCATGCCCTCCCCACCGAGATCCAGGACGCCGTCATCCTGTCCTACCAGCAGGCCCTCACCCCGGTCTTCGGCTACCTGGTCCCCGTCTTCGCAGCAGGACTGGTTCTGGCGTTCCTTCTGCCGGAAAAGAAGTTGGCCGACACTTTTGCCGAACCTGAAAAGGGCGGCCTTGAGACAGAGATCCCTGCCGGAGGGCCGACACGGGCCTGAGCACGGCCCGTGGGCTATGCCTGGGGACGGTGGCTTATCTCCCGATCAGCCGAGAATCGGTCCGGGCTCGGCTTCGGATCCTCGCGATCCCCGTGAACCAATTTCGACCCGTGCGCATTCAACGAAAGGAAATTGCATCAAATGCACGTCTTTTTTACCAGTATTGGTGCTGCTGGTCACATTAATCCGACCCTGCCGTTGGTGAGAGAACTCGTCGGGCGCGGCCATCGTGTTTCCTACGCGACCGACGAACGCCTTCGTTTCGCAATCGAATCCGTTGGAGCCGCGCTCGTCCCCCTGCCCGAACTGGCCCTTCCGGTGGTCAATTCGGCTTCCCATCCTGGCGACTGGGGCACCGTGATGCGCCACATGATGGAGACGTTGATCCGCTACCAGTCACAGATCATCGGCGACGGAATCATCGACGATTATGTGGAACAGCAACGGCCCGACGCGGTGTGCTACGACAACACGCTGACGCTCCCGGGGCAGCGTGCGGCCGACCGCGTCGGGGTCCCGGCGATCGCGCTCCACCCCACCTATGCTGCCAACGAGAACTTCTCTTTCCAGTCCATGGCTGAATCGGGTGCAGGAAATGCGCCTGGGGAGACGGGGAATTTGTTCCAGCAAATGCGGGAGGTCGGCTTGAAACTCGCCGATGAGATGGGCGGGCAGGCGATCAACCTGTTCGAAGGCCCACCCGCACCGCTGAACATCGTCTTCATCCCTCGTGAGTTCCAGCCGGCAGCTGACACATTCGACGAAAGATTCTACTTCGTTGGACCGAGCCTGGGGGCTCGCAACGATGACGGAACCTGGACGCCACCGGGCGGCGGCCCACTGCTGTTCATTTCTCTGGGAACATCGCCCTTCAACCGCAACACCGAATTCTACCAGATGTGCATTGACGCCTTCGGGGATTCAAAGTGGCGCGTCGCTTTGGCGATTGGAGCCCAGGTCGATCCAGCGGAGCTCGGAAGCGCCCCGCCCAATGTCGAGATTCGACCATATTTTCCCCAGCTGGATGTGCTGCGGAACGCCGATATTTTTCTTTCGCATACGGGAATGAACTCCACGATGGAATCCCTGTATCACGGCGTCCCTATCGTGGCTGTGCCGCAGCAGCCCGAGCAGGTCGCGAACGCCCGCCAGATCGAGCAGCTCGGTCTGGGCCGCCATCTCACCGGCCGTCTGTCGCCGGACCTGATCCGACAGGCAGTCGAAGAGGTCCACGCGGATCCCGCCGTGGCCGGCAACGTCACGGACATGAGCAGGGTGCTGCAGAAGTCGGGTGGCGCCAGGGCTGCCGCGGACGCGATCGAATCCCATCTCGCTGCCCGGTTGAACCGCTGAACACCGTGGTCGGTGCCCGCTCAGGGCCGGGGACTCGCCTGATGGGCGGCTGCCCGGCCCTCGGCCGGATCGACGAATGCCGTGCGGGTTCGTGTGATCTCACTTCGGGGGCTGCGCTCAAACCGCCTCCGGTGTGCCGGGCTGATAATCGTTCTCGATCTGGGCGAGGAATGGGTTGCGTTCGGCCTGGCGGGCGTATCCCGCGGGGTCGCGGACGCAGTCGGGGCACCAGTGTCCGGCGGTGAGGACCAGGCGCGGGCTCGCGGCGAAGACGTGGTCGAAGGCGCAACGCCACACGAGCGGGGTCGCGATGTCGCCGGTCGTCACATCAGTCGTCAGGAGCCGGCCACCGCGGAAGGCCGCCGCCTCGGCGTAGTCCAGAGGTGTCCAGGCTGCGGGGCTCTTGCCCTCGTCGTATCCGTGATCGAGGTGGCTCGGTGTGCGCGTCGGTGCGGGTTCACGGAACGTCGACCAGTCGCCGATCTGACGCCACTGCTCGTAGGAGCCGAAGTGCGCCGCGATCTCTTGGCGGTCACCGGCCCGCACGGCCGCCATCGTGCCCCGCGGTCTGCGGGTGAGCGGCTTCATGACGAGGTTCTTCACGATCCAGCCGGGCACCCTTCCCGCGGACCGGACCGACTTCGGGGCGGCCGCGATCGCCCGGCCCATGGCCTCCGCGAAGGTGTCCTTGCGGAAGGGCACGAGCGCGTGGAGGCGATCGCTGTCGGTGTACCACTGGCCGTGGAAGTTGCGGGTCGCGAACCAGTTGCGGTCGTACCACGTGCGGATGTCCTGCACGCCCATGGCGGCACCGATCGCCACCTGGAGCTGCCAGTTCGTCAGACGCCATCCCTCGCCGCCGCCGACGTTGTAGATGCCGCCCCAGAACTCGTCGGGGGCGCCGGCCGCGATTCCGGCGAGCAGCCGTGCCGAATCCTCCGCGGTCGCCCACTCCATGACGCCGCCGAACGGCGAGTGCGTCATGATCGGGTCGCGGATCTCGAGCATCGCCGGGTGGAAGATGCCCGTCTGGCGCAGCCACGCCCATTTCGGTATCCCCGACTCGACGAGCAGGCGCTCGGCGGCGACCTTCGTCTGCCCGTACTCGTCGAACTGCGACACCCGGACGGGGTCGCCGACACGCCCCCAGTGGTGGGGATCCTGCCGGTCGCCGGTCTCGGCGACCGAACCCACGCCGACGACCGCGACCGATGCGGGATCCGGCCGTTCACGCACCGCCCTGATGATGTTCTGGATGCTGCCGATGTTCACGCGGCGGGCAAGGGCAGGGCTGCTGTCGGCGAGCGGCGACACGACCGCTCCGACGTGGAGGACCACGTCGGCGCCGGCGATGGCCGACCGCACATCCGCGTAGCGTGTGAGATCGCCCCAGCACACGGAAAGATTCTCCATCCCGGAGAACTCCTCAAGGATCCTGCGGTCGGGCGCACCCGGCAGCGCGAAGGCGACGACCTCCAGCTCCGGATGTGAGCGAAGCTCGCGGAGGGCGGCGCGGCCCCAATTGCCGGTGGCACCGGTGAGCAGCACCCGGCGTCGCGCGGTCGTCCCCGTCATCGTGGTGTGGTCCTTCCTTCGGTTCCGTCGGTTCGACGTTTTGCACTCAGCCAGGTCGCAATGGCGTCGATCCCACGCCGGAATGGCGTCGTCGACGGCCGGTCGAGGAACCCGTGCGCCGCTTCTGCGACGACGTGGTAATCGAGCCTTGTGCCCGCGGAGTGGAGTTCGCGGCGGAACGCTTCCCCTGACGCCCGCAGCGTGTCCCTGCCGGCGTCGATCATGAGCACATCGGTGATGGCGCGCAGATCGTGTCCGCCGGGGAATGCCGTGGCCTCGCGCATCGCCTGCTCCGAGCCGGCGTAATTGCGATTCATGCGGTGGACCGTCTGCGGTCGGAACTGCGTGAGCCCACGCAGGCCCCGAACCCGCGCACGCATCTCGGGCGCGATCTCGGGAAGGGACGCGTGGTAGGTGCCGTAGGCGAGGACGAGGGGCGGGGCGGCTGTGCCCTGCTGGGCGAGTGCCAGTGCCGCTGCGGCGCTCAGGCACGCGCCCGCGCTGGCCCCGCCGAGCACGGCGTGAGCCTGCTCGTGACGTGTTACCTCGAAGACGTCGAGCACATCGTGCAGGGGAACCGGATAGCGGGTCCCCGCCAGGCGTCCGGCAGGAGGGTCGCGGAACCAGTTCCACGGTGGCACGCGGCGGTAGTCGACGGCCACGACCTCAATGCCCCGCTGGCCTAGGGCGGCGCCGACCGCGTGGGACTCGAGCTGGTCGAGTCCACCGAAAGCGAAGGCGCCGCCGTGTACCCAGACGAGCGTGGCGACGGGTTCGGCGCCCGCGCGGCGGTAGCGCCGCACGGGGATCGCGCCGTTGCGGCCGGTGATCAGGTGGTCGCCGATGTCCAGGCCGGCCGTGAGCCGAGTGGCCGATCGGCGGTCGGATCGCTTCATCGGGTGGTTCCGGCGTCCTCACCGGCGGCGGCTTTCCGGCTCAAGCCGATGAGGTGCTCCAGTGCCGCATCGGTGATCTCGACGCCCGGGAAGCGTACGAACTGGGCCATCGGCATCGACTCGACCATCTTGAGCATGTTGGTGTTGTCGCCCGCCGCCGCGAGCCGCTCCTCGCCGGCAGTGGCCGTCAGCGCCTGCATCAGCGCCGGCCCGACGACGGGATGGCCGAACCATTCGCCGACGGTGGATTCCAGGCCGAGAGGGCCGGGAAGGTCCGTGTCCCCCTGGAGAGTGAGTGTCCGCGTTTCGGCGATGTCGGCCGCGGACCGTCCCAGGTGCACGCCGTAGGTGCCCGGCTGTACCCACCACCGCTTCCCGGTGACGTCCCAGAACGCGAACGCGCGGCGTTCCAGCTCGAACGACACCGTTGCGGACTGTCCCGGCTCCAGCCGCACCTTCTCGAATGCGGCGAGCTCGCGAACCGGACGGCGCACACGCGAGGCGGCGGGCCTGACGTACAGCTGCACGATGTCGGCCCCTGGAGACTGACCGGTGTTCGTCACCGTCACGCGCGCGAGCGCGGTGCCGGGGCCCGTGTTCTCCACCTCGAATGTGTCGTAGGCGAAAGTGGTGTAGCTCAGACCGTGTCCGAAGGGGTAGCGCACAGGGCGCTCGGTGCTCGTGTAGTACCGGTAGCCGACGAAGACGCCCTCGCCGTGGCGGACGACGTCGCTCTCACCGGGGAACGAGAGGTAGGACGGCGTGTCCGACAGGGCGAAGGGGATGGTCTCGGCAAGGCGGCCGGAGGGGCTGGCGGCGCCCGTGAGCACGTCGGCGAGCGCACCGCCGGCCGCCTGGCCGAGAGCCCAGCCCTCGACGATCGCATCCACCGAGTCGTGCCACGGTTCCAGGGAGACGACACCGCCGTTCATGAGGACCACGACCGTTCGCTCGGCCGCGGCGGCCACCGCCTCGATCACGGCGACATGGCTCGCGGGCAGGTCGATGTGCTCACGGTCGAACCCCTCCGACTGCTCGCTCTCGTAGAGGCCGGCGAAGACCACCGCGACATCGGAG
>NZ_JBHSBH010000015.1:669220-767700 GCF_042650565.1 Nocardiopsis sediminis
CCGAGGCCTCGGCGATGAGCCCTTCGGTATCGGCGTCCGCGTCCGTGCCATACCCGTGGGCGAAGGTGACGTGGTCGTGCCCGAGCGCCGCTCGCAGTTCGTGCAGCGGGATGTCGACCCGCGTCGGGTTGACATGTGAGCTGCCTCCGCCCTGGAACTGCGGGTCGATCGCGAACCCGCCGATCACGGCGACGTTGCGACCGGGGACCAGCGGCAGCGTCTGGGCCCGGTTGCGCAGCAGGACGACCGATGCCGCACCCGCACGCCGCGCGAGCGCGTGGTGTGCGTCGTGGTCCAGTTCGGTGCCGCCGTCGGGAGCGGTCCTCTCCGCGAGACGGGCGAGGCGTTCGTGGGCGCGTTCGACGGCGTCGCGGTCGAGGCGCCCTTCGCGCACCGCGCCGATGATCGCCGTGGTTCCCTCGTCGTTGGAGGACGGCATTTCGAGGTCGAGGCCCGCGCGCAGTGCCTCGACGCGATCCTTGACGGCGCCCCAGTCGGAGACGATGAGCCCGTCGAAGCCCCATTCGTCGCGGAGGAGTTCTGTCAGCAGCCACGCGTTCTCCGAGGCGAAGACGCCGTTGATCGCGTTGTAGGCGCTCATCACGGTGGCGGGTCGCGCCGTTGTGACGATGCGTTCGAATGCGGGCAGGTAGATCTCGCGCAGAGTGCGCTCGTCGACGTCCGCGCTGACCTGCATCCGATCGGTTTCCTGGCTGTTGACGGCGAAGTGCTTGACCGAGGCGCCGACCCCACTGCTTTGCAGACCCTGCACCCATGCGGCTCCGAGCTCGCCGGCGAGGCGGGGGTCCTCGGAGAGGTACTCGAAGGTGCGGCCGCCCAGCGGCGAGCGCTTGATGTTGATCGCGGGGCCCAGGACGACGTCGACTCCCAGGAAGCGGGCCTCTCGCCCGATCGCCTCGCCGATTTCGCGCATCAGCGCCCGGTCCCAGCTGGATCCGGTCGCCGCCCCGGGCGGAAAGCACGTCGCCGGCCGTGAGGAGTGGACCCCCAGATGGTCGGATTCGCCGTCCTGTCGGCGTACCCCGTGGGGCCCGTCGGCGAGGACGAGTGACCGGATGCCCTCGGCCGCCCGCGTGGACGCGAAGTCGCGGCCGGTCAGCAGCGCGGCCTTGGCCTGGAGACCGGCGTCCTCCTCTGCTGTCGGCTCGGGCGCGCTGAGGACGTCGAGGGGGATCTCTTCTCCCGCTGACACCGCGGCGAGGCCGCGTTCCAGGTCCGCCAGCACACCGTCGGGGCGCGGCAGCATCGCCGCGATCTGGCGCGGCGTGACCTGGTCCTGTCCGCGCAGGCCCGCCGACATGTGCTCCGCCGCCTCGGGGATGTACTTCGTGACCACGCCCTTGAGCACGGCCATGGCCTCGGCGTCGTCCATCATCTCGCCGAGCGGTGTGTCGACGGTGACGGTACGGCGTGTGGACGGCTCGACCTCGAAGGGCTCGGTGTACACGTGCGTGCCGTGTCCGGCCTCGTGCACGGCGCCGGAAGGCAGGACGACCTCCGCGGTGGCGCCCACCGGCACGACGACGGTGAGCTCGACCGCGCCGTCGGTGAGCGTCCATGCGCTCGACGCCGTGCCGTAGGGCGTGTGCAGGAGTGCCGAGGCCGCGGTCAATCCGCGCCGCGGCGGCCGAGGCGCCACGCGCAGGCGGCGGTAGCCGGGGGCGGCGGGGGCGAGGCCCGCGACCACGCGGTGCATCCAGTCGCCGACCGACCCGAAGGCGTAGTGGTTGAACGAGGTCATCCCGCTGGGGTTGACGGTGCCGTCGGGCAGGAGCGAGTCCCACCGCTCCCAGATCGTGGTGGCGCCGAGCTCGACCGTGTTGAGCCACGACGGGCTCTCGGTCTGCAAAAGCAGACGGTAGGCGGCTTCAGCGTGGCCGTTCGCGCTCAGCGCGTCGCAGATCAACGGCGTGCCGATGAATCCGGTGGAGATCTTGTACCCGTTGCCGCGCACGATCTCGGCGAGCCGGTCGGCGGCCCGCCGCCGCTCGTCGGCGTCGTCGATGAGGCCGAAGACGAGCGCGAGGGAGTAGGCGGTCGCGCTGTCGGAGAGCAGGCGACCGGAGCGCGCGACATATTCGCGGTGGAAGGCGGTGCGCACCTCGTCGGCGAGCACGCCGTAGTGGGCCGTGTCGTCGTCACGGCCGAGGAGCGCGGCGGCGTCGGCGACGATCCGTGCCGAGCGGGCGAAGTAGGCGGTCGCCACGATCTCGGGATAGGTCTGCGCCGCCTCGGGGCGCGTGGCGGGGGCGGTGGGGTCGAGCCAGTCGCCGTACTGGAACCCGGCGTCCCAGATGCGGTCGGCGCCCGCTGCCGCCTCGACCTCGTCGACCCAGGACGCCATGCTGTCGAACTGCCGGCGCAGCACGTCGAGGTCGCCGTAGGACTGGTAGAGCGTCCAGGGGACGACGGTGGCGGCATCCGCCCAGCCGGCCATCGGGCCGTTGTACCCGACCGTCACCGCGGGCACGATCATGGGGGTTCCGCCGTAGCGTTGCTGCTCGGCGGCGAGGTCGCGCAGCCACGATGACAGCATTCCGGCCGAGTCGTAGAGGTAGGCGGCGGTGGGAGCGAACACCTGGAGGTCGCCGGTCCAGCCGAGCCGCTCGTCGCGCTGGGGGCAGTCGGTGGGCACATCGACGAAGTTGCCTTTCATGCCCCAGACGATGTTCTCGTGGAGCCGGCCGACGAGGGGATCGGTTGCCGAGAACCATCCGGTGCGCTCCATGTCGGTGTGCAGCACCTCGGCGACGACGTCGTCGGCACCGACCTCTCCGGGCCAGCCCGTGATCTCCGCGTAGCGGAAGCCGTGGAAGGTGAAGCGGGGTGCCCACTCCTCGGCTCCCGTGCCGCGGAGCACATAGGTGTCGGTGGCCTTCGCGGCGCGCAGCGGACCGGTCGCGAGCTCGCCGTTCTCAAGCACCTCGGCGTGGCGGAGGGTGATGACGTCGCCCTCGTTGCCCCTGACGCGGATCCGCAGGCGCCCGACGAGGTTCTGGCCGAAGTCGACGATCGCCGCCCCCGAAGGGCTCCTCGTGATGTTCTGCGCGGTGAGCGTCTCGACTCGGCGGACGGGTGGGCCGTCGGGGGCGGTCAGCACGCCCGCATCGAAGGTGCGGACGGTCACGCTCTCCCACGCGGAATCGTCGAACGCGGCGGTCGACCACGCCGTGTCGAAGAGCCGCGCGTCGAAGTGTTCGCCGTTGTAGAGGTCGGCGGAGCGGATGGGGCCCGCGCCCGCCTTCCACTCGGGGCCGGATGCCACGGTCTGGCACTCCCCGTCCTCGTACTCGATCTCGATTTGGACGATGACGCCGAGTTCGGAGCCGTAGAGCGCCTTGCGTCCGTCCCATCCGAGGAACCCACGCCACCAGCCGTCGCCGAGCCACGCGCCCACCGCGTTCTTCCCGCTGGTGAGATAGCCGCTTACGTCGTAGGTCGCGTAACGCAGGCGCGATTCATAGGCGCTCCAGCCCGGAGCCAGCTCGTCGCGTCCGACGCGATGGCCGTTGACCTCCAACTCGAACACGCCGTGCGCGCTCGCGTGGACACGAGCGCGAGACACCGGCACATCCCGCACCCCGAACGTGCCCCGTACGAGCGGCGAGGACTCGGCGGCGATCGCGCCGGCCGCATCCGGGCCCACCATCTGCGCGACCCAATCCGAAGGGCTCAGTAGACCCGCCTCAACGGTGGCCCACTCGCTCCATGCCGACAGGGAACCGTCTTCTCCGGCGACGCGCACCCGCACGGCCCGCCGCTCCCGGGAGGAGAGCGGCGCGAAGGGCCACGCGACCAGCACCGACTCGTCGCCCTCGACCGACACGGTCATGCCGTCGTCGAGTTGGACCTCATAGCCGGACTGGCGCCATCCGGTCGGCGCCTCCGGAACGATCCAGCTCATGCGCGGTCGGGTCTCGGCGATGCCGATCGGATCGCGGTGGTGCTCGAAGCGCAGGCGTGTGGGGGTGATGGTCACGGAGACGGCCTCCTCGGGCTTGGTGCCGGACGGGTCGAGAGTGGGCGTGTCGGCGGCGGTTGCATGGGGGGCGGTGGGGTCGCGATCGTTTCCGGCGCGCTCACCGGACCGACCGAATCCGGGTGGTGGCGAGCCCTCCGGCCAATGTGCACACGGCCGCGACGGTGTAGAGCAGGGCGTAGTTCTTCTCCCCTGTGGCGCCCGCGCCGACGGCCAGGAACGCCGGCGCGATGAGCGGTGCGACCGCCTGCGGGATCGAGGTCGCGAACCCGGTGATGCTCATGAAGCGGCCGGCGTCGGTCTCGCGCTCGGGCAGCACGTCGAGCAGGAGCGCCTGGTCGACCGCTGCGAACGCGCCGATGCCGACGGAGGTGAGCGCGGCTCCGACGATGAGCAGGGGAAGATCCGCGGAGACGGCCATGACGATCGCGCCGGCCGCGAACAGGGCCCCGGCGCCGAACACGAAGACGCGGCGGCGGCGCAGCCGATCGGAGAGGAAGCCGCCGCCGATGGCTCCGACCGTGGTGGCCACAACACCGAACAGTGAGATTCCGGCGATCACCCCGGCGGCTTCATCGACGCTCACCCCCATGCGAGAGGCGAAGAAGAACGCCGTGAACGTCGTGTTGAGGGTGAGCCCGAAGTAGAAGAGGAAGCGGCCGAGCCAGTTCCACGAGTAGTCGGGGTAGGTGCGCGGGTCGTACAGGTACTTGCGCAGCAGCGACCCGGGTGTCAGCGCCTCGGGGAAGGTCGCGCTGCGGGTGTCGTCCTCGTGGACGAACACGACGAACAGCGTGACGAGCACGATGCCGATGGCGCCCGGCACGAGGAAGAGGAGGAGGTTGTCCCGCGTCAGCTGTCCCGCAAGCGCGACCCCGAGAACAGGGGCGACCTGGGTGGCGAATCCGGTCAGCCCGGAGACCTTGCCGCGCTGGGATTCCGGGAGCCGGTCGGCCGTGGAGAATTGCAGGTTTCCGAGCACCTGTCCCCAGCCGAGCTGCGCGAGGATCCAGCCCGCTCCCAACAGGACGATGTCGGGGGCCAGGGCCATCACGCACAGGGACGCGGTACCGAGTACCATTCCGGCGATCATGAACGGGCGCCGGCGCCCCAGGCGCGTGCGGGCACGGTCGCTGAGCACGCCGAGGACGGGACCGGCGACCATCACCGCCAGCGCCCCGGAACCGGTGATGTAGCCGAGGTACTCCTCGTGCCCGGGTGCGAGCTGATCGACCCGGATCGACAAGGAGATCGCCAGCGGCGTGATGAAAGCGACGAACACCCCGAACTGGGCGAACACCATCAGCCAGATGTAGACCGCCCCGACCTCGGGCAGGGTGTCGCCCGTGAGCGCCTCGTTCGGCGGGGACGCCGACTGCGCACCCGCGGAGGACGGTTCCTGGGCTGGCGCGCCGCTGGGGTTCATGGTCATGGCGATGGCTCCAGGGGGTGCGTGAACGCGCGACCAGCAACTATTGCGCGCTAGTTGTGCAATGACGTGATCGTAGACACATTCACTAGCGCGCGCAAGTAGGGGCAATTGGGCGGACCCAGAGGCGTCCACCGCGCGAGTACCACTGGTCGGCGGCCAGGAGCCGCGGTCGCGGGGCGAGATCGGTGCCGATGTCGTGCACGCGGACCCACGGAGCCGCCGGCGGGCCCGATCGATCAGCGAGAGCAGATGTGGGGAAGCGATGCCGCCAGGGCCCGCCGCGCCCGAGTTCAGGTCGAAAGGCGGATGCTCACGTGGATTCGCGCCGTACGACGGTCGCGTCGACGTCGAGGTGCCCGTGCGGCCGTGAGAGGCCGCCCACCTCGTCGAGGACCCACTGCGCGAGATACCGGCCGAGCCCGGCGGTGTCGAGCCGCACGCTGGAGATTGAGGGGAGGAACACCGCTGCCAGCGGGCTGTCGTCGTGGCCGACCACGGCGAGGTCTCCGGGCACCGACACACCCGCGCGGATCGCGGCACTCACGGTGGCGGCGGCGGTGTCGTCGTTGTAGGCCACGATCCCGGTCACTCCGGTCGCCCGCCATTGCGCGATCACGGAGCCGGCGCGCTCGTCGTCGTGGGCCACCGGCCGCACCTCCAGGGGCTCCAGACCGAGCCGCCGGGCGGCCTCCTGGGCCGCGCGCGCACGTTCGGCGACGATTGCGGCGATGCGCGGATCCGGTGCAGCGGCGAAGGCCAGGCTCCGGTGGCCCAGCCCGTGCAGGTGCTCGACCTGGAGCCGCGGCCCGGTGGTGAGAGCCGGCGACCCGCGGAAGGACGCCGGCTCCTCCTCCGGGGAAGGGATGATCCTGCCGACCCCGTTGGCGCGCATGGAGGCCACGTCCTCAGGGCCGAACGAGCTGAAGCCGACGACCACATCGGGGTTCAGCGACTCCCACAGGGGATGCGCCTGCCCGCTGGGGTGCGGGGTTGAGGTGACCAGGCTGTAGCCGGCCTCGTCGAGAAGGAGGGACGCCTCCTCCAGGTAGCGCCGCATGCTGTAGTCCACCGGCCAGTCGGGCAGGACGAACAGGATGATCCTGCTCTGACCGCTTGCGAGTGCCTGAGCGGCCCGGTGCGGCCGGTAGCCGAGGCGGACCGCCGCGTCCAGGACGCGGCTGCGGGTAGCCTCGGAGATCTTCTGTCCGGGGGTCTCGTTGAGGACGAAACCGACAGTCGCGCGTGACACGCCGACTTCATTGGCGATATCCGCGGCCGTGGTCCGTCGTTGCGAAGCCCGCCGTGCCATCGTGTGCTGTCTCCCGACCGTGCATATACTTGCGCGCGCTAGCAATGTGACAATACCAAAGCGCCCAGTGTGTCGGTCGGCAGATCAAAATGGCCGGCCTCCACAACAACGACCCAGCGGAACGTGTGCTCCGTTTGTGCTCGGTGGTCATGGACCGGGCCGGATGCAAACGGCACCGATCGACACCGGATGAATTCGCATCGCGGATCAGCAGGCACAAAAGGGCACTCCCTGCGACCGCCCGGCAGCTGGCTGGGCAACTTCTAATCCGACGGTCGCAGGTTCGAATCCTGCCAGGTGCGCCAGGTCAGACGGGGTGCGAGGAACAAACCGGACACCCAAAAGGGCCGATGTGTGCTCCATGTGTGCTCGGTAGTCGGGGACCAGTCGTTTCCGCAGGTGAAGACACCTCGACGGCGCCCTCGCCACCGCCATCGACCGCACCACATGGGCCGAACGGCCCTGGGCCCCATGCTGAATACGCGCTGAAAACCCCGCAGCGGGCCCTGCGCGCCGCACACCGGCCGACGACCCCGCCACCGGCGGGGAACCCCATGCGGCCCCCACTGGCCGGTAAAACGCCGTGCGGGGCGGACCACCATGGTGATCCGCCCCACCGGAACCATCCCCGCGGCCGTTTCACCCGATCCACACCGGCCAATCCCGGACGCCCTTTTCGCGTCCGAGGACCGGCGCCGGGCGGGTTCAACGACTGGCCGGTCTCACGCCCGCAACGGCACCAACGCGGCGGTGGCCTCGGCCGCCGCACGCGCGACCTCCGGGTACACACTCTGGTAGGTGTCCTGGGTGAAGCGGGCGGTGGAGTGGCCGAGTTCGGCCGAGTCCACCTTCACATCCACCCCCGATGCGAGGCCGTGGGAGGCGGCACCGTGGCTCGTGCAGCCCGATCGGGAGTTCGTGCTCGCCGAATACAATGACGACTCATCGTTCTTTGATCCGTCAGGCGAATCGGGACCGTTCCCAGAATCGGCGGGTAAACGCGGGACTGACAGATGCGGAGGTGATCATGGGCGAACCGGCCCGATCGGTCGGCCAGTGGCTCCGGTTGGCGACCACGGCTCTCCCGGAGGACCAGCGGTTGGAGCAGTGGGAGAGCCGCATTAGCCGGGTGGTGGCGCCTTTACGCTGTCGCACGCTGCAACCGCGTTTCCATGCCAGTGCCACGCTCGCCCGGTCCGGCTCCCTGATTCTCACGCGCGTTACCGGCGCCCCCCACATGATCGAGCGCGACAGCGAACACATCCGAGCCCAGCCGGGCGAATACGTCAGGGTGCTCGTCCCGCTCAGGGGCAGGACGGCCTTCTATACCGGCGATGGTGCGTGGACGCTGCGCCCGGGGCAGGCCCTCGTCCATCACTCCACCCTGCCCTGCCTGGTCGGATCCGCCAAGGGCATGGCGGAAGTCGCCGTCGTCATTCCCAGAGGCGTCTACGAGAACGCGGTGGGACCGATCGACCTTGCGGCGCCGCAGACGATCGGTACCGACGGCACCAGCGGCGCTTACGTGGCCGCTTTAGGCCGTCTCCTGGAAGGCGCCACCCGTTCCGAGACCGCGCCGAGACCCGACGAGGCCGCCGTCCTGGAACTCGTCGGCGCCATGTCCGCCGGAGGACGCGCTTCCCCCTCCCCACGTGCTCACTTCGACGCCGCCTGCGAGGTCATTGAACGCGGACTTGCCGACTCCGCCTTGGGAGCCGGCTACGTTGCGGCGCGGATCGGGATCAGCGAGCGTCACCTCTCCCGCGTCTTCGCCGCCCACCGAACCACGGTGCCGCGGTACATCCTCGGGCGGCGGCTCGACCATGCCCATCGCCTCATCACCTCGCGCGAGGGCGGGATGCTCACCGTCGCGGAGGTGGCCCACCGGTGCGGGTTCGCCTCGCCATCACACTTCTCCGGGAAGTTCACCGAGCGCTTCGGGGTCCGCCCGGCCGAACTCCGGCGGCAGGCCCGCAGCGCCTCGTCCGTACGCGCGTGAGCGCGGCGGTGGCGGATCCCGGCGCGTGCGCGGATCCGCCACCGCTTCCCGTTTCCGCCGTCTTCGCCCCTATTCCTCGCCGGTCATGCAGTGGAGCCGCGACACTCGCCTGTACCGACCTCTACACGGGTTGTGAGCGCTCCGGCGGCCGCCGGACCACCTCATGGCCGCACCGTGTGGTTCCGGTCGGCTCGCCCCTGCGGAGCGCAGGGGCCACGGGGAGAGGAGAAGCGGCATGACGACGACCGGCAGCGGTCCGAACACCTTGGGACTGGTGGGGTCCCCCATTCCCCAGCCTGAGCCGGGGCTCACGGCCGAGATGGTCATCCAGCGAGCCCGCGACATGCGCGACCACCTTCGCTCTGAGCAGGAGGCGACGGAGAAGCGGACGTACTACTCGCAGGAGACCCACGAGAAATTCGAGCGCGCCGGTTTCTACCGCATGCTCATGCCCAAGGCGTTCGGCGGCTACGAGATGCGGATCACCGACTTCATGCGCGTGGTCGTGGAGGTCTCCCGCGGCTGCCCCTCGACCGGATGGTGCCTGTCGCTCGGTTCCTCGCACGTACTGATCATGGCCGGATTGTTCGCCCCTGAGGTGCAGGCCGAGGCGGTGGGCTCAGCCGGGCATTTCGTGGCACCGTCCCGCATGGTCCCCTCGGTCCGGGCGGTGCCGCATGAGGACGGGTGGGAGCTCAACGGCACGTGGGACTACTCCTCGGGCGCCCCGTACTCCACGCATGCGATGAGCTCGGTCATGCTGCCCGCCGGAGACAACGATGCGCCCCGCATCGGCATGGCACTGGTGCCCCGCGCCCAGTGCACCGTTCTGGACGACTGGGGGAACACGCTCGGAATGCGCGGCAGCGGCTCGCACTCGATCCGAGT
Source organism: Nocardiopsis sediminis (assembly GCF_042650565.1). Taxonomy (NCBI): domain Bacteria; kingdom Bacillati; phylum Actinomycetota; class Actinomycetes; order Streptosporangiales; family Nocardiopsidaceae; genus Nocardiopsis; species Nocardiopsis sediminis. Next base: position 678,849 of record NZ_JBHSBH010000015.1, read on the forward strand.
GGAGAACGCCGTGGTGCCAGCGGAGCACATCGTAGAGATGGGACCGTCCTCCATCAAGCTGGACCCGAACATCGGAATGGCGGCGCACGGGAACCCCATGTACACCGGCCGCATATTCGGGGTGCTCATGGCAGAGCAGCTCGCCATCGAGATCGGTCTGGTCCGGGCGGCGCTCGACGAGTACACCGCGATGATGCACGGCAAGAAGGCCACCTGGAACCCGCGCGTGACGCGCGCGGAGGACCCGCAGTACCAGGAGTGGTACGGCCGGATGTCCACGCTGGTCGACGTCGCCGAGGCCGCATTGGACCGCATCGGGGACTCCTACCACACCCTGTGTGAGCGCGATGCCGCCGGCGAGGGCGAGTTCTCCCACGCCGACGACCTGCGCCTGGCGAGCATGGCCCAGCAGGGCTGCCGACTCGTGACCGAGGCGATGGACCTGCTGGCCCGCACCAGCGGGACGAGCGTGATGCGCAGCGGTTCGCGGCTGGAACGCTACTGGCGGGACTTCAGCACCTGCCGTACGCACCCGGCCGAACTGATGCGGGAGCTCAATGCCACGCAGCTCGGATCCGAACTGCTCACGGCCGAAGACGCCGCTAAGGCCGGCGCGCGATGAACGCCACAGACCGAGGCCCGCGCGGTGGCGGGGGGAAACCGGCGCGTGTGGACCCGGCACACTTCCGCGACGTGCTCGGCCGGTTCTGCTCCGGCATCACCGCGGTGACGGCCGACGTCGACGGCCGTCCGGTCGGGCTCACCTGCCAGTCGTTCATGAGCATGTCGCTGGAGCCGCCCCTGGTGGCCTTCGCACCCGCGATCACCTCCACGAGCTATCCCTCGATCCGGGAAACCGGCCGCTTCGCGGCCAGCGTCCTCGCCGAGAGCCAGGTACAAGTGGCCCTGTCGTTCGCGCGGAGCGGCGGCGACAAGTTCGCCGACGTGCCATGGCACCGTGGGGTCACCGGTGCTCCGCTACTCGACGGGGCGGTGGCGCACATCGAGTGCGAACTGGCCGACGAGTACCGCGTCGGCGACCACCTGCTGGTCGTCGGAAAGGTCGTGGCATTGTCGGGCCATCCGGATGCCGCGCCTCTGCTGTACTTCCAGGGATCCTTCGCTGCCCTGTCCGCCAGTCACCGGCCGAAACCGGAGCGCACCGGCGAGGGGAAGCCCACGGCCGACGCCGGGTTCTGACGACACCTCCACATACCCGCGTGGAAGACCAGTCGCCCGCCCGGGGCGGTACCGGCTCACGTGCAGGGAGGCGAACCTGATCTCGCGTCGGCGCGGATCGGCGGCCCTGCCGTCCGGCGGGGCGATCGTAGCGGTCAAGAGAGGGCACCACAGGGATACCGCCGGCGGCGAGGAACGTTTGACCTGTCTCTCGTGCCCGGCGCTGGGGAGCGTCACGCCCGTGATCGCTCCAACTGCCGCCCCATGCGCGCCGCAGACGCCGGTAAAGCGCCGGGTGGGGCGGACCACCATTAGTGATCCGCCCCACCCGAACCATTCCGACGCCCCTTTCACCAGGTCCGCGCCGACCATCCCGGATGCCCATTTAGCGTCCGAGGACCGGCGCCGGGCGGGTTCAATGATCGTCCGGTCTCACGCCCGCAACGGCACCGATGCGGCGGTGGCCTCGGCCGCGGCACGCGCCACCTCGGGATAGACGGTCTGGTAGGTGTCCTGGGTGAAGTGGGTGGTGGAATGGCCGAGTTCGGCCGAGACCACCTTCACATCCACCCCCGCCCCCAGACTCAGCGAGGCGGCTCCGTGGCGCAGCCCGTGCAGCCCGATCGGCGGCAGCCCGGCCTCGGCGGCAATGTGCTGGGTTTGGGCGCCGCCCTCGTTCACGCCCTGGCGGACGACTTCGGGTGCGAGATCGCCGATGTGTGTCGTGGTCCAACCCGATCAGTGACACTGGCCGTCCCCTTGCCCGTCGGCTCTCACCCAAGGGCAGCTGGGTCAGCTGACCTGCCCGTACGCACCCCACGACCACCTGCCCCCGCGCACGCAGCGAGCAGCGTCGCTGCGCCATCGGCCCTCGGCGCCCACCCGGCCGATCTCCGCGGCTGGGACGGGGATCGTCATGTCCCGATCAGATCGAACGGCCCGGACAGCGGGCTACGGGAGCGGGCGCGGGCGCGGGCGTCGTCGTCGAGTCGGTGGCGGATCGCGTTGATCGCCGGTTCGACGGCGTCGAACGGGCAATCGCCGCGTGGAGCAGTTCGACGGCGCTCACCGCCCGGATTTCGCCGGCTCGGCCAGCCCGACGGCGCCGTGCTCCCGGTGGTCATCCTAGGTGATACCCATACGAGTGCTCCCATCCGAGCGATAAGGGGCCCGGTCCGCGGCAGGTCCGACAGCACGCCTCGGTCATCGGCGTCCCGGCCACGACCTCGTGCAGGTCTCGGCCGTCCGGTCGTGACCGCATCGGACACTGTTCAGCGATGTCGATCGGCCTTGGTTCGAGTCAACACCGTGCCGCAACGGCACACTCAAGCTCTTGGACCGGGATCACACCACGCCGGGTTCTGGGCGTCGGCGCGGTCGATCCGAGCACCCTCGAGACACGGTAGGGTTCGTGGCCACCGGCGACCGGGACGACGTCGCGCAGGGCCGCCTCACCCTCAAAGGTGGTCCGGGATGTGCTGCAAGAGGTGCGCAACGACACCGGACCGGCTCCCCCAGGCTTTGCCAGATCCATTTCCCACATATCGCCGAGAGGCCGTCCGGCGGCTTGGCCCCCGACCGGGGCGGAACGCCACCGAACTTCGTTGACCGCGCCGGTCTCCGGCTCCATGCCGCCGCCGTCGACGGCCGCACCCAGGAGCGACACACAGGAGTGACCATGCAATCTCGTGCCCATGCCATTGCCGACGACGCAGTCAGCACTGCCTTGCTGGCCGAGCTGCGGTCCAGCATCCCCGCAGGCCGCGTACTCACCAACGGACCGGAGTACGCGAAAGCAGCGACGTTGTTCAATGCAGCGGTCGATGTCCGTCCTTCCGTCATCGTGCGGTGCGCGACCACCGCTGACGTGCAGGCCGGGGTACGCGCGTCTCGCAACCACGGGGTGCCGCTCTCGGTGCGCGGCGGGGGTCACGACTTCTGGGGGCGGGCGTTCCGTCCCGGTGGACTGGTTCTCGATCTGACCGACATGCGGGGAGTTCAGGTCGACATCGGCCGCCGTTTCGCGACGGTGGGTGGCGGGGCGCTCTCGTCCGACGTCGTATCCGCCGCCGAGCGGGCAGGCCTGACCGCCGTCACCGGAACGGCGGGCGCCGTCGGCATGGTCGGCCTCACGCTCGGCGGCGGATACGGCCCCCTGACCGGGCGGTTCGGGCTCGCAGCCGACAACCTGCTCGGCGCCGAAGTCGTCCTGGCCGACGGTTCACTGGTGACCACCGACGCCGAACATCATCCGGACCTCTTCTGGGCGTTGCGCGGCGGCGGCGGCAACTTCGGTGTCGTGACCTCGGCGCGGATCCGTCTGCACCCCGTGCCGACAGTGGTGTCGGGAACCATCTTGTACCCGATCGTCCAGAGCGCCGACATTCTCGCCCGCCTCGGTGGGATCCTTCAGGACAGCCCGGACGAGCTGACGGTGGATGTGGGCTTCCTTCCCGGCCCGGACGGGAACCCCACGGTGTACGTCGCGCCGACCTGGTCGGGGGATATCGAGGTGGGCAACGCCGAGAACGGGCCGGTGCGTGCCCTGGCCGGACTCGGTACACCCGTGCTGGCCGAAGTCGGACCGATCGCCCGTTCCGCCGCGCTGGCCGCGACGGACGCCATGTTCCCACCCGGGCGGATGGGCGCGATTCGCACGCGCACCGTCCAGAGCATCTCCGGTTCCATCGCGACCGTCCTGGACCGGGCCGCCCAGGAGTTCACCTCACCGTACTCCGCGATCGTGTGGCATCAATTCCATGGTGCCGCCGCCCGTCCGCCCCTCGGCTCGACGGCTTTCGGCCGACGCGAACCGCACCTGATGATCGAGCTGATCTCATTGTGGGAGGACGGCGAAATCGAGGACAACGCAGGAGGTGGCGGCGGTGGGTCCTCGCACCTGCGCTGGCTGGAACAGCTGCACGCGGCGCTTGAGCCGTTCTCGTTGCCGGGCGGCTACGTGAACTTCCTGGGGCCGGAGACTCCCGACCAGGTTGCGGAGTCCTACGGGCCGAACACCGAACGTTTGCTCGCCGTGAAGTCCGCGGTCGACCCGGATTCCGTCTTCGCCGCCACGCCGCTCCCCAGCGGGACCGCCGACGCCGGTCCCAGACCCGTGTGAGGCGTTGAACCGAAGCATCCGGGGGTGCCGCCGGCCCCGCCGCAGAACGGAATCGGGTCGTCGGACCATCTGGCGCGCGGTCGTCGTCGGACTGATCATGCTCGCCGTCGGCGGACTGACCTTCGCCTTCCCTCTCTGATCAGCCGTGGCGGCGGCCTCCCAGGTGGCGGGCGAGGAAGTGCTCGGCCGCGCGGTGGGAGGCGATCGTGTTCTCCGGGTTCACGAAGTCGTGGCCCTCGTCATCGAAGACGATGTACTCGACCTCGACCCCGCCGGCGCGCACCGCCTCGACGATGTTGTCGGACTCCTCCTGGACGACGCGGACATCGTTGGCGCCCTGGACCACCAGCAGCGGCGTGCGGATGTCGGCGACCCGTCTGATCGGCGAGCGGGCCAGCATGTCCGCCTCCTGCTCGGGGACCTCGGGGTCGCCGACGTAGCGGTACCAGTTGTTGACCAGGCCCGGCTTGGCGCCCTCCGGCAGGTTGCGCATGAAGTTCGCCAGGTTGGAGATGCCGACGAAGTCGACGGCCGCCGCGAAGCGGTCCGGTGTGAAAGCGGCGCCCACCAGCGCCGCATAGCCGCCGTAGGAGCCGCCGAAGATCGCCACCCGCTCGGGGTCGGCGTAGCCCTGGGCCACCGCCCAGTCCACGGCGTCGATGAGGTCGTCGTGCATCGCGCCCGCGAACTCACCGATCGCGGCCTGGGTGTGGGCCTTGCCGTAGCCGGTGGAGCCGCGGAAGTTGACCTGGAGCACCGCGTAGCCGCGGTTGGCCAGCAGCTGCACGGTCGGGTTGAAGCCCCAGGCGTCGCGGGCCCAGGGGCCGCCGTGGACCAGCAGCACCATCGGCAGGCCTGAGGGCTCCACCCCAACGGGCAGGGTGAGGTAGGAGGGCAGCGCCAGCCCGTCGCGGGCGGTGATGGTCACCGGTGTCATCGGGGCCAGCGCCTCGGGGTCGAGGCCGGGGTAGGGCCGGAACAGCAGCCGGGACTCACCGGTGGAGTGGTCGTAGAGGTAGGTGGCCTCGGGGTCGCGGTCATGGAAGAAGCTGACGACCCACCGCTGTCCGCTGGTGTCGCCGGACAGTTCGCCGACGTCGCCGTCGGACAGCTTTTCCAGGTCGGCCAGCACCTCGGCGAAGTGCGGGTCAAGGGCGTGAATGACCTGGCGTTCGCCGAGGTAGCGCACCCCGAGCAGCTCCCCGGTCTCCCGGCCGAGGATCAGGGGCGACTCGGCTTTGGCGGCGGTGCGCAGCGATACGGCGAGTTCGGCGTCGGGGTGGGCGTCGACCTCGGTCTCCTCGCCGGTGGCCAGATCGATGCGCACCAGCCGGGTGAGGTCGCGGTCGCGGTTGGAGTCGATCCACATCGCGGTCCTGTCCGGCGTGAGCTGGGCCAGGGACATCCCCATCGGGTAGTCGGCGCCGTCGAGCACCAGCAGCCGGTGCAGGTCCCCCGTCGCGGGGTCGCGGCGGGAGATCTCGAGGTCGCCGTCGGCGTTGAGCGCTGTGGCGAGCAGCTCGCCGTCGCGGCCCTGGAACCAGCCCTTGCCGGGGCCGGGGCTCTGGGCCAGCAGGGTGAGCTCTCCGGTGGCGATGTCGAGCTCGTGGAGGTCGAACTCGGCGGTGTCGCGGGCGTTGAGGTAGAAGGTCACCTTGCCCGGCCGGCCGTGGGACGGCTGGACGCCGATGGCGGTGGCCCCGGGGAACGGGGTCAGGTCGACGGCCGCGGCGCCGGGGGCCTCCAGGTCGGCCCGGAACAGGTGCCAGTTCTCGTCCCCGCCGTCGTCTTGGAGGTAGAGCAGCCAGCGCGGGTCGTCGGTCCACAGGAAGTTCCGCACGCTGCGGACCTCGTCGGCGGTCACGCACCGCGGCCCGGTGCCGTCGTCGAGGTTCTGGACCCAGACGTTGAGCCGGTTCTTCCACGGCGCCAGGAACGCGATCCGGGTGCCGTCCGGCGAGATCGACGCGCCGGTCCGCTCCGGCGGGCCGAGGAGGTCCTCGACCGGGATCATCTCGGGCAGGGCCATGTCGTTGTCTCTCTTCCGGGATCGATGAAGCGGGCGGTGGGAACCGGGAGACGCTGTGGGATCTCGTGGCGTCGCCCTGCCGTCGATTCCATCGGTCGCCGCGCCCGCACGGCAGTGGGGCCACGTCACCACCTCGCCCGTAGGTTCGTCAGGGTGAACTCATGACGTGGTGTCACTGGTGGCGCGACGGGGCGCGTCCGTGCCGCCGCCTCGCAGTACACGGCATGGCCGGGTCCGGCCGGCCGGCGCCGCCGCACCCCTCGGCGATTGGTGACCAGCATCACATCGCCCGCATTTGAGTGTGCCGCAGCGGCACGGCCTTTCATGGCTTCCCGTCGCTTCGCACCCCTGAACACGGTGCGGAGCGATACGGAACCGACCGAGCCGCTGATCGCCATGTTCAACGCCACCGAGCGCTTCCTGGCGCAGCACCTGAGAGGACGGAAAGACCATGACCGGCCAGGACCTCACCCACGGCTCCACGTACGAGACCATCCGGCCTGAGCCGCCCGTCGGTCCCGAGCAGCCCGTCGCTCCCGAGCAGCCCGGGTCCGGCAAGAAGGGCAAGGGCACCCTGTCGACGATGATGTACGCGTCGATACCGGTCGTGGTCTTCGCGACCGCCGTCGGCTTCGTCGCGCTGCCCATCGCGATCGGGATCTCCATCGCCGTCGCCGTGGCCGTCGGCGTGTTCCAGATGATGCGCGGCGACACCTTCGGGAACGCGATCGGCGGCGTCATCGGCGTCGCGGTCGCCGGGGGCATCTCCGCCTGGACCGGATCGGCCAACGACTTCTTCCTGATCGGCATCTGGGCCGCCCTGATCGGGGCCGTCGTCACCCTCGCCTCGCTCATCATGCGCCGGCCGCTGACGGGTGTCATCTGGAACGCCATGCACGGCAACGACCGGCCCTGGCGCGAGGACCGGCCCACGCTGCTCGCGCACGACCTGGCCACGGCCGCGGTGACCCTCCTGCTCGCCGGCCGGTTCATCGCCCAGCAGTGGGCCTACCTGTCCGACTCCACCAGCCTGCTGGCGTTCGCCGACATCGCGACGGGCACCCCCGTGACCGCGGTGGCCGGGGTGGCCGTCTTCTGGGCGTTCCGCCGCTCCACCAAGCGCCTCATCAAGAACGCCGACGCCCGAAACACCGCTCAGGCCTGACTCGGTCGGCGTCGGCGGAGCCGTTCGGCCCTTCGGTGGGTTCGAGCGCACCGGGGCGGAGCGCGGCCCCGATGTCGTTCACAGGCGGGGCCCCGGCCACCGGCCGGGGCCCCGCCCCTTCATCGCGTGGATCAGGTGCAGCTGGTCCGAACCGCCGACGCCACCACATGGGCGTTGGTGTCCTGGCCATCGACCTGATCGGCCCCGCGGTTGTTGAGCTTCACGCTGAGCGTGTCACCCGGCGGGGAGTACTGGCCCACGTGGACCCAGGACCCCTTGTCCTCGACCTGGTTGACCCGGAACGAGCCGAAGGGCTCGCTCGTGGCCGGGTCGGCGGAGGGGTGGACCTGGTAGTAGGCGGGGACGCCGCCCACCCACCGCGGGCTCTCGGCCTCAGGGATGTGCACGTAGATGTCGCAGTTGGCACCCGTGAAGCCGATGTTGAACGTCCAGAAGGAGTACGGCTCGCTGGGTGCGGCCGGGTCCCCCGAGACGGGGATGGCGTGCCATCGTCCGTCGCAGTTCTGCTCGGTGTAACCGCCGTCGAACCCGAAGGCCCAGCTGTCGGTTCCGTCGCCCTCCCAGAACTCTCCGGACGTGCCGTAGGCGATGCGCTCATCAGGCGCACAGCCCACACCCGCGACCGCCTCATAGCGGGGTTCGGGAGCCGGCGGAGGCGGGGGCTGCTCCGCCGGCGGCTGCTCCGCGGGAGGCTCCTCCTGGGGAGGTTCCTCGTCGCGGACCGCCTCGTGCTGCGGCTCCTGGGGTTCCTCCCGCTGAGGCTGCTGCTCCTCGGCAGGCTCCTGGGGCCGCTCCTCCTGAGGCCGCTGCTCCTCAGCAGGCTCCTGCGGACGCTCTTCCTGAGGCCGCTGCTCCTCGGCGGGCTCCTGCGGACGCTGCTCCTCAGCCGGCTGCTGAGGCAGGCGGTCCTCGAGCCCCTCGGGGATGTCGCTGGAGACCATGGGCCCCGGCGCCATCGGCGCAGCAGGCGCATCCGACGCACCGTCCGCGTCCTGGGCGGCGGGTTCGTCGCCCTTTTCAGCGGAGGAGTCGTCGTCCTCGTCCCGGTCGTTCCCGGACCCGCCGGAGCCGGCCAGCGGCACGGCGCCATCGGTGTTGCGATCGGACAGGCCGCCGGACTCCCCGTCGGCCTCCGCGTCCTCATCCTCGGCGGAATCGGAATCGGAGGAGGAGTTGGAGGAGGAGTTGGAGGTGGAATCGGACTCGTCGCCGCCCCGGCCATTGCCGGACGCCGAGGAGCCCTCTTCCTCCTCTTCCTCTTCCTCGTCGTCACTGCCGAACAGGCCCCAGCCCGAGAACCAGTCGTCACCGGAGGAGCCCGACGACCCCGGCGAACCGGAGCCTTCACTGCCCGGCGTATCGCCCGGGTCGCCCGATCCCGCACTGGAGGAACCGTCCGAGCCCGAACCCGAACCCGCGGAGTCCCCGGAGCCCGGGTCCTCCTGCTCGCCGGCGGCGCCCTGCTGGGGCTGCTCCTGAGGCTGTACCTCGGGAACATAGCCGGTGTCGGGCGCCGGCTCGCTGTCCACACCGGTCGGCCCGGCTGCCGATGACCCCGAGGGCGGACGCTCCTCGGTCGCGGTCATCGCCGAGCCCGATGCGTCACCGTCGGGCCGCACCATGTACCCCAGCAGACCCTCCTGGTCCACCGGATCGATCGACGTGGCGACCAGTCGCTGCGAGGTCTCGTTCACGGCGAAGGGGGTGGCCATGAGCACCACACCCGCGATCGCCGCGAACGCCAGCACCGGACGGCCGGGCCGGCCGAGCCGGTCCCGGGCATCCGCCTCGGCGGCTGCGGCACCCGCGGCAGCAGGTGCCGCCGCGGCGGCCGCCGCCTCCTCGCGTCCGGTATCGGCCGTCTCCGTGCCGGCCTCGGCCGGAGCCGCCTCGGTGGCGCCCCCCGCCGGTGCCGGGGGGTCGGCCTGTGCCGCGGCCGGACGCTGTTCCGGCTCGGGGCGCAGGCTGGCCGGGACGACGGGGATCGGCTGGGAGATCGGCCCGCTGGATGCGGACGACGGCTCCGGTGCCGGACCCGTCCCGCCGACCTGGCCGGAAGGCGTTCCGGAGGCTGCGGCGTCGGCACGCCCCAGCGTCCCGTTGGTGAGAACCGAGGGGGTGCGGTCTTCGGCGCCGGCCGCGCCGACGTCCGCGGGAGCACGGTCCGTTGCCCCACTGTCCGCTCCGCGGGGGGCGGCACCGGAGTCCGGGCCGTCTGCGGGAGCGGATGCGCCCGGTGCGGGCGCGTCATGGTCGGCCGCCGCAGCGTTCCCGGCCGCAGAGCCGGGATCGCGGGCGGCCTGTGCTGCGGCGGGATCAGCGTCGTCGCCATACGCATATGTCGGCGACGACGCGTCCCTTCCGGCAGCTTGCTCTGCCATATCTCACTGGTCCTTTCATTTTTCCCTCGGGGGATAAGGACACCCGGGCCGCCCCTTCGCGCTCTTAGGAGGTCGCGAATGAGGCAGGGGAGGTTGCCGGCACGGCCGAGCCTCCATTCCCTGCCGCTTCGGCGAGGTACCGGGGACGCCCGGGACCATGCATCGTGATCATCCCCGTGGCCGCTGCGATCGTCCCCGTGGCGAGTTGGTTCGGAGTTCTCCGGCTCACCGGATGCGGGGGCCGCCGGTGGCGTGCCGTTCAGCGCGTCGACGACGGCGTTCCGCAGTTCGGGGGTGGCAGCGTGACCGGGGGGCAGGTTCGGCCCTCGGAATGCGGGGGGTGATCACGAATAGCAGACGCTACAGCGCCGGTGTCTGTTTCGTCCATTACGTGCGGTGACGCTTCGGTATCCATTGCGTCTCCACGAGACGCTCGCGACGGCGGCCCCGCTCGCGCAGCGGGACGGGTCCGTCGGGGACCGGCGCCGGGGCCGGCGCACGGATGCTTCAGAGGCGTGCCGAGTGCCCCGGCGGCAGGTCGGCGGGTGTGGCTCCGGGCGGGCCGAGGAGGATGTCGCCCATCTCCGCGGCGACCGCGTTGAACAGGTCCGCGTCGAGTGCGGTGGCGTCCGTCGCCAGGTGGAGCGGGGTGCCGGCGCGGGCGATGAGCTCGGCGAATCCGGCGGGCGAGGAGATGTTGATGGCGCGGGCGCCGTCGGCACCCGCTGCGATCGCGTGGGGGACGCTCAGCGGGATGGTGAAGAAGTCCCCCGAGCGCAGGGTCACCTTCTCGTCTCCCGCCCACACGGTCAGCGAGCCCTCGGAGACCCAGAGGCGCTCCTCGTACCTGGTGTGGGCGTGCAGCGGTGTGGCCGCGCCGGCGGGCATGAAGGAGTCCGTCACGTCGTGGCGGCCTTCGGTCTCCTCCGACGAGGTGAGGATCGAGATCCGCAGCTCCTGGCCGAGGACGTACTGGCGGTCGGGATGGGCCGGGTTGGTGGACAAGGACGGGAGGTGGCTCATTGGTTCTCCTTCACCAGGGCTGCCTGCGCTACTGCGGGGACATGGCAGGCGGGCACGGCAGCCGGAACGGCGCGAGCGGTAGCATGGCGCTCAACAATGATTAGAGGGACCCTATATCGAAAGTTGGTGCCGTGCCGCCCAAGGGTGCCGACCACCATGACGATGCGTCCGCGCAGCAGCGTGCGCACCGCCCCTATCACTCACCGGGCCGCGCGAGGGCGGCTGCGGGGACCCGCGGAGCGATCCTCGACGCGGCGACGCGGCTTTTCGTGGAGCACGGGTACGCGGGCGTCACCGTCGCCGAGATCGCCCGTGAGGCGGGGGCCGCCGTCCCCACGGTGTACGCCAGCACCGGCGGCAAGGGCGCCATCCTGACGATCCTCATCGAGGAGGGCATGCAGAGCTCCGCGTCCGAGGAGGCACTCGCCGCTGTGGGCCGGTCGAGCGGACCGCGCGAGGCGCTCGCGGCGGCCGCCCGCGGTACCCGCCTGGACAATGAGAGGCACCACCGCCTCGTCCGGGTCATGGTCAGCGCGGCGGACGCGGACGAGTACGCCGCCGCGGCGCTCGCCCGCGCGAACCATGCCTACCGCGAGGCCCTCGCCGCCGTGGCGCGCCGGCTCGGTGAACTGGACGCCCTGCGGCCCGGCCTCACCCTCGGACGCGCCACCGACATCCTCTGGTTCTACCTCGGCCACCGCTCCTGGTACGAACTGGTCGTCGAACAGGGCTGGCCGTGGGAGACGACGGAGCACTGGCTCGCAGAGCAGATCACGGCGGCCCTGGTGCCCGCGTCGGGCACGGTCACGGGTCACGCCACCGACGACCGGTGACACCGGACCCCGGGGAGCGGCACGCGGCCGGTCCCCGCTCTGTCAGTCCGCGTCCCTCCCGGCCGGCGCCGCCTCCTCCGCTTGCTGAGTCGCCGCCCAGCTGGCCAGCATCGTGAGCCCATCGGCGCCGGGGCTGTCCGGGGGTGCCGTGTAGACGTTGAGGGTCAGCCCCGGCTCGGAGGGCAGGTCCATCGACTCGAAGAAGAGGTCGAGCCGGCCCACGACGGGGTGGCGCAGGCGCTTCTGTCCGCTGCGGTGGAACTGCACGTCGTGGGAGGCCCACCGCTGCCGGAAGACCTCGCTGCGCGTCGACAGCTCGCCGACCAGCGCCACGAGCGCCTGGTCGTGCGGGTCGCGGCCCGCTTCCAGGCGCAGCATCGCGGCGGCGTCGTTGGCGACGCGCTCCCAGTCGACGAAGAACTCGTGCGCCGCGGGGTCGAGGTAGATGAACCGTGTGGTGTTGGCCGGCCGGCGGGGGTCGGCGAGCACGGGCGCGTACAGGGCGCGGCCCAGGCGGTTCATGGCCACGATGTCGTGGCGGCCGTTGCGCACCCAGGCCGGGGCATCGGTGATGGCGTCGAGCACCTGCTGGACGGCCGGCCGCACACCGGTCGGCGGGGTGCGTCGCGGGCGGCGGGCGGGGCCCGCTGCGCGGGCGAGGGCGAAGAGGTGGTCGCGTTCGGCCTCGTCGAGGTGCAGGGCGCGGCCCAGGGCGTCCAGCACGCTCTCGGAGGCACCGGCGAGGTTGCCGCGTTCCATGCGGATGTAGTAGTCGATGGAGACCCCGGCGAGCATGGCGACCTCTTCGCGGCGCAGCCCCTTGACGCGGCGGTTACCGCCGTAGGCGGGCAGCCCGGCCTGCTCGGGCGTGATGCGTGCCCGCCGGGAGCTGAGGAACTCGCGGATCTCGGCGCGGTGGTCGGCCTGGCTCATCTGCCCAGGTTAGGCGCTGGTCCGGGCGTGAGGGAGGTAGTGGCGGTACCCCGAACGACAGGCTCTCCCTGCCTGTGATCCGCCACAGTTGACTGGGCGGCATGAGAGCCACCTACATGTACGGGGCCGGCGACGTGCGCGTCGTCGAGGTCCCCGATCCGCGGATCCAGCTGCCCACCGACGCCGTGGTGCGCGTGGTGCGGGCCTGTGTCTGCGGGAGCGACCTGCACCCGTTCCACTCGCTGCCGGCCACCCCCGAGGGCACCCCCATGGGCCACGAGTTCGTCGGGGTGGTCGAGGATGTGGGCTCCGAGGTGTCGACCGTGGCCCGCGGCGACGTGGTCATCGCCCCGTTCGCCTGGTCGGACGGGACCTGCGAGTTCTGCCGCGCGGGGTTGCAGACGTCCTGCCTGCACGGCGGCTTCTGGGCGGCCGGCGGGATCGGCGGGGCCCAGGCGGAGGCGGTGCGTGTCCCCTTCGCCGACGGCACCCTGGTCACGGCCCCCGTCACCGAGGACTCCGGCCTGCTGCCCTCGCTGCTGACCCTCTCCGATGTCTATGGCACCGGCTACCACGCCGCCCTCAAAGGCGGTGTGACGCCGGGCAGCACGGTCACCGTCGTCGGCGACGGCGCGGTCGGCCTGCTCGCCGTGCTCGCGGCGCGCCGGCTCGGAGCCGAGCAGATCGTGCTGATGGGCCGCCACAAGGCGCGCACCGATCTCGGGCGCGAGTTCGGCGCCACCGACGTCGTCGCCGAGCGCGGCGAGGAGGGCATCGCCAAGGTGCGCGAGCTCACCGGCGGTCAGGGGAGCCCGATCGTGCTCGAAGCGGTCGGCCACATGCCCGCCTATGAGCAGGCGTTCGGCGTCGTGCGCCCCGGCGGCGTGATCAGCCGGGTCGGCGTGCCGCAGTACGACCAGGCATCGGTCGGGTTCACCAGCCTCTTCGGGCCCAACATCACCCTCACCGGCGGACCCGCACCGGCCCGCGCCTACATCGAGACCCTGATGCCCGCGGTCCTCGACGGCACCGTCGACCCGGGCAGGGTCTTCGACCACACCGTCGCGCTGGACGACGTCCCCGAGGGCTACCGGGCCATGGACGAGCGCACGGCGCTCAAGGTCCTCGTCCGGCCCTGACCGTCCGGGCCGGCCTGGCAGGAAGGCGGCGCGCCGGGCCGGTGCGCCTCCTAGACCTCGACCTCCGTGCGGTCGCCGGACCACAGCCGGTGGAAGGTGCCCGGCTTGTCGACGCGCTTGTAGGTGTGCGCGCCGAAGTAGTCGCGCTGCCCCTGCACCAGGGCGGCGGGGAGCCGGTCGGCGCGGATGCCGTCGTAGTAGGACAGCGACGACGAGAACGCCGGAGCGGGGATGCCCGCCCGGGCCGCCGCGACGACGACCCGGCGCCAGGCGGCCTGGCCGCGGGACAGGGCCTCGGTGAAGTAGGGGGCGGTCATGAGCAGCGGCAGGTCCGGCTCGGCCGCATACGCGTCGGCGATGCGGTTGAGGAACTGCGCGCGGATGATGCATCCGCCCCGCCAGATCTTGGCGATCGCACCCGGGTCGATGTTCCAGGCGTGCTCGGCCGCCCCGGCGCGGATCTCGTCGAACCCCTGCGAGTAGGCGACGATCTTCGACGCGAACAGCGCCAGCCGTACGTCCTCGATGAAGCCCTCCGTCTCGGTAGCAAGGGACGGCTCCTGCGGACCGGGCAGGTCCGCCGCCGCGGCGCGCTGCTCGGGGTGCGAGGAGAGCGAGCGGGCGAAGGTCGCCTCGGCGATGCCCGACACCGGCACGCCGAGGGAGAGCGCGGTCTGCACCGTCCATGCGCCGGTGCCCTTCGCTCCCGCCTGGTCGAGGATGACGTCGACCAGCGGCTTCCCGGTCTCGGCGTCGGCCTGGCGCAGCACCTCCGCGGTGATCTCGATGAGGTACGACTCCAGGTCGCCCGTGTTCCATTCGGCGAAGATCTCGGCGATCTCGGCCGGTGACCTGCCGGTGCCGCGGCGGATGAGGTCGTAGGCCTCGGCGATGAGCTGCATGTCGGCGTATTCGATGCCGTTGTGCACCATCTTCACGAAGTGGCCGGCGCCGTCGCGTCCGACGTGGGTCACGCAGGGCTCGCCTTCGGCGACGGCGGCGATCGACTTCAGGATCGGGCCGAGGGTGGCCCAGGACTCGTCGGAGCCGCCGGGCATGATCGAGGGGCCGGTGAGGGCGCCCTCCTCGCCGCCGGAGATGCCCGCGCCGACGAAGTTGACCCCCGTCTCCCGCACCGCCTTCTCGCGGCGGATCGTGTCGGGGAAGTAGGCGTTCCCGCCGTCCACGATGATGTCGCCGGGCTCGAATACGCGCAGGAGCTCGTCGATGACGGCGTCCGTCCCTGCGCCGGCCTTGACCATGATGATCGCGGTGCGCGGCTTGCTAAGGCGCGCGGCGAACTCCTCGTAGGTGGACGCCGGGACGAACCCCGCTTCGGGATGCTCGTCCAGCAGCGCCCGGGTCTTCTCTTCGGTGCGGTTGAAGACCGCCACCGTGTTCCCTTCGCGGGAGGCGAGGTTGCGGGCGAGGTTGGACCCCATGACGGCGAGCCCGACGACTCCGACGTTCGCTGTGCCGGCGGCGGCACCGCCCGTTGCGGCGTCCACGTCCATAGCTCTCACTTCTCCTCCAGGGTCGGCGGAGGGAGGCTCTCGATCGCGGTCGCGACGATCGTCTCCCCGTCTTCGCATAACTCCACGTACTACCCACGTCGTCCGGTTCGAGCTGCGCCCGGATGCGAATGCGCGGGGGCGTACGGGCGGCCGGCCGCCCGCGTCTCTCATCGGACGATGGCGCGCAGGAGTTCCAGGCCGATCTGGGCGAGGTCGTGCACGTCGATGCGGTGATAGACGTACCGGCCGCTGCGTTCCGACCGGAGCAGCCCGGCCGACCGGAGTTTCGACAGGTGCCGTGAGACCTGCGGGCGTGTCATGTTCGTGCGGCGCGAGAGGTCCGATGTCGTGATCGCTTCGTTCACCAAGTGGCGGCACAGGGCCAGTCGGCTCGGATCGGACAGGATCGTCAGCCGCTGCTGCATTTCGTCGATCGACGGGGGCTGCCTGCGCCAGGCCACCGGGTAGTGCACCACGACCGGGAAACCGGGCTCCCCCCGGATGATGACGTGCGGCCGGCCGTGAATGGTCGGAATGAGGAATGTGCGGTTCCCCCGGAGGGCGACGGTCAGGTTCTGGAGCTTGTCGAAGCGGACCGCCCTGCCGTCCTGTACCGGCTGCGCGGCCGGGCTGACCGATGAGATCAGCTCGGCGAGGGAGAGCCCGCTCAACCGCGATCGGGTCTGCTCGGCCTCGTCCCGCAGCCGCGGCCGGACACGCCCCCACTCTTTCGCGAAGAACTCCTCCACGCAGTCGGTCAGCGTCCGGACGAGGCTGTTCCGGAAATCGTCCGGATCGTCCAGCAGGAATCGCGCCAATTCGCCACGCGAGAACGACCGCGATTCACACGCCGCGATGAATTCGCCCGGCCGGGTGACCGCCTGTTGCGGGTCGAACGCCCCGCCTTGGATCGAGTACGCGGCGGCTGCGATGAATTCCGGATCGGGTAATCGCGCCACCCGCCCGATCTCGTCATCAACGCTCGCGTCGAGCGGCGCGCACAGCGGCAGCAGCAGGCGGCAGCGGCGGCGGGCCCAGAGCGGGGCGAACTCCGTGAGTCGCTGCCGCAGCTCCCGCGACAGGGACTGGCCGGTCTGCACCAGCCACGGCCGGGAGTCGAGGTGGTGGTCAGGCTCGGCCAGCGAGTGCAGGCACGCCTGAAGCTCCGCGATCGGCGACGTTCCGACCGAGACCTTCGAGCTCTCCGCCCCCACCAGGTCGAGCAGTACCGGCACGTCCCCGACCGTACCCCACTGTTGACGACCTCGCGGTAACAGTCCCGCTCCGACCTGCGGATCCGGTCTAGCATCCCGGGTCATCAACGGACCGACGATGTGAAGGAGCGCCCGTGGCCGGCAGTCCGGACGGAGACGACACCTGGCAGCACGTGCCCGAACCCGGCGCCGGCCGGCGCCGGGTGGTCCTGGTGCCGATGCGCGACGGGGTCGACCTCGTCGCGGACGTCTACGCGGCGGAGCCGGACCCGGGCCCGCGTCCGGTCCTGCTCGAACGCACGCCCTACGGCAGGCGGAAGGCGCGCGGCTCCGACGGTGCCCTGGGGTCCTGGAACCCGCCGCCGCCCGAGGCCGTCTGCAAGCGGTTCGTCGACCGCGGCTACCACGTGGTCAGGCAGGACTGCCGGGGGCGGGGCGACTCCGGCGGCGAGTTCGTCAAGTACCTCAACGAGGCCGAAGACGGCTACGACACGGTCGAATGGATCGCGGCCCAGCCGTGGTGCGACGGCCGGGTGGCCACGATGGGGGTGTCCTACGCCGCGCACGTCCAGACCGCGCTCGCGTCGCTGGGGACCCCCCACCTGTCGGCGATGTTCCTCGACTCCGGCGGTTTCGCCAGCGCCTACGAGACGGGGGTCCGGCTGGGCGGGGCCTTCGAGCTCAAGCAGGCGACCTGGGCCTTCGCCAGGGCGAAGACCAGTGCGGCGACGCTGGCCGACCCGGTGCGCCACGCCGCGCTGGAGGCCGAATCCATCGAGGAGTGGTTCAGGCACCTGCCGTGGCGGCGCGGGCACTCGCCCCTGCGCCACGCACCCGAGTACGAGGGCTACCTGTTCGATCAGTGGGAGCACGGCCGGTTCGGGCCGTACTGGCGGCAGCTGGGCATCTACGGCCGGGGGCACTTCGACCGCTTCCCCGATGTGCCGAGCCTGCACATCTCCAGCTGGTACGACCCCTATATCCGGACCGCGATCGAGAACTTCCGTGAACTCGGCGGGCGCAAGACGAGCCCGGCCTACCTGGTGCTGGGGCCGTGGACGCACGGCAAGCGCAGCTTCGCCCACGCCGGCGATGTCGACTTCGGCCCCGAGGCGACGCTGGACGGCAACCTCGCGACCGACTACGCGGAGTTCCGGGCGGACTGGTTCGACGCGCACCTCGCCCCGGCGCCGTCGGAGGATCCGGCGGTGCGCTACTTCCGCATGGGCGGCGGGCCGGGCGGCCGCAACGCCGACGGCCGCCTCGAGCACGGCGGCGGCTGGCTCACCAGCTCGACCTGGCCGCCCGAGGAGGCCCGCGCCGCGGAGTTCTTCCTCAACGCGGACGGCAGCCTGACGTCGCGACCGCGCTCCCCCGCCGGGTACCTGGAGTACGACCACGATCCGCGCGACCCGGTGCCCACGATCGGCGGTCAGGTGACGTCCGGTGAGCCGGTGATCGCGGGCGGCGCCTTCGACCAGCGCCCCGACGGCCGGACGTTCTCGCTGTCGGAGTCGCGTCTGCCGCTGGACGCCCGGCCCGACGTCCTCACTTTCGAGACCGATCCGCTGGATCGGGACGTCACGGTGGCCGGCCCGGTCGTCGCGCGGCTCGCGGTGTCGTCGACGGCGGCCGACACCGACTTCACCGTGAAGCTGATCGACGTCCACCCGCCGAGCGCGGACTACCCGGGCGGCTTCGCCATGAACCTGACCGACGGCATCCTGCGCTGCCGCTACCGGGACTCCTTCGAGGCGCCGTCACCCCTTGAGCCGGGGCGGGTCTACGACGTGACGGTCACCGCCCCCGACACGGCCAACCTCTTCGTCCGCGGCCACCGGATCCGGGTCGACATCGCCTCCAGCAACTTCCCCCGGTTCGACGTCAACTCCGGCACGGGGGGCGCGGAGACGGCCGACCGCCGTCATGTGGTGGCGACGAACCGGGTACTCGTCGGCGGGCGCTCCACGGTCACGCTGCACCTCATCACGGAGGTGGCGCCGTGAGCACCGGCAACGGCGCCGGCGCCGGGTTCACGCTCGCGGCCGTCGGCGATCTCGTCCTCGACGACGACGTCCTGACCCCGCGGCTGGAGGCGACCGCCCCCGGCCTCCTCGCGACCCTGCGCGGCGCCGATGTCACCATCGGGAACTTCGAGACGACCGCGATCGACTTCGACCGCTTCGGCGGGTGGCCCGAGGCCGAGCCCGGCGGATCCTGGCTGGTCACCTCGGTCCGCAGCGGAGCCGATGTCCGGGCGATGGGCATCGACATGGTGTCGCGCGCCAACAACCACGCCACCGACTGGGGCGTGGCCGGCCTGCGCTCCACCAGCGCCGTCCTCGACGCGGCCGGCGTCCTGCACGCCGGGGCCGGTGAGTCGCTCAGCGCGGCGCGTGCACCGCGCTACACGACCACCCGGCGCGGGCGCGTCGCGCTCGTATCGGCCGCGACCCGCTACCAGCCCATGTCCTTGGCCACCGACCCGTTCGGGATCGTGCCCGCGCGCCCGGGGATCAACGGGCTGCGCACGAAGAAGTGGTTCGCCGTTCCCCCCGGCGAGCTCGCGGCCATGGCGTCGATCCGCGACGGCCTCCCGCCGGCCTCGATCCACCCCGCGGCCCGCGAAGCCGACGCGCGGGACGGCTCCGTGACGCTCGGCGGTGCCGCGTTCATCTCCACAGCGGCCACGGGCGGCCGCTCCGGGCCGCACTGGAGCGTCGATACCGAGGACGTCCGCGCCCTGCGCCTCAGCGTGCGGCAGGCGAAGCAGAACTCCGACGTCACTGTGGTCGCCCTGCACACCCATGAACCGGGCAATTACAGCGACGAACCGCCGCCGTTCCTGCATCGGCTCGCGCATGCGGCCATCGACGAGGGAGCCGATGCCGTCCTCGGACACGGGCCCCACCGGTTGCGCGGTATCGAGGTGTACCGCGACCGGCCCATTTTCTACTCGCTCGGGAACTTCATCTTCATGCAGAACCGGCAGTTCCCCCTGACGCGCGAGGCATGGCAGCGGGCCGGCCTGGACCCGTCGGACCACACCCCGGGCGAAATGCTGGAGAAAAAGCGAATCAACGGCCCTTTCGCCGAGGAAGTCTGGTACGAAAGCGCCGCCGTCACCGTTTCCTTCGACGGCCGGCGCCCGCGCGGCATCACGATCCACCCGGTGACGCTCACCTTTGACACGCGCCGCCATTCCGACCGGGGAACACCGAGAATGGCGGACGCGGCCGCCGCAGAGCGCATCCTCGACCGGCTCCGGGCGCTTTCAGCGCCATATGGCACAGAAATCCTCCTTGACCGGAGTCAAGGAACGATCCGCATCGGCAGATGAACGCCGACCTCGGCAGAGGAGCAAGCGAAAATGAACTCCACCTCAGACCAAGCGCATCGATCCCAGCGGCTCACCCGGTTCTTGGACGGTGTCGAGCGCGTGGGCAACAAGCTGCCGCACCCGTTCTTCCTGTTCTGGATCCTGTTCATCGTCGTCGCCGTCATGAGCGCGGTCATGGCCGCAGCCGGGGTGTCGGTCACCGACCCGGCCACCGGTGACCCGGCCCCGGTCAAGAACGCACTGTCCGTCGGCGCCGTCCGCGAACTCATCCTGGGAACCGAGGAATCGTTCCTGACCTTCGGCCCGCTGGGCACATTGCTGATCATCATGATCGGAATCGCCGTCGCCGACCGCGCGGGCCTGCTCGAATCACTCGCCCGGCACGCTTTGGCCCGCGTCAATCCCGGCTACGCCGTGTTCGCCGTGTGTCTGGCCGGCGCAATGTCGAAATTCCTGTCCTACAGTGCCTATGTCATTCTGATCCCGCTGGCCGCTCTCATCTTCAAAGCGGTCGGGCGCTCACCCATGCTCGGCATGATCGTCGGATTCCTGTCGATCAACGCGGCCGGCGACGCGAACCCGTTCATCGCCGCGAGCGATGTCGTCTTCGCCGAGATCGCCACCCAGGCCGCACAGATCGTCGATCCGGACGCGGTCGTCCGCCCCACCGACAACACCTACTTCACCACGGTCTCCGCGATTCTGCTCGCGATCGTGCTCACCGTGGTGACCGAAAAGGTCCTCTCGAAGCGCGAGCACGAACTCGTCCCCGACAGCGACGCCACCGGCCCGACCGCCGGCGGCGTGTCGGGCGCCGTCCCCGATGCGGTCGAGGTGCGGGCGCTGCGCTGGACCGGCGTCGCCGCCGCGGTCTTCGCCGGTCTGCTGGTCGTGGGGATGATCCCGGCCGGCTCCCCCCTCCGCGGCGAGAACGGAGCCATCCTCGACTCCACCCTGTTCAACGGCATCGCCGTCGTCCTCAGCCTGTTCTTCCTGGTCATCGGGTCGACCTACGCCTACCTGACCGGCAGGCTCACCGGCTCTGCGGATCTCCCCGGATTCATGGCGGACGGGATCAAGTCGATCGCTCCGCTGCTCGTGCTCTTCTTCGCGGTCTCGCAGTTCCTGGCCCTGTTCGAATGGACCGGCATCAGCACCGTCGTCGCCGTGTGGGGCGCAGGGGGTCTGGAGGAGCTCAACGCCCCGATCTTCATCGTGCTCATGCTGCTCATCGGCGGCATCGCGCTGCTGAACCTGCTGATCACCAGCGGCACCGCGCTATGGGCACTGATCGCCCCTGTCGTCATCCCCATGACCCAGCTGATCGGGGCCCACCCGGAGACGGTCATGGCCGTCTACCGGATCGCGGACTCCTGCACCAACTCCATCACCCCGATGAGCGCGACGTTCGTCCTCACCGTCGGCTATCTCCAGACGTACCAGAAGAAGGCGGGGATCGGCACTCTGGTGTCGTTCACCCTGCCGGCCGCTCTGGCGATGATGGCGGCGTGGACCGCCCTGTTCGCGATCTGGTACGCCCTGGGCCTGCCGCTCGGCCCGGGAGCGCCCGTCCGCTGACCTCCGGGGGGGGCGGGCGCCGCCGGGTGTGGCGGCGTCAGCGCTCGGCGGGCGCCGGCGGGAGGATGCCGCTCAGCGCTCGCAGTGCGGGTCCGTAGCCGTGGTCGGGCGGGGTGGAGTAGCCGATGACGAGGCCGTCGTGGGCGGGCATGGTGGCGGCGGGGTGGCGGAAGCCGGCGAGCCCGTCCAGGGCGATGGAGTGCGCGGCGGCGGCCTCGACGGTCGACCGCTCGGTTCCGGGCGGCAGGCGCAGTACCGCGTGGAGGCCGGCCGCGATGCCGGTGGGGGTGATGTGCGGTGCGTCGGCGGCGAGCGTGGCGAGCAGGCGGTCGCGGCGGGCGCGGTAGTGCTGGCGCATGCGGCGGATGTGCCGGTCGTAGTGGCCGGAGTCGATGAAGTCGGCGAGGGTGAGCTGGTCCACGACGCCCGCCCAGGCTTCCCGTTCGCCCTTCGCCGTCAGGACGGGGGTGATGAGGTGCTCGGGCAGCACCATCCAGCCGAGCCGCAGGGCGGGTGACAGGCTCTTGCTCAGCGAGCCGAGGTAGACGACCCGTTCGGGGTCCAGGCCCTGGACCGCGCCGACCGGTTCCCGGTCGTAGCGGAACTCGCCGTCGTAGTCGTCCTCCAGGATCAGGGCGCCGCGGGCCCGGGCCCAGTCCACCGCGCCGGCGCGCCGCTGCGGGTGCAGGGGACCGCCGGTGGGGAACTGGTGTGCCGGTGTGAGCAGTGCCGCCCGCACCCCGTTGAGGTCGCCCAGTTCGCCGGTGCGGGCGCCGCGCTCGTCGAGCGGGAGCGGGACCGTGCGGACGGCGGCCGCCTCCAGGATTGACCGGTGGAAGGCGAGCCCGTAGGACTCCACCGCCAGCGGGCCGCGCAGGACCCCGCCGCCGAAGAGCAGCCGCAGCGTGTGGGCGACACCGGAGCACACCACGATCCGCTCCGGTGTCGTCCGTACGCCGCGGGCACGCGCCAGGTACTCGGCCAGCGCCCGGCGCAGTTCGGGGCGGCCGTGCGGGTCGCCCGGGCCGAAGGCGTCGTTGGGCGCGGCGCCCAGCGCGCGGCGGGCGGCGGCCAGCCAGGCCGAGCGGGGAAAGGAGGCGGCGTCGGGCTGCCCCTGCCTGAGGTTGTGCGCCGGCGGCGCCGCACGTGCGGGCGCCGGCTCCGGCGCTCTGGGCGCCCGGGCGGGCCGGGTGCGGGGCGCGACCTTCGTGCCCGAGCCCTGCCGGGCGACCAGCCACCCCTCGGCGACCAGTTCGGCGTAGGCCTCGGCCACGGTGTTGCGTGCGAGCCCGAGGTCGGCGGCGAGCGAGCGGTACGGCGGCAGCCGGGTGCCCGGCGTGAGCCTGCCGTCCCGGATCGCCGCCCGCAGCGCCCCCATGAGCACCGCGCGGCGGCCACCGGACTCCGCCAGCTCCAGGTGCAGGTCACTGCCGAGCCGCTCCGCCAAATTGACCCATGAATCTGCCACGAAAATGAACTGTATCAGGGGTCTTTTCGGCCCATAGCGTGGTGACCACGGCGACGAGAACACCGGCACCGGCACCGGCACGGTCCACCGCGCCGCCGCCCGATCCACGCGAAGGAAAGACCATGAACGCTGTGAACACCCTGCCCTCGATCGTCCGCGGCCGCGTCCTGCTGCCGGGGGACCCCGCATTCGACGACGCCCGCCGCCCGTGGAACCGGGCCGTGGAGCAACCGGTGGCGGCCGTGGTCGAGGCGGCCGATGCCGACGACGTCGCGGCGCTCGTCCGCCACGCCCGCTCCGCCGGGCTGGGCGTCGCCGTCCAGCCCAACGGGCACGGGGCCACCGGCCGCACCGACGGCACGATCCTGCTGCGCACCGGGAGGCTGGACACCCTGCGGATCGACCCGGCCGGGCGCCGGGCCCGCATCGGGGCGGGCGTGGCGTCGGGGCTGGTGCAGGCGGCCGCCGCCCGGCACGGGCTGACCGGCCTGCCCGGCAGTTCCCCGGTCGTCAGCGTCGCCGGTGTCGCTCTCGGCGGCGGGCTGAGCTGGTTCGGGCGCGCGCACGGCTGGGTCGCCGACAGCGTGACGGCCTTGGACGTCGTCGATGCCGAGGGACGGCAGCGCCACGTCACCGCCGAGACCGACGCGGACCTGTTCTGGGCCCTGCGCGGCGGGGGCGGGGACTTGGCCATCGTCACCGCCCTGGAGACGGCGCTGCACCCCGCGCCGCGACTGTACGGCGGCCGCGTCCTGTGGAGCGCCGAACACGCGCCCGAGGTGATGGACGCCTTCCGGCGGATCACCGCCACGGCCCCCGAGGAGCTGACCGCCTGGCTGGACCTGCTGCACTTTCCCGGCGCCGACCCCATGGTCGCCTTCGACACCACCTACCTCGGCGACGAGGCCGAGGCCCGCGCCCTGCTCGGCCCACTGAACCGGCTGCCCGCGCCGCTGTCGGACGGCAGGCGGGTCCTGCCGGTCTCCGAGCTGGGCACCATCACCGCCGAACCCACCACCCCGGGCCCGGGGCTCTCCCGCGGCGAGCTGCTGACCGGACTGGACGACATCGCGGCCAAGACGCTGCTCGCCGACCCCATCGCCCCACTCATGACCGTGCAGATCCGCCACCTGGGCGGCGCGCTCGCCCGCCCGTCCGACTCGCCGCACGGCCCGCTGACCGAGCCCTACGCGCTCTACATGTTCGGCGTCCCCGCCGACCCGGCGACCGCCGAGGCCGTCACCGCCCGGCAGCGCGCGCTCGCGCAGGCCCTGCCCGTCAGCGGCCGCAAGCCGCTGACCTTCCTCAACCCCGGCGAGACCGCGGCCGACGCCTTCACCCCCGCCGCCCTCGCCCGGCTGCGCGACCTCAAGCACCGCCACGACCCGCACAACACCGTCCGCGGCAACTTCCCGGTCCGGAGCTGACCCGCGTGCGCGCGTGTCAGGCGTATCGGTAAAGGCACCCTGCCCTATTATCGAAATGATTTCCGGGGAGAGGGGTGTGGTGGATCGTGAGCCTGCCGAGAGACGTCCGCGCAGGGCCGGGACGCCGGGGGATCCGCCATTATCCGCCGGATATCTACCGGGGAAACGGCGGCGAGGTCAGCGCATGGCTGCGCCCGAGCTCGACGGAGCCGGATCTGACCATGGGCGGCGGCGAGAAGTGCGAGTTCATCGCCACGGGGTCGGACACGAATGGCCGATTCGGGGTATACCGATGGACGTTCGGCGAGGATGAGACCGGGCCGGAAGCGCATTTCCACCGCTCCATCACCGAACAATTCTATGTGCTTTCCGGCGAGGTCCGGCTCTACGACGGCGAGACGTGGGTGACGGGCCGCGCCGGCGACTACTTCTATGTGCCCGAAGGCGGTATCCACGCCTTCAAAGGCGGGGGGTTCGCCTCGATGCTGCTGAGCTTCGCGCCGGGCGGGCCGCGCGAGGCCTACTTCGAGGCGCTGGCCGCCGGCGGGATGTCCCCGGACGACGATCGCCAGGAGTTCATGATCCGGCACGACAACCACTTCCTCGACTAGGCCTTCCGCCGTGGGTCACGCGCGTCGCACCGGTCCCCGATCGGCAGCTCCCCTGGCTCCGGGCGGGGCGGCCGCATCGGTGCCGCGCGGTGGCGGAGCGGCCGCCGATGCGCCCGGCTTTCGGGGGATTGACGCACCGTCAACGTGAAGTTACTGTCGCGTAAATTACCGGCCGGAAACACCGGCCGGTAACCCCGCCCCCACGGAGGTACACAGTGCCCCGCATCTCCCCCAAACCCGCCGGAGTCCTCCTCGGCGCCCTGGCCCTGACCGCGCTCGCGGCAAGCCCCGCCGCCGCGGCCGAAGGCCAAGTGGACGGCACGATCTCGGCCGAAGGCCAGTCGTGCAGCTGGACCGACGGGGTCACCAGCGACCAGGCCCCCAACAACCTCACCGTCGACCGGGCCAGCATCAACCCGTCCGATGGCGGCAACCTCACCTGCGACGGCAGCACCACCGCGACCCTCAACAACGACCCGAACGTGACCTTCGACGACTCCGCGGGCACCCTCACCGCGGACCTGCTGGACATCTCCGTGACGCTGGTCGGCGTCACCTGCCGCTACCAGGCGACCGACGTGTCGGCACAGCGCGACGCCGACACCCGTACCTACACCACCACCGCCGACATCCCGCTGTACGAGGGCGGCATCCTCTGCCCCGACCCGGCGTCCGTCGACGCCAGCTTCACCTTCCGCTGATCGCGCCCCCGACGCGACGACGGTGATCCCCCACTGATTCCTCCGGCCCCAGCAGCGCGAACCCGACGATCACCCACGGTGATCAGGTCGCGACTTTCGGGGTCCGGTCCCAGTGGCTCCGGCGGGCGGGGTCCCGAAAGGGGTCCCGCCCGCCGGCTCGATGCGCTCCCGTCCTGGAACCCCTCCCCCTGGCGACCAGGCTCCCGGCGGGATGCTCTCCGGCCGGGCTACTCCCGGTCCCTCGCCCGGTACTTCGCCCCTTGCTCCCCCGCATCGGCGGCGATCCGCTGGAGCGCGGCGACGTGCCCGGACAGCGCCTCCCGGCCGGCCCGGGTGAGGTTGAGCCACGTGCGCGGGCGCTTGCCGACGTAGCCCTTCTTCACTTCCACATAGCCCGGCTTGCCCAGCGCACCGACCTGTTTGGACAGTGCCGAGTCCGACAACCCGACGGCGTCGCGCACGTAGCCGAACTCCGCCCAGTGCGTCGCCGCCAGCACCGAGACGATCGACAGCCGTGTCGGGTCCAGCAATACCTGATCCAGTCCCCCGCGATCGGCCACGGTGCTACGCCTTCGGTCCGCGCGCCGCGCGGTCGAGCAGCCGGCCCCAGAGCGGTATCGTCGCGACGACCACGACGCTGCCGATCGTGGCCGGGTAGGGCACCTCCCAGATCCGCAACGGGATCAGGACCACCGCGAACAGGGCGCCCAGCGCGAGCATCACGAGCGGCCGCACCACCCTGGCGCGGGCCGAGATCTTGGGCGTGCGCCGGTATCCCAGCGCGGAACCCGCGCGCTTCCAGCGCGGCAGGAACGTCAGAAGCAGGACGGCCGCGGCGAGCACGTAGAGCAGCGGTGTGCCCAGGTCCGATCGCAGATCCGAGGCGACGCAGACGCCGATGGCCAGCGCCCCGATCGCCCACAGCGTCCACTTCGGATGCGCGTCCGAGCCCGACGCCTGCTGCCGGCGCTCGGTGACCTCGTGCAGGGCGCCCGCGGCTTCCTCGGGCGACAGCTGTGATCCCATGTCGAAAACTCCCTCACGTTTCTCCGCCAGGACGGCGAGCGCCACACGAACGTCGGCGCTTGCCTGCGGGCATGTACTTGCCTACAAGGAAAGTACATGACACTTTCCCTTCAGGCAAGTACATGCCCATGGGCAAGAGTTGCGGCCGCGCAGGGGGCGTCGCGGTCGAGCGCCTGCTCGATCGCCGGGGTGAGGCGCCGGTTCAGCTCCGGCGTTCGGCCTCGACGAGGGCGAGGACGCGGTCGCGTTCGCCGCGGCCCCAGGTCTCCCGCGTGAGGAGAATGCCGACGAGGCCGATGACCGCGGCGCCCATGTACAGCAGAGCGGCGCCCGGCCAGCCGAAGGCGCCGGCCAGTGCCGCGGCGAGGAGCGGGGCGAAGCCGCCGAGGGCCGCTGCGATCTGGTAGCCCAGGGAGGCGCCGGACGTGCGGACCGCAGTGCGGAACTGCTCGGTGAGCAGCGATCCCTGGGTTCCGGTGAGGGCCGCATGGATGACGCCGATGCCGATGACGAACACGGCCACGACGAGCGCGGGGCGGCCGTCGTTGGTGAGCAGGTACATCGGGAAGGCGAACAGGATCGCGGCGATACAGGCGCCGATGTAGATCGGGCGCCGGCCGATCCGGTCGGTGAGCGTCCCCGCGAGGAAGGTGACGAAGATGGCGATGATGCTCGCGGCGGTGATCGCGCCGAGGGCCAGCGGCCGCAGCGACGGGTCGCGTTCGGTGAGGTAGTTGAGCAGGTAGGTCGCGGTGGAGTAGTAGGCGAAGGATTCGACGATGCGCAGCGCGATGACGCGGAGGATGCCGCGCCAGTCGTCGCGGAGCGTCGCGACGAGGGGGTTCTTCTCGGTCGCCCCGCTCACCTGCGCCTCCTGGAACTCCGGTGATTCGGAGAGCCGGGAGCGCACGATCAGCGCCACGATGACGAGGACCGAGCTGAGCAGGAACGGGGTGCGCCACGCCCAGTCGCCCTCAAGGCCGGCGCAGAGCGCGAACATCCCGCTGGAGAGGGCGATGCCGAAGGGGTTGCCCGATTGGGGGATCGCGGCGTACATGCCGCGCCGGTGCCAGGGCGCGTGCTCGTAGGCCATCGTGATCGCGCCGCCCCATTCCGCGCCGAAGGCGAGGCCCTGGATCATGCGGATGACGGTGAGCAGGATCGGGGCGAGCACCCCGATCTGGGCGTAGGTCGGCAGCAGGCCGATGACGAAGGTCGCCGCGCCCATGACGATCATGGCTCCGACGAGCACGGGCTTGCGTCCGAACCGGTCCCCCAGGTAGCCGCCGATCGCGCCGCCGAGGGGGCGCATGACGAAACCCACGGCGAGGGTGGCGAACGCGAGCAGGGTCCCGGCGAACCGGTCGCTCTCGGGGAAGAACACCGCACCGAAGTAGAGGGCGGAGGCGGTGCCGTAGGCGATGAAGTCGTAGTTCTCGACGCTGGTGCCCACGGCCGCGGCGACGGCGGTCTTGTTGCGGTCGGCCGAGCCGAGCGGAGAGCGCCGCGGGGTGGCGGCGGGGGATGACGGCAAGGGGGGTTCCTTTGATCGGGCCGGACCCGGCCGGTCAGCTGCCGGGGGTGAGCAGGTCGAGGGCGTTGAGCTTGGCGACGCGGCGGCGGGTGTCCTCGTCGTCGTCGAACGTCGCGTCGAGGAACTCCCGCACGATGTCGGCGACGAGCGCGTGCGGGACCAGCCAGGCGCCCATGGCGATGACGTTCGCGTCGTCGTGCTCGACGGCCTGGTGCGCCGAATACGGTTCGTGGGCCAGCCCGCACCGGATGCCGGGGATCTTGTTGGCGGCCATGATCGCCCCGGCCCCGGTCCCGCACACGAGGATCGCGCGGTCGGCGGTGCCGTCGAGTACGGGGGCGCAGGTGGCCTGGGTGATGTCGGGGAAGTCGACCGGGTCGGTGCCGTGCGTGCCGCGGTCGACGACGGTGTGGCCGAGGGCCTCCACGGCGCGGCGTACCGTGTCCTTGAGGGGGAAGCCGGCGTGGTCGGCGCCGAGTGCGACTCTGATGGGGGTGCTCCTTCCGGGGTGCCGCGGCGGGCCTGCCCGACCGCTGGGGAAACGCCCTTGTTGTCCCCTTTTCTTGATCATTCGAACCCAGCGCGTTCCGTGACCGGAACGTCCGGCACCCTGGCCGGCGACGAGGTGGGCGGGGCCGCTCCCGTCGGCGCGAGGCGGGACCTCGGTACCCGGAGGTCGCGTCCTCCGCCCCTGGCGGGTGGGTACCGCACGCCGCTTACGTGGAGTGATGGGACGGGGCGCGGCCCCGTCGCGACCGGCGACGGCGGGACAGCGGGGACGCCCGCGGCGCACCGCCGCGGAAAGGAGTGTCCGCCATGGGCTTCCCGGACGCAGGCCCCCCTGCACCGGCCGTGTTCCGCGACGCGCTGCGCGCCGGAGAGCAGGCTCCGTCCGTCCACAACACGCGCCCGTGGGTGTTCAGCGGCGGAGACGGCAGCATCACGGTCAGCGGCGACGTCGACCGCGGCCTCCACGTCGCCGACCCGGGCGCGCGGGAACTCGTCATCAGCTGCGGTGCGGCGCTGTACAACATCCGGGTCGCGCTCCGGGCGGCGGGCACGGTCCCCGAGGTCACCGAGCTCCCCGACCCCGATCGGCCCGCGCTCCTGGCGGAGGTGACGGCCGCGGGGACCGCCGAGCCCAGCGATGCCGAGCTGTCGCTGTACGCGGCGATCGACGAGCGGCGGACGCACCGCGGCCCGTTCGAATCGAGCCTCGACGACACCCGCATCCTCGCCGACCTCCGGGCGGCCGCGGCGGCGGAGTCCGCCGGGCTGCGGCTGATCACCGACGACCTGCTGATCCGCTCACTGGCCGGCCTGGTGAACGCGTCGGAGTACCTGCACCGCCGCGAACTGGACCACGCCGAGGAGCTGCACCACTGGGTCCGCGTCCCGGGCAGCCGCCTGCCGGGCGGCGTCGCCGCCGACGACATCCCCGCTGAGGAGTCCGCCGGCGAACCGCTCTTCGCCGGCCGCGACTTCGGCGCCGACGTGCAGGGGCGGCGCGAGGCCAGCGGGACGGCGACCGGGACGGTCGCGATCCTCGAAACGCCGGCCGACACGCGCTCGGACCGGCTCGCCGCCGGGCAGGCGCTGGAGCGGGTCCTGCTGGCCGCCACGGCCAACGGGGCGTCGGCGGCGTTCCACACCCAGCCCCTGGAGGAGCCCCGGCTGCGATCGTTCATCGCCGAGCACTTCTGCGAGGGCGCGCATCCGCAGATGATCATGCGCGTCGGGTACGCCTAGCGCCGCGTGCGCTCCGGCGCGCGCCCTCCGCACGCCGCGCGGCGGCCGGCCGGGCCGCCCCGTCCGCGGCCGCGGCCCGATGTCAAGACCCCGTATGGATCGAGGTGGCTTCCGCGCCATCCGGGATCCGCGGCGTACAAATGCGTCATGAGTGCGATACACGTGGTCGACCTGGCCGAAATCGACGCCGGCATGATCGGCCTGGTCGGCGGCAAGGCCGCCGGGCTGGGCGAGATGGTGCGGGCCGGCGAGCGCGTGCCGCCCGGGTTCTGCCTGACCACCGAGGCCTACCGCGAGGGCGAGGTCCCCGAACGGGAACTCGCGCAGGCCTATGACCTCCTGGGCGGCGGCCGGGTCGCGGTGCGCTCCAGCGCCACCGCCGAGGACCTGCCCGACGCCAGCTTCGCCGGGCAGCAGGACACCGTGCTCGGCGTCGAGGGCATGGCGGAGCTGGTGGCCGCGGTGCGGCAGTGCTGGGAATCGCTGGACTCCGAGCGCGCCGTCGCCTACCGGAGCGCGCAGGGGATCGACCGCGCCGAGGCGTACATGGCGGTCGTGGTGCAGCGCATGGTCGAGGCGGAGACCGCCGGGGTGCTGTTCACCGCCGACCCGCTCAGCGGCAGCCGGTCGGTCATGGTCGCCGACGCCGTGCGCGGGCTGGGCACGGCCGTGGTCGACGGCAGCGCCGTGCCCGACCACTACTCCATGGGCCCCGACGGGGTGGACGGCCCCGGCGACGGGTGCCTGACCCGAGGGCAGGTCGCCGAGCTGCGCGCCGCGGGCGAGCGCCTGCAACGGCACTTCGGCTCCCCCCAGGACGCCGAGTGGGCCTACGACGCCCACGGGGTGCTGTGGCTGCTCCAGTCCCGGCCGGTCACCACCCTGTTCCCGCTGCCCGACGACGGCCACCTGCCCCGGCCCCGCGCCTACATGGAGGTCGGCCACATGCAGGGGCTGCTGCGCCCGCTCACCCCCATGGGCGTCTCCATGATGGGGCTGGTCACGGACCGGTGGATGGGCGACTACTTCACCAGCCACGGCCCGGGCGGGGTCGCCTCCCCGTTCATGGTCGGCATCGGCGGGCGCCTCTACCTCGACCTCACCGACCTCCTGCGCAGCACGGCGACCCGGTCGCGCATGGCGGCAGGGCTGGAGGTCTACAGTCCCCGGGTGAAACAGGCCGTGGAACTCCTGCTGACGGACCCGCGCTTCCCCCCGCGGCGGGGACTGCCGTTCAGCGCCGGGCCGATGGCGGGGCTGGCGCTGAGGTGGGCCCCGTCGGCGCTCGCCGGGGTCGCCCGCGCGATCGCGCGGCCCGCGCCCGCCCGCGAGAGGGCGTTCGCCGGTGTGCGGCGGCTGCGGGAGGCCTCCGCGTCCTTGGCGCCCTCGGGCGCGGGCGCCGCCGCGCGCCTGCGGTTCGTCGAGGGGGACGGCCTCAAGGACGCGATGTTCCAGGGCATCGGCGCGCTGTTGTGGCCCATGTCCACCGGCATCGTGCTCGGCGTCCTGCCAGCGGCGTTGCTCAAGGGCATCGCCACCCGGGAGGAGGCCGACACGGTCCTGGGCGGCATGCCGCACAACGTGACCACCGAGATGGACCTGAAGCTGTGGCGCATGGCGACCCGGGCCGCCGGGCACCGCGAGCTGTTCTCGGGCACCCCGCCCGAGGAGCTGGTGGAGCGGTACCGCGCCGGGGAGCTGCCCGACATCGGCATGGCGGCGTTCCTGGAGGTCTACGGCCACCGGGCGGCGGCCGAGGTCGACATCGGCATGCCGCGGTGGGGCGACGACCCCGCTCCGCTGTTCGCCGCGATCGCCAACTACCTGCGGGTGGACGACCCCGGCCAGGCGCCCGACCTGCGGTTCGCCCGCGCCGCCGAGCGCGCCCAGGCGATGATCACCGAGCTGGACCGGCGGGCGCGCCGGAGCCGGTCGGTCCGCGGCCGCCTGGGGGTGTTCCTCATGCGCCGCTCGCGCGAGCTGACGGGCCTGCGCGAGCTGGCCAAGTTCGCCTGGCTGCTGCCCTTCCACCGGATGCGGCAGCAGCTGGTGCTCATCGGGGAGGAGCTGGCCGCCCGCGGCCTGCTGGAGCGCGCCGACGACGTCATGTTCCTGGAGCTGGCCGAGGTGCACTCGGCGGTCGAGCAGGGCGCCGACCACCGGGGGCCGGTCGCCGAGCGCCGGGCGGTCTACCGGCGCGAGCTGCGCCGTCCGGAGGTGCCCGGGCTGCTGCTGTCGGACGGCACCGACGTGGAGTCGCTGCTGCCGCCCCCGTTGCCGGTGGAGGGCGCGATGGCCGGCCTGCCCGCGGCACCGGGGCGGGCCACGGGCCGGGCGCGGGTGGTGCGCGACCCGGTCGGCGCGCACCTGGAGCCGGGCGAGATCCTGGTGGCCCCCACCACCGACCCGGGGTGGACGCCGCTGTTCATGACCGCGGCGGGCCTGGTCACCGAGACGGGGTCGCCGATCGCGCACGGGCCGACGGTGGCGCGCGAGTACGGCATCCCCGCGGTGATCTGCCTGCGGGACGCCACCCGGCGGATCGCCGACGGCGACCTCATCACGGTCGACGGGACGGCCGGCACGGTCGCGCCGGCCCTGTAACACGGCTGTCATTTTTGTCATTTTGTTGTCATTATAGAAAGTATCTATAATGACCAACAGGTATCCATATAGGTCGCATTTTCCCAGGCATTGAACTTCCACCCCCCGTGGGCCACCATCGATCAACGTGCGCCGCATGATCAGCGATTGACAATTCCACGGAGAAAGCGACCGAATCGCCCGCGACCCCAAAAAGGAAATTCGATTTCCCGCGCCGGCCGAAGCGCCGCACATTCGACACCGTTCATCGCCGGCGACCCTCCAGAGAGGCACGAACTCATGTATCCGCGACCAGGCCGCGTTCTGGCAACCTCCCTCGCGGCGCTCAGCGTGGCGTCCCTCGCCGCGTGCACCGAACCCGAGGGGGGATTCGGCGCCGGCGGCGGGGGCGAAACAGAGATCACGCTGGTCGAACAGCCGTGGGAAGACCTGATGGTCGAGAACGCGATCGCCGGCCGGCTCCTGGAGGAGCTCGGATACACCGTGCGCGTCGAGGAGCTCTCCGTTCCGCTCGGGGCCCAAGCCCTGGCCAGCGGGGACGCCGACGCCTACCTCGGCAACTGGTGGCCGAGCCAGCAGGACGTCTTCACCGATCCGATCGAGGCGGGCGACGTCGAGGTCCTCGGCACGCTCGTCACCGGAACCTCATTCGAACCCGCCGTTCCCCAATACGTCGCCGACGAACTCGACGTGACGTCGCTCGCCGATCTGGCGGACAACGCCGCGGAATTCGACAGCGAATTCCTCGGAATCGAGCCCGGGACGCCGGGCAACCGGAGCATCCAGGACGCCATCGACGACGACGCCTACGGCCTCGGCGACTGGAACCTGCTCGAATCGAGCACCCCGGCGATGCTCGCCGAGGTCCAGCAGCGGGTCGACAACGAGGAGCCGGTCGTCTTCCTCGCCTGGGAGCCGCACTGGATGAACGTCGAGTGGGACCTCGTCTACCTCGACGACCCCGAGGATGCCTGGCCGGGCGCGGGCGAGATCCGGGTCGCCACCCGGGAGGGCTTCGAGACCGACAACCCGAACGTGGCGCGGCTGCTGTCCCAGATGGAGGTCGACCCCGCCACCGCCTCCGACTGGGTCCACGAGGTGAGCCAGGAGGACACGGCCGCACAGGACGTCGCCGATACCTGGATCGCCGACAACCCCGACGTCGTCGCCGCGTGGCTCGAGGGCGTCGAGACCGTGGACGGCGAGCCGGCGGAGGCCCCCCGTGATTGAGGCCCGGAATCTCACGAAGGTCTTCGACCTCTCCCCGGCGCGGGCGCAGCGCGCCCTCGATGCCGCGGACGACCGCGCCGCAGCGGTGCGGGCGGCCGGCGGGGTCCTCGCCGTCGACGACGTGTCCTTCTCGGTGGAGCGCGGCGAGCTCTTCGTGATCATGGGCCTGTCCGGTTCGGGGAAGTCCACGGTCATCCGGATGATCAACCGCCTGGTGGCGCCCACGGCCGGGAACGTCGCCTACGACGGGGCCGACGTCGGCGCCATGACCACCCGGCAGCTGCGCGAGCTGCGCAACCGGCGCGTCGGCATGGTCTTCCAGCACTTCGCGCTCTTCCCGCACCGCACTGTCCGGGACAACGCCGCCTACGGGCTGAAGGCGCGCGGCGTGCCCAAGCGGGAGCGGCTGGCGCGCGCCGACCGCGCCTTGGAACAGGTGGGGCTCGCCCAGCGGGGCGACGCCTACCCCGGCGAGTTCAGCGGGGGGATGCAGCAGCGCGTCGGGCTCGCCCGCGCCCTGACGACCGACCCCGACGTCCTCATCATGGACGAGCCGTTCAGCGCGCTGGACCCGCTCACCCGCCGCTCGATGCAGGACCAGCTGCTCGAACTGCAACGGGAGTTCCGCAAGACCATCATCTTCGTCACGCACGACCTCAACGAGGCCATGCGCATCGGCGACCGGATCATGGTCATGCGCAACGGCCGGATCGTCCAGCTCGGCACCGGGCCCGAGATCATCTCGGAGCCGGCCGACGACTACGTGCGCGACTTCGTCTCCGACGTCGACCGGACGCGCGTCCTCACGGCGGCAACGGTCATGGAGCCCGCGTGGGTCACCGCCGCCCTCGACGAGGACCCGGCGCCGGTCCTGGCCCGGCTGGAGGACTCGCTCGGCCGCGGCGTCTACGTGACCGCCCCCGACGGCACGATCGCCGGCGTGGCCACCTCGGGTCCGCTGTCCGCGGCGGTCGCCGAGCGCCGCACCGGGCTGGCGGACTGCCTCGGCGGCGACTACGCGGCGGTCCCCGACGACACCCCCCTCGTCGGGTTCTGCCATCTCGCGGGCCGGCACGCGGTCCCGCTCGCGGTCGTCGACCGCGGCAAGCGCCTGGTCGGCGTCGTGCCCCGGACCCGCGTCCTGGACGCCATCGCCTCTGCCCCCGAGGACGTGAACGCGCATGCCTAGGTTCCCTGTCGGCGCGGCCATCGAATCCGGGTTGCAGTGGCTGGTGGACAACGTCGGCGGCTTCTTCGACGCCGTCGCCGCGGTGCTGCTGTTCGCCGTCAACACCGTCTACACGGCGCTGGCCTCGCTGCTGCCGTTCGCGCTGATCGCGGTCCTCGCCGTGGTCGCCTTCGCGGCGGCCCGCAGCATCGGCCTGACCGTGTTCACCGTGCTCGCGTTCCTCCTGGTCGACGGCATGGGACTGTGGACGGAGACGCTGGAGACCCTCGCGGTCGTCATCATCGCCGCGCTCCTGTCGATCGCCACCGGGGTCCCGATCGGGATCCTGGCCGCCAACAGCCCGCGGGTGAGCTTCTACGTCCGGCCCGTCCTGGACTTCATGCAGACCCTGCCGGTGTTCGTCTACCTCGTGCCCTCGGTGTTCTTCTTCGGCATCGGGGTCGTCCCGGGCATCGTCGCCACGACGGTGTTCGCCATCCCCCCGGCGGTGCGCCTCACCGAGCTCGGCATCCGCCAGGTCGACGCCGAGATCGTGGAGGCGGCGCGGGCGTTCGGGCCGCGCCGGGGGCAGGTGCTCCGCGAGGTCCAGCTCCCGCTGGCGCTGCCGTCCATCATGACCGGCGTCAACCAGGTGATCATGCTCGCGCTGTCGATGGTGGTCGTCGCCGGCATGGTCGGGGCCGAAGGGCTGGGCGGCGTCGTTGTGAGCGGCGTGACGCGGTTCGACATCGGCGTCGCGTTCGAGGGCGGCCTCGCCGTGGTCGTCCTCGCGATCTTCCTCGACCGGGTCACGGGGGCGCTGGGCCGGTCGCGGGCACCGGGCCGGCGCGCGGCATCGGGCGCGCGCCTCCAGAAGGGAGGACGTCGATGACCGACCCGCACGTCAACCGGCACGACCTGCCGATCGCCGACCCGCCGCGTCAGCCGGCCACATCGATCGACGTGCGGGACCAGGACCCGCCCCACACCCCTCCCGAACCGCTGCGGCCGCCGCAGGGCGCGCCCAACGTCGTGCTGGTCCTCCTCGACGACATGGGCTTCGGCGCGCCCAGCACGTTCGGCGGCCCGTGCGAGATGCCCGCCGCCGACCGGCTGGCCGAGGGCGGCCTCCGCTACACGCGCTTCCACGTCACCTCGCTGTGCTCGCCCACCCGGCAGTCCCTGCTCACCGGCCGCAACCACCACTCGGTGGGCATGGGCGTCACAACGGAGATGGCGAGCGCGGCGCCCGGGTACAACGGCATCCGGCCGCGCAGCGCCGCGACCCTGGCGCAGATCCTGCGCGCCAACGGCTACAGCACGGCCGCGTTCGGCAAGTGGCACCAGACCCCCGCGCGCGACGTCAGCCCGGCCGGCCCCTTCGACCGCTGGCCCACCGGCGACGGCTTCGAGAAGTTCTACGGCTTCCTGTGCGCCGAGATGAACCACTGGTACCCGGTGCTGTTCGACGGGACCACCCCGGTCGAGCCGGAGCGGCGGCCCGAGGACGGCTACCACCTCTCCGAGGACCTCGTCGACCAGGCGATCACCTGGCTGACCACGCAACGGAGCCTCAAGCCCGACACCCCCTTCTTCCTCTACCTGCCGTTCGGCGCCACGCACGCGCCCTACCACGTGCCCCGGGAATACCGGGACAAGTACCGGGGGCGGTTCGACCACGGGTGGGACCGCCAGCGGGAGATCACCCTGCGGCGGCAGCGGGAGCTCGGCGTCGTCCCCGACGACGCCGAACTCGCCCCGTGGGCCGACGGCGTACCGCACTGGGACGAGCTGTCCGAGGCCGAGCGGCGGGCGGCGGCCTCGCTGATGGAGCTCTACGCCGGGTTCGCCGAGCACACCGACGTCCAGGTCGGGCGCCTGGTCGACGCCCTGAGCGAGGCCGACGCGCTGGAGGACACGCTGTTCGTCTACGTCCTCGGGGACAACGGGGCGTCGGGGGAGGGCGGCCTGGGCGGAACCCTCAACGAGCACCGCTTCGCCAGCGGCATCCCCGATTCCGCCGAGTTCATCAACGCCCACGCCGACGCGCTCGGCGACGCCACCACCCACGCCCACTACCCGGTCGGGTGGGCCCTCGCGATGAACACGCCCTACCCTTGGACCAAGCAGGTCGCCTCGCATCTCGGGGGGACGCGCGACGGCATGGTGGTGCACTGGCCCAAGGGGATCGCCGAGCGCGGCGGGATCCGCCACCAGTTCCACCACGTGATCGACGTGCTGCCGACGATCCTCGAAGCGGCGGGCATCCCCGCGCCCGCCACGGTGGACGGCGTCCCCCAGCAGGCCATCGAGGGCACCAGCATGCTCTACAGCTTCAACGACGTCGCGGCGCCCGACCGCCGGCGCCTCCAGTACTTCGAGATGGTCGGCAACCGGGGCATCTACCACGACGGCTGGCTGGCGGTCACCCGGCACGGCACCCCGTGGGAGATGGTGCAGACCGGGCGCCGCTACTTCGACGACGACGTGTGGGAGCTCTACGACACCAGCGTCGACTGGACCCAGGCGCGCGACGTCGCCGCCGAGCACCCGGGCCGGCTGCACCGGCTCCAGCAGCTGTTCCTCACCGAGGCCGCCCGGTACAACGTGTTCCCCCTGGACGACCGGATGACCGAACGGGAGAACCCGAAGGAGGCGGGCCGGCGCGACCTGTTCGGCGACCGCCCCACGGTCACGTTCCACGGCCCCGGGCTGCGGCTCACCGAGGAGACCGCGCCCAACGTGAAGAACCGCTCGCACACCATCACCGCGAGCATCGACGTGCCCGCGGGAGGCGGCGAAGGCGTGCTCGTCGCGCAGGGCGGGCGCTTCGGCGGCTGGTCGCTGTACGTGCACGAGGGGCGGCCGGCCTACGCCTACAACTACTTCGGCCTGCGCGTGCACAAGGTCTCAGGCGGTGCGCCCCTGCCGGCCGGGCCGCACGAGGTGCGGCTGGAGTTCGGCTACGACGGCGGGGGCGTCGGCAAGGGCGGGACGGCCACGCTGCTGGTCGACGGGGAGGCGGTGGCCGACGGCCGCGTGGACGCCACCATCCCCTACTACTTCGCGTTCGACGAGACCTTCGACATCGGAGTCGACCGCGCCACGCCGGTGACCGACGACTACCCCACCGCCGACAACGCGTTCACCGGGCGGCTGCACCGGGTCCGCCTCGACCTCGCCGACGACCTGTGCAGCGACGTCCACAGTGAGAACGAGCGCGAGCAGTTCCGGGCCGCCCATGACTGAGGACCACCGGGGCGGCGGATGCTGCGCCCCGTCGGCGGGCCCGCGGGGCGCGGCCACCCGGGCGGTTTTCACAGGCGCGGACATCCGGGTGGCCGCCGTCGCCGGCGCGGGCGGGAACGGCGGTGGCGCGGTCGCGGGCGGCAACGGCGGCGGAGCGGGCGTCGGCCGCGGTGAGGACGCGAACGGCAGGGAAGCGGCTGGCGGCACCGGGGGCCTCGTCCCGCTCCCCGGCGGCGACTTCCTCATGGGCGGCGACGACGCCCGCGCCTACCCGGAGGACGGCGAGGGGCCGGTCCGGCGGGTCGGGGTCGCCCCGTTCCGGATCAGCCCGACCGCGGTGACCAACGCGGAGTTCGCCGCGTTCGCCGACGCAACGGGGTACCGGACCGACGCCGAGCGGTACGGGTGGTCGTTCGTCTTCGCCGGGCTGCTCCCCGACGACTTCCCGCCCACGCGGGGCGTGGCGGCGGCGCCCTGGTGGCGCCAGGTCGAGGGCGCGAGCTGGCGCCGCCCCGCGGGTCCGGGGTCGGGCCTGGACGGCCTCGCCGACCACCCCGTGGTCCACGTGTCCTGGAACGACGCCGGGGCGTACTGCGCCTGGGCGGGGCTGCGGCTGCCCACGGAGGCCGAATGGGAGTTCGCGGCGCGCGGCGGGCTCACGGGGTGCGCCTACCCGTGGGGCGACGAGCGCGAGCCCGGCGGGGAGCACCGGATGAACGTGTGGCAGGGGACGTTCCCCGGGGAGAACACCCGCGACGACGGCTGGTACGGCACCTGTCCGGCCGGGGCGTTCCCGCCCAACGGCTTCGGGCTGCACAACATGACCGGCAACGTTTGGGAGTGGTGCCACGACCCGTTCACCACGGGCGTGCCCGCCACCGACCCGCGCCGCAGCGCACGGGGCGGCTCCTACCTGTGCCACGACTCCTACTGCCGCCGCTACCGCGTCAGCGCACGCCAGGGCATCGCCCCCGATTCGTCGATGGGCAACACCGGCTTCCGCTGCGCCCGCGACGCTTAGGGGTCGCTCGGCGTCCTGGTTCCGGTGACTCCTGGGGCAGTCCGGGGTCCGGGCCCCGGTAACGCCTAGGGCCGTACGGGGTCCGGGTCCGGGTCCGGGCCGGACACCTCCTCCTGGTCGTCGCCGCCGTGGGGCCAGGCCCGCACGAGGTCGACGAACGCCTGGGCGGCCGGTGAGAGCACATCGGGCGGCCAGACCAGGACGCCGCGGCGGGTCAGGGGCGGGTTGAGGGGGACGACGACCGCCCCGAGCCGTCCCGCCTCCCAGGCGAGCCTGCGCGGCAGCAGCGCCGCCCCGGCGCCGCCGAGCACCAGCGAGACGATCGCCGCACGGTGGGTGGTCTCGACGGCGATCCGCGGAGACGCCCCGGCGAGGGTCAGCGCGCTCTCGAGCGCGGTCCTGGTGGTGCTGCCGCTGGGGGTGGTGACGAAATCGAGGTCGGCGAGCTCCTCCGGCCCGAGCGGGTCGCCGGGGGCGTCGGCGGTGGGCGGCAGCACGGCCAGGACGTCCTGTTCGGGCAGGTCGAGCCGGTGCATCCCGGCCGCGGGGGTGCCGTGCTCGGTGAGCCCCACCTCGCACTGGCCCTGCCGGACGACGTCGACGACCGCGGCGGCGCTCTCCGGGTCGATGATGTTGAACGTCACCCCGGGGTGCCGGCGCCGGAAGGCGCCGACGAACGACGCGAGCGGGTCGACGGCCAGGGTGGTGACCGCGACGATGTCTATCCGGCCCGAGACGAGCCCGGTCACCTGCCGGGCCGCGGTCCGCACCAGCGCGAAGTCGTCGATCACCCGCCGGGCCGGCGCGAGCAGCGCCTCGCCCAGCGGCGTCAGCACCGCCCCGCGGCCGACCCGCCGGAACAGCGGCGACCCCACCTCCCGTTCCAGGACGTTGATGGCGTAGGAGAGCGACGGCTGCGCGATCCGCAGGGAACTCGCGGCGCTGGTGAAGCTTCCGTGGCTCGCGATCGCGAGAAAGTACTCGAGATGCTTTCGCTCCACATGCACGTCCTAGGTCGGGGGCGGGGACAGCGCCCGTCACCGCCCACCGACAGCGGGCGCACGCGGAGCGCGCTCCGCGTCGGCCGGCGGCCTGCTACAGACGCTTTGTAGCAGGGTACGCGGCATGACCCGCGGGGCGGCCGCCCGCACCCGCCGCCCCCGGCCCCGGCCGGGCGGTCGCGGAGGCGGTCTCCGGCCGGCGCGCGGGGCGGCTCGGGGGCGTTGCTCACGGATGCATGCGGGCACCCTTGAGGACCTTGTCCACTGCGTTGCGCGGGCCGAAGACCGATATCCCCACCAGGTCGAGCCGGCCGGTGCCGACCGCACGGACGGCCGCGCGGTTGTCGCGGTCGTTGCCGGTGGCGAACAGGTCCGAGGTGAACACGGCCATCCGCAGCGACCGGGAGACCGCGCGGGTGTGGGCGGCGGTCAGCGTCTCCTTCGCGGCCTCGAAGACCAGGACGGGCTGGCGGAACATCGGCAGGTACTCGGTGTCGTCGGCATCGACGTAGGGCTCGCCGATCACCTCCGGCGCCGCTGTGCCGAGCCCGCTGGCCAGGAAGGCGGTCACGTTCAGCCGCTGCCAGGTCTCGAGGTCGTCGCGCAGCACGATGGCGATCTTGGTGTCGAAGCGGACGGGCCCGCTCTGGTCACCTGCGCCGGTCGGGGCCGCGGTTTCGTCGTCGGTTCGCATACCCTGATCGTGCAGGTCACACGCCGTCCCCGTCTTGTACGTTCTTTGCATCATGCCTCAGCAGGAGATCTCCGTCTGGCGCCCGCGGGTCGCGGGGGTCGTCGAGGTGTTGCACGCGCACTTCACCGCGCACGCCTACCCCATGCACGTCCACGACGCCTGGACCCTGTTGATCGTGGACGACGGCGCGGTCCGCTATGACCTGGACCGCCACGAGCACGGCACACCGACGGACACCGTGAGCCTGCTCCCGCCGCAGGTCCCGCACAACGGCTCGGCCGCCACCTCCGGCGGCTTCCGCAAGCGCGTCCTCTACCTCGACACGACGTACTTGGACGAGCGCTTCATCGGGCCGGCGGTGGACCGCCCGGACCTCGCCGACCCGCTTCTGCGCCGGCGGATCGGGCGGCTGCACACCGTTCTCGCGGCCCGGGGCGAGGAGCTGGAGGCGGAGAGCCGGCTGGCCCTCATCGGCGAGCGGCTGCGCACGCACCTGCGCCCGGGCCCGGACTCCGGCGGCGCGGTGCCCGATCGCGGCATCGCGGGCAGCCTGCGCGACCTCCTCGATGCGCGGCTGGTCGACGGCGTCACCCTGAACGAGGCCGCGCGCTCGCTGCACGCCCACCCCGCGCACCTCGTGCGCGCCTTCAGCAGCGCTTTCGGCATCGCCCCGCACCGGTACGTGGTCTCCCGCCGGGTCGACCTCGCCCGCCGGCTCCTGCTCGACGGGGCTCCGCCGCGCGAGGTGGCGGCCGCCGCCGGATTCCACGACCAGC
Source organism: Nocardiopsis sediminis (assembly GCF_042650565.1). NCBI lineage: Bacteria > Bacillati > Actinomycetota > Actinomycetes > Streptosporangiales > Nocardiopsidaceae > Nocardiopsis > Nocardiopsis sediminis. The sequence goes on from NZ_JBHSBH010000015.1 coordinate 720,578, forward strand.
CGCACCTCACCCGGCACTTCAAGCGGATCATGGGTACGACGCCGGGCCTGTACGCCAGAGCCGGCGGCTGAGCGCGGGCCGCCCCGCCGAGGCGGGCCCGTTCGCCGCCGGGGCGGGCCCGGCTCCGCACGGTGCCGCGCCGACCCGGTCCGCTGCACGGCGACGGCCGGCACCCCTGCGGAGGTCAGTCGGCGATGCCGGACACGGCGATCACCTTGTCGACGTCGGCGCGGACGAGGAGTGCGCCTTCGCCTGCGTTGCGGGCGGCGTACTCCTCTGCCCGGTCCTCGCCCATGTAACGGGCGCCGAGCCGTCCGGCCCAGTGCCGGATCTCCGCCGGATCCTCGGAGATCTCGGCGTTTCCCTGGAGGATGACGAAGGAGTAGGGCGGCCGGTCGTCGTCCACGCAGAGGGCGAACCGCCCGTCGCGTGCCAGACTGCGTCCCTTGACGCTCTCCCTGGCCGTGTTGAACACCACGTCGTCACCGTCGAGCAGGAACCAGACGGGCGTCACGTGCGGGCCGCCGTCGGCCCGGACCGTCGACAGCTTTCCGGTGCGCGTCCCCTGGGAGACGAAGGCGCGCCACTCCTCGTCGGTCATCTCCTGCATGCGTCCACCTTCCGTGCGGGTCCTTCCGTGCCGGTCCCCGGCCGGCCGCGGGCGACCGCGGGCGACCGCGGGCGGGCTCCGCGTGTCGTCGCGGCCGCCTGAACCGTGCCGTCGTCTGCGGCCGACTCTACGGGCGAGCGCGTGCGGTGCACGGGCGATTCACGACGTGTCGCCGCGGTCGCCCTCCTTGACAGCGGCGCCCATCCGGGGAAGCGTATCCAGGGAAGCGTGGGAGCGCTCCCAGTACCGATGTCCAGGAGGTTCGATGAAGAACACCACCGCCATCGCCGTGGCGGGAGCCCTGACGGCCGGACTCATGGCGGCGGCCTCACCGCCGGCGTCCGCCGCGCCGGCCGACGGGGCGACCGGTGCCCTGACCCAGGTGCACACCGCGGGCCGGGTCCAGGCGGACGGGGACGCCGTGCGCTACAGCTGGCCCGGCGTGTACTTCGAGGGCCGCTTCCGCGGCACCGGGGTCGGGATCGTCCTCGACGACCCCGCCGCCGACTACGACGTCCACGTGGACGGCGAGGCCGCCACGACCCTGGTGACCCCCGCCCCGGACACCCACTGGGTCGACGGGCTCCCCGACGGCGAGCACACCCTCCGGGTGGTCAAGCGCAGCGAGAGCCCGTGGGCCACGAGTACGTTCGGCGGGCTGGTCGCCGCGCCCGGCGGGGAGATCCTCGACGCCCCCGCCGCCCGGGAGCGGCAGATCGAGTTCATCGGCGACTCCTACACCGCCGGGTACGGCAACCTCTCCGGCACCCGCGACTGCACGAACGACGAGGTCAACCGGACCACCAACGCCGACCTCGGCTTCGGCGCCCTCACGGCCCGGGGGCTGGACGCCGACTACCAGATCAACGCCTACTCCGGCCTCGGCATGGTGCGCAACTACAACGGCGACCGGCCCGGGGTCGACTACCGGACCTTCGCCGACCGCGCCCTGCTCGGCGTCGAGGGCGACGTCTGGCAGCGCCCGGCCGGCTGGCGGCCCCAGCTCGTCGTGGTCGGCCTGGGCATCAACGACTTCTCCACCGCCGTCGACCCCGGCGAGCCCTGGACCCCGGACGGCCTCGTCACCGCCTACGAAGACGCCTACCACGGCTTCCTCGACCGGCTCCGCGAGCAGTACGGCCCCGGCGCGGTCATCGTGGTCAGCGCGACCTACCTGGCCAACACCACCGCGTTCGCCGAGATCGCGCAGGGGATCGTCACCGAACGCAACGACGCGGGCGACGACCGCGTCCGCTACTGGTACTACGACGACGCCGGCCTGGACTACCTCGGCTGCCACTGGCACCCGTCGGCGCAGGACCACCGGCTCATCGCCGACCGCCTCGGCGAGTTCATCGCCACCCTCCCACTGGAGTGGTGACCGCACCGCAGTATTGACGCGCCCACAGCGCGCTCCTAATGTGGTAAGCGCTTTCAATGGTAAGCGCTTTCCGACTCTCTCCGAGAGCCGACTCCCTGCCTGCCCCACACAGGTACCCCCTGGAGAAGGAGAAGCACCCCATGAGCACCCCATCCCCCCTGCCCTTACTGGCGTCGGCCGCCCTGGCGCTCGGCACCCTCGTGGCGCTGCCCGCCGCGGCCACCGCCGCGCCCGCCCCCGGCGCGGAATCGGGCGCCGCCCCGGCGTCGGCGGAGGCCGAGCTGTACGCGGCGCCCGACGGCAGCGACGACGCGGCCGGCACGGAGGCGGACCCGACGACGCTGACCTCGGCGATCGACCGCATCGACCCCGGCGGGACCATCCACCTGCGCGGCGGGACCTACGGCTACGCCGAGACGGTCACCATCCCGCCGGGCAACAACGGCACCTCGGGCGACCGCACGGAGCTGTCCGCCTACCCGGGCGAGACCCCCGTGCTGGACTTCTCCGCCCAGAGCGAGGACCCGGCGAACCGCGGGCTCGCGGTCAACGGGGCGTTCTGGCACATCTCCGGCATCGTCGTCGAACACGCCGGGGACAACGGGATCTTCGTCGGCGGCAGCGACAACATCATCGAGCGCTCCGTCACCCGCTTCAACCGGGACTCGGGGTTGCAGATCTCGCGGATCGCCTCCGACACCCCCGATGACGAGTGGCCGGCGAACAACCTGATCCTGAGCGTGGAGTCGCACGACAACGCCGACTCCGACGGCGAGGACGCCGACGGCTTCGCCGCGAAGCTCACCTCCGGCTCCGGCAACGTCTTCCGCTACGCCGTGTCCCACAACAACATCGACGACGGCTGGGACCTCTACACCAAGACCGACACCGGCCCCATCGGCGCGGTGACGGTCGAGGACTCCCTCGCCTACGGCAACGGCACCCTCAGCGACGGCTCCCAGGCCGGCAACGGCGACCGCAACGGCTACAAGCTCGGCGGCGAGGGCATCGGGGTCGACCACGTCATCCGCGGCAACATCGCCTACGACAACGGCAAGCACGGGTTCACCTACAACCGCAACGTCGGCTCGATGACGATCTCGGACAACGTGAGCATCGGCAACGAGGAGCGCAACTTCAACTTCGACGGCGGAACGTCGGTGTTCCGGGACAACACCTCGTGCGACAGCGGGTCCAACGACCGGATCATCGGCAACGCCGACGGCTCCAACCAGTTCTGGTCCGGCTCGAACGGCTCACGGTGCTCGTCCTACGCCGGCGGCCTGGACTGGTCCTTCGCCGACGACGGCAGCCTCGTCGTGACCTTCGGCGGCGGCCTGGTGAGGCCGTAGCCGGCACCATCGCCCGGTGGGCCGGGGTGCCGAGCGACCCCCGCCCCACCGGGACCACGTACCGTCGCAGCCCTGCCTCAGCCGAAACCGCCGCCCGGTGCCGCACCTGCCTCCCACATACCGCCCCGGTGCCTTTTCTGGGAACATCAGGACCGATCGGGCAAGGACCTTCGGGCGGAGGAGTGTGCCGTGGCGACCCCCCTACGTGATGGCGACCCCGGCCGGATCGGCCCCTACCGGCTGGAGGCGCGGCTGGGCGGGGGCGGGATGGGACAGGTGTTCCTGGGCCGCTCCCCGGGCGGGCGCGCGGTCGCGGTCAAGGTGATCCGCCCGGAACTGGCCGAGGACGCCGGGTTCCGGCACCGCTTCGCGCAGGAGGTCGCGGCCGCCCGCGAGGTCGGCGGGTTCTACACCGCCCAGGTCGTCGGCGCCGACACCGAAGCCGAGCGGCCGTGGCTGGCCACCGCCTACATCCCCGGCCTCGCCCTGCACCAGGCCGTGGAGGAGCACGGGCCGCTGCCGGCCGAATCGGTGGCCGGGCTGGGTGCGGGGCTGGCCGAAGGGCTGGCCCATGCCGTGGCCTACCGGGTCGTGCACGAGCCCCCCGACCTGTCCGGCCTGCCCGCCTCCCTGGTCGAGGTGGTCACGGCGTGCCTGGCCAAGGACGCGCATGCCCGGCCGGGGGTCGGCGAGGTGATCGACCGGCTGGCCCTTCCCCAACCGGCCGCCGTCCGATGGCTGCCCGACGACATCACCTCCGTGATCTCCCTGCACCGCACGGCGGTCCTCGGCCCGGAGCCCCCCGCTCCCGCTCCCACCTCCGAGCCCGCTGCCGAGCCCGCGGCGTCGACGGACGCCGTGGACGAGGAGCGGCTCACCGAGAGTGTCGGACCCGTTGTAGGGGCCATCGTCATCGGCGCGGTCCTGGTCGTGGGATTCGCGGTGAGCCGGAACCTGGTAGGCCCCACTTCGCCCTGTGAGGACGCTTTGCAGGCCATGGGAGAGTTCGAAGAAGCTCACCCACGATTCTTCACCGACGAAGCGGCCAACAACGACCCCGCGGCGCAGTCCGCCGCCGACCGGCTGGCCCAGGAGATCGCCACGGCCGCCGAGGAAGAGGACAACTGGAACGTCAGCAACGCCCTGTACGAATACGCGAGCGTGGTCGGCAACCCGGCCAATAACGCCACCCGGAACGCCCACCGCGCCGAACTCACCTCCGCCTGCGTCGACATGGGCGACATGGGCTGAACGCGACGGCCCAGTGGCCACGCAGCCGCGGCCCAGGGCCGCGCCTCCCCCGCTACAACGGCGACGCCGGAACCGGCGAGCCCCCGGCCCGTCGGCCGTCAGCGCTCGTCCGTGACGGGGGCCTGCCAGAGGCCGACGATCGCGTCGATGAGGCTCGTCGCGGTGTCGTCCCAGGTGCGGCGGGTGGTGGGGCGGCCATCGGCGAGGGCGCGTTCGCGGTCGGCGCTCACCTGGGCGATCAGGTGGCGTGCCATGGTGCCGCGTTCGGCGCGGACCTCGGGCGGCAGGTGGGGCAGGCACCGGTGCAGGGACTCCCCCAGGCTCCCCAGGGAGGCGGAGGTGGCGAGGGACTCCTCGGTCACGATCTCCTGGAGCGCGGGGTCCGCCGTCGTCTGGGCGATGAACCGTGCGTACCAGGTGGGGCTGCCCAGCTCCTCCAGGTGCCCGGTGACCGGGCGGACGAGGCAGGACACCCAGTCCCGCAGGTCGGTGGAGTCGCCGACCTCGGCGATGAGGCCGGCGCGGATCAGCTCCATCTGCCCGGAGTGCTTGCGGGCGATCGCGCGGACGAGGTCGGCCTTGGTGCCGAAGTGGTAGCCGACCGCCGCGTTGTTGCCCTGCCCGGCGGCCTCGCTGATCTGGCGGTTGGCGACCGCGTGGATCCCGTGTTCGGCGAACAGCCGCTCCGCCGCGGCCAGGAGCGCCTCGCGGGTGGCGCTGACCTGTTCGTCCCGCCGCCTCATCCTGCCTGCCATCACCACCACCGCATCGGGACATCGGGCCGCTCCGCGGCGGCCCGTCCCGATGCCGCCGCGGGCCCCCGCATGATCCGGCGGGGGCGACGACGGAAGCCTACGCAATCGCACGTCGGGAGGTGGACCGCGCCCTGCGGTGGCGGGTCCGCGGGCGGAGGCGTCCCTCCGGGGGCGGAATCGTCCGTCCGGCCGCGCACCGTGCGCATGGCCGGACGGGGCGGGGGTCACGCCGCGCGCTCCAGGGCCAGCAGGGCGCGCTTGGCCGCCTCCCCGCCGGCGTAGCCGCCCGGGGAGCCGTCGGAGCGCACGACCCGGTGGCAGGGCACGACCACCGGCAGCGGGTTGGTCGCGCACGCGGTGCCCACCGCGCGCACCGCCTTCGGGCTGCCCGATGCGGCGGCCACCTCGGCGTAGCTCTCGGTGCGCCCGTAGGCGATACGGGGCAGGTGGTCCAGGACGTCACGGCGGAACCCCGTGGACAGCCGCCGGTCCAGCGGGAGTTCGAAGCGGGTGCGCCGGCCGGCGAAGTACTCCTCCAGCTGCCGTGCGGCCTCTTCCAGGCGCGACGGGGCCTCCAGGATGCGCGGCCCGACCCTGTCGGCCAGCTGCCGCAGGACCGCGTCGTGGTCCTGGACCTCGTAGGCGACCCGGATCAGCCCCTCCTCGGTCGTGGCCAGGAGCAGCCGGCCCACCGGTGTGCCGACCGTGCGGTACGCGACATCGAGGACCCCCTCCTGCCGCGCCCGGGCCGCCAGCCGCTCGCGCAGCCGGGCCATCGCGGGCTCCTCCTCCTGGGACACCCCCGCGAGCAGCCGTCCGGCCTCCCTGTCCGATGCGGTCGTCATCGGGCCGCTCCCTTCTCTCGATCCCCGTCCCTGGCCGTGTCCATGTCCACGGGGTACGTGGTGCGCAGGATCCGGATGCCGTCGGCCGCGGCCCTGCGCGCGGCCTCGGCGGTGCCCCCGATCAGCGCGGCGACCTCCTTGTAGGGCAACCCTGCCAGGTGGTGGTAGGCCACCGCCTGGCGCTGCCGCGGGGTCAGCTTCTTCAGCGCCGCCCACAGGTCGGGGTCCCACGACTCCGGCCGGCCCAGCTCGCCCGGGCGCTCCGGGACCTCCTCCACCGCCACGGGGCGGCGGGCGTTGGCCCGGGTGACGTCGATGGCCTTGCGGTGCGCGATGGTCACCAGCCAGGCTTCGATATTGGCACCGGGGTCGAGGCGAGGATAGGCCGTCATCGCCGAGAGGAACGTCTCCGACCAGGCGTCCTCGGCGTCCTGCGGTCCCAGCACCGCGCGGCATACCCGCAGCACCATGGGCCCGTGGTCGCGCACGATCAGCTCGAATGGTTGCACCCTGACATCCTCTCGGCTCTGAAGGGCCGGGATTCCATCCGCCCGCATGGTGCGGGCCCTGGCGGGTTCCTGTTTCATCGAGCACCGCCCCGGCTGGGCAGGGTCTTACGCGCGCTCCGCAGGCGTTTTACTTCTCGGCCGGCCCGGCCGCGAAGATCCTGCGCCCCTCGGCGCGGATATTGACTTCGGCGTTCTCGTCCCGGCCGTGGACCGCTCCGCACGAGCAGGCCCATGACCGGATACGCAGCCCCTCGACCCCCTTGGGGCCTTCGACCGAGCCGCAGGCCGAACACATCTGCGTGGAGGGGAAAAACCGGCCGACCTTCGCGAAGCCGCGCCCATAGCGGGCGCACTTGGCCTCCAGGATGCGGGCGAACATGCCCAGCGACTGGTCGTGGACCGACTTGGCCCGCCGGCCCTTCCTCGACCCCATGCCCTTCACGTTCAGGTCCTCCACATAGACCGCTTGGCTTTCGCGGACGATGCGGGTGGTCTCCTGCTCGATGAAGTCGCGGCGCCGGTCCGCGATACGGACATGGATCTTTGCGACGGCCAGCTTGGCCTTCCTGCGGTTGGACGACCCCTTCTTGGCCCGGGACAGCCGGCGCTGGGCGCGGCGGAGCTTCTTCTCCTGGCGCCGGAAGAACTTCGGAGACGCGATTTTCCGGCCGCGCAGCACCGCATAGGTGGACAGTCCCAGGTCGATACCGGTCTCGGTCTCCTCCAGATCGAGGTCCGGGAGCGGATCGTCCTCGGTCTCGACCACGAACGACGCGAAATAGCGGCCCGCCGGGTCCTTGATGATCGTGACCGAGGACGGCTCCGAGGGCAGCGGCCGCGACCACCGCACCTGCACATCCCCCAGCTTGGCGATGAACATCCGGCCGTCGTCGCGGAGTTTGAAGCCGTTGCGGGTGAGCCGGATGGACTGCCGTCCCGACTTCTTCTTCATCTTCGGCGGAGCGATCTTCGGCCCCCGCCGCATGCCTCGCTTGGAGGCGAAGAAGTTCCGATACGCGGTGTGCAGGTCCTGGAGCGACTGCACCAAAGCGACCGACGGAGCTTCCTTCAGCCACTCCCGCTCGGGAGTCTTCTTCGCCCCAGTGATCACCGTCTTCTGGAGCGCGGCGTCGGATATGTAGGGTTCGCCGTTCTCCCAGGCTGCGCGCCGCTCCCGCAGCCCGTCGTTGTATACCACCCGGGCGCACCCGAAGAAGCGCGCCAGATCCCGCCGCTGCCCGCCGGTCAGGTAGATCCGCTCGTTGTAGCGCAACTTCACGGCCCACCTCCCCCGACTGGTCGTCGTCACGATCCATGGACCCTACCTCGTTCGGGTGGTCGATTCTCGGCTTTCCTGTTTTCGCCTGCGGGCCCGGCAGCAGCCTGATCCCGCCGTCAACAACGGGGATCACAGCCCTAACGAATCCGGTCACCCCCTGTAGACGCGCCGCGGTGCCGGAGTGTGAGGCCGGACGGCCCGGAAAGGGCCGTCCGGCCCGCGCCGGCCCCGGGAAGGGGACGGCATCGTCGCCTCTGCCCGGAGGTCCGTGGTTCAGACGGCGAAGACCTGGGAGTCGTCGGCGAAGGCCTTGAACTCCAGGGCGTTGCCGGCCGGGTCGAGGAGGAACATCGTCCACTGCTCGCCGGGATCGCCCTCGAAGCGCACGTAGGGTTCGATGACGAAGTCGGTGCCCGCTGCGCGCAGCCGGCCGGCGAGCTCGTGGAACGCCGGGACGGTCAGGACGAGGCCGAAGTGCGGCACGGGGACGTCGTGGCCGTCGACCGGGTTGTGGATCCGCTCGGAGCGGGCCGGTGCGAGGTGGGTCACGAACTGGTGGCCGTGCAGGTTCCAGTCGACCCAGGTGTCGGAGCTGCGGCCCTGCTCCAGGCCGAGCACCCCGCCGTAGAAGCGGCGGGCGGCGTCGAGGTCGTCGACCGGCATGGCCAGGTGGAACCGGGGGATCGGGGAGTCGAGCGTGGTCATGGCGTGGGCCTGCCTTCCTGAGGGACGCGCTCCGCGGACCCGCTGGAGCACGGATGTAGGAATGTTAACATTAGGACAAAGGGAGGCTCGGGAGCATGGGTGAACAGGGCAGGGTGGCCCCCGCCCGCCGGCGGGGCCTGGCCGACGAGGTGGCGGACCGCATCCGCGAGGCCGTCTTCAGCGGGGCCTACCCCCCGGGCGCCCAGTTGCGCGAGGTCGAGCTGTCCACCGCACTGGACGTCAGCCGCGGGCCGGTGCGCGAGGCGCTGCTCCGGCTGGAGCGCGAGGGCCTGGTCCGCAGCGCGTGGCACCGCGGCGCCACGGTGACGGCGCTCTCCGCCGACGACGTCGCCGAGCTCGACAGCCTGCGCGGCGCGCTGGAGCGGCTCGCCGTCCAGCGGGTGGCCGACCACGCCTCCGACGCCGACATCGCGGCCATCGGGCGGGCGGCCGAGGACATGGCGCGCGCCGGCGACGAGCACGCGATGGTGCGCTGCGACATCGCGTTCCACGACGCCGTCTACGCGGCCGCCCGGCACCGGCGGCTCCAGGAGGCGTGGGAGGCGATCCGCTCCCAGGTGCACCTGTTCCTGCTGACCCGGATCGGCTTCAGCTCCGCGGACTACCTCGCGCACATCCCGGGCGAGCACCGCGACCTCGCCGCGGCGCTGCGGGCACGCGACACCGAGGCGGCGCTGGAGCTCTTCGCCGCCCACCGCCGCCACGCCTTCGACGTGCTCACCGAGGCCCACCGCACCGGTTCCGGCGGCGGCCCCGGCGACGGTCCCGACGGCGGAGCCGACAACGGGCCCGTCCCCGGGACCACGTGAGGCGGGCCGGCCCGCCCTCCGCCGCTGGGCACGGCCGACCGGGTCCTCGGCGACCCGCTCCGCTGCCCCCGCCCTCCACGCCGCCGCCGGGCGCGGACGGCCGTCAGCGGATGTCGGCGCCGTACACGTGGTCGACCGCGATCGAGATGAGGATCCGGCGCTCGGTGACCATCGCCGACCGGTACTCGTCCCAGTCCGGGTGCTCCCCGGCCGCGGCGCGGTAGTACCCGACCAGCGCCTCGACCTCGGGGCCGCGGGGGTCGGTCCCCGGCCCGGTGAGGGTCGCCGTGCCCTCGGCGGTGGCCCACGTCCGGCCGTCCGGCCCGGTCACCTCCAGCGCGGCCCGCGGGTCGCTGCGCAGGTTGGCCGTCTTGGCCAGCCCTTCGCGCGTCGAGACGAGGATGACGCCGGCGTCCCTGTCGTAAAAGGGCATGACCGGGGAGAGCTGGGGGCGGCCGTCCGCCTTGATCGTGGCGAGCACACCGAGCCGGCTCTCGGCGAGCAGCGTGCGCGGGTCGAAGGGCGCGGCGGCGGGTGCATGGCCGGAATCGCGGTCGTGCGGCGTGCGTTCGTCTGAACGTGGGTCGGTGCTCATAGCAGCATCATCGACCTTCACATCGGCATGAAGGTCAAGGAGTGGTGCGCGTGTTGATCGGAGAGCTGAGCCGGCGGACCGGGGTCCCGGCGTACCGGCTGCGGTACTACGAGGCCCAGGGCCTGCTCGAACCCGGCCGCGGCGCCAACGGCTACCGCGACTACCCCGACGGCGCCGTTGTGACAGTGACGCAGATCCGGCGGCTGCTCGACGCCGGGCTGTCGACCCGGGAGATCGCGCTGATCCTGCCCTGCGCCAGCGGCGCGGTCCCCGTTCTGGAGCCCTGCCCGGAGCTGCTGGCCGCCCTGCGGGAGCGGCTGCGCGGGCTCGACGAGCACATCGACACGCTCGACCGCTCCCGCCGGGCCCTCCGCGACTACCTCGACACCACCGAGCGCCAGGCGCCTGAGGGAGCGCGCGAGCACGGCCCCGCCGCCGCGGAGTCGGCCCCGGCCTGACCGGGCGAGGGGACGGCGGCCCCTCGCCGACCGGACTCCGGTCCGCCCCCGCGGACAGCGGTGATCGCGACAAAGGTGCACATAGGGAATGAAAACGGTTATCATGCCTGCGCATGATCCCCCGGTCCGGAACGGGTCCACCGTCCCCTGGGCCGTCCCGACTCCGGAAAGTTCACCGTGAAGCACCGCATCGCCCTCCCCGCAGCAGCAGCCGCGGCCGTCCTCACAGCGGCCGCCTGCGCACCCGGGACCGGCGCCGAGGACGACGGGCGCATCTCCGTAGCGATGCTGCAACCCCCGCGCTCCGGCCTGTCCCCGCACTCCGACGACGCCTTCAAGCTCTCCCGGTGGAGCACCGCCGAGACCCTCATCACCCTCGACGACGTCGGCGACCCGATGCCGGGGCTCGCCGTCGAGTGGGAGTCGACCGACCCCACGACCTGGGTCTTCACGCTCCGCGACGGCGTCTCCTTCCACGACCGCACCGAGCTGACCGCCTCCGCCGCCGCCAACGCGCTGAACCGGGCGTCGGCCGCGACGCCCCCGCCGCGCATCCTCGACGGCGTCGACATGGAAGCCGAGGGGGACGACGATGCGGGCACCGTCACCGTGACCACCGCAGAGGAGGACCCACTCGTCCCGCAGCGGCTCTCCTCGCCCCAGCTGTCGATCCTCGCCGAGAGCGCCTACTCCGGTGACACCGTCGACCCCGTCGGCACCGGGACCGGCCCCTTCGAACTGGTCGAGGCGGACGGCGCCGCCTCCGCCCGCCTCGACCGCTTCGACGGCTACTGGGGCGAGCCCGCCGCCGCCACCGGCATCGACGTCACCTACGTCCCCGACGGCACCGCCCGCGCCGCCGCCCTGCGCACCGGCGAGGCCGACATCGTGGAGGCCATCCCGGTATCGCAGGCCGGGCTGCTGGACGAGGACCAGATCACCGAGGTCCCGATGCCGCGCACCAACACCCTCTACCTCAACACCGAGGACGGCCCGTTCGCCGACCCGGGCCTGCGCGCCGCCGCACGCGAGGCCGTCGACGCCGGCGCCCTGGTGGACGGCGTCTACGAGGGCCGGGCCGACCTCGCCGAGGGGCTGCTCGGACCGGCGCTGCCGTGGTCCGCGCAGCGCCCCGGGCGCGACGAGCCCACCGGGGCCGGCGACCCGGACGGGGCCCGGATCACGCTGGCCACCTTCACCGACCGGGCCGAGCTGCCCGAGGTCGCCACCGTACTGGAGCAGCAGCTCACCGACGCCGGCTTCGAGGTCGAGCAGGAGGTCCGCGAGTACGCCAACATCGAGGAGGACGCGCTGGCGGGCGAGTTCGACGCCTTCATCCTGTCGCGCGCGACCGTCCTGGACTCCGGCGACCCCGCCGCCTACATGACCAGCGACTTCTCCTGCGAGGGCTCGTTCAACATCTCCCAGTTGTGCGACGAGGGCGTGGACGAGCTCCTGGAGGCGGCCGAGCGCACCCCCTCGGGCGAGGAGCGGCGCGCCGCGATCCTCGAGGCCGAGGCGGCGGTGCTCGCCACCGACGCGGTGGTCCCGCTGCTGCACGAACGCGTCATCCAGGGCGACGCCCCCGAGGTCGAGGGCTCCGCCAAGGACCCGCGTGAGCGCCTCCTCGTCACGGCCGAGACCCGCATCCGGTGATCCGCCGCGGATTCCCGGCGGGGCTCGCCCGCGTGGCCGCGCTCGCCTTGGTCGTCGTCCTCGTGGGGCTGCTCCCGTGGCTCTCGGGGCGCGACCCCGCCCTGGCGCTGCTACGCGCCCGCTCGGCCGAACGCGAACCGACGCCCGAGGCGTTGCAGGCCGTCCGCGAGGAGTACGGCCTGGACGCCGGCCCCTGGGGGATGCTCGGCGGCTGGCTGTCGGGCCTGGTCCGCGGCGATCTGGGGTACTCGTGGGTGTCGGGGGCCCGGGTCCTGCCGTCGGTGGTCGAGGCGACGGGGGTGTCGCTGTACCTGATGGGCGCCGCCCTCGCCGTGGCCCTGCTGGTGGCGGCGGCCGTCTGCGCCCCGGTGCTGGTGCGCGGGGCCCGCGGGACGCTGCGCCCCGGGGGTTCTGGCAGCGGCGGTGCGGCCGCCATGCTCGCCGCCCTTCCGGAATTCCTGCTCGCGGTGCTGCTGATGGTGGTGCTGGCGGTGTGGGCGGGCTGGCTGCCGCCCTACGGGTGGGACCGCCCCGAGAACGCGATCCTGCCCGCGCTGGCCATGGGCATCCCGGCCGGCGGCCTGCTGGGCCGGCTCACCTCCGATGCCCTGCCCTCGGTGTTCGCGGAACGCTGGGTGGCCCTGTGGACGGCCTCCGGGTGCTCGCCGGCGCAGATCGCGGCGGCGGCGCTGCGCCGGGCGACCCCCGCCCTGCTCCCGCAGCTCGGGATGGTCGCCGTGGGGCTGGCCGGTGGCGCCGTGGCCGTGGAGACCGTCTTCGCGGTGCCCGGTATCGGCCGCACCGCCATCGGCGCCGCGGAGTCGCGCGACCTCCCCGTGCTCCAGGGGGCGGTGCTGGTGCTCGTCCTGCTCGGCGCGGTGGTGGGCATCGCCGCCCAGGCGGTCCGGGCCGCCATGCTCGGCCCCGGCCTGCGCGACGCCGCCCTCTCCCTGCCGCCGCCCCCCGCGGCCCCGGCGGGGGCCGTGCGGCGGCTCGTCCCCGCTGCCTGCGCCGGGCTGCTCGTCGCCGTCACCGCCGCCGGGCTGGCCCGCGACGCGGTGACCGTCGACGCCGCCCGGCGCCTGGACGCTCCCTCCTGGGCGCACCCGCTGGGCACCGACCCGGTGGGCCGTGACGTCCTCGCCCGGCTGGGCCACGGCGCGCTGGCCACGGTGGGAACGGCGGCGCTGGTGTGCCTCCTGGCGCTGGCGATCGCCCTGGTGATCGGCTTCTTCCCCGCGATCACCGCGGGCGCCGCCGAGGCCGCCAACGCGGTGCCCCCGGTGATCGCCGCCATCCTCGTGGCCGCCACGACGGGGCCGGGCCAGACCGGGGCGGTGATCGCGGTGACGCTGGTGTCCTGGCCGCCGCTTGCCGCGCACGGCGCCGCCTTGGTCCAGGAGACGCGCGCGGCGGCCTACCTCACCGCCCAGCGCGCGTTCGGCGCGACCCCGCGCTGGATCCTGCTGCGCCACGTCCTGCCCGCGGTCGCCGGTCCGGTCGCCCGGCACGCGGTGCTGCGCCTGCCGGGGATCGCGCTGTCGCTGGCCGCGCTGGGCTTCCTGGGGCTGGGCGGGCAGCCGCCGTCGGCCGAGTGGGGACTGACCATGTCGGAGTCCCTGCCCTACCTGGAGCGGGCCCCGCTCGCCGTCCTCGCACCGGCCGGCATGCTCCTGGTGCTGGCGGCCTTCGCGGTATCACTGTCCACCCTCCCCGGCGGCCCGCGCACCGCAGCTGCCCGCGCCCAGACCACCGTCCCGGCGGGGGCGGCCTGATGGCGGAACCGGCCCGCCCCGCGCGAAGCGCGGGTCCACGGGCGCTGAACACCGGAGTCCACCCAGACGCCGATGGCCCTGGCCGCATCGCGGTCCCACGCCGTCTCACGGGGCCGCCCCGCCCATTCCTTCCGGGACTGACGTCCGTGCGCGACCTTCGCCCCTCCGCCATCTCCGTGGGCACCGGCCCGGGCGCGCATCCCGGTCGGCGACCGGAACCCCCCACCGCCCCGGCCGACCTCCCCCGGGCGGCTGAAGGCACGGCCCGACACACCACACCCCACCTCCCACCCACGAAGGGGAACCGATGAACGCCGACCCCGTGGTCTCCGTGGCCGACACCGCGGTCTCCGTGCGCGATCTTTCGGTGGTGCTGCCCGGGCCCCATGGGGCGGTGCACGCTGTGCGGGATCTGTCGTTCGACGTGCGCCGGGGGGAGGCCCTGGCGATCGTCGGGGAGTCCGGTGCCGGGAAGTCCATGACCGCGCGGGCCGTGCTGGGGACCGTCCCTTATGGGGCGCGGGTCACCGGCAGTGTCCGGGTGTGCGGGCAGGAGGTCGTCGGTGCCGGGAGTGCGCGGATGCGGCTGCTGCGCGGGCGGCGGGTGGCGCTCATCCCCCAAGACGCGTTGACCGTGCTCAGCCCCGTGCACACCGTCGGCTTCCAGGTCGCCGCCGCCCTGCGCGCCAACCGCGGCCTCGGCAGGGCGGCGGCCACGCGTGCGGCGGTGGACGCGCTGGGGGAGGTCGGCCTGCCCGACCCCGCCCGGACGGCGCGCCGCCACCCCCACGAACTCTCCGGCGGCCAGCGCCAGCGCGCCGTCATCGCCATGGCCACGGCGTCGGAGCCCGATGTCGTGCTCGCCGATGAGCCGACCACCGCCCTGGACCCGGTGACCCGCGAGCACGTCCTGGACCTGCTGGAGGGGCTGCGCGCCCGCACCGGGGCGGCGCTGGTGCTGATCACCCACGACCTGGCGAACGCGGGCGCCCGGGCCGACCGGCTGCTGGTCATGTACGCCGGGCGCCACGTGGAGTCGGGCCCGGCCGCCGATGTCCTGGAGCACCCGCAGGCCCCCTACACCGCGGGGCTGCTCGCCTCCCTCCCCGAACGGGCCGCCTCCGGGGGAGCCCGGCGCCCGCTCCCCGTCATCTCCGGGGCGCCGCCGGCGCCCTGGGACGACCCGGCCGGATGCGCGTTCGCCCCGCGGTGCCCGCTGGTGTCGGCCGCCTGCCGGGCGGCCCCTCCCCCGGCCCTCGACGGCGGCGCGGACCGCCTCGTCTCCTGCCACCACTGGCGCGACGTCGCGGACGGCCCCGCCGAGCGCCTGTTCGCCGATCCGGCGGCTGCACCGTGACCGGGCCCCGCCCGCAAGCAGGCGCGCGCTCACGAGCGCGCCTCCGCGCGGCCGCCGGTCCGCGCACACGCCTCCGCGCGGACGCCGATCCGGAGGCGCACCCCACCACCCCGCCGATCCGGAAGGACCCGATGCCGCCCATCCCGCTGCTGGAGGTCTGCGACCTCGTCGTCCGCTACCCCGCCCGGCGTCGCACGGCCGCCCCGGTCACCGCGGTGGACGGCGTCTCCCTCGCCGTCGCTCCCGGGGAGACGCTCGCCCTCGTCGGGGAGTCCGGCAGCGGCAAGAGCAGCACGATGGCGGCGGCGCTGATGCTGCGCCGCCCCGATGCCGGAAGCGTCCGCTTCGAGGGCCGGGAACTCACCGGCCTGCCCGAGGCGGAGCTGCGCGCGGTGCGCCCGGCGATGCAGCCGGTTTTCCAGGACCCCTTCGGCGCGCTCAGCCCGCGGCTGCGGGTACGCGACAGCGTCGCCGAGCCGATCCGGGCGCAGGGGCGCTGGACCCGCGAGGAGGGCCCCGCCGAGGTGGAAGGGCTGCTGCGGAAGGTCGGCCTCGACCCCGGGCTGGGCGGGCGGCTGCCGGGGGACCTGTCGGGCGGCCAGTGCCAGCGCGTGGGCATCGCCCGCGCGCTCGCCTCCCGCCCGAAGCTGCTCATCCTCGACGAGCCGGTCTCCGCGCTCGACCCGTCGGTGCGCGCCGGGGTGGTCAACCTGCTGACCGGCCTCCAGCGCGGCTCCGGCCTGGGCTACCTCTTCATCAGCCACGACCTGGCCCTGGTGCGGCACGTGGCGCACCGGGTCGCGGTCATGCGCCACGGCCGCATCGTGGAGAGCGGGCCGGCGGAGCAGGTCCTCACCGAGCCGGAACACCCCTACACCCGGCTCCTGCTGTCGGCGTCCGGACCGATGGACACCGCCGCCGGGAAGGCGGCGGGATGAGAACGGACCACCGCACGGCCCGGGCGATCGGAACGGACGAGGAGGGCACCGCCGCCCCGCCCCGGCGGGGCGGCGCGCTCCGGCGAGCCGCGGCGGGCCTGCGGGCGGGGGCGGCGGAGTTCCAGGCGGCCGGGCCGCTGGTGCGGCTGCTGGTCTCCACCCAGTTCGCCTTCAACGTCGGGTTCTTCGCCGTCCTGCCCTACCTCGCGGTGCACCTCTCCGGCACGCTGGGGCTCGCGGGGTGGCTGGTCGGCCTGGTGCTGGGCCTGCGCACCTTCAGCCAGCAGGGGCTGTTCGCCGTGGGCGGCGCGCTGACCGACCGCTACGGCGCGCGGCCGGTGGTGCTGACCGGCTGTGCGCTGCGCGTCGCCGGCTTCGTCGGGCTCGCCTTCGCCGAGGGCACCGCCGCCGTCATCGGCTCGGTGCTGCTCGTCGGCTTCGCCGCGGCGCTGTTCTCCCCCGCGGTCGAGACGGAGGCGAGCCGGCAGGCGGTCCGCATCGAGCAGGCCACGGGGCGGCCGCGCACGCGGGTCCTCAGCCTGTTCTCCGCGGCCGGGCAGGCGGGCACCCTGGTCGGGCCGGCCCTGGGCTCGCTGCTGCTGCTCGGCGGGTTCCGCGCCGCCTGCCTGGCGGGCGCCGCGGTCTTCGTCCTGGTGTGGGCGGCCCACCTGCGGCTCATGCCGAAGAGCCGGCCCGGGCCGCGTGCCCAGGGACGAAGCGGGCCCGGAGGGCTCGTCCGGGCGGGGTTCGACCGCCGCTTCGCCGGGATCTGCGTGGGCTACAGCGCCTACCTGCTCGCCTACAACCAGCTCTACCTCGCCCTGCCCGCGGAGGTGGAGCGGGCCACCGGGTCGCAGGCCGCGCTCGGCTGGCTGCTCGCGCTCGCCTCGGTCTGCTACCTGGCCGTGCAGATGCCGCTGCTGGGCTGGGCCGCCGGGCGCTTCACCCGGCGCGGCGCGATCCGGTTCGGCCTGGCGCTGATCGCCGCGGGGCTCGCCGGCGCCGGGGCGCTCCTGCCGCTCGGCGCGGCCGGCGGACTCCTGCCCTCGATCGTGTTCGTCCTGCTGCTCACGGCCGGGCAGGCCGTGGTGGTGCCCATGACCCGGGCATGGCTGCCCGACCTCGTCGACGACCGGCGCCTCGGTCTGGCCAACGGCGCCGTTTCGTCGGTGTCGGGGCTGGCGGTCCTGATCGGCGGCGCGCCGATCGGCGCGCTCCTGTCGATCGGCGGCCCGGCCCCGTGGCTGTGCCTGGCCGCCGTCCCGCTCCTGGGCTGCCTGTTCGTGCCACGGGATCACTGATGCTTCATGTGCGCATATGTGCACATGACTGGTATGTTGGCGTGGCCTGGACCGGCGTGCCCGAAAGCGCCGGCGGTCGGACCACGGGAGGCCCGCGTTGCTCGGAGTACTGGCGAACCGGGCCTACCGGCATATGTTCACCGCCCAGGTCGTGGCCCTGGTGGGGACGGGCCTGGCGACCGTCGCGCTGGGGCTGCTGGCCTACGACATCGCCGGCGCCTCAGCGGGTGCGGTGCTCGGCACGGCCATGACCATCAAGATGGTCGCCTACGTGGGCATCTCCCCGTTCGTCGGCGCGGTCGCCGACCGGGTGCCGCGCCGGGCCTTCCTGGTCTCGGCCGACCTCGTGCGCGCGGGGGTCGCGCTGTGCCTGCCGTTCGTCGACTCCGTCTGGCAGATCTACGCGCTGATCTTCGTGCTCCAGTCGGCCTCGGCGTCGTTCACCCCGATCTTCCAGGCGACCATCCCCGACGTCCTGCCCGACGAGCGCGACTACACGCGCGCGCTGTCGCTGTCGCGGCTCGCCTACGACCTGGAGAGCCTGTTCAGCCCCGCGCTGGCCGCGGCGCTGCTGACACTGGTCACCTACCAGGGGCTGTTCAACGGCACCGTTCTGGGCTTCCTCGCCTCGGCCGCCCTGGTGGTCTCGGTCGTCCTGCCCAAGGCGACCCCCTCCGAACGCAAGGAGGGGGTGCTGCGCCGGACCACGCTGGGCGCGCGCATCTTCTGGGCCACCCCGCGCCTGCGCGCGCTGCTGGCCATGAACATGGTGGTCGCCGCGGCGAGCGGCACCGTGATCGTCAACACCATCGTCATCGTGCGCGACACCCTGGGCCGGGCCGAGGGCGACGTCGCCATCGCCCTGGGCTGCTACGGCGCCGGGTCCATGCTGGTGGCGCTGGGCCTGCCGCGCGTGCTCGACCGCCTCGGCGACCGGCCCGTCATGCTGCCCGCGGGGTTCCTGCTCACCGCGGTCCTCGCCGCCGCCGCGGCCGTCGTGTCCCTGGCCCCGGCCACCGCCTGGCCACTGCTCCTGCCGACGTGGCTGCTCCTCGGGGCCGGCGCCGCGCTGATCCTCACCCCCGGGTCGCGCCTGCTGCGCCGCTCCAGCTCCCCCGGCGACCGGCCCGCCCTCTTCGCCGCCCAGTTCTCCCTCTCCCACGCCTGCTTCCTGATCACCTACCCCCTGGCGGGGTGGCTGGGCGCGTGGGTGGGCCTGCCCGCCACGCTGGCCGTCTTCGCCGGGCTGACCCTGGCTGCGGCGCTGGTCGCGGTCCGCGCCTGGCCCGCGGGCGACCCCAGCACCCTGCCCCACGTCCACACCGGGCTGGCGGCCGGCCACCCGCACCTGCACGGCGCCGAATCCGCCGATGCGGGGTGGGGCCACAGCCACGACTTCGTCATCGACGAGCTGCACGAACGGTGGCCGGGCCGCGCAGGCGAACCGGTCGACGCCCGCTGACCCGGGTCCGCCCGACCCGCCCCGCTCCCTCCGCACATCGCGGCCGCGCCCGGCTACCCGTGGCGGACCTCCTGCTGCCACTCGCCCGGGGGCTGGGTGTGCAGGCGCCAGTAGTGCTCGGCGATGTCGCCGGGGTCGTAGCCGGTCCCCGGTGCCACCGGGCCGGCCACGGTCACCGACGCCACGTGCACCCCCGCCGGCCCGTACTCCTCGGCGAGCAGCCCCACCAGCGCCCGGACCCCCGCCTTGCCGAGCGACAGGCTGACGTAGCCGGGCTTGGGATCGGGCATCCCCCCGGTGACGATGAACGAGCCGCCCCCGTTGCGGGCCATCGCGGGCGCGGTGTGCGCGGCGGCGTTCAGCGCCCCGATCACGTTGACGGCCCAGGCCTCCTGGTGCCCGGCCACCGACAGCTCCCCCGGCGCGTCCGGCCGGATGATCGCGGCGTTGTAGACCACGACGTCCGGCGTGCCCAGCTCCGCGGCCGCGGCGTCCAGGGCGCCGCGCAGCGCCGCCTCGTCCGCGCTGTCGGCCTGGCGGGAGACCACCTCCACGCCGTGGGCGGCCACGGCCTCCGCCGTGGCCTCCAGGGTCTGCCTGCTGCGCGCCACCAGCGCGACCGGCAGCCCCTCCCGCGCGAACCTGACCGCGACCGCGCGGCCGATCCCCGGCCCCGCCCCGATCACCACTGCACCCGGCATCGCCGCCCCCTTCGTCCCCGTCCTCGTCCCCCAGTGGACCGTTGACAGGGACGAACGTAGGGCTTCACACCGGTACGAAGGTCAACCGGGGACGAGCGTGTCCGCGGCGCCCCCTCCGGGTCACTCGACGTGGACGGCGTCGTGGAAGCGGTTCTCCGCCTCCAGCATCCCGGTGAACCACGCCCGTACCGTGGCATCGGGGATCTCGGCGGGCAGCGCGTCCACCTCCGCGCGCAGGAACGCCACCTGGTCGGTGAACGGGGGACGGGCGTGCAGTTCGATCCAGTCCTGGACCATCGCCGGCCGGGCCACGTCGCGGGCGGCCGCGGCCGAGCACCACGTCAGGTAGAGCTGTTCGGCCGCGAACATCGCCACCACGATCGCCGGGTAACCGTGCTCGGCCGCGCCCGCCAGGACGTACCGGGACAGGGCGCCGGCCTCGTGCCGCGCCTCGGGGCTGAGATCGGCCCGGACCGGCCAGTCCGCGCGCGCCCGGGCGAAGTAGTCCCGCTGCTCGGTGACCAGGCCGTGCAGGGAGCGGGCATGGCCCACCGTCGCCTCCCAGCCCGGCGCGTGCCACACGGCCGCGCCCAGCACCCGCGCGGCCGTGTGCACGAACCCCTCCTCGATCAGCAGGTAGCGCGCGTAGGCGACGGGGTCCACCCGGCCCGCGCTGAGGTCGGCGAGCAGCCGCACCCCGGCGGCCCGGTCGAGGTCGCCCGCGGTCGCGGCGAGCAGCCGCCCACTGCGGCTCGCACCGGCCGCTCCGTCCCCTTCCCCGGCACTCGCGCCCTCGGTCCCGGACGCTCCGGCCCCGGGCGCCGCGCCGGTCAGCCGGTCAGCCATCGGACCAACCCGTCGAAGACGCGCCTGTAGCCGTCCCAGTCCTCGCAGAAGGCGGGCGGCGCCCAGTGGGGCGAGCAGTCGGAGGTGAACGCCGCGGTGCGCCCGCGGCCGTGCTCGCCGACCACCACGAGCGGGTCGCCGTTGATCGTCGCCAGGGTCGCGGCGCCGCCGCGCGCGATGACGCGGTTGTAACCGAGCAGGTACGGCCAGGTCCCCTCCACCCCGCCGAGCGCGGGGTGGGCGGCGTCGACCGCCACGGGCTCGGCGCCGGCGGGCAGCTCCACCCGGTCGTCGTCGGGCAGCAGCTCCACGGGGAGGGCCTCGGCGATCGGCGTCTGCCGGAACGCGGCCTTGGCCTGGAAGCCGGTGAAGGACAGGTAGCCGCCGATCATCAGCAGCGCCCCGCCGCCGGCCACCCAGCCGGCCAGGTTGGCCAGCCGGTCGTGGCCGCGCTCGGAGCGGTCGAAGACCGCGGGGTCGAGCTGGATGGAGTTGGCGCCGATGTCGGAGAGGACCACCAGGTCGTAGGCGGCGAGCGCGGTGGCGTCGCCGGGGAACTCCGTCGGGACGAGGTGGGCGGGTAGGTGGGTGACCGTGTGCCCGGCGGCGGTCAGCGCGTCGCGCAGCGGGCCCACCCCCTCGACGTAGGAGTGCACGGTGAACGAGTCCACCCCCTTGACGTGCGTCGATTCGGTCATCCAGCTCTCGCCGGCGATGAGGACGCGGCTCACGAGGGCTCCTTTCCATGAGTCGCCGGCGCGCGGTTCGCGCCGGTCGCGGGGGTGACGGGTGCGGCGGTCACGCGCCGCCGGGGGCGGCGGCCTCGAACAGCAGCCGCGGGTTCCCGGTCAGCACCTGGTCGATGGTGGCGGGGTCCACGCCGAGGTCGCTCAGCCGTTCGGCGAAGAGCACGGGCACGTAGGCGAAGCCGTTGCCGCCGTAGCGGGTCAGCATGCTCTTGAGGAAGACGTCGTGGCTGAGCAGCAGACGGCGCGCGTGCCCGGCGCCGATGAGCCCGAGGACGGCGCGGGCGGTGTCGGCGGGCGCCGGTGACTGGCCCTCGCCGGGGTAGCGGAACGCCATGCCGACCATGTCGAACTCCAGCCACACCCCCCGTTCGGCGACGGCGTGCTGGTAGCCGGGGTCGCCGCCCGAGGGGTCCATGTGGCACAGCACGACCGCGCCCGGGGCCACGCCCTGCTCGTCGAGCACGATGTCGAGCACCTCGAAGGCGCGCCGCTGCCAGCCGGGCAGGTGGACGAAGAGCGGGACGCCCACCTCGCGCTGGGCCGCGCAGGCCGCGCGCAGGGCGGTGCGCTCGGCCGGGGTGAACGCCGGGGAGACCCCGATCTCGCCGATGACGCCGGGGCGGACCGCCGCCGGGTCGGCCGGCCGGAACTCCGCGACCAGCTCGGCGGCCAGCGCATCGGCTCCGGCGGCCGCGGCGTGGGGCGGGTGGAACCGCTCCAGGTACCAGCCCGACCCCATGATGACGTTGAGGCCGGTGCGCCGCGCGATCTCGCGCAGCGCCGCGGGGTCGCGGCCGATGCCGGGCGGGGTCAGGTCGATCACGCTGCGGCCCCCGGCGGCGGCGAACACCGCCAGGTCGGCGGCCACGGCGCCGGTGTCGTCGAGCACGCAGTGGTCGCGGCAGGCGTAGGGGTCCTCGCGCAGCAGCCAGGCCAGCTCCGGCGTGACCTCCGCGTCGGCCAGGAACGCCCGCTCGGGCCGGCCGGGCGGCACGACCGCGGCGCGCAGGTCGTTGGCCAGGTGCTCGTGGGGCAGGGTCAGGCCGAGCCGGTCGCTGCCGGTGGTGCCCGTGACCGTGCGCACCTCGACGGCGCCGGTCACGCGCCCCTGCCCAGCATCACGGCGGCCAGCCGGCCGATGTCGCGGCCGCGCAGGTTGATCCAGATCGCGAGGATCAGCACGCAGCCGGTGATGATCGGGGTGAGGAAGGGGCTCATGCCCAGCAGGGTGAGCCCGTTGGCGATCGCCCCGGTGATCACGGCGCCGATCACCGTCCCGGCGATCGAGCCGCGCCCGCCGAAGAGGTCGGTGCCGCCGAGCACGACGGCGGCGATGACGGTCAGCTCGAACGCCTGCGCGGAGTTGGCCGACCCGGACCCCAGCCGGGCCGCGATCAGCAGCCCCGCCACCCCGGCGGCCGCCCCGGTGAGCATGAGGGCGAGCATCTTGATGCGGCGGGTGTCGACCCCGGCCCGGCGCACCGATTCCTCCTGCGAGCCGATGCCGGTGACGTACTGGCCGAACCGGGTCCGTTGCATGAGCACCGCGCCGAGCACGGCGACCACGAGGGCGATCCAGGCCGACGCCGAGAACCCCAGGAAGCTCGCGTCGCCGATCCGGGCCAGCAGCAGCCGGTTGTCGATCGGCACCGAGAAGCCCTCGGTGCGCAGCAGCGCGATGCCGCGGATGACCGACATGGTCGCCAGCGTCACCACGAACGGCGGGATGCGGTTGTAGGCCGACAGCCACCCGTTGACCACCCCCCAGAAGGCGCCCGAGGCGATGCCGATGACGATGGCCAGCGAGGAGTCCAGCCCTGAGAGCAGCAGTTCGGCGGAGACCGCCGCGACGAAGGCGATGGTGGAGCCCACCGACAGGTCGATCTGCCCGGAGGTGATGACGAACGTCATGGCCACGCCCACGATCACCACCGGGGCGATCTGGGTGGCGAGGTTGGACAGGTTCCCGAACGTCAGGAAGGTCGGTGCCGCGATCCCGAACAGGGCGAACAGCGCCACCGTGACGCCGAGCATGATCAGGGTGGCCTTGTGGGTGCCCCGCCACAGGGCGGCCGCGCGCCCGGCCGGGCCGCCGGGGCTCCGGCGCACCGGTCCGGACGCGGCGGCGGGCGCGGTTCCCGTGGTCATGAGTGGGCCTCCGTTCCCAGCGGGGCGGTTCCGTCCGCGGGCTCCGCGTCGGCACGGGTGATCATGGCGACGAGCTTCTCGATGTCCAGGTCGGAGATCGGCGCGTCGTCCACGCTGCGCCCCTCGTACATGACGGTGATGCGGTCGCAGACTCGGAAGAGGTCTTGCAGGCGGTGGGTGATGAGGATGACGCCGACCCCGCGGGCGGCGACCTCGCCGATCAGCCGCAGCACCGACTCCACCTCGGCGACGGCCAACGCGGCCGTGGGCTCGTCGAGGATGAGGACGTCGGGCCGGGTCGAGACGGCGCGGGCGATCGCAACGGTCTGGCGCTGCCCGCCGGAGAGGGTGCCGATCTCCTGGCGGGTCGAGGTGACCCGCACGTGCAGGTCCTCCAGGATCCGGGCGGAGCGGGCGTGCATCTCCCGCCGGTCCAGGAACGGCCCCTTGCGGGGCTCGCGGCCCAGGAAGAGGTTGCCGGCGACGTCGAGCGTGTCGCACAGGGCGAGGTCCTGGTAGACGATGCCGATCCCGGCGCGCCGGGCGTCGGCGGGGCTCGCGAACCGGACGCTCTCCCCGTTGATCACGATGTCGCCCTCGTCGTGGCGGACCGCGCCGGCGAGGACCTTCATCAGGGTGGACTTGCCGGCCCCGTTGTCGCCGACGAGGCCCAGGACCTCGCCGCGGGCCAGGGTCAGGTCGACCCCGTCGAGCGAGCGCACGGGCCCGAAGGACTTGCGGATCCCGCGGAGCTCGACGAGCGGCTGTTCGTCGCCCATGTCACTTCTCCAGGTAGTAGAGGTAGTCCTCGACGTTGTCGGGGGTGACGATCTGGAGCGGGACGGGCACCTCGGCTTCGGTCTGCTCGCCGCAGGCCAGCCGGATGGCCGAGGACATGGACGCGTAGCCGAACTCGAAGGTGTTCTGCTGGACGACCCCGCTGATCCACCCGTCGCGCAGGCCCTCGACGGCCGGTTCCGACAGGTCCCAGCCCACGACGTTCACGCGGTCGGTGGCGTCCTGCCCGCGCACGGCGGCGGCCAGGCCGATCAGGGCGGGCTCGCCGGTGGCGTAGACGTACTCGATCTCCGGGTCCCCGGTGAGCAGGTTCTCGGCGGCGGTCTGGGCGTCCTCCTGGATGTTGCGGCCGTCCACGACGTTGCCGACGGTCATGCCGCCCTCCTCCACCGTCTCGGTGAAGCCCTCCTGGCGCTCCAGCTGGATGGTGCTGTTGAGCGCGCTGACGATGTCGACCTCGCCCTCGCCGCCCGATTCCGCGAGCAGGTGCTCGCCGATCTGCGCGCCGCCCTCGCGGTTCTCCACGCCGACCTGGACGGACACGGCCGGGTCGTCCACGGTGGCGTCCACCGCCACCACGGGGACACCGGCGGCGTCGGCCTCGCGGATCGCGGGCTTGATGCCCTCGGTGTCGATGGCGTCGACGATGATCGCGTCGGCGCCCCCGGCGACCAGGTCGCTGATCGCGTTGGCCTGGGTGACGGAGTCGTCGTCGCCGTTGACCACCTGCAACGTGGCCCCGGCCTCGTCGGCGACGCGCTGGGCGCCGGTGATGATCTGGTTGAAGAAGAGGGCCTGGAGGTTGATGGTGACCAGGCCGATCTCCAGCGGTTCGCCGTCGGCCTCGCAGGCCGTGGGGACGTCCTCGGGGGCGGGCGGGCCCTGCGCGGCGGCCGACTCCTCGGCGGCCTGGTCCTCGCGGACCCCGGCGTCGCACGCGGTGCCGGCCAGCAGCAGGAGCGCGCCCATTGTCGCGATCCCCAGGTTCCTGATCATGGTGTGCTCCGAATCGGTGTGGTCGGTGGGGCGGTGTCGGGGTGGGCGGACAGCAGGGCCTCGACGGCGCGGCGGCCGGGGGCGCCGCGGGCTCCGGGGACGGTGCAGGACAGGGCCGCCGCTGCGGCGGCCCGCCGGGCGGCGGTGGCGGGGGCGAGCCCGGCGTCGAGCCCGGCGAGGTAGGCGCCGCAGAAGCAGTCGCCGGCGCCGGTGGCGTCGACCGCGTCGACGGGGAAGGCGGGGCCGCGGGCGGTCTCGCCGCCGGGGCCGGACAGCCGCCAGCCGTTGGCGCCGTCGGTGGTGATCAGGACGGTGCCGTGGCGGACGGCGAGCGCGTCGGCGGTGTCCTCGCCCGGGCCGAACAGGGCGTCGAGCTGGGCCCGGCCCGCGACGGCGTGGCGGGCGCACGTCAGCGCGGTGCGCGCCGCCTCGGGGTCGGCGCAGCCGTCGAGGTCGACGAAGGGCGATACCCGGCCCTCGGGGTCGGCGTCGGCGAGCGCCCGGGCGGCCCCGGGCCAGCGGTAGCCGTCCAGGTAGAGCCACCCGCCGCCGCGCGCGGCCAGCCGTCGGGCCCCGGTGGCGATGCGGGCGGCGTCGAGGTCGTCGTCGCGGCTGATGACGGCGCGTTCGCCGTCGGGGGTGACCAGGACGATCGCCGTCGCGACGGCGGCGTCGGTGTGGCACCAGGCGGTGTCGACGCCGCCGGCGGCCAGTGCGGCGAGGAATTCCCGGTCGGCCGGGCCCGTTCCCACGGCCCCGCCGAAGGCCGCGTGCGCGCCCATGCGGGCGGCGGCGACGGCGGCGTTGGCGCCCATGCCGCCGTGGCGGTGGTCGATCGCGGTCGCGTGGACCCGGTCGCCGCCCGTGGGGAGCGCGGGGACGCGGGCCACGACGTCGACGTTGGCGTAGCCGCAGAAGAGGATCACGGGAGGTCGGCCCCTGCTCGCTCGGCGGCCGCGGTCAGTTCGCGCACCTTGCGCGGGTCGACCCGGCCCCACCAGCGGTCGTTGTCCTTGAGCGAGGAGGCGACGATGACCCCGTCGCAGGCGGGCAGCAGCTCGCCGATGTTGCGCGCGCTGATCCCGGAGCCGATGACGACCGGCAGCCGGGTGTGGGCGGTGATGCCCTCGACCTCGTCGAGGGAGGCGGCGTCGCCGGTGCGCGAGCCGGTGGCGATGAGCACGTCGGCGTCGAAGAACTCGGCGTCCTCGGTCTGCTCGGCGAGGGTGCGGTCGGCGACGATGGCGTGGGAGCCGTGCTTGACGTGCACGTCGGCGAAGACCCGGACGCCCTCGGCGCCGATGCGGTGCCGGTAGCGGGTGGCGCGGGCGGCCTGGCCCTCGATGATGCCCTCGTTGGCGACGTAGGCGTTGGCCCACTGGTTGACGCGCACCCACCCCGAGCCGGCCGCCCAGGCCGAGGCGATCGAGCACTCGGCGGCGTTGGACAGCACGCTGACCCCCACCCCCCGGCCCGTGGATTCGCGGACCCGGGCGGTGACGACCGCCATGGCGGCGGCGGTCTCGTACCCGTGCTCGCCGGGCTTGAGGAAGGGGATGTCCCAGTGGTTCTCGACGATGACACCGTGGCAACCGTTTTCACGGTAGGCCGCCGCCTCCTCGATCGCGAAGCGGGAGATATCGTCGAGGGACTGTCCGCGGTAGTGCGGGCTCCCCGGCAGCGGCGGAAGGTGGACGGCCCCGATGACCACGCGCGATGTACCGAAGAGTTCGCGGATGGCGTTGGCCTTGGGTGGGAAGACACCGGGCTGCTGATGCTGGACCATGATCCTCACATCGATGTAATCGATTGCCGACGAAGGTGGTCAGAATGTACGGCCGCTTTCCGGCCCGGCGCAATACCTATGCTTGTAAATCCGCAGTTAAGCCGGATTTCTCCCCACTCATGGAAGGCACGCGCGTGCACCGCGTAACGATCGCCCAGGTAGCGGCCCGGGCCGGCGTCTCAACGGCGACCGTGTCCCGTGCACTCTCGGGCAACCGGCCGGTCTCGGCGGAGATCCGCCGCAGGGTCGACGCCGCGGCACGGGAACTCGGCTACGCGGGCAACACCATCGCCAGCGCGCTGCGGCGCAGCCGCACCGACACCGTGGGCATGGTGGTCCCCAGCATCCGCAACCCGTTCTTCACCTCCCTGGTCGAGAGCGTGGAGCACGCCCTCCACGACCAGGGCAGACAGCTCTTCCTCTGCGACTCCCGGCAGGACGTCGCGGTCGAGGCGGGCCATCTGCGCTCCCTGGCCGCCCGCCAGGTCGACGGCATCATCATCAGCCCGTGCCACGGCAGCGGCAGCACCCCCGCCGTCGAGGCCACCGCCGCGGCCATCCCCCTCGTCCAGCTGGACCGCCACGTCGCCGGGACCAACACCGACTGGGTGGGCGTCGACGACGGCGCCTCGATGCGGCTGGTCCTGGAGCACCTGCACGCTGCGGGCGCGCGCTCGGCCGCGTTCATCAGCTCGACGCTGACCAACTCCTCCACCGAGCTGCGCCTGGCCGGGTTCCGCCGCCACGCCGAGCGGCTGGGCATGGGCACGCGCGACGACTGGATCCTGCTGGGCGAGTACTCGGTGGAGTGGGGCCGCCGCGCCGCCGAGACCCTCATCGCAGGGTCCGGCCTGCCCGACGCGATCGTGTGCGCCGACGACCTCATCGCGCTCGGGGCGCTGCGCGCCTGCCGCGACCACGGGGTGGCGGTGCCCGCCGACGTCCAGGTCACCGGCTACGACGACATCGACTTCGCCGCCCTGTGCGAGCCCGCGCTGACCACCGTCAGCCAGCCGCGCGACCGCATCGCCGCCGAGGCGGTCCGGCTGCTGGACGCCGCCGCCGGGGCGGGGGCGACCGCCGCCCACATCGCCCTGGCGCCCTCCCTGGTCGTGCGGCAGAGCACCGCGCCCGCACCGGCGACGGCTACCGCGGGGGCCCGGCTGGACGTGCGGGTCCGGGCGGGTCAGCCCAGGTCGAGCAGGTCCGATGAGGGCGCGCACCAGGAGTCCAGCAGCCGGCCGTAGACGTCCACCGCCTGCTCCAGGCGGGTGAGCGAGCACCACTCGTCGACCACGTGGCACTGGGCGGGCTCGCCGGGCCCCAGCACCACCGTGCCCGCGGCGCCCAGGGTGTGCGCCAGCACCGAGGCGTCGGTGAAGAACCGCGCCGGCGCCGAGGGCTCGTCGTCGAGCCCGGCCGCGCGCAGCACCGTGCGCGCCGCCCCGATGAGGGGCGAGTCGAGCGGGGTGCTGACCAGGGGAAGGTCGACCAGGTCGGCGATCTCCACTTCGGGCCCGGCGATCTCGCGGACCCGCGCGCGCAGCTCTGCGGGCCCTGCTCCGGGGACCGTGCGCAGGTCCAGCAGGAGTTCGGCGGCGTCGGGGACCACGTTGGGCTGGGTCCCCCCGCTCATGCGCCCCACGTTGGCCGTCACCGTGCCGAACCCGTCGCTGCGCGGCCAGCCGGGCGCGTCGTGCAGCGCCACGGCCGCCCGCGCCAGCGCGACCACCGCGTTGCGGCCCAGCTCGGGGGCCGACCCGTGGGCGGAGACGCCGCGCGCCCGCAGCCGCAGCCACAGCGCGCCCTTGTGCGCGGGGACCACGCAGTTGGCGGTGGGCTCGCCCACGACCAGCCAGCCGCCGCCGCGCAGCAGCTCGGCGGGGATGCGGGCGGCGCCCTCGCATCCGGTCTCCTCGCCCGCGGTCAGCACCACCTGCACCCCGCGGCAGCGGTGCGGCCGGTCGCGGTGCGCGCGCAGCGCGACCAGGAACGCCGCGACGCCCGACTTCATGTCGCTGGCGCCGCGGCCCACCAGGTGGTCGCCGTCGGCCTCGGGCCGCCACGGGTCGCCGTGCCAGTCGCGGGCGTCGGCCGGAACGGTGTCCAGGTGCCCCGTGAAGGTCAGGGGCGGGATGTCGTCGCCCTCGGGGGTGGTGGCGACCACCTGCTCGCGGCCCTGTTGCCAGCCCACCATGCGGGTGGCCAGCCCGGCGTCCTCGAGCACGCCGGCGGTCAGCTCCGCGGCCGCGCCCTCACCGGCCGCGACCGTGTCCAGGGCGATGAGCGCCCGCAGCAGGCCGGCGGCATCGCGTCCGTACTCCACGTCACCCTCCGCTCTCCCCCGGCTCGGGCCGCGGGGAGATCATCATAGGAACGCCGCCCGCGGCGGCACCACCGGCCCCCTCCGCCGCCCGGGAGCGGGGCGCCGCAGGCCACCCGGCGGCTGTGAGAGTCTGGGGCCATGGCGGAGGCAGGCACCGGGCGGGCGGCGGTTCGCCGCGGCCGCCCCGGCTACGACCAGGCGACCGTTCTGCGGCGCGCCATCGAGCTGTTCAACCGCCAGGGCTACGACGGCACCAGCATGGGCGACCTCGCCAAGGACCTCGGCCTGAGCAAGTCGGCGATCTACCACCACGTGCCCGGCAAGGAGCACCTGCTCGCCGCGGCGCTGGACGAGGCGCTCGACGGCTTGAGCGCGGCCGTCGACTCCGCGGCCGCGGACACCGCCGGGGGCAGCGCCTACGAGCGCCTCCAGGCGGTGGTGCGCGAGTCGGTCGAGATCCTGGTGGCGCACCTGCCGGCCGTCACGCTGCTGCTGCGGGTGCGCGGCAACAGCGACGTCGAGCTCGCGGCCCTGGAGCGCCGGCGCGCCATCGACGAGAAGCTCGCGGGCCTGGTCCGGGAGGCCGTCGACGAAGGCGCGCTGCGCGCCGACATCGACCCCGATCTCATCAGCCGGCTGCTGTTCGGCATGGTGAACTCGCTGACGGAGTGGTACCGCCCCGGCGGGCCCGTCGACGCACCCGTGCTGGCGTCGGCCGTGGCGTCTCTGGCGTTCGAGGGCCTGGCGCCGCGGGACCGGTGACGCGTCACTGGTCGAAGTCGACGGTGACGGCGTCGCTCGCGGCCATGGCCTGGCAGGTCAGGACGAACCCGTGGGCGAGCTCGGCGTCGTCGAGCGCATAGTTGCGCCGCATGCCGGCCTCGCCGGCGATCAGCCGCGCCCGGCAGGTGCCGCAGACCCCGCCCTTGCAGGCGAACGGCAGGTCGCCGCGGACGGCCTGCGCGCCGTCGAGGATCGGGCGGTCGCGCGGCAGCGCCGCGGTGGTCGCGCGGCCGTCGAGGACGATCGTGACGTCGCTGGTGGCGCCGGCCGCCACGGAGTCGGCGCGGTGGAGCTCCGGCGGCGGCCCGTCGACGTGGAACAGCTCGGCGTGGACGCGGCCGGGCGCCACGCCCAGCTCGGCGAGGACGTCACGGGCGCCGGCGATCATGCCGAACGGGCCGCACAGCCAGACGTGGTCGAGGGCGCCCAGCGGCACGAGCGCGGTCAGCAGCCGGCGCAGCCGCCCGGGGTCGAGCCGCCCGGAGAACAGCTCGACGTCGCGCGGCTCCCGCGAGAGCACGTGCACGAGGTCGAACCGCGGGCCGTACCGGTTCTTCAGGTCGGCCAGGTCCTCGGCGAACATCACCGACCCGGTCGTGCGGTTGCCGTAGATCAGGGTGGCCCGGGCATCGGGGTGCGCCAGGACGCTGGACGCGATGGACAGCAGGGGCGTGATGCCCGATCCGGCGGCGATCAGCAGGTGGCGCCCCGCGGCCGAGGGGTCGGCGCGCAGGGCGCCGCCGGGGGTCCCGACGTCGATCCGGTCGCCGGGCCGCACCTCGTGCACGAGCCACGTGGAGAACAGGCCGCCCGGGATCTCACGGACGCCGATGCGCGGCCGCTCACCGGCGGCGGCGCAGATGGAGTAGGAGCGCCGGTGCTCGCACCCGTCGACGGTGCGGCGCAGGGTCAGCGACTGGCCAGGCCGGAAGCCGTACGCGCCGCGCAGCCCGGCGGGGACGTCGAACGCCACGGCCACGGCGTCGTCGGTCAGGCGGTCCACCGACGCGACGGTGAGGGTGTGGAACGCGGCCCGGGTGCGGCGGGCCGGCGGGGAGGTCGTCGGGGACACGGTCAGACCTCCTTGACGTGCTGGAACGGTTCGCAGCAGGACGCGCAGCGGTAGAGCGCGGTGCAGGCGGTGGGGCCGAACTCCGAGACCGGTTCGGCGCCGCGCGCGCCGCACCGGGGGCACGCGAGGTCGCGCCGCACCGGCAGCAGCGACAGCGGGACCGGGCCGTCGCGGCGCGGAGCGGGGCCGGGGGCGGAGAGCCCGGCCTCGGCGAGGGCCCGCCGGCCCTGCGGGGTGATCCAGTCGCTCGACCAGGCGGGGTGCAGGCTGACGTGCACCCGCACCGCGGGGAACCCGTGCTCGCGGAGCCGGCGGACGAGGTCGTCGCGCATGGCGGCCATGGCGGGGCACCCCGAGTAGGTGGGCGTGATGGTGGCGGTCACGGTGCCGTCGTCGGCGAGGTCGACGCCGCGCAGCACGCCCAGGTCGGCGAGGGTCAGCATCGGCATCTCCGGGTCGGTCACCGATGCGGCGGCGCGGCGGGCGGCCGCCAGCAGGTCCGCGCGCGATGGGGCGCCGGGGGCCATGGCGCTCACCACCGCCCCAGGGGGTGGGCCCGCGCCACACTCTGCATGTCGGCCAGCATCGCGCGCAACGCCTCGGTGTGCGCGCCGTCGCGGCCGCGCCCCTCGTTCGCTGCGGCGGGCGGGGGCGCGGGCGGGCGCTCCACCCCGCCGGCCGCGAAGACCTGGTCCAGCACCGCGCCGACCTCGGCTGCGACGTCCGCCGGGTCGACGCCGACGCCGCGATCGGCGGCGGCGCGCTCGACGGCGTGGCCGGCGAACACCTCGTCCACCAGGGGCCACACGCCGGCCAGGCCCGCGGTGACGCGGCGGCGGGACTCGCCGGTGCCGCGGGCGAGGGTCACGAACCAGCGGGCGGCGTAGTCGCGGTGGTAGGCCAGCTCCTTGACGCCTTTGGCCGCGACCGCCGACAGCACGGTGTCGCGGCTGTCGCGGAGCCGCTGGAACAGCGCCAGCCGCCAGGCCGCGAACACCAGCAGCCGCGCGGTGGTGGCGCCGAAGTCGCCGTTCTCGGCCTCGGCCAGCCGCACATTGCGGAACTCCCCATCGGCCCGGAAGAACGCGAGGGCGTCCTCGGGCGGGACGGGCGAGCCCTCCGGCAGCTCCGGGACCAGCGACGGGTCGGCGGCGGCCGCGCGCGCCAGGAGCAGCCGCGCCTGGCCGAGGAGGTCGAGGGCGATGTTGGCCAGCGCGATGTCGTCTTCGAGGTCGGGGGCGTTCGCCGTCCACTCCCCCAGGCGCTGGGACATCACGAGTGCGTCGTCGGCCAGCATGAGGCAGTAGGTCCCCAGGCACCGGGGGTCGACGCCCTCGGGGACGGCGGTGTCGACGCCCGCGAGGGGGTCCTCGAAGCCGGTGCCGAAGGCCCACCGCGACGCATCGCCGTCGAGCAGCCCGTCGTAGACGGAGCCGTGGCCCGCTTCTTCAGCCATCGGGGTCCTCACATGTGGGGCACGTCGCCGGGGATCTCGTAGAACGTGGGGTGGCGGTAGACCTTGTCGCCGCTGGGCGCGAAGAGGGGGTCCTTCTCATCGGGACTGGAGGCCGTGATGTCACCGGAGCGGACCACCCAGATGCTGACGCCCTCGTTGCGGCGGGTGTAGACGTCGCGCGCGCGGCGCACCGCCATGTCGTCGTCAGCGGCGTGCAGGGAGCCGACGTGCACGTGGTTGAGGCCGCGCTTGCCGCGGACGAACACCTCGTAGAGCGGCCATTCGCCGTCGACCGCCGGATCGGGGCCGCTCACCGGCCGGCCTCCGCGGGCGCCGGGCCGCGCCGTGCATAGGCCATGGCGGCGTCGCGCACCCACGCGCCCTCCTCCCACGCGCGGCGGCGGCGCGCCACGCGCTCGGCGTTGCACGGGCCGTCGCCGCCGATGACCCGCTTGAACTCCGCCCAGTCGGGCTCGCCGAAGTCGTGGGCGCCGCGCTCCTCGTTCCAGCGCAGATCGGGGTCGGGCAGAGTGACGCCGAGCGCTTCGGCCTGCGGGACCGTCATGTCGACGAAGCGCTGGCGCAGGTCGTCGTTGGTGTTGCGCTTGATGTGCCAGGCCATGGACTGCGCGGTGTTGGGGGAATCCGCGTCGGGCGGGCCGAACATCATCAGCGACGGCCACCAGAACCGGTCGACCGACTCCTGCACCATGGCGCGCTGCGCATCGGTGCCGCGCATCATCGTGGCGAGGAGTTCGTAACCCTGGCGCTGGTGGAAGGACTCCTCCTTGCAGATGCGCACCATCGCCCGCCCGTAGGGGCCGTAGGAGGTGCGGCACAGCGGGACCTGGTTGCAGATGGCCGCGCCGTCGACCAGCCAGCCGATCGTGCCGACGTCGGCGTAGGTCAGGGCGGGGTAGTTGAAGATCGAGGAGTACTTCTGCCGCCCGTCGATCAGCTTGCGGGTGAGGTCGGCGCGGGAGACCCCCAGCGTCTCGCACGCGGAGTACAGGTACAGCCCGTGGCCGGCCTCGTCCTGGACCTTCGCCAGCAGGATCGCCTTGCGCCGCAGGGAGGGGGCGCGGGCGATCCAGTGGCCCTCGGGCTGCATGCCGATGATCTCAGAGTGGGCGTGCTGGGCGACCTGGCGTACCAGCGTCCTGCGGTAGGCGTCGGGCATCCAGTCGCGCGGCTCGATGCGGTCGTTGCGGCCGATGGTGTCCTCGAAGGACGTGAGCAGCGGGTCTTCGGCGACCCCGGGTGGCTGCGCCATGTCCCCTCCTCGCGGAAAGCCCTGCGCGACCGATTTACTGACCGAACGGTCTGTAATAGTCTGGCACGCATCAGCCCGGTCGCGCAACGAAGGGGACGGGAGCACCGCCGATGAGCGCACTGCTGGAGAGCTATGCCGCAGGGTCGTGGTTCCGCGCCGCCGACGACGGCGTGCCGCTGCTCGACGCCGCCACCGGCGACGAAGTCGCCCGGATCTCCTCGACCGGCCTCGACCTCGCCGCCATGGCCGCCCACGCCCGCGACGTCGGCGGCCCCGCCGTGCGCGCACTGACCTTCCACGAACGGGCGAGCCTGCTCAAGCGGCTCGCCAAGCACCTATCGGCGGACAAGGACGACCTCTACGCGCTCTCGTCGCGCACCGGCGCCACCCTGCGCGACTCCCAGGTCGACATCGACGGCGGCTTCGGCACCCTGTTCAGCTACGCGAGCAAGGGGACCCGCGAGCTGCCCAACGACACCGTCGTCCTCGACGGCGGCCTGGAACGGCTCGGCCGCACCGGCGCGTTCGTCGGCCAGCACGTTTACACGTCCCGGCCGGGCATCGCCGTGCAGATCAACGCCTTCAACTTCCCGGTGTGGGGCATGCTCGAGAAGCTCGCCCCCGCCTTCCTCGCCGGGCTGCCGACCATCGTCAAGCCCGCCGCGCAGTCCGCCTACCTCGCCGAGGCCGTCGTCCGGCGCATCATCGCCTCCGGCATCCTGCCCGAGGGCTCCCTCCAGCTGCTGTCCGGCGGGCCCGAGGGGCTGCTCGACGTGCTCGGGCCGCAGGACTCGGTGGCGTTCACCGGCTCGGCCGCCACCGGCGCCGCGCTGCGCCGGCACCCCGCCGTCCTCAACGGAGGCGTCCGCCTCGGCGTCGAGGCCGACTCCCTGAACTGCTCGATCCTCGGGCCCGATGTCGGCCCCGACGATCCCGAGTTCGGCCTGTTCGTCAAGGGCGTCGTCACGGAGATGACCGTCAAGGCCGGCCAGAAGTGCACCGCGATCCGGCGCACCATTGCCCCGGAGCACATCGCCGGCCGGGTCGCCGAGGCCATCGCGGCGCGGCTGGCCACCGTCACCGTGGGCGACCCGCGCAACCCCGATGTGCGCATGGGCGCGCTGGCGGGCCTCGGCCAGCGCGACGAGGTGCGCAGGGCCGTGCAGGCGCTGCGGGCCTCGGCCGAGCTCGTCTTCGGCGACCCCGACTCCGTCGACACGGTCGGCGCCGACCCCGCCAAGGGCGCCTTCATGTCGCCGATCCTGCTGCGCGCCGGCGCCGACGCGCCCGAGCCGCACGACGTCGAACCGTTCGGGCCGGTGAGCACGGTGCTCACCTACCGCACCCTCGACGAGGCGGTCGCCCTCGCCGCGCGCGGACGCGGCAGCCTGGCCGGGTCGCTCGTCACCCGCGACCCCGGTGTCGCGCGCACGGTCGTGCTCGGCCTCGCGCCCTGGCACGGGCGCATCCTGGTCCTGGACCGCGAAGCCGCACCGGAGTCCACCGGGCACGGCTCGCCCCTGCCGACCCTGGTGCACGGCGGGCCGGGCCGCGCGGGCGGCGGCGAGGAGCTCGGGGGCATCCGCGGCGTCCTGCACCACATGCAGCGCACGGCGATCCAGGGCTCGCCCGACCTGCTCACCGCGGTCACCGGCCGGTGGACCACTGGCGCCGCCCGGCGGGCCGGCGACGAGCACCCGTTCCGCAAGAGCCTCGCCGAGCTGCGCATCGGCGACACCATCCGCTCCGCGGCCCGCGAGGTCACGCTCGCCGACATCGAGCACTTCGCCGAGTTCACCGGCGACACGTTCTACGCCCACACCGACCCCGAGGCGGCCGCCGCGAACCCGCTGTTCGGCGGGATCGTCGCGCACGGCTACCTGGTGGTGTCCCTCGCGGCGGGGCTGTTCGTCGACCCCGCCCCCGGGCCGGTGCTGGCGAACTTCGGGGTCGACGGCCTGCGCTTCCTGTCGCCGGTCAAGGCGGGCGACACCATCGACGTCACCCTCACCGTCAAGCAGATCACCCCGCGGATCAGCGCCGACTACGGCGAGGTCCGCTGGGACGCGGTCGTCGCCAACGGCGCGGGCGAACCGGTGGCGACCTATGACGTCCTGACCCTGGTCGCCAAGACCCGCTAGCGCCCGGGGCGGTCGTCGACGACGCGGCGCACCTTCCCGGCCGACCGCTCCACCGCGCCGGGGGCCACGACGTCGACGCCGACGCTCACCCCGATCGTGTCCTTCACCCGGCGCTTGAGGAGGGTGCCCGCCTGCGCCGCGCCCTCGGCCGTCGCCGCCGCCCGGCGCTCGACGCGGACGGTCAGGGAGTCCAGGCTGCCGGTGCGGCCCAGCACGCACTGGAAGTGCGGCGACAGCTCCGGCAGGGGCAGGATCAGCTCTTCGATCTGGGTCGGGAAGAGGTTCACGCCGCGCAGGATGATCATGTCGTCGGTGCGGCCGGTGATCCGCTCGATCCGCCGCATCGGGCGCGCGGTGCCCGGCAGCAGCCGGGTCAGGTCGCCCGTCCGGTAGCGGATCACCGGCATGGCCTCCTTGGTCAGCGAGGTGAGCACCAGCTCGCCCTCCTCGCCGTCGGGCAGGGCCTCGCCGGTGAGGGGGTCGATGATCTCGGGGTAGAAGTGGTCCTCCCACACGTGCAGGCCGTCCTTGGTCTCCACGCACTCGACCGCTACACCGGGGCCGATGACCTCCGAGAGGCCGTAGATGTCGACGGCGTGCAGGTCGAGCCGCCGCTCCACCTCCGCGCGCATGGCGCCGGTCCAGGGCTCCGCGCCGAAGATGCCGGCCCTCAGCGAGGTCGACCGCGGGTCGATGCCCTGGCGCTCCATCTCGTCGACCAGCGCCAGCGTGTAGGAGGGCGTGGCCATGATGATGTCGGGGCGCAGGTCGGCGATGAGCCGCACCTGCCGCTGCGTCATCCCGCCGGAAGCCGGCACAACGGTGCACCCCAGCTTCTCGGCCCCGTAATGGGCACCGAGCCCGCCGGTGAACAGGCCGTAGCCGTAGGCGTTGTGCACGAGGTCACCGGCCCGCCCTCCGGCGGCCCGGATGCTCCGCGCCATGACGTCGCCCCACATCTCCAGGTCCCCGCGGGTATAGCCCACCACCGTGGGCGTCCCCGTGGTCCCCGAGGACGCGTGCACCCGCACGAGCCGCGAACGGGGCACGGCGAACATCCCGAACGGATGGTTCGCCCGCAGGTCGGCCTTTGTCGTGAACGGCAGGCGAACCAGATCCCCGGGCTCCCTGACGTCCTCGGGCCGGACCCCGGCCCCGTCGAACGCGTCCCGGTAGTGGGCGACATTGCCATACGCGTACCCCACCGCCCACCGCAACCGCTCCGCCTGCAACGCACGCAGCTCCGCCACGGAACCCGTCTCAACGGCATCAAGCCCATCCGGCCGCGAACCCACACCACGCACGGCACCTCCCGGGGGGACGAGGAGCAGAACCCCCACCATCCCAAATCGACGCCCACCGGAACAGATCCCGCACCCGACGGGCACACCAGAGTGGCCGGTTTCGAATTCCCGGAGCCGGAATCGCATGAGAAGAAGGGAGAACGGCGCGACCGTCGACGCCCGGCCGTCGCCCCCTCGCCCGCCGGAAGCGGAGGTTCCATGGCGCACAACGCCGCATGCGGTACCGCGACATACCCCCAATGCAGGTGTTCCGGATGCGGCGGGAGCCAGCACGGTTGGCAGGGACACCTCGAACGCGCCCAATGGCCCGAGGACAAGCGCAAGGCGCGTCGGGAGGCGGCCGACCAGAGATGGTTCTCCGCTCTCGGACCGGAAAGCGGCCGTGGCCGGCGCCTGAAACGGCCCACACAAGCCATGCGCCGAGCAGCGGCCACCCGGGCCGTGGGGGATATCGTCGATTGGCTGGCGGTGAACGCCGAGGGACGGAAACGCGTCCAGCACATAGGCGACCTCATTTCCGGTGACGTCCTCGGGGAGCTGGATGGCTACGCACGGGAACACGAGCCGGAGAATGTTCGCTCCTGGCCGATCTCTGCGGAGCGGCCGATACCGCCCACGGACATTTGGATAAGGTGCCGGAGCAGGCAGCCGAGGCGATCGCCGGTGGCGATCCGCCAAGCTGGGGGGTGGTCGAGCGCTTTGTCGCGGAGAAGGCGCTGAACGTCATCTGGGATGGCGTGAAGGTGCTCGTGGTCCCATGGGACCTGGCGAACCTCATCCGCACCATGCGCATTTTCGCAGTCCTCGTCTGCCCCGACCCCGGCGCGCACCAACAGGTCGCCCGGCTCTGTCTCGTCCCACTGGCAACGGACGTACTCACGGACACGGCCGAGGCCAGGCTCCATCAGGGGCTTGGTCAGGTACTCGACCCGGGCTGACACCTCAAGGCGCCGGAGCACGTGAGAGCCCCTCCCGACCGAACAGAAAGGGCTCTCACGTGCCCGGTCAGGGCGGTCCATTTGTCTCAGCGCTCTGCTTCCAAAGCATCGAACATCGCCTCGGCATCCTCGAAATCCTGGGTCAGGCCTGCCGCGATCTGCTCACTCGCCTCCAGTTCCCCGGCCTGCCAGTCGGGTTCCCAGAACCACTGCGCCGTCATGCGCGTCCTCCCCTGACCTCCCCGTTCAGTGCCCTACTTGATTATGGGCGCCAAGGGCAGGGCCGTCAGCCCGTCGGGAACGGGTGGCCCAGGGCTTCGGCGATGGTCGCCCGGGCGGCGTTCTCCTGGGCGTGTTTGGCCTCCGCCTTCGTGGCGACCTCCTCGGCCGTCGACGGGGTGACCACGGCGACGCCGTCGTCGTCGCCTACCACGTAGTCGCCGGGTGAGACGACCACGCCGCCTATCGCCACGGGGACGTCGAGGGCGCCGGGGCCGTTCTTGTAGGGGCCGGCCGGGGTCACGGCGCGGGCGAAGACCGGGACTCCGAGGGCGCGGATGACCGCGACGTCGCGGACCGCGCCGTCGATGACGAAGCCCGCGCAGCGGGCGGCCTTGGCGCGGCCGGCCATCAGTTCGCCGATGAGCGCACGCGATTCGTCGGCGCCGCCCGCGACCACGATGACCTGGCCCGGCTGCACGGCCTCGATGGCGCGGTGGATGAAGAGGTTGTCCCCCGGGCGGGTGAGGACGGTCAGGGCGGGCCCGGCCAGGCGGGCGCCCTCCCAGGTCGACCGCACGGCCGAGTGGCAGACGTTGAGCCGTTCCATGGCGTCGCCGATGTTGGCGACGGGCAGGCGCGACAGGCGTTCCAGGGCGGATGAACCGGTGGTGGTCATCGTGGGCACTCTCCGTTTTCGGTACGGACGCCCCGGACCGCGGGGTCAGGCGAGGCGTCGGGTGATGGCGTCGGCGGCGCGTTGCACCTCCGCCACGAGGGGGGCGAAGCGTTCTTCGGGGACCTCTTCGCTGAGGCCGGTGACGGTGGCGGCGGCGACCGCGCGCCCGGTGGCGTCGTTGACCGCGGCGCTGACCGAGGTGACGCCGATGGCCCGTTCGTTGACCGACACCGTGTAGCCCTCCCGGCGAATCCGGGCGAGCTCGTCGCGCAGGCGCTCGTGGGTGATCACCTCCCCGGTGACGCGTGTGATGGTGCCGGTGGCCGTGAGCAGGTCGTCGAGGTCGGCCTCGTCCATGTCGGCGGCGAGGACCTTGCCCGCTCCGGCGTGAAGGGGCAGGCGCTCGCCGATGGGCAGCTGGTAGCGCAGCACGCGGGCGCCGGGAACGCGGCTGATCACGACGCGGTCATGGCCTGAGCGCACGAACAGCGACGAGGTCAGCCCGGTGGCGGTGGCCAGCTCCTGGAGGACCGGCGCGGCCGCCGAGCTGAGCGGGTTGTTGGTGAGGTAGGAGTGCGCGGGAAAGAGCGGGGCCAGTCCCACGCGGTACCCGAGTTCGGACTTCTCGGCATAGCCGCGTCCCTCCAAGACGGTGAGGATGCGCTGGGTGGTGGCGATGTGCAGGCCGGCGCGGCGGGCGATCTCCGAGAGCCGCATCGGCACCGGGCCGCGGGTGAGGACGTCGAGCACGTCGAACGCACGCTCAAGGGATCGCATCGTCGAGGCCGGCTGGTCGGACGCCATGGTCGCTCTCTCACTGTCATCGGACGGCAGGTGTTCTCAGACAATGAGAGTAATGAGCGAACGGTGCGACTTCGGTGGCGCGGCCGCATCGGGCGCCGCGCGGTGTCATTCGGCCGACGACCACCCCTTGGCGTAGGCGAGCAGCAGGGTGACGACGCCGAGCGCGGCCGCGACCCCGAACGTGTAGGGGTCGAGCGTGGCGGACACGCCGGTCACCACCGCCGGTGAGACGGCCACCAGCCCCGCCGCCTGCACGAGGACGGTGACCGTCCCCAGGGCGAACATGGTGAGCAGCAGGACCTTGAACAGGGCCTCGAGGACGGCGGCGACGCGGGCGCGCGGCGAGGCGGGGGCGCCGTCGGCGCCGCCGGAGTGTGGTGCGTCGGACATTGGGGCTCCTCGGAGGTGTCGGCGGCGCTCACGCCGGGACGGGCAGCAGGCCGATGGCGATGGCGGCGCCGATGAACAGGAAGGGCACCACGTAGAAGGTGATCAGGGGGATGAAGGTCTTGGCCGGGTTGACCTGGGCGATGGAGGTCGCGATGTAGATCGCCGACGCCCCCGGCGGGGACGCCCCTTCGGTGGAGGAGAACACGAGGATCGCGCAGGCGGCGAGGATCGGATCGACGCCGGCCGCCACCAGCACCGAGAATGCGACCCCGCCCACCGTTGCGATGGTGGCCGTCGAGCTGAGCGGCCCGGCGATCACGATCACGATGACGCCGACGATCAGCGCGGCGACCGGCGCCGGGGCGTCGAGCCCGTTGAGCGAGGACGTGAGCTGCTCGGAGAGCCCGAGCTCGGTGAGCGCGCCGCCGCCGGCGAACGCGAAGACGAGCGTCGCGCCGACGTCCTTGTAGCGGGGCGCGGTGTCGCCGATGAACCGCGACCACCCCGCCACGGTGCGCGGCAGCTTGCGCCATCCGAGCGCGAGGGCGAAGGCGGCCAGCAGGACCGGTATCCAGACGAGGATGCTGACGGCCTCGACCGTCGCCTCGCCCATCGCGCCGGTGAGGGCGGCCCCGCCGGGGCCGAAGGTGAGCGCCACCGGGATGGCGATGCCGAGGAACACCAGCAGCGAGCTCCACCCGCTGCGGAAGGACGTGCCGAACGGGAGGATGTCCTCGGGGGCGACCCGGTCGATCCGGTACCGGCGCACGAAGATGAAGACGTTGATCATCCGCCACAGCACGCACCACGCCGCAGCCACGAACATCGCGACCAGGAATTCGTCGACGTCGATGAACGGGGCGACCGACGCCGATCCCACCAGGATGAAGAAGGATGCGCTGGGCGGGATGACGGTCCCGTTGCCGGCGTTGCCCGCGACGACGGTCGCCGCCACGCGGGGCTCCCAGTTGGAGCGCCGCATCCAGGGGATGACGACCGACCCCATGGTGGCGGCGTTGGCGGAGCCGGAGTGGGCGACGCTGCCGAACAGGGCGGATCCGGCGGTGGCGACGTAACCGGCCCCGCCCTTCACCCGGCCCAGGAGCGAGTTGAGCATGTCGACCTGCCGGTCGATCAGCCCCGTCTGTTGCAGCAGGAAGCCGATGAAGGTGAACGCGAGCGCGGCGAACACGATGTCCTGGCTCACCGCCTCGGCCGCACCGGCGGCGGCCACGTCCAGGAACCGGGTGCCGCCGAAGGCGCAGATGACGACGAAGCCGACGATCATCGCCTCGCCGATGCTGCGTTTCAGCACCGCGTTCCAGACGACGATGCTGGTGATGTAGGCGATGAGCGCCCACACGGCGATTCCCATGACCGCCTCCTAACTCTGCCACCGCAGGTGGCCGTACGGGTGAAAGGGGATCATCGGCGGGGCAGGGCCGGGGGCTCCGGCGGGGCCGGATGCGCTGGTGAACAGCGGTGTGCCGAGCGGGGCGGCGGTGGCGGGTATCAGCGGGCGGCGAGCGCGCTGGGGTTGACGAGGCCCTCGGGGGCCTCCCCCTTGAGGACGCGGACCACGTTGCGGGCCGCCCCGATGCCGCTCCGGGCGCGCGCCTGGTCGGTGGTCCCGCCCAGGTGCGGGGTGATGTGGCAGTTGGGCAGTCCGCGCAGCGGGTTGTCCGCGCGCAGCGGCTCGACCTCGACCACGTCCAGGGCGGCGCCGGCGACCGTGCCGTCGCGCAGGGCGGCGGCCAGCGCGGTCTCGTCGACGACGGGGCCCCGGGAGGTGTTGACGACGTAGGCGGTCGGCTTCATCAGCGCGAGCCGCTCGGCGTTGAGCCAGTGGCGGTTGGCGTCGTTGAGGAACAGGTGCAGGCTCAGGAAGTCGCTGGCGGCCAGCACCTCCTCGGCGGTGGTGAACGTCAGGCCGGTGCGGGCGGCGAACTCCAGGTCGGGGTGGGGATCGTACGCGACCAGCCGCATACCGAAGGCCGCCGCGCGCTCGGCGACCGCCTTGCCTATGGCCCCGGCCCCGATCAGCCCGAGCGTTGCGCCGTGGAGTTCGCGGCCCTGGATGCGCCGCCAGTTCCCGGCGGCCACGTCGGCGAGGTTGGCGGGGATGTGCCGGGCGCAGAGCAGCAGGAGGGCGATGGTCATCTCGGCGACGCTGATGCGGTTGACCCCGGGCATGTTGCACACCGCGATCCCGCGCGCGGTGGCCGCCTCGACGTCGATGGAGTCGTAGCCGACCCCGCAGCGGGCGATGACCCGCAGCCGGGGCGCGGCGTCGAGGACGTCCGCCGTGTAGGGGTCGCCGGCGGCGACGACGCCGTCGACGTCGGCGAGCACCGACTCCAGCTCGCCCGGCCTGCGCGGGCCGTTCCACCGGCTGTAGACGACCTCGCACCCCTGCTCGCGCAGGTACCGGTCGACGTCGTCGCCCTCGTGCAGGAACTGCGCCGTGACCAGGACACGCGGGGTGCCGCCCATGGGACCTCCATGAAGGGATCGACATTCATGAGATCGATTCTCATAGAATGAGAGGAACTATCGCTTCATGGAGTGTGGCACGGCCCACAGCAGATGTAAAGAGGAGATTTCCGAGTTCCCGCTGGCCGCGGCCCCCAGGCGCTCCTCACCCGCCCATCGGGCCGCGGCGCTACCGGCGGGCGCGCTTCCGCGGGCGCCGGTGTTCGAGCCGGACCATCAGGGGGTGGCTGCCGAACAGGCTCAGCTGCTGCACGTGGGTGGGGACCAGGCCCGTTCCCAGGGCGTGGCCGAGCCCGTGCGCATCGGGGAGCAGGACGACCGCGCGGCCGTCGCCGGACAGGACGCGGGCGAGCTCACGCCACCAGCGCTCCGGCCGCCCGGCGAGTCCGCCGCGCGCGTCGACCTGGTCGCCCCACGGGGGATTGCACAGGACGCGGTCGATGCTGCGGTCGGGCAGCGGCAGCGCCGCGGCGTCGGCGCGCCCGATCGCGACCGGGGTTCCCGTGGCGTTGAGCCGGGCGGCGCGGCGCGCGGCCGGGTCGAGGTCGAAGCCGAGCAGGGTGGTTCCGGGCACCAGGTGGTGCGCTTCGATGAGCAGGGTGCCCGCCCCGCAGCACGGGTCGAGGACCTGCTGGCCGGGTTCCAGGCCGGCGGCGTGGGCCATCGCCGCCGCGACCGGGGGGTGCAGCGTCCCCGGGATGCCGTGGTCCTTGTAGGGGCGCCGGTGGGTCGGGCGCTCCCCCAGGCGCAGCAGCAGGGTCGCGTGGTCGCCGTCCAGCGTCAGCCGCCACCCGCTGTAGCCCGGCGGCGGAGGGTCGCCGCGGCGGCGCGAGTGGTAGGGGACCCCGGCGCGTTCGGCCAGCACGGGGCCGAGGGCGTCCTCGATGTCGTAGCGGTTGTAGGTGCGCCGTCCCAGGTAGGAGGCCGAGATCTCGATCCCGCCGAAGCCGGGCGGACCGCCGCGCGCGGCGCGCTCCCGGGACAGCGCGTCGAGATCGACGCCGCGGGCCAGGCCGGCGAGCGCGGCGAGGTCGCCCTTGTGCCCGCCGATGTCGGCCCGGCGCCGGGCGAGCAGGAAGACGTCGTCCGCCGTGTGCAATCGCGTCCCGGCGTCCGCTGGCGCACGGTAGGCCACCTCGCGGTGGACGATGGAGTCGATGGATGCGGATCCGCTCCGCAGGATCTCGGTGCTCAATGCGGGCTCCAGCCCGCGGATACACCGCGCCACCAGGCGCGCCGCCGTCACCGGACGGTAGGGGCGCCGGGACGCGGGGACGGCTCGGACACACGCCGGATACGCATGGTGTCGTCTTCTCCCACGTCGAAGCCCGGGACGGCGGAGGGCCATCCCGCATCGCCGGCGCCGGGTGGTCCGCGTCGTGCCGGCGGTGGGCTAGCGCAGGAAGAAGAACGTCATGGCGGGGAGGCTACCGGCACACGGTCGCCTTCCGCATCCGGATTTCGGCCCGGGGCGGGCACTGTCCCGGGGCCGGCGATGGAGGGGGACATCGGCCCGTGGTCCAGGCGCTGAGGGGTGCCGCAGCGGGGGCGTGACCGCCGGGCCGGATGGAGCGGAGTGCGCCGTCACCGGGAAGGAGGCCGGCCATCCCCTCCCCAGGCTCCGTTCGCGGGAGCAAAGGGATACCGCCGACGCCGCAGAGCGGGTCATCAGGTCGCGTCCGGGATACACCCCGGCCGGACCCGGCCGCCGGTGACCGCGACCGCGCGGAACCGTTTCCCGGAGCCTGTTGCCAGGGTCGCTGACCGGGACAAGGGCCGTCGAGGGGGCAGGGCGACCCGGGCGGGGGCGTTGTGGTGGGGATGCGACGATGGTTCCATCGTGCCCGTGACACCGGAGTTCC
This sequence comes from Nocardiopsis sediminis, assembly GCF_042650565.1. Lineage (NCBI taxonomy): Bacteria > Bacillati > Actinomycetota > Actinomycetes > Streptosporangiales > Nocardiopsidaceae > Nocardiopsis > Nocardiopsis sediminis. Next base: position 765,401 of record NZ_JBHSBH010000015.1, read on the forward strand.
GATTGGTGCGCGCCGGGGTGTTCGCCTCGGTGTGTCTCGGGGTGTCCACGACCGCGCACCGGCTGGCGTCGCAGCATGACCTGCCGCCTGTGGCCCAGTTGACGGGCTTCGCGCTGGTGTTCGCCTTCGCGTGGGCGACCGCGGGCCGGGAACGCGGTTTCGGCACGATCCTCGGATCGATGCTGTGGGCGCAGCTGGCGCTGCACCTGCTCTTCAGCCTCCTCATGTCGGCGGGCGCCTCCCATGCCGTCGTGTCCCATGCCGCGGACGCCGGCCGGACGGCGATCGAGACGGTGTCCCCCTCGGGCGGTTCCGGACCGGGGATGCTCCTGGCCCACCTCGCGGCCGCGCTGGTGTGCGCCTGGTGGCTGCGGCGCGGCGAGGCGGCGGCGTTCGCCCTGGTCGGGCTGGTCGCCTCGCTCGTCCTGCCGGTCCTGCTGGTGCTGTACCGGGGATCGGGACACCCGGTACGTCCCCCGTTGCGGCGCCGGCCCGGCCGTGGCCCCCGCAACCGGGCCTCTTCCTTCCTGCGCCACATCCTCGTCCTGCGCGGGCCCCCTCTGCCGCACACCGCCTGAGGACACCCCGCCGCGCCCCGCGGCGCCGCCGCATGCGCGCGTGCGCGCGGGCCATCCCGGCGGACGGATTCGCCACTCCGGCGTGCACGGCGCCTGCCCGCGCCGCGGACGAAGCACGCCGCGACCCGCCATCCACCACGGCGGCGTCGCCACGGTCGACGGCCGCCGTACGCACCATGCGCCGCCGCTCCTTCCCGTGACGGGACGGAGCGGCCGATGGTGCGCCCGAAGCAGAGGAAAGAAGACCCATGGGACGTGTTCCCTCCCCCTCCACGCCGCCCGGCGGCGCCCACCGCGCGCCGGCCGGCGCGCGCCCCCGATCCGCGGCCGCCCCGGCGCGGCCCTTCGCACCGAGAGAGCGGGGGCACCGTGGATGACGCGGAGCTGACCCTGCTGGCCATCGCCGCACGAGAAGGCGCCGACGACGCCTTCGAGCGGCTGGTCGCCGAGACCCGCGCCGATGTCGCCCGGTTCATCGGGCGCATGACCCCGTCCCCGGTGGTCGAGGACGTCCTCCAGGAGACCTACATCCGCGCCATGAGCGGGCTGCCCCGCTTCGGCGCGCGGTCCTCCGCCCGCACCTGGCTGCTGTCGATCGCGCGCCACACCGTGGTCGACCGGTACCGGTCGCTGGCCGCACGCCCGAAGGCGTCCGGGCTCCCGGACCGGGAGTGGGATACGGTCCAGAGCCGCCTACCCGGTCACGGCGCCCGGTTCGACGAGCACGTCGCGCTGCTGGACCTGCTGGCCCGCCTGAGCGGGGAGCGGCGCACCGCGTTCGTCCTGACGCAGCTGGACGGGTACTCCTACCAGGAGGTCGCCGAGATGACGGCGGTGCCGGTGGGCACCGTGCGCTCCCGGGTCGCCCGCGCCCGCGCCGACCTCGTCCGCGCGCTGCGCGGCGCCGAGCGCCCCGCGCCCGGCAGGTCCGCGGCCGGCCGGGCGGTGCGGATGCGGCGGGAACCCGCGCGGTGCTGAACCGGCCGGGCACGGCTCGCGGGGCGGGAGGCGTCGGCCTCCCCCCGGGCGGGCGGGCCGGCCGGCCGCCATGGGGCCTGCCCGCCGCCGGAGCCGGCGACTGCACCGCCTGACGGCGGCCGCACCCCGGAGCGCAGGGCGCCCGGGTGCGGAGCGCCCGGGTCCGGTACTGCCGGGAAGTCCGCGGGAACTCCCCGGTGATCGGCGACGACTCCCTGTCGTGTGGACGGACACACGAACTCAGTGGCCGAGCCGGTCGTCGGCATCCTGCTCTTCCCCGGTGTGGACGAGGCCGACGCCCTCGACCCGTGGGGTGTGCTGTCCTACTGGGCCGCCCACGGCGCGGTCCGCTCCGCCCCGCGGGTCGTCGCGTTCACCCGCGACGGCGCGCCGGTGGAGTGCGCCGGCGGCCTGCGCGTCGCGGTCGACCACGCGGCGTCCGAGGCACCCGATCTCGCGGCGCTGGTGCATCCGGGCGGCATCGGCGCGTACCCGCTCAGCACCGACCGCGCCCACCTGGCGTGGCTGCGCCGGCAGCGGGAGCGCACGGCGATCCTCGCCGGTGTGCGCAGCGGGGCGCTGGTGCTGGCCGCAGCGGGGGCGCTCCGGGAGCGCCGGGCCACCACGCACTGGGGGTCGCTGGGTGCGCTCGCGCGGCTCGACGGCACGGTCGCCGTCGTCGCCGATGCGGATGACGACCTCGACCGATGCGACGTCGAGGAACTCCGCCCGCTTGGCCTCCGG
>NZ_JBHSBH010000015.1:767755-825748 GCF_042650565.1 Nocardiopsis sediminis
CCCGCAGGCCGGCATCGACACCGCCCTGCGCCTCATCGCCCGGATCGACTCCCCCGAGGCGGCCGATGCCGTGCGCCGCGGCATCGGCTACGCCTGCTCCGGCGCTCCGTGAGCGGCCGGCCGTCGCGGCCCCAGTGGTCAGTGCTGCCGGCCGTTCCCCACCGCCGCCGGGTCGGCGGTGTGCCGGAGGAAGAACGGCGCCGGGCGCCGCTGCGGGCAGCGGCGCCCGGCCGGACAGTGCGCCCGCTACTCGCGGGGGTTGAACTCGATGCCGTCGGGCTTGGCGCGGTCGAGGGCGTCCTCGAAGGTGCCGTCCTTGAGGTCGAGCGTGGCGCTGCCGAAGTCGGCCGAGGTCAGCCGGTCACGGATGCCCGCCGGGAAGTTGTTCCAGCTCACCAGGTCGGGGTACTGCCACTCGCCGTAGTGGTTCTCGGGCGGGTCGTCGTGGTCGGCGGCGAACCGGAAGGCGTGGGTGCTCGCCCCGTCCTTGTGGTAGACGATCTTGGCGTGGGTCCCCTCGAACAGCAGCTCCGAGGCGGGCCGGGTGTCGTAGTCGCCGTGCGCCGACGCCGAGACGTACTGTGCCTGGTCGTCGCGCACCCACACCACGACGTGTTCGAGGTCGTGCCGGTGCCCGCAGCAGCCCGGGAGGACCTGGTCCTTCTCGAAATAGAGCGCGTACATGTAGGCGCACCAGCCATTTGCGTTGCACTTGGAGCGCGCGTAGGAATTGGTGTTGTCGAGATCGGACTGGTCGCGGCAGTCGCCGTTCAGCGCACCCGAGGTGTTCAGCCCCTCGGCGATGGTGCCGTCGGGGCCGATGGCCGGGGTGGGGTAGCAGCCGTCGGTGTCGTAGTCGAAGGCCGGCTGCCACTTGCCGTCGGGTTCGGCGACGCTGGAGGGCAGCGCCTGCGGCGGCGCGGCCCACGCGATGGCCGGGGGCATGACGACGACCAGCGCAGCGGCCCCGGCGAGGGCCCGTGCGGCCAATGACGCCGCCCGGCGCCACGGCCGTCTGCGCCTGCGCACGGCGTGATCATCCGTTCCGGCGTTGTCCGTGACGCTCATGAATTCGGCACCTTCCGATCGACGGGGGCAGGGTCCACCTGGCCATATGGCGTCATCGGAAAATGGCCGAGGGGGGATGGGTTCCAGCGGTACGCACACGCGCATTTCCTGCGGTGGCGACCGTGTACTGCGCGAATGAGGTAGAGCGGCGGATAATGCATCGGCGCCACGCGGAACGTCAATATAATGGCGCACACCGGTCACCGCAAGAGGCGGGCCGATCACTTTTCGCATCGTCACATCGCCGCATAATCTACAATTCGGCGAACCATTCTTTTTTCCCTGGAAAAGGACCCCGAAAACATCTGCCGCCGGGCGGGGGCGTGAACCCGCGGCGAAGCGCCGGTGGCCGCAGGAACCGTCCGTTTCGCGGCGGCCACCGGCGCTTGCCCCCTCCCCTCCCCTGCCACCGGGCTAAAACCCGATGGCGAGCTCGATGGCGATCACGATGTCGACCACACAGCACCACTCGGCGAAGGACCGGGACACGACCTTGTCGCGCTTGAGGTGCACGAGGTCCCAGACGCCGTGGAGGAACCAGCCGGCCGCCACCGCGTAGCGCCCCAGATCAGGGTCGACGGCGAGCCCGATCAGCGCGAGCGCACCGAACCCGAGCATCCCCAGAGCCTGGAGCCGGAATACGCCGGACCGGCGCAGCTGCCCGTCGACGGCCCCCCAGACCAGGACCACCAGTGCGATGGCGGTGAAGACGGCCGCCGGGGCGATCAGCTCCAGCCCCTCCAGGACGAAGATCACCGCCACACCGGCCACCAGCAGCGGCCACGTGGCCCGCCGCCTCCCCAGCTTGGCGACCACGAGGTACAGCAGGGGCAGGAGCAGCAGGATCCCGGAGAACGTCGCCACTCCGTCGTCCGACCCGGCCCCGCCCAAGGTCGTGACCGTCATCAGCAGCGCCATCGCCGTAGGCCAGCGGTTCACCAGCGTGCGGGGCCATTCCCTGCGCCCGGGCACCGCGTTCTCCGTCCTCGCGGAGTTCTCCGTGCCCGCGCCGACCTGGCGCTCCGCGCCCGCCCCGTGTTCCGTGCTCACCACGACGATCCCCTTCCGCCACCGGGGTGGGGTCCCCACCGCCGATGTCAGCCTCGCCGAGCGGGGTGGCCGCCAGTAGTGCCGAAACCGCATGCACCGGCGTGGATCCGTCACCGGGCCTGGATGACATCTGTCATCCGGGCGGGATGCGGCGGCCCGGAATCGGCCGGACCCGCCGACCGGTGTGCTGCGACAATTGCCCGGTGCGCGACGGTATGACCGACGACGGCGAAGGGCTGGGCGCCTTCCGCCGCGGCACCTGGTGGAGCCTCACCGGCACCACCACGGTGCTCCTGGTGGTGCTCATCGGGGCCGGGGCCCTGGACCCGCAGACCCCCCGGTGGGCCACGGTGATCGTCGCCGTCGCACTGCCCGCCACCGTGGTGGCCTGTCCCGTGCTGTTCCACCGTCGGCTGACGTCGCCGGCCCCTTCCCCCGAGGCACCCGGCGCCGCCCGCCCCGCTCCGCCCCTGCCGTGGTCGCTGCTGGGCGGCTCCGGGGCCGCCGTGCTCGGCGGGGTCCTGCTCGCGGTGGGCGATGCCGTGCTGTGGTCGCTGGCGCCGGCGGTGATGGTGTCGATCGCCGCAATGTTCCTCCCGCGCGGCGGCAGGAGGGCGCTCATCGCGGCGGCGGTGGCGGGCGCGGCGGTCATCGGCCTCGCCGCGGGCCCGTCTCCCGGCGGGGACTGGATACGCGCGGCTCTGCTCCCGGCCGGGGTGGTGGCGCTCACGGCGTGGACCACGCTGGGCATGCTGTGGGCGTGGGACGTCGCGGAGCGGCTGAACACCGGGCGGCGTTTGGCCGCGGAGCTGGCGGTCGCCCGGGAGCGGCTGCGGTTCGCCGCCGACCTGCACGACATCCAGGGCCACCACCTCCAGGTGATCGCGCTCAAGGGCGAGCTGGCCGCGCGGCTCGCCGGGCCCGACCCTGCGCGGGCGGCCGAGGAGATGCGGGAGGTGCAGCGGCTCGCCGCCGACGCGCTGCGCGATACCCGCGCCGTGGTGCAGGGCTACCGCCGCACGACGCTGGAGGCGGAGATCGCCAACGCGACCCGTGTGCTCGCGGCGGCCGGGATCGAGGTCGCCGCGGACGTCGACCCGGCGGCCGCCGACCGCCTCCCGGCGTCCGGCCGGAACCTGCTGGGGCTGGTGGTGCGCGAGGCGACCACCAACCTGCTGCGCCACAGCGGCGCGCGTTCAGCCGAGGTCGGCCACCGCATCACGGGCGGATCGGCCCGGCTGCGGGTGGCCAACGACGGGGCGGCCGCACCGTCCGGCACGGAGGCGGGCACCGGCCTGCGCGCGCTGGCCGAGCGCCTGGAGGCGGCGGGCGGCGGACTCACCTGGCACCACCGGGACGGGCGGTTCGTGGTGGAGGCCTGGTTCCCGCTCTCGGGAACGGACGCGGCGGCCGAGGGGGAAGCGGGATGATCCGGCTACTGATCGCCGACGACGAGGACCTTCTCCGGGGCGCGCTGACCGCGCTGCTGTCGCTGGAGGCCGACCTCGCGGTCGTGGCCGAGGCGGCCACCACCACCGACGCGGTGCGGCTCGCCCGTGAGCACCGCCCCGACATCGCGGTGCTCGACCTGGAGATGCCGCCGGCCGACGGGCTGCGCGCGGCCGCCGAGATCCGCGCCGCGCTACCGGCCCAGATCATCCTGATCACCCGGCACGCACGCCCTGGTGTGCTGCGCCGCGCGCTGGCGGCCGGGGTCAGCGGGTTCGTGCCCAAGACCACGCCTGCCTCCCGGCTGGCCGAGATCATCCGCGACGTCGCAGCGGGGCGGCGCTACGTCGACCCCGAGATCGCGGCGTCCGCACTGACCGAGGGCCCCTGCCCGCTCAGCGAGCGCGAACTCGACGTGCTGCGCGCGTCGCGGACCGGCGCGTCGGTCAACGAGATCGCCGCCCAGGTCCACCTCGCCCCGGGCACGGTGCGCAATTACCTGTCGTCGGCCATGTCCAAACTCGGCGCCGCATCCCGCCACGCCGCCGCCCACCACGCCTGGGAAGAGGGCTGGATCTAGGACCTGCACCGGGCCGGGATCCGTGGCCGATCCGGACCGGGGATCCGCGGGGCACTTTATGGTGGGGCGGTGAACAGCGAGACCGGAAATGAAAGGTCACCCGCCCGGCGGCTCGCCGAATTGTCGGGCGACGTCGTGAAGCGGCTGGCCGACCGGCTGCCCGCCACGACGACTGAACAGCTGCGCACCTTCCACTACGTAGGTGAACACGGCGAGCTCGCCGACTGCCTCGCGGCGGCCATCTCGAAGGCCCGCGTCCCCCTCACCGGCGACGAGCGCGACGCGGTGGCCGAGCTCCTCCGGTTGTTCGCGATCCCGACGGAGGGGCTCCATTTCGTGGATCGGCGCGAGGAGATCATCGCCGCGCTCAACGTGGTCGACGGATGACCGGCCGGACCGCGTCCCCTCAGGCTCCCGTCGTCGGGGCCCGGCCGGTGAGGGCTTCGGAGCGGTTCTCCCAGCCGGAGCGGATCAACCGCCGGCGCAGCGCGGAGCCGCCGCCGGTATGGGCGCAGACCCAGTCGAGTTCGGCCGCGAGCGTGGTGCCGAAGATCCCGGGGTCGTCGGAGGAGACGACGAACGGCACACCGGCCGCCAGGAACCGGTGCACGGGGTGGCAGGCGGGGTCGGTGATCCCGCCGATCCGCCGGTTGGAGGTCGGGCAGACCTCGATCACGGCGCCCGAGGCGCGGACCCGGCCCATGGCGTAGTCCTGGCGGCGGCGCACATCGTCGAGCCGCGCCGCGTCGTAGTCGGCGGTGACCGTCGCGGTGTCCGGGAGGGCCGCCAGGCGGGAGAGCTCGTCGCGCAGGGACGGCGGGTCGACCCGCACGCCCTCGGCGCGCAGTCCGTCGGCGTGGCGGAGGTCGTAGGCGATCTGGTCCCGGCGTTCGGCGACCGGCTCCGTGCGGGTGTGCGCGCCGTACATCCCGGGGTCCACGCCGAGGGCGATCGCGTGGCCGAGCCGGTGCGCCCCGGATTCGGCCGCCTCCTGGACCCATCGGACGGTGCTCTCCAGGCTCTTGTCGGTGAAGCTCTCCCCGACGTGGTAGAGGATCGCCAGCGCGCGATTGGGGTGGGCGGCGTTGAAGTCCCGCACCGCTGCGAAGAATTCCGCCTGGTCCTTCGGCGGCCGCCCCTCCTCCATGCCCGAGAAGTCGATGCCGGTCAGCACGGCGCCGTGCGGCCCGAGCGCGAGGTCCCGGACGCGTTCCCACCCCGTCCACGGGTCGCGGCGGTCGAGGGTGATCGCGAACCGCTCGATGACCCCCGTGCCGCTGCCGCCGGACAGCACCGGCAGCATGTCCGCGCTGATGCGCAGCTCCGCGTAGGCGAGGCCCTGCCGCTCCTGGTCGGCGCGGATCCCGGCGGCCAGCTCCGCCACCTCGGCCGCCGCCTCCTCCGGTCCGGCATCGGGGTTCCCCTCGGCCGATGCCACCCACAGCAGGTTGGCCTTGGCCTGGAACCGGGCGAAGGCACCGGCGTCGGCGTCATGGAACAGGAAGAGGTCCTCGAACTCCGCCGCGGCGCCGGCGTCGCCGCGCCGGTACCGTTCGACGACCTGACGCGTGGGCGGAACGGCACCGTAGGCGGCGGCCATCCCCGCTTCGTACCAGTCCCACAGGGCGTGGTCGCTCGCCGCGAGGCGGCGGAGGAGGTCCTTCGGGCGGACACAGCCGTGGAAGTGGAGGTGCGATTCGCTCAGCACGCGGCACACCCTCGCATCCGGAGCGAGGGGCGGCAACGGGTTTTCGGTGCGGCGGTCGCGGCGGGTGGACCCGCCACCGGGGATCCCGGGGCGGCTAAGCTGCCCCTACCGGCCCGCCTGCCCGAGAACCGCCGAAGGACTACGCCTGCGACGATGCCAACCGACGACTTCGCTCGCAGCACTGACATCCACGCACGTGAACGGCTAGGCTTTGACTATTTGGAGAGAGCCGGAGAGCCGGAGAGCCGGAGAGCCGGAGAGCCGGAGAGCCGGAGAGCCGGAGAGCCGGAGAGCCGGAGAGCCGGAGAGCCGGAGAGCCGGAGAGCCGGAGAGCGCGGTGGGCGACGTTCCACCACGAGCGCACCGTGCTCGTCATCGCCCGGACGTTCACCTCGCTCATCCGCGTCCTCGAATCGCTCGACGTGTTCCGCGACGATTTCCGGCTGCGCCTCCGGTTCTGCTTCGACGACACCTCGGCCTTCCGCCGCGGCGTCGCCGAGCTGCTGAGCCGCCTCGAAACGCCGCAGGTCGCCTGGGATGAGGCGGTCAAGGGCGAGTACGACCTGATCATCACCGCGAGCGAGAACGTCGACCTCAGCCCCTTCGCCGCTCCCGTGGTCGTCCTGCCGCACGGTGTCGGGTTCCAGAAGCACGTTCCCGACTCCCACAGCGACGGCCGCCGCCTGTCCGGGGTCGTCCCCGAAGCGTCGCGGAACTCCGCCGACGTCCGGCCCGTGGTCTCCCACCCCGACCAGCGCGAACGGCTGCGCTCCATCTCCCCGCGCCTCGCCGGGCACACGACCGTCATCGGCGACCTCGCCTACGACCGGGTGCGGGCGGGCCTGCGCCTGCGCGACCGCTACCGGGACGCGCTCGGGGTCGCCCCCGATGAGCGGCTGGTCGTGCTCACCTCGACGTGGAAGGACGAGTCCGCGGTCGGCGTCCGCAACGACCTGCCGGCCCGGCTGCTGGCCGGGCTGCCCGTCGACGGCCACCGTGTGGCCACGGTGCTGCACCCCAACATCTGGTTCGAGCACGGCCCCTGGGAGGTACGCCGCTTCTACCGCTCGGCGCTCGAGGCCGGCCTGCTGCTGCTCCCCCCGGACGACGGCTGGGGCGCGGCGCTGGCCGCGGCCGACTGTGTGATCGGCGACCACGGATCGGTCACGCTGTACGCCGCGGGCGCCGATCGCCCGCTCTTGCTCGCCGCCTTCGGCGACGAAGCCGTCCCCGGCACGGCGATCGCCCGGCTGGCCGAGCAGACCGGGCGCCTCGACCTCCGCGCCCCACTCGGCCCGCAGATCGACCGGGCCGTCGCTGCGCACGTTCCCGGGCAGCACCGTGCGACCGTCGACCGGGCGTTCGCGCACGTGGGCGAGGCCGCGGCCCGGTTCTCCGCCATGTGCTACGGCCTGCTGGGGCTGGACGCCCCCGAGGGCGGCGCGCGCACGCTCGCGCCGGGGCCGCCGGTCCCCCGCCACCATCGGGGGGTGACGGCGTTCGAGGTGCGCTCGCACATCGACCCGGACGGCGACGTGCACGTGGCCCGCTACCCCGCCGCGGTCCGTTCCGTCCGCGAGGAGCCCGACGGCCTGCGGCACCTGTGCGTCGCGGAGTCCGAGACGGACTCGCGCTTCGCCGACAACGCCTCGGTCGTCCACCTGGACGCCGAGCCGGCGGGCCCGGCGGACGCGGAACGCCGACGGCTGCTGGACCTGTTCCCCGCCGCCCTGCTGTCGGCGACGCCGGTCGGCGGCGGCTGCGACTGCCTGGTCCGCGGCGGCGGCACCGTTCGGGTGCGGTCCGCCGCCGGCACCGCGCTCCCCACCCTGACCGGGGTCGTCTACACCCTGCTGCGCACCGGCCGACTCACCAACGGGGACGTCCGGCTGCGGCTGGACGGGGTTCCCGGACGCGCCGCCGCGACGCCGATCCGCGTCGACGTCGAACCCCCGCCCGGCTGACACACTCTCCGGTGGCCCGGGGCCGCGGTCAGCCGAATCCGTCGAGAAGGGCCTGTACCTGGGCCGCGCGGGGGCTGCTCACCGCGGCGAAGAGGTCGCGCGCCTGCGACCAGTGCTCGCGTGCCCGGTCGGTCGCCTGCATGGCGGCGAAGAGCCGCCCGAGGAGTTCCAGGTTCTCCGCCTCGTAGTAGGTGTCGCCGCTCGCGTGCAGCGACTCGACGGCCGCGGTGCAGGCGGCCACGGCCTCCCTCGTGCGGTCGGCCGCCGTGTAGGCCGCCGCGAGGCTGCCCCGCGCCCGGGCGGCCATCCGGGTATCGGCCGGTTCCAGGGCCTCGAACGCCGCGACGGCGCCCTCCAGCTCGGCGATGGCCCGCGCGGGCTCCCCCTGCTTCATCCGGGTCTTTCCAGCGAAGTAGCGCGCGAGGGCGGCCCCACGCGGCGCCCGGGGATCGTCCGAACGCTCGTTGAGGGAGCGCGCACGCGCGAAGGCGGCGAGCGCCGCCTCCTCGTCGACCGTGTCCAGGTAGCGGCCGTGGAACTCCTGCACGGACGCCGCGAGGAGCAGGTCGTCCTCGTCGCGCACCAGATACAGGGCGCGCTCCAGCTGCTCGAGGGCATCGCCGGTGCGGCCCAGGTCGGTCAGCGGACGCGACACCAGGGCGCGCAGGCGGGCCTCGGTGGCGGACGCGCCGCGCCTGCGGGCGGCGTCGGCGCCGCGCGTGCCGGTCTCGATCCAGTCGGCCAGGTGGCGGTGTTTGAGGTAGAGCGCGGTGGCCGACTCGGCGATGCGGTAGGCGGGGGTGTCCAGGCCGCGGGCTTCGGCCTCGCGGACGGCGGCGAGGATGGTCTCGCGTTCGGCGCTCAGCCAGTGCAGGGCCCGCTGCGGGTCGCCGTCGAAGGGGTCCGGGACGCCGGCGGTCACGTCGGCGGGGTCGGTGGTGCGCAGCCGCGGCCCCATGACGGCCGCGTCCGCGTGGGCGAGCGTTGCCACGTAGACGTCCAGGCAGTCGGCGAGGACGGTGTCGCGGGCCTCGGCGCCGTCGTGCTCTTGGGCCAGCCCGGCGGCGTGCAGCCGGAGCAGCCCGTGCGCGAACCGGAACCTGTTCTCGGAGTCGGTGGTGACGAGTTCGGCCCGGCGCAGGGTGGCGAGGTGGCCGGCCACCTCCCCGGGCTCCCCGCGGCCCGCGGCCGCCGCGAGCCTGAGGTCGAACGCCCCGCCGGGCCAGCGGCCCAGCGCCCGGTAGAGCGCCGCCGCCTCCGCGGGCAGCCCCTCGTAGGCCACGTTGAACACCGTGGTCAGGGTGAAGTCGGCGGTGAAGGCCAGCGCCCCGAGCCGCCTGCGCTCGTCGGCGAGCTCGGCCGACAGCGCGGTCACGCTGAGCCCGGGGTCGGCCTTGAGCCGCCCCGCCACGATCACCAGGGCCAGGGGGAGCCCTTCACAGGCCGCGACGACCTCGGCCAGGGCCTCGTGCTCCGCGCCGTCCGCGAGGCGGTCGCCGCACCGCTTGACCAGGAGTTCCCGGGCCTCCTGCGGGCCCAAGGGCGGCAGGGTCAGCCATTCGGCGTGGTCCTCGGCGAGCTCGCCCAGGCGCGCCCGGCTGCCGACGGCGAGCACCGCGCTCTGCGTCCCCTGCGGGATCAGCTGGGCGACCTGCGCCGCCTGGGTGGCGCCCTCGACGACGACGAGCAGCCGGCGGCCGCTCGTGACGGTGCGGAACTGGGCGGCGCGGTCGTGCAGCCGGGCCGGGATGTCCTCCTTCGCGAGCCCCAATGAGGACAGCGCGTGGCCGAGCGCTTCGCTGGGGCTGGCGATGCCGTCGGGGTCGAGGAGGCCGTAGTCCACGTAGAGCTGGCCGCCGTCGAAGCTGTCGGCCGTGGCGGCCGCGGCCTTGCGCGCCAGCGCGGACTTGCCGATGCCGCGCGGCCCCTCCACGACGAGGACCGGTGTGCCGGCGCCACGGTCGTCCCCCGCGGGCAGGACGAGGTCGCGCACCGTCCGCAGTTCGGCGTCGCGGTCGTGCCACCCGGGTGGAGGGCCGGGCACCTGCCGCGGGATCACGGGCGCGCGGGGAGCTCCGGTGGGCGCCGCCATATGCAGGTCGCCCATGACCGTGCCCACCTGGGACACCGTCTCAGCCGAGTGCACGGTGTTGCGCACGCCCCGGGGAAGCGGGTCGGGGGTCACCGGGTCGCTCACTGCGTCCTCCTGGGCGGCGGGTCCGCGGGAACCGTGATCACGGATGTCCACCCTATGGGCCACGGGACGTGACCGGGTAGGCGGCGCCGCCTGCCGATTGCGGCCACGAGCGCGCGGGGCGCCGCCGATCGCCCCGCCGATGCCCGGTTCCTGCGGAAACGCCTATGCGGCCGGGTTTGTCGCCCGGGTGCGGTATACCTACCGCACCGCTGATCGACGGCGGGGGCACCGCCGTCGACCGCGTTCTCCCCATGACCCATCGCTTGGAGGTCGATGCCGTGGACGCTGAAGACGCCGGAGCAGGAATCGGGCGCAGGAGCGTGGTGGGCGTCCTGCCGCCCGCCCGCGCCCGCAAGCTGGCGAAGGTCCCCTTCGTCGAACTGGCGGACGGGCGGGTGCAGGGGGTGGTGTCGAGCGGGTCGGACATCGCCCGGGTGTACGTCTCCTCGATCGCCGCCGAGTCCCACGACCTTTCGTGCGGAACCAACAACAACCGGCCCTGCGGCGGCCTGTACGGGTCCTCGCCCTGCAAGCACCTGCGGAGCCTGCTGGACGAGGCCGTTCTCCAGTACGGGGTCGAGCGCGTCGCCGCCTATCTGCGGGTCGGCATCGACGCCGACGTGACGTCGGGTGCCGCCCTCATGCAGCGGATGGACACGCACCACGGATCCGCGCCGTCGGGCGTGGTGTTCAGCCGCTTCCTGCGCTACCTGTCCTACCTGGAGGTACCGGGGACCACCGCGCCCCTTCCCGAGATGCACTGGTTCCCTGCGACGGGGGCGGCCCGCTGATGCTCTCCTCCCAACTCACCGGCCTGCTCGACTCCGCCCCGGCCGGGGTCACAGACGCCCTCGCGGTCGTCGACGGGTTCGACGCCGCTCTCGAACGCGGCCTGGCCCGCCTCGATCCCGCCAGTACCGAGGCGCTGGCCGGGCTGGCCGACGCCATGGCCGCCACGCCGCTGGGCCCGGCGGTGGGCGAGGCGGTCGACAAGCTCGCCACGGGGTCGGTCGCCGACGGCCACATCGCCGCGCTCGCGGGCGCGCGCACCGCGCTGCTCGGCGCGGTCCACGACGCCCTGCTGTCCGGTCTGGACACCGCACGGGGACAGGCCCGGGACCCCCTTCCCGCGGCCGGGGCCCCGGCGCCCGCGGCCGGCAACGTGCTCGCCGGCAGCCGCTCCTGGCTCACCGAGCTCGCCATCACCGGCTGGCTCGGGGTCGACCGCGACATCGCCTCCGGCGGGGGGCAGACCATCGAGGCGCTGCTGTCCGATCCGGCCCGCCGCAGGCTGGCGGTGCTGCTCGACGGCCTGGCCGCCGAACTCCAGGCGTCGTGCCCGATCGCGGCGATGGGCGACGTGCCGGCCCGCCGCTGGGCCGACCTGTGGACGCGCGCCGTAGTGCTCTCCCAGGACGGCGGACCGCTGGCCACCGCGGCGCCCGCCACCGAGGCCTCCGGCCGGCTGCTGCCCCTCGGCGCCGACGTCCACGAGCACGGCACGGCCGTCCAGGTGCAGGTGCACGCCGTCTTCGAGCCCGCCGGCGGCGGTGCCGCCCGGCTCGTGCGCGCCACCGTGGCCGCGGCCAAGGTCGACGCCGTCGTGGGCCCGGCGGTATGGAAGCTGTTCGCCGACCACCCCGTTCTGCTGGGGGCGCTGGCCGGGCAGCAGTCCGTCGACATCACCGGCATGCCGCTGCTGGACAGCGGCGACCTGCTCTGGGACGACGGCCGGGCCGCCCCGGGCGAGCCCGCCGACCCCTTCGCCACCGCCCGGCTCCGGCTCACCGACGCGGCGGCGTCCGCCGTCCCGGCGCTGGACCGCCACCCGGTGCGCATCGCCGAGCCCGTGCTCGTCGAGGGGTACAAGGCCACCAAGCCCAAGGGCGACGGCCCGCCGAAGATCTCCTTCGTTCTCGACGGAGTCGAGCTGCCCGTCGACACCGGCCGCCTGCCCGCCGCCGGGCCGCTCACCGCGAAGCTGGTGGCCGCCTCGTCGGCCTGCATCGGCCTGATGCGCTGGGACGCCGGCGGCTGGGCGCTGCAACCCCTCGGCGTCCAGACGACGGTCAAGCGCCAGCCCACCGTGCTCCACAACGGCGACTGGGCGCTGGGCCCCACCGATCCTAAGGTCGCAAAGGCCGAGGCCCGCAACGACGCGCTGGCCGTTCTCCAGGAGCGCGCAGGACGGTTGCTGAGGAAATGAACGACTCCGCGATGGACGATGCCACGGCCGACGCCGACCGCAACCGCCGCCAGGTGCTCTACTGGCGGCTGCTGGCCAAGCTCTTCTCCCCTGAGGAGCAGCCCGCTCTGGAGACCGCGAGCGTGGCCATCGTCGACGACATCGGGCTCCCCCCGGCGCTGCTCGACCCCGGGGTGACGGTGGACACCGTGGTCCAGCGCTTCCCCGAGCTCGCCGCCGAGTTCGACGGCCTGATGGCGGACGACGACGCCGCCGAACCGGGCGCGGCCACCGTTGGCGCGGCCGAGGTGCGGCGCGCCGCCCTGGTGTCGAAGCTGCTGATCAACGTGTTCTCCACGGGCTCGGGCGACGTCAGCGCCACCCGGCTCGCCGAGTGGCAGTCCGACGCCGGCCGGCTGAAGCGCGCGATGTGCGGCCCGCCGGGTGGCGCCGCGCCCGCCGGGGCGGGCACCGCCGCGGGCGATGGGCCGGGCTCGGGCCTGGACGGCGTGCTCGGCGAACTGGAGGGCGACCTCGTCCGCCGGATGCGGCTGCGCGAGGTCCTGGCCGACCCCGCGCTCGCCGCCCGCCTGACGCCGAGCATGTCGCTCATCGAGCAGCTGCTGCGCGACAAGGCCAACCTGTCGGGCGTCGCCCTGGCCAACGCCAAGGCGCTCATCCGCCGCTACGTCGACGAGGTCGCCGAAGTGCTGCGGACCCAGGTCGTGAAGACCAGCGCGGGCAAGATCGACCGGTCGGTGCCGCCCAAGCGCGTGTTCCGCAACCTCGACCTCGACCGCACGATCTGGAAGAACCTGACGAACTGGAACCCGGACGACGAGCGGCTCTATGTCGACCGGCTGTTCTACAAGCACACCGCCAAGCGGGTCACCCCCGCGCGGCTGATCGTGGTCGTGGACCAGTCGGGGTCCATGGTCGACTCGATGGTCAACTGCACCATCCTCGCGTCGATCTTCACCGGCCTGCCCAAGGTGGACGTCCACCTGATCGCCTACGACACCCGCGCGCTGGACCTGACCCCGTGGGTCCACGACCCGTTCGAGGTGCTGCTGCGCACCAAGCTGGGCGGCGGCACGGACGGCCGGGCCGCGCTGAAGCTGGCACGGCCCAAGATCGCCGACCCGCGCAACACCGTCGTGGTGTGGATCTCCGACTTCTACGAGTGGGAGCACCAGGCGGTCTTCAGCGGCATGGAGGCCATGCACCGCTCCGGGGTCAAGTTGATCCCGGTGGGCTCGGTGACCAGCAGCGGCCGCCAGGACGTCTACCCGTGGTTCCGGCAGCGGTTCAAGGACCTGGGCACCCCGGTGCTCTCAGGCCACATCAACAAGCTCGTATTCGAACTCAAGACCTTCCTCGGCTAGGAGAACCAACCGACATGACCGACGAACTGCTACGCGCGCCCGCCGAGGTCAAGTACGCCGACGAACTGGACTGGCTGGAGTCCGTCGACGACGGCGCCAAGCCGTTCTCGTGGCGGCTGAGCCCCAAGATGGTGCGGCTGTTCATCCTCGGCTCGGAGCCGGCCGACGGGCTCGACCGCGAGATCTCCCAGAAGTGGTTCGGCGACCGCACCTTCGTCGAGCGCAGCATCGTGACCCTCGCCTCGGACCGCGGCCTGCTGCTCATCGGCGACCCCGGCACCGGCAAGAGCTGGCTGGCCGAGCTACTGTCGGCCGCCATCAGCCGCAACTCCACCCTCGTGGTCCAGGGCACCGCCGGGACCACCGAGGACCACATCAAGTACTCGTGGAACATCTCCATGGTGATCGCCAGGGGGCAGTCCCGCGACTCCATGATCCCCTCGCCGATCATGACCGCGATGGAGACGGGCGCGATCGGCCGGTTCGAGGAGCTGACCCGGTCGACCAGCGACGTGCAGGACGCGCTGATCTCGATCCTCTCCGAGAAGTACGTGTCCATCCCCGAGCTGGACGACGACAACACCGTGTTCGCCAAGCCCGGGTTCTCGATCATCGCCACCGCCAACAGCCGGGACAAGGGCGTCAACGACCTGTCCTCCGCTCTGAAACGGCGGTTCAACTTCGTGAAGATCCCAGTGGTGACCAACAAGCGCAGCGAGACCGAGATCGTCCGGTTCCGCACCACCGAGCTGCTGCGCCGGCACCGGATCGAGCTGGACGTCCCGCCCTCGCTGCTGGACATCCTGCTCCAGAGCTTCGCCGACCTGCGCACCGCCGCGGCCTCGGCCACCAGCGACGACGACAAGCTCGAATCGGCGCTGTCCACGGCCGAGCAGATCGGCGTCCTGGAGGACGCCATCCTGCACAGCCACTTCTTCGGCGACCGCACGCTGCGCGCCCAGACCCTGGCGGGGTCGCTCGTGAGCTCGCTGGCCCGCCGCTCCCCGGAGGACCTGACCATCCTGAACAAGTTCTGGCACGGGGTGGTCGAGCCCCGCAGCAAGGCCGACGGCGGCGACTGGACGGAGTTCCTGGCCGGCGGCAAGCAGGCGATCGACACCCTGTCATGAGCACCACTGCCACGGCCGACGGCACCGGCATCACGGGCTCCGGCCCCTTCGACTCCCTGCGCGAGCAGCTGCGCGGCGCCGCCACCGCCTTCGCCGGCGGGCCCGGCGCCGTGCCCGGCATCCTGTCGGGCATGGTCGACGACGTCGACCGCGCGCTCGGCGAGGAGCTGGAGATCTTCCCGGTGCGCCACCACTCGCCCGCCTCCGCCCTGGCGATGGCGCGGCGGCTGCGTGAGAAGCGGCCCAAGGTCATCTACATGGAGCTGTGCGAGGACCTGCTGCCGCTGCTGGACGAGCTGCGCAACTGCCGCCTGCCCGTTGCGCTCCAGGCCTACGCCCACGACCTCGAGGGCTTCCCGGAGGGCTCGGGGCCGCTCAGCGTGATCGCCCCCATCACCGAGGCCTCCGCCGAGTACCAGGCGATCGCCTACGCCCTGGAGACGCCCGGGGTGGAGCTGGTCCTCGTGGACCGGTCCGTTGACCACCTGTTCCAGGGGGAGCTGCCCGCATCGGCCGGGTCCGCCTCCGGCGGGTCCGGCCCGGGCGAGGCCGGAGACGGCGACCCCGGGGGCGGCGAGGCCGCCGCCGAGGGCGTGCAGGGCGCCCACGAGGAGAGCGCCGCCCTGCACGGCGACGCCGTCGGCGTGGAGATCGGCGACCTGCGGCCGCGGTTCGCCGAGCTCGAGGAGCACCTGCTGCGCCACGGCAAGGTGCGGCACTGGTCGGAGTGGTGGGACCAGTACGTCGAGCAGCCGCTCGCCGGCGCCGGATACGACACCTACCGCCAGGTGATGGTGCTGATCGGCAGCCTGTTCCGGCGGCTCGCCCCGGCGGGAGGCGACCAGCTGTCGCGCGACGAGGACCGCGAGCGCTACATGTGGACCCGGATCCGCGGGCACCTCGCACAGACCGGCGGCGACCCGGCGGAGTGCATGTACGTGTGCGGCGCGTTCCACGCCGCCAGCCGGGTCGAGGAGTTCGGGCTGGCGGCGCCGGAGACCGGCTTCGAGATCGCCCCCGCCACGGCCACCGAGTGGCTCTACGGGCTCATCCCCTCCAGCCACTCCGCGATCGAGGCGCAGTTCGGGCTGGCCGGGGGCTCGGTGTCGATCGCGTCGGCGGCCTGGGAGAAGCAGGTCGCCGCGGGCGGCGTCGCCCCCTTCGGGCTGAAGGGGCAGAAGCGCAAGGGCGCGGGCGCCGGGCGCGGCCGGGGCGCGCAGGCGCCCGCGGCGGCCCCGGCCGCCGTCACGGACCGGCTGTCGGGGTTCCTGTCGAGCCCGCCCGCCGCGGGCGACCTCGACGAGGCCGAGCTGCTCGGGTGGTGCGTCGACATCGTCCGGCTGGCGCGCCGCAACGGATACACGTCGAGCACGGCCGACGCCATCGCGGTGTTCGAGACCTCGGTCCTGCTGGCCGGGATCCGCGGCCGGGCGCGCCCGACGCCGTACGACTTCCAGGACGCCGCGATCACCTGCATCGAGAAGGACACCGTTCCCGGCCGGCGCGACGTGCGCCACCTGTGCGAGATCCTGCTCGGCGGCGACCGGATCGGCGAAGTCGGCTACAACGCGATGCCGCCGCTGGCGCGCGACGTGTTCGACCGGCTGGCCCCGCTGGGGGTCAGCCCGAGCAAGCGGACGGTCCGGCGCGTGCTGCTGGACCTGAAGGCCGACCCGGAGCTGGAGCCGTGCTCCCGGCTGCTGTGGCGGCTGCGCTATCTGCTGCGCGACGGTGCGGTCCGCTCGATCACCGGCTCCCTGGAGCTGGGCGAGCGGTCGATGCAGGAGAGCTGGGACGTGTCCCTCGGCCGCGACCAGCGCTCCCTCATCGAGCTCGGCTACGAGGGCGTCACGGTCGAACAGGTGCTGGAGCACCGGCTGCGCCGTTCGGCGTGGGAGCCCAAGGCGACGGCGGCGACCGCGCTCGCGGCCGTCGAGGACGCCCTCTGCTACCTCGACAACCCGCGGTTCACCGACGAGCTGGGCGCCCGCGCCGTCGAGCTGCTCGCCGCCGAGCGCACGGTGGACGACGCCCCCGAGGTGCTGCGGCGGTTCCGGCGGCTGCTGGCCTACTACCGCGCCGGGGACTCCGCGCTGCCCCGGTGGTGCGAGTCGTTCGTGACCGCCGGCTACGCGCACTACTGCACGCTGCTGCCGGGGGCGTTCACCGACGAGCACTCCGGTGTCCGCCAGGTCGCGGCGATGCTCGGGTTCCTGTTCACCCTGGAGAACATGGCGCTGTCCCTGGGGTGCGACCGCACGCAGCTCGAACTCGCGGTCAAGCAGTCCCACCCCGAGGCGCCCGCCAAGGTGGCGCTGCTGTGGGCGGCGCAGACCCAGCTCGGGGTGGTGAGCCGGGACGAGTTGCGCACGCGGTGCGCGGAGCTGCTGGACAACCCGCTCGTGGTCCCGGCGTTCCCGCAGTACCTGAGCGGTTTCGTGCAGGCCCTGTCGCCGGCGCCGGCGCTCGCCCCGTTCGTCGTGGAGGTGATGTCCGGCGCGTTCGCGCGGCTGCCGGACACGGTCCTGCTCCCGTGGCTGCCCACCCTGATCACGACCCTGCGCGAGCACGCGCAGGAGATGGTCCCGGTGCTCATCCGCGAGGCGGGCCGCACGTTCCCGGCGAGCCTGCCCGCCGTCGACGCGTGGGTGCCGCCGTGGGCCGCGCGGCCGCAGCAGCCCGCACGGGCCGCTGTGGCGCAGGCGGCGCCGGCCGGTCCGGTGGCGGACCTGCTCGCCGAAAACCCGGCGTCGTGCGACGCCGTGGCGGCGCTGCTGGGGTGTGACGCCACCTGGCCCGCCCCGGACGCGTCGGCAGGTGCGCCCGGGGGCGCGTCCGCCCACCCCGAGGCGGCGGGGCTACTGGACCGGCACCCCGCGGCGGCCGAGGCGGTCGCGGAGCTGATCGCCCCCACTGGGGCACCCGCATAACGGCCCCGCCCGGCGGCGGATACGCCGCCGGGCGGGCCGATGGCTTACGGCCGCCCCCGGATCGGGCCCCGTCTCCGGGCCCGCTCGGCGCGGTGTTCACCCGCCGCCCCCGGAAAGTTTCCCCGGCCCCGCCGCGCCTGGGCGCCGATCGGCGCCGTACCGTCTCGACCTGCGGTGATGGACGGTCGAGGCCGGGGTTGCGCTCATGGGGTGAGAACCTTCCCACTGTCTCCGGTCCGGGTACGCGTCGGCACGGACCGCTCAGGGATGGCATCATTCTCGGAACCCCCCGGGTTCTCCGCCCGGACACCAGAGCGCGAAAGCCGGCACCACGGCGTGCCGGGCACGCGTGTGACGCCCAGCCCCGGGAAGGAGCCACGGCCGACGCCGGTGAGCGCCCTACGCCACGGGCCATGGTGGTGCCTGCACCACTCTTCTCGGTGGGCAGCAGGTCACATCAGAGGGGAGTCAGGCATATCGCCGCCGCCCCGCCCGCCCGCCTAGGGTCTTCTCATCGACACGCGAGGACGAGCATCCCCCCTGGCGCCGCGGGAACGGCCGCCGGTATCCGGGCCGCACCGACGACCCACCTCTCCCCTATCGCGGAGCGAGCGCGTCGTGCCGTGCCGGACCGGGACGCAGGCCCCCGGGCCTGTGAACCCGCGGAGACAAGGAGCGACCATGACCGCCACCGCCGTACCCGAGAGCGCGGGTGCACAGCCGGTCCCCAGGCCCGCTGTACCCGAGCCCCGGAGGACCCGGGAGCCGGGCCCGGCGCGTGACCGCTTCCTGGACGCCCTGCGGCTGCTCGTCATCGTCCTGGTGGTCCTCCAGCACTGGACGCTTCCGGTGCTCTCCTACTCGGCGTCGTCGGGCGAGGTGACAGCGGGCACCGTGATCAGCACCGACGGCGGGTTCGCGCTGACGTGGATCGCGCAGGTGATGCCGCTGATCTTCTTCGTCGGGGGCGCCGCGAACCTGCTGAGCCACCGGTCCGCCGCCGCCAAGGGGACGTCGACTTCGGAGTGGCTGGCCAAGCGCCTGCGCCGGCTGGCCTGGCCGGTGCTGCCCCTGGCCGGCACCTGGATGGCGGCGTCGTCGCTGCTGATCGCGGCCGGGGTGCCCGAGCAGCCGGTCCGGATCGGCGCGGAGGCGGCCGGGATCGTGCTGTGGTTCCTGGCGGTGTACGTGCTGGTCGTCGTGGCGACCCCGGTCCTGGCCCGGGCCGATGCGCGGTTCGGCTGGTACGCCACTGCGGCGCTGTTCGCGGCGGCGGCCGCCGTGGACGCGGTGCGGTTCGGAACGGGCGCCGAGTGGGCGGGCTACCTCAACGTCGCGCTCGTGTGGCCGGCCGTGCACCAGCTCGGCTTCCGCTACGCGGCGGGGGCGATCGGCCGCCTCCCGGCCGTTCTGCTGGCGGCCGGCGGGTTCGCGGCGGCGGCCGCGCTGGCGGCGCTGGGGCCGTACTCCCCCAACATGACCGGGGTGTTCGCGATCGAGGCGTCCAACGTCGCTCCTCCGACCCTGGTGCTCGCGGCGGTGGGGGCGGGGCAGATCGGTGTCGCGGTGCTGCTGCGCGGCCCCATCACCGCCTGGACCTCCCGGCCGGGCCCTGCGCGGGTGCTGGACTGGGCCACGCCCCGGCTCATGGCGGTCTACCTGTGGCACATGGTCCCGCTCGCCGCCGTGGCCGCGGCCCTCGTGCTCGTCCTGGGGCTGGCCACCCCCGCCCCGCTGACCGCCCCGTGGCTGGTGTGGTGCGCGCTGGGCGCCATCGTCCTGATCCCGATGCTGTGGCCGGTCCTGTGGTGGATGCCCCGCTTCGACGAGCCCCCGAAGGCCCTGCGGGGCGACCCCGGCATGGTCCGGGTCCTGGCGTCGGGGGCGCTCACCGGCGGCGGGCTGCTCGTCCTGACGGAGAACGGCCTCGACCCGGGCTTCGTGCCCCTGGCCGGTGCCCTCGCCGTGGCGGCGGGCCTGCTGCTGACCCGCCGCCACCCCGGCGACCGTCCGCGCCGGGGCGGCCCGCGCGTGGTGCAGGCGCCCTTCCGCGCCTCCGGGATCTCCCGTTGGGCCGTCCACGTCGCCGTCACGGTGAGCGCGGGTGCACGGCGGCTCACCACGGCCGCCGCGTCCGGCGGGCTGCTCCGCTAGGCGGTCGGCGGCGGGGTCCGCCCTCCCGGTGGCGGGCCGCCCTGCCCGCTCTGGGGCGGGTGCTCTGCGGCGCCGGGGATCACGTCCGGGCCCTCTGAGCGGTGCCGTCGGCGGACGATGGCCGTGTTGATGACCAGGAGACATCCGGCGAGCAGTCCGAACACGGCGGCCAGGCCGAATACACCCACGAACACGGGGTCGAAGGCCGTCGCGCCCGGCTCGGGCCCGTACCCCACGACGAACGCGTCGGCGAGCCCGCCCTCGCAGGAGACGGTGTGGTCGCCGAAGTCTCCGGCGTAGGTGATGGCGATCTCCGCCGCCGGGTACATGGTCTCGCCGTCGATGGTCGTGCTCGCGGATCCGCCGTCGAAGCCGAGGGACACGTCACCGTCGGGTCCACTGACCGTGCAGCCGTCCTCCACGTCGTCCTCCGCCAGTGGGGCGTCGGCGTAGAGGCGCCACTGCCAGTCGAGGTTGTTCGCCTGGTCGGCCGTGAAGGCGGCCGTCTCTCCGCCCCGGAATTCGGCGACGGTCTCGGTCGACGTCAGGTAGGCGCCGGCGATGAATGCGAACACGGCGAGCGTGCTCCACACGCAGAGGATCGTGCCGCCGATCCAGTACCCCCGTCGCCCCGGGGGTCGCTTCGCAGGGGCGGGCTGTCCAGGATGCATCATCCGACCCCTCCGTCCGGCGCGTGGTGCGCGCAATACCGGTCGGTGACCGGCTCGGGTGCCGCGGGTCTCCGCCGCCCCCGGCCTTCTGTTCTGGTCTCCGTCATGTCCCCTCCGGACCATCGTCGTCTCGCGGGCGTCGCGCCGCGATGCCCGCGGAATTGGGACGGCGCCCCGTCCGGTCCGGTTCCGGACCCCGCGGGCCGGACGCGGCGACACGCGGCGGGCGGGCTCCGGGCGGGACCGGGGTGGGGCAGACTGGGCGCCATGGCGGGCAGGCAGAGCGCGGGGATCCTTCTCTTCCGCGAGCGTGACGGGCAGGCGGAAGTCCTCTTGGCGCACATGGGCGGCCCGTTCTGGGCGCGGCGCGACGCCGGGGCGTGGTCGCTGCCCAAGGGCGAACCCGAGCCCGGTGAGGAGCCCGAGGCCACCGCCCGCCGGGAGTTCCAGGAGGAGCTGGGCCTGCCGGTGCCCGAGGGCGACCTCGCCGGCCTGGGCACCGTGCGCCAGTCCGGCGGCAAGACGGTGACGGCGTGGGCGCTGCGCGGCGACCTGGATCCGGGGCGGATCTCCCCCGGCACCTTCGAGATGGAGTGGCCGAGGGGCTCCGGGCGGACCCGGAGCTTCCCCGAGATCGACCGCGTGGCGTGGTTCGGCCTCGCCGAGGCGGCGGAGAAGATCGTCACCGGCCAGCGGCCGTTCCTCGACCGCCTGGCCGACCATCTGGACCGCCCGGCGGGGTGACGGCCAGGGCCGCGCGTCCCGGCGGGATGACCGCGCGTCCCGTCGGCGCCCCTACTCCTTCACGGCCCCCGACAGCAGGCCGCTGATGAACCGGCGCTGGAGGAAGACGTAGAGCACCATCAGCGGCAGGGCCACCAGGACCGCCGCCGCGGCGGTGACGCCGGTGTCGGCGGCCCGGGTATTGCCCGCGAAGAAGGACAGGGCCAGCGGCGCGGTCTGGACATCGGGGTTGTCGGGCACCAGGACGAGCGCGAGCAGGAAGTCGTTCCAGGTATAGAGGAAGACCAGGAGCGCGAGCGTCGACACGGCGGGCGCGGCGGTGGGCAGCAGGACCCGGGTGAGGGTCTGGAACCGGGTCGCACCGTCGATGGCCGCGGCCTCGGGGAGGGCGCGCGGGAGCCCGGAGAAGAAGGTGTGCATCCAGAAGGTGCCGAGCGACACCGACAGCCCGATCTGCGGGAGGATCAGCGCCCACGGGGTGTTGACGAGCCCCCAGTCGAGCATTTGCAGGTAGAGCGGGATGACCACGCCCTCGTAGGGCAGGACCAGGCCGATCAGCAGGACGCCGAGGATCAGGCCGGAGAAGGGGACGTTCAGGCGGGCCAGTGCGTAGCCCGACAGCACCGACAGGGCCACGGCGACCACGACCACCGTGGTCGCGACGAAGGCGCTGGAGACCAGCGCGGAGTCGAACCGGGCGAAGTCCCACGCCGTCACGAAGTTGGCGAAGGTGAGGCTGCGCGGCATGCCCAGCGAGGTCGGCCGCGCGTCGGGGGTGCTCAGCGCCAGGAAGAGGACGGCGAGCGCGGGGTAGAGCGCGATGACCGTGGCGAGCACGAGCAGGAGGCGGCTGATCGCCGCTTCGCGGCGGGATCTCATCGGCGCGCCCCCTTGGCGTCGTCCTTGGACCGGAGCAGGAAGAGGACCAGGCCGGTGACCGCGAGGATCAGCACCGTGAGCAGCACGGAGATGGCGGCGGCCTCGCCGTAGTCGCGGGTGGTGAAGGCCGCCCGGTAGATGAACACGCTCGGGACGGTGGTGGAGGTGCCCGGGCCGCCCGATGTCGTGTTCCACACGATGTCGAAGTTGCGCAGCGCGTAGGTGATGGTCAGGACGAGCGCGAAGGAGATCTCGCGGCGCAGCCCCGGCAGGGTCACCGTGAAGAACTCGCGGACGGCGCCGGCCCCGTCGATGCGGGCGGCCTCGTACAGCTCGGCCGGGATGCGCTGGGCGCCGGCCATGAACAGCACCATGCACAGCCCGTACATCACCCACGTGCCGATGAGGCCGACGCTGGGCAGCGCGGTGGCGAACTCGCCCAGCCACGCGCGGGTCACCCCGTCGAGCCCGATGAGCCGGAGGACGCCGTTGACGGGGCCGTCGATGGCGTACATCGACCGCCAGGTGACGGCGACCACGACGCCGGGCAGGATCTGCGGGACGAACAGCGCGGCGCGGAAGAACGTGAGCCCGTAGATGCGCACGCGCGCCATGAGCGCGGTCAGCCCCAGGCCGATCGCGGTGGGCAGGGCCGCGTAGAAGACCACGAACACCAGGGAGTTGCGCAGCGCGCCGACGATCTCGGGGTCGCCGACGGCGTCGACGTAGTTGCCGGCGCCCACCCAGGTCGCCTGCGTGACCCCGTCCCAGTCCCACAGGCTCAACCAGAAGGCCTGGCCGAGGGGGTAGAGGACGAAGAACGCGAAGACGGTGAAGGCGGGGACGACGTAGAGCAGCCCGGCCCAGTTCCGCGCGGGCCGGAGGGCGGCGCGGGGGCGCGCGGGGGCTCCCGCGGGGGAACGCCGGCCGCGCGGTGGGGGACCGGCCTCGTCGGCTGCTGGGCCGGACAGAGGTTTCGGCCGGACCCGGATGGCGCACATGGGGAAGGAAGATATTGCACCTTCGGGTTGGCGGTCCACACCTCCGGGAGGATGCGGGACGAGATCACCCAAATGGATTTGCGGAAACGCAAATCCTTTTGGCTTTCGGTCACGGATAAAGTCACACTCATGAGCGGAGAGCGATCGACGGTGAATGCGGGGGCGTCACCCCAGCGCACGTGGGTGCGCAAACGCGGGATCCGCGCTTCGCGGCGGCTCTGGAGGGCCGGGCCGGCCGCCGGAAATCGGCTGTCCGGTTTGTATGCTTATGATGCCCAGTGGGGTTCTTGGCGCCTCGTGTGTACTTCTTTGTAACGATTTCGATATTTCCGGCAATTAGGGCATCTTAGGTTTGAAGGCTATCGTCGCTCACTGTTATGAAGTCGAACCCCGCTATCTCGATTCCGTGCCGTCTCCTTCGCCCCCTGGAGGTACCAGATGCATGCCCCCGACCCGAGATTCCGGAGTGACACACCCAAGCTCCGAGCGCGCCGGGTCCCCTTTGCGGCGCTCGGAGCCGTGCTCGCGACGGGACTCGTCGCCACCGCGTGCGGCGCCCCCGGCGGCGCCGAGCAGACCGGCCCCTACCAGCTGACCGCTGAGGAGACCGTCGACCAGCCCTTCACCCCGGAGGAGGTCGCGGAGCTCGGCGACATCACCCTGCGGGTGTGGGCCGACCAGAACGAGCAGGGCACCCTCGAAGAGCTGATCCCCGCCTATGAGGAGGCCTACCCCAACGTCACGGTCGAGCCCACCTACAAGAGCTTCGACGACCTGATGAACACCGTGGTCCCGGCGCTTCAGGCGGGCGGCGGCGACGCGCCCGACCTCGTCCAGGGCAACCAGGGCTACTCGGTCGACGGCGCGCTGGTGCAGGGCGGGCTGATCCGGCCCATGGACGACATCGCCGAGGCCTACGGCTGGACCGACGGTGTCAGCCCGTCCTTCCTCGCCTCGATGAGCTGGGACGAGACCGGCATGCGGTTCGGCCAGGGCACCCTGTACGGCATCAGCCCCGTGACCCAGCTGGTCAGCGTCTTCTACAACAAGGACATCCTGGCCGCCGCCAACGTGGCGCCCCCGGAGACCTTCGAGGACATGGAGGCCGCCCTCGAAGCCGTGAAGGAGCAGGGCGAGCAGCCGATCATCATGGGCAACGCCGAGCAGTACCCGGCGTTCCAGCTGTACGGCGTCATCCAGGGCGCCTACAGCGAGCCGCTGGGCCTCACCGAGTGGATCAACGGGACCACCGGCGCCGACTTCGTCAACGAGGGCAACCTCCAGGCCGCCGACAAGCTCGTCGAGTGGGAGGAGAACGGCTACATCCAGGACGGCTACAACGGCCTGGCCGAGGCCGACGCCGTGACGAACTTCGCCGAAGGCGACGGCGCCTTCCTCATCGGCGGCGACTGGAACGCCGAGGCGCTGGTCGCGGCCGACGCGGAGAACGTCGGGTTCATCCCCCCGCCCACCGGTGAGAGCGGCGGCCACGTCACCCAGGGCGGGTCGGGCCTGCCGTGGCACATCAACTCCCAGACCGAGAACCTGCCGGCCGCCGCCGCGTTCCTGGCGATGCAGCAGGACCCGGAGTTCGCGCAGACCCTGGCCGACATCGGGCGTATCCCGGTCACCTCCCCCGATGTCGAGGGGACGACCCCGCTCGCGCAGGAGACCATCGACGCCGCCAACGCGCTGATGGCCGACGACGGGCAGATCGGCTACCTCGACTGGGCGACCGACACCATGTACGACACCCTCGCCGCCGAGACCCAGGAGCTCCTGGACGGGCGTAAGAGCACGGACGAGTTCCTCAGCAACGTACAGACGGACTGGAGGCAGTTCCAGACCGAGCACAACGAGCAGGGATCGGAGTCCGGCTCCGACGGGTAGCAGCCCAAGGCTCCGGGGAGGGGTGTGCGGCCGCGGCCGCACACCCCTCCCCCGCGCCGTCCGCGGCACCCTGCGCCGGCGGCGGGGCGCGGCCGCCGGCCGCGCTCGTCAGCCCTGCACGAGCCCGTCGAGGTAGGTCCAGGCCCCGTCGTGCCGCAGGAAGCGGCTGTCCTCCCGAAGCTCGCCCTCGCCGCCGCCGTCGCGGTAGACCGCGCGGAAGGAGACGGTGCCCTCCGTGTGGAACGCGGTGCCGTCGCCCACGCCGATGATCTCCAGCCGCAGCCAGCGCAGCCCGGGGTCGAGGTCGAGGCTCCGGGGGCGGGTGCGCGGATGCCAGGTCCGCAGCAGGTAGCCGGCGTCGCCCACCGCGAAGGCGCTATAGCGCGAGCGCATCAGCCGCTCGGCGGTGGGGGCGGCGGCCTCTCCCCGGTGCAGCGGGCCGCAGCAGCCGCCGTAGCCGGCCGGGGATCCGCAGGGGCAGGGTGCGGCCGCGGTGCGCGGCCGCGCGCGGTCGGAGCGTTTGGACATGTCCCCGATTGTGCCCCCGTCCGCGCGCGGATGCGCCGCCGCCCACGGGAAGGCCCACACGGGGCAGGGCGTATCACCAGGTCAATAGCTGTATACAGGCGAGGACATCGGTCGATGCACCGCGCGGAACATCGGTGCGGTACCGTTCTTTCGCGCAGCCGGAGCATTCCGGACATGCAGCACCAAGAAGCACGGAACGGGATCCACCACGCGGCGGACGGGGCGGGGCGATGATGGCCGAGGCCACGAGCAAGACCGAAGGCGTGTACCGGCTGCTCAAGAGCGAGATCGAGAACCTCACGCTGCGGCCGGGCACGCGGCTGAGCGAGGTGGTCGTGGCCGACCGCATCGGGGCCTCGCGCACGCCGGTCCGCGAGGCGATCCGCCGCCTGGCACGCGAAGGCCTGGTGCGGTTCACACCGGGCGAAGTCGCCCAGGTGGCGCCGGTGTCGCTCGGCGGGGTCCGCACGCTCTTCGAGTTCCGGATGGTCCTCGAACCCGCCGCGATAGCGATGATCACCCGCGACGGCGCCGCCGCCCCGGAGCTGATCGAGCCCTTCCGCGACCTGCTCGGCGGGTTCGAGCGGGTCGAAGCGCGGCTGCCCGGCGCGGGACGCGACGCGCTCGCCGCGGACTTCTCCGCGCTCACCGAGCGGTTCGACCAGGCCCTCATCGCCGCCACGCACAACGAACCCCTCGCCAAGACCATCGCCGACCAGCAGGGGCAGATGGTGCGCCTGCGCAGGATCGCCCGCACCGACCCCGACCAGTTCGCCACGTCGCTGCGCGAGCACCTGCGCATGTGCCGGGCGGTCCTGGACGGCGACCCGGGCGCCGCCGCCGACGAGGTCACCCGCCACCTGGACCGGGCACTGCACACGATCCTCAACGCGCTGGCGCGCGACGCGGCCCTGCCCGCGGCCGTCGATGTCCACATCTAGCCGAGGGGGCGGCGTGACCTGCGAAGACGACCCGCGAAGAGCGGTCCGGCATGCGTGACCGGGCCGCGGGGACGCACTGGCTGGGGTGGCTGCTGGTCAGCGTGGTCTGCACGCAGACCGCGCTCAACACCGCCCGGCCGCTGCTGTCCTACAAGGCGATCGCCCTCGGCGGCGACGCGCTCGCGATCGGGCTTATCACCTCCGCCTACGCACTGCTCTCGCTGGCGGTGGCCGTCCCGCTGGGGCGGCTGACGGACCGGGTGACCCGCATGCACGGGATCGTGCTCGCGGGAACGGCGCTGCTCGTGGCCGCGCCGCTGCTCCTGGCGGCGGCGCCCTCTCTGTTCCTGGTGGGGGTGGCCGGGACGGTGCTCGGGTTCGGCCACATCGTCGTGATGATCGCCGGGCAGGCGCTCATCGCCCACCGTTCCGCCGAACAGCACCTGGACCGCGACTTCGGCTGGTTCACCGCCGCCACCTCGCTGGGCCAGCTGACGGGCCCGCTGATCGCCGGGTTCGTGCTGGGCGAGGCGCGCGGAACGGCCCTCACGGGGCCCATCACCGAGGCGCTGGCCATCTCGGCGGCGGCAGCGGCGTGCGGCCTCGTCGGCGTCGCGGGGCTGGCGCGGGGCGGCCGGCGGGCGCCGGGGAGCGCGCCGCGCACCGCACCGGGGCCGCGGGCCCCGGTGCCCGTCACGGCGCTGCTCCGGCGCCCGGGGGTCCCGGCCGGGCTGTTCGTCAGCCTGGCGCTGCTGGCCTCCGTGGACCTGCTCACCGCCTACCTGCCGCTGATCGCCGACGAGCGGGGGATCGCCCCGTCGGTGACCGGCCTCCTGCTCGGGGTCCGGGCGGGCTTCTCCCTGCTGTCGCGGCTGCTGCTGTCCCGGCTGCTGGCCCACTGGTCGCGGCGGGCGCTGGTCGTGGCCAGCACGCTGGGCTCGGCCGGGGCCCTGGTGGCGATGACCCTGCCCGTGGGAGAGGACCCGTGGGTGCTGGCGGGCGCGCTCGCCTTCGGCGGGTTCCTCCTCGGGATCGGCCAGCCCTTGACCATGACGATCGTGGTCCGCGCCGTTCCCGACGACGCCCGCAGCACGGCGCTCGCGCTGCGGCTGTGGGCCAACCGCTTCGGCCAGGTGGCCCTTCCGGCCGCGGCGGGCCTGGTGGCGGCCTCGCTGGGCGCGACCGGGGCGCTCTGGTTCGCCGGCGCCGTCCTGGCCGCTGCGGCGGGCACGGCCCGCCTGTCCCGGAGTCCCTGACCGCGGGGCCGATCGGCGCGGGCCCGGCCGGCGCAGGGCCACCCGCCTTCACCGGCCCTTTGTGACCACCCTTGACGATGTGAGTGTAACGGGTGATACATTCCATCGCGTGACGAACAGTGCTGCGGACCCGCCGTGGATCATCCTCGTGAGCAAGCTGCCCGCACAGCCGTCCCGGCACCGCGTGGCGGTCTGGCGGGAGCTGCGCAAGATCGGCGCGCTCTCGCTCGGGCAGGGCGTCTGGGCGGTCCCCGACGTTCCGGCGGTCGCCGACGGGCTGGCGCGCGCGGTCGAGCTGACCGAGCGGCCAGGGGGCCAGGCGGTGACGCTGGTGGCCTCCGGGCGCGGGCCCGAGGACTCCGCGCGCTTCCGGGACCTGTTCACCGCGGCGCGGTCGGCGGAGTGGGCGGAGTTCCTGGCCGACTGCGGCAAGTACGAAGAGGAGCTGGCCAAGGAGATCCGCATCGCCAAGTTCACCCTCGCCGAGCTCGAGGAGGAGGAACAGAGCCTGGAGCGGCTGCGGCGCTGGCACCGCGACCTCACGGCCCGCGACGTGTTCGGGGCGCCCGAGGCGGAACAGGCGGGTGAGCGGCTGAAGGAGTGCACCGCCGCCTGCGAGGACTACGCCCAGCGGGTGTTCGACGCCCTGCACGGTACGCCGCGGGAGACGTCGTGACATCGCTCCAGGACGCGCCCGCCGCGCCGCGCACGCGGATGTGGCCGCTGTACGCCGCGGGGTTCACCACCGCCTTCGGCGCCCACGGCATCGCCGCCAACCTCGGCGGGTTCTCCGACGACGCGGTCACCTCGCTGCTGGTCCTGGGCGGCCTGCTCGCCCTGTACGACGGCGCCGAGGTGGTGCTCAAGCCGCTCTTCGGCACGCTCGCCGACCGGATCGGGGCCCGCCCGCTGCTGCTGGGCGGGCTGGTCGCCTTCGCCGCCGCTTCGGCGCTGTACCTGGTGGCCGACGGCCCGGGCTGGCTGTGGGCGGCGCGCTTCGGCCAGGGCGCGGCCGCCTCCGCGTTCTCCCCGGCGGCCTCGGCCCTGGTCGCACGGTTGAACGGGGCCTCCGGCCTCGGCCGGGCGTACGGCTCCTACGGCTTCTACAAGTCCCTCGGCTACACGCTGGGCCCGCTGCTCGGCGGGGTCCTCGTGTGGGCCGGAGGTCTGGGCCTGCTCTTCGCCGTGCTGGGTGTGCTCGGGGTGGCGGTCGCGGTCTGGGCGGCGCTGGCGGTGCCCGTCGTGCCCCCGCTGCCGAAGACCCGGCAGACGGTGCTGGACCTGGCCCGGCGGCTGGCCGACCCCGCGTTCCTCGCCCCGACCGCGGCGCTGGCCGGGGCGACGGCGGCGCTGTCGGTGGGGGTGGGGTTCCTGCCCGTCTCCGGGGCGGCGGCGGGGCTGGGACCGGTGGCCACCGGCGCCGCGGTCTCCGTGCTCGCGGGCTGCGCCGCACTGGTCCAGCCCCGGACCGGGCGCGCG
The DNA here is from genome assembly GCF_042650565.1 of Nocardiopsis sediminis. Classification (NCBI taxonomy): domain Bacteria; kingdom Bacillati; phylum Actinomycetota; class Actinomycetes; order Streptosporangiales; family Nocardiopsidaceae; genus Nocardiopsis; species Nocardiopsis sediminis. The sequence goes on from NZ_JBHSBH010000015.1 coordinate 796,945, forward strand.
CTGGACGCCGGGCGGATCACGGTGCGCGGCGGCCTCGTCGCCGGGCTGCTGATCACGGCGGCCGGGCTGGGGTGCGCGGTGCTGCCGGGCGTGGCCGGCGTGGTGTCGGGCGCCGCGCTGATCGGCGTGGGCACCGGCGTGATCACCCCGCTCGGCTTCGCCGCCCTCGCCGCATCGACCCCCACCGAGCGCCTGGGCCAGACGATGGGCGCCGCCGAACTCGGCCGCGAACTCGGCGACGCGGGAGGCCCGCTGCTGGTCGCCGCTATAGCCACCGCCGTCGGCCTCACCTTCGGCTTCGGCACCCTCGCCGCCCTGCTCGCCCTGGGCCCGATCATCCTCCTCACCACCCGCCGCCGCCCGGCCCCCACATCGGAGATCTAGCCCTCCGCCCGCGCCACCTCCGGCGGCACACCGGGGGTGGCGCGCGGCGCGGCACGCAGGAGCCGGGCGGCGAAAAGGGCGTACCAGCCGAAGCCGGTGAGCTGGCTGATCCGCTGCCACAACCCGTGCCCGCTGCCGGAGAGGGTGTCCATGTCGAAACCCTGGGCGGCGATGTAGAGCGTCACCGGGGTCAGGATCCCGGCCGCGAGGGTGACAAGGGTCCACCCCCACCCCTCGCTGCGGACGGCCGACCGGAGGGCGGCCAGCAGGATGGCCGCGGTCAGCGCCGCCCAGGTCGGCAACAGGTTGAGGTTGTGGATCCATCCGTGCAGCGTGGGCTCGGCCGGCGGGGCGGTGCCGAGCGGGAAGCCCGGATTCGGATCGGTGACGAAGACCCCGGCGACGATCAGGCCGAACCCGACGTAGCCGGTGAGGACCGGGATCGCGGCGGCTCCCCGGCCGGTGCCCAGCGCCCGGCGCACGCCGACGGCGAAGGCGATCGTCAGCGCGCCCGTGACGACGAAGTTGGTGATCTGCACCCACCCCAGCGGCCCGTTGGCGAGTTCGCTGCCCCAGCGGTTCCACGGGTCGTATCCGGGCGCCAGTCCGCCCAAGCCGAGGATGACCCCGACGAACAGCAGAGGGGCGAACCCGCAAGCCAGAAGGGCACGGGTCGACCGGATGACGGGCATCATCGTCTCCTTATCATCGCTAAATTCCTTAGCGCCGATAAGCTATGTCGGCGGTGCTAGGGTGTCAAGCTGTGGGAGGCAGAACGGCATCGCGCCGTACCGGGCTCGACCGGGCCACCGTCGCCGCGACCGCGCTCACGCTGCTCGACGACGTCGGGCTCGACGGACTGACCGTGCGCCGCCTGGCCGCTGAGCTGGGCGTGCAGTCACCGGCGCTGTACTGGCACTTCCGCGACAAGCAGGAACTCCTCGACCTGATGGCGCAGGAGCTCCAGGCCGCGCTGCCCCTCGCCCCGCGCCGCGACGACGAACCCTGGCCGCAGTGGGTCGCCCGGCGCGCCCGGGAACGCCGTCGGCTGCTGCTGTCCCGACGCGACGGCGCACGGCTGGTCGCCGGGACCGCCGCCGGACCCGCGATCGCCCTCCAAGCCGAGGCCGAGCTGCGCACACTCGCCGACGCCGGGTTCAGCCCGGTGCAGGCCCTGCGCGCGATCACCGCCATCGGGCACTACACCACCGGGTTCGTGATGGAGGAGCAGTCCGCCGGACAGCGGCGTCGCCCACCGGAAGGCCCCACCGCCCCGGAAGCCCCGGACGGGCCGCCCCCGGACGCCGGCGCGACGCCCACACTCATGGCGGCCATCCGCGACGGCGGCCCGCCCGAGGGCGACGAGGCGTTCGAACAGGGCCTGTGGATGCTCATCGACGGCATGCGCGCGCTCCTGGAACGCTCCGCCGCCGGGGCCGCGCCGGACGGGGCCCCCGGCTCCGAGCGGCGGACACGCACATCTCCACCTGCCCGATGACCAGGAGCTTCGTTCCATGACCCAGCCTCCGGAGCCGACCGGCGATCCGGTCCGCCAGAACGTCGAGTTCCCCAGCGCGGGCGCCACCGCCCACGGCTACCTCGCCCTGCCGCCGGACGGCAGCGGGCCGGGCGCGATCCTGATCCAAGAGTGGTGGGGGCTCAACGACCACATCGCCGATGTCGCCGAGCGCCTGGCGGCGGAGGGCTTCGTGGTCCTCGCGCCCGACCTGTACGGCGGGAACGTCGCCCACGACTCCGACGAGGCGCGGCGGATGATGCGGGAGCTGCCGGTGGCGCGCGGCGTCGAGCTGCTGTCCGGCGCGGTGGACTACCTCGTGTCGCGCCCCGAGGTCACCTCGTCGGCCATCGGCGCCGTCGGCTTCTGCTTGGGCGGCGGCTTCGTGCTGTACCTGGCCGCCGTCGAGCCGCGCGTGGTCGCGGCCGTCCCGTTCTACGGCGTGATCCAGGGCGAGCTGCCCGACTTCTCGGGCCTGGCGGCCGAGGTGCTCGGCCACTTCGGCGACCAGGACGCCGCCATCCCCGCCGCCGCCCGGGAGCGGCTGCACCAGGCCATCACCGACCAGTCCGGCATCGAGCCCGAGCTGCGCGTCTACCCGGCCGGCCACGCGTTCTTCAACGACGCGCGGCCCTCCTACCACCGCGAATCCGCCGAAAGCGCCTGGGCGAGCACCCTCGACTTCCTGCGGCGGCGGCTCGGCTGAGACGGGCTCGATTGCCCTGCTGGGGGATCTCCGGCGGCTCGGCCGAGGCTCTCCGGCGGCGGCGCCGAGGCGGACACGCCACGGCCCCGTCCGTCCACGCCATCGCGCGGTCGGACGGGGCCGGTGCGCGGTGCGCCATCACCCCGGGCCTATCAGGCGCAACCGGATCAGGCGCAGTTGTGGGCCGCGCTGGTGCTGGAGGCGATCACGACGTCGATGCCCCCGGGACCGGTCAGGTGGGCGGCGTTGACGGTCAGCTCCCCGTCCTCCTCCACCTGCTCATTGACGACGAGCCGGGTACCCGCGACACCCAGGTCGATATCGACGTTGGGCGCATCACCGATCTCGACCGGCGTCCCCGCCACCGTCAGCGTGAGATCGACGCTGCCGGACTGCTCCTCACAGGAGCTGGTGGACGTCGCCTCCACCCCCGAGATCCCCAGTACCGGCAGCCCAGGAAGGCCGATGGAGGCCTCCTCCAGGCTCGCGGTGGACGTGACACCGCTCGGCCCCGTCTGGGTGGCCACCTCGGCGCAGAGCACGTCCGCGTTCACCAGAATCGCGCCGACACTCTGAGCGCACTCGGGAGCCTCGGTCTCCTCCCCCGCCGTACGCACCTCACCCGTGTCCGGCGTTGGGTCGATCGAAATCGGCAGCCCGAGCAAGGGAACGTCTGCCGACAGGCCATAGGCCTGACCCGTCACGTACTCCAACGGCAGAGCTCCGGAGTCTTCCGACGCGGCATACTCATCGTCACCCGCGAACGCCGCCGACACCGGAACGGTGCCCTCATCGTTCAAAGGTTGTTCCACGAACTCGATCGAGCAGCTCGCAAGCCCCTCCGCGTTGGTATCGCCCGAGCACTGTTGCTCGCTTTCGTCCGATCCAAGGACGAAGTCCACCTGCCGCCCCTCAACGGGATCGTCGCTCTCGTCGGTCAGCACGGCCGACAACTCCGCCGGCGACCCGTTGGCCACCGACTCGGGGCCCGCGCCCTCCAGCGTCGTCTCAACCGGCTCCGGAGGCTCCGGAGGCTCCGGCGGGTCCGGCGGGTCGGGGTCTTCGCCGTCGTCGCCGCAGTTGGTACTCGTAACCGGGGTGCGGCCGTAGTAGGGAATCTCCTCGCCGTCGAGAACGACCCGGACGGGTTCGCCGCTCAGCTGCTGCTCATAATGCAGGTGGGGCCCAGTGGTGTCACCTGTGTTTCCCGCTGTGCCGATGATGTCTCCCTGGCCAACACTGTCCCCCACGGAGACGCTCTGGGAGTCGAGGTGGGCGTACAGCGTGGAGTAATCCCCCTCGTGGTCGATGACGATCCACCTGCCGTAGCTTTCCTGGCCTTCGTCCTCTACCCTCGCCACGGTCCCATCGGCACTGGAGCGCACATTCTGCCCCACGATGTCGGCGTCCTGGAAGTCGACGGAAGGTTCGGGATTGTGGTCGGAGTAGGTGACGGCCTCCCATTCGACATCACAGTCGAACGGCGCCAGGAAGTCCTCCGGAAGGGCCAGAGGTGCGTTGTCCGGCGGGGGTTCCGCATGCGCGGTTCCCATTGATGCGGTGGTGAGAACCGCGGCCGTGAGCAGTGACGTCAGTGCCGCTCCGGTGCGTCTGTGTCGTGTGTGAAGAATGGGATTATGAGAACGTAGCGGGGGAATGGTCCACTCCTCGGTCGGGTCCGCACAGCCTGGCGTGCGGCCGTGGACTCACCAGGCTTCCAAGGAGTGACCGAAAAGTCGTTGGCGCTGCGTTCCCGATTTCTTGACAATGCGTGCGCTCCGAAGCAAAAACCGGCCCGCGGGTTTCAGCGCGGAAATTCCGCTTCCGTTGCCGCCTCAGCGTTCCAGGGTTTCGAGTTCGGTGTAGATCGCGCTCTCCTGCTCCAGTGCGGCGATGTCCCCGCGCTTGCGGGGATGGGGATGGGTGTTGGGGATGACCCGGTGCACGCGGCCGGGGCGGGGGGACAGCAGGACGATGCGGTCGGCCAGGTACACCGCCTCGCCGACGTCGTGGGTGACGAACACGATCGTCGTGCGCTCGTGTTCGCGGATGCGCAGGAGGTCGGCCTGCAACTGGATGCGGGTCAGGTGGTCGACGGCGCCGAACGGCTCGTCCATCAGCAGGACCTGCGGCGACGTCGCCAGCGCACGGGCGATGCCCGCCCGTTGGCGCATCCCGCCGGAGAGGTGGTGGGGGTACTTCCGCTCGAACCCCTCCAGGCCGACGAGGGAGAGGTTCTCCGCGGCGGCCGCGCGCCGGCGCTCCTTGGGTACGCCCTGGATCTCCAGGCCCAGGGCGACGTTGTCGAGGACCGTCCGCCACGGGTACAGCGACGGGTCCTGGAAGACGACCCCGATGCGGCGGCTGCCGGGCCCGGTCAGCGGTTCCCCGCCGAAGGCGACGGTGCCGGTGTCGGGTTCCTGGAGCCCCGCGAGGATCTCCAGCAGCGTGCTCTTGCCGCATCCGCTCGGCCCCAGCAGGCAGACGAGCTCGCCCTCCTCCACGGTGAGGCCCACGTCGTCGAGGGCGCGCACCGGCGGGGAGCCCGGGTAGGTCTTGGAGACCGCTGTGACGTCGAAGACGGCCATGTCAGCTCCCCTGCCCGGCGGGGTCGTCCCCGCCTTCGGTGCCGGTGAACTCGTAGTCGAACGGCTTGACGTACTCCTCGGGGATGAACCGCTCGTCGATGTGGGCCTCGGCGTCGTAGAGGCCGTCCTGGTGACCGACTTCGATCTCGATCTCCTGGGTGTCCCGGATCGCCTCGCGGTCGATGGCGGGGTTGGCGTCCCAGATCGGGTCCTCGGCCTCGATGGCCGCCTCGACCGCGTCGCCGTCGATGGTGTCGAGCTGCTCCTTCAGCCACGGCAGGTACTCGTCGTAGTGCTCCTTGGCGTAGGTGTAGGAGCGGAAGTACGCCTCAAGGCCGTTGCGGAGCAGCTCGGGGTCGGACTCGATGGTGGACTCGCCGGCGATGAGGACGCCCGTGTGGTAGGTCGGCAGGTACTCCCAGCCGCGGGCGAGGGTGACCGTCTCGCCCTCCAGCTCGCCCAGCGCGGGGAAGGGCTGGTGGATGATCGTGGCGTCGACCTGCCCCGTGGTGAGCGCGCCGTAGGCCTGTTCGTGGACCCCGGCGTTGACGAGGGTGACGTCCTCGTCGGGGTCGAGCCCCTCCTCCTGGAGGATGTGGCGCAGCACGGTGTCCAGGTTGCTGCCGTCGGTCGAGTTGCCGACCTGCCGTCCCCGGAGGTCGTCGATGGACTCGATGTCCTTGTCGGCGATCAGCCAGTACGGCCCCTTGCTGCGGAACGCCGAGGAGATGATCTTGATGGGCACCCCCTGCTCCGCCGCCCGCAGGAACTCGCTGGTGGGGCCGAACGCGAAGGACAGGTCGCCCTGGGCGGCGCCGGTGACGGCGTCGTCGACGTTGGTGAACTCCACCTCGATCCCCGCCTCCTCGAAGAACCCCTTCTCCACGCCGAACCGGATGGGCAGCTGGGTGTAGGAGTCGCTGGCCTGGAGGGTCAGGGTCTGGAGGCCACTGTCGGACTCTCCGGCGGCCAGGCCGCACCCGGCCAGGGCCAGGGTGAGCACCGCGGCCGGGACGGCGGCTTTCGTGCGCATTGCGGTTCCGGTCATGGTCGGCCTGCCTTTCGGGGGATCGTGGTCGTGCGGGGGGTGGTCGGGGGCGATGGGGGTCAGGAGTACTTCCACCGCAGCAGGACCTTCTTCTCCAGGAGGTCGACCGCGGCGATGATGAGCACCGAGAACACGGTGATCGAGATGACCAGGCCGAACAGGCTGGGTGTGTCGTAGAGCGTGGTGGCCTCGTTGAGCATGCTGCCGAGCCCGGCCCGCGAGGCGGTGATCTCGGCGAAGAGGGCGGCGACCAGGCCGGTCCCGGCCTCCACGCGCAGCGCCGCGGCGATCGACGCCGATGCGGAGGGCAGGACGACTTTGCGGACGATCTGTCCGCGCGTGGCCCCGAAGGAGCGCGCCACCTTCAGGTGGCTCTCCTGGACCTGCTTGATCCCCGCGATCGTGTTGTAGACGAACAGGAAGTAGCAGAACAGGAAGACGATGAAGACCTTGTGGCCGATCCCGATGCCCATCCAGATCGCGAGCAGCGGGATGATCGTCACCTTCGGGATGGCCATGAGGCCGCCGATGAACGGGTTCAGGAACCGCTCCACGGGGGCCGACAGCCCCATCCAGATTCCGGTGCCCACCCCCGCCACCAGGCCCAGGAGCACCCCGGCCGTGGCTTCGAAGAGGGTGATCAGCAGGTTGCCGAACAGGTTCTGCTCGACCACCAGGTCGGGGAACGCCTCGGCGATCTGGAGCGGCGAAGCGAGGTAGACGGTCTGCACCGTGCCGCTGTCGACGAGATACTGGACCGCGCCGAGGATCGCCAGGACGACGGCGACCTGCCCGGCGATGATCGCGGCCCCGGCTCTGCGGCCCGCGGAGCGGGAACGCGGGGTGCGGGGGGCGGCGAGCCCGGCCCCGAGGGCGTCGCGACGGTCCTGCCGCCGCTCCTGCCGGTCGACGGCCATCAGCGGGCCTCCTTCACGGCGGTGCGCCGCGGCGGCACGGCCAGCCCCAGGTGGTCGCGGAACGTCGGCCCGCTGTACTCGGTGCGGAAGAGGCCGCGCCGCTGCAACTCGGGGACCACCAGTTCGGTGAACGCCTCGACGGAGCCGGGGACGTACTCGGGGAAGACGTTGAACCCGTCGGCGGCCCGCTCCTCGAACCACTCCTGGATGAAGTCGGCGACCTCCTCGGTGCTGCCGACCACGGTGCTGGAGCGGTTGCTCGTCGCGGCGTTGACCAGGTCCCGGTAGGTGATCGGGGCGGGCCCGCCGGGGGTGCGCCGGGTCAGCCGGGTGATCTCGCCGAGCCGGCGCAGGCCCTCGCCCGAGACCGCGCCGAGGGTCGCGGCCGGTACGGGGGTGTCGAGGTCGTTGCCGCGCAGGTCCACGCCGAAGACGCGGGAGGCCGCGGTGAGGTTGCGCTTGTGCCCCTCGGCGAGCCCGCCCGCGCGGATGGGTTCGCCGGCCTCCTCCTCGGGGTCGATGGCCAGCGCGGAGTTGAGCCGGTCGAAGAGCGCGACCGCCTCTTCGGTGGTCGGGGCGACCACGGGGCTGAGCCCCGGCAGGATGGCGATGTCGGCGTCGCCGCGCCCGTAACGGGCGGCCCGCGCCTTGACGTCGGCGTAGTACTCCTTGGCGAGGTCGATGGTGGGCTGCCCGGCGAAGATGACGTCGGCGTCGCGGGCGCCCAGCTCCCGGGAGCGGTCGGAGGTGCCCGCGTGCAGGACGACGACGTGGCCCTGCGGCGGGCGGCCGACGTCCAGGGGGCCGTCGACGGAGAAGAAGCGGCCCCGGTGGCCGATCGGCACGGGCCCGCCGGTGTCGTCGGCTCCGCTGTCCCACAGGTCCTTGACGACGCCGACGAACTCGTCGGCCCAGTCGTAGCGCCGTTCGGTGTCCCAGTGCCCGTCGCGGCTGAAGTTGAGCGCCGCGGCGGCGTCGGCGCCGGTAACCAGGTTCCACGAGGCCCGCCCGCCGCTGACGTGGTCCAGCGCGGCGGTGAGCCGGGCGACGCCGTAGGGGTCGTGGTAGGTGGGGTTGGCCGTGACGACGATGCCGATGTGGCTGGTCGCGGCGGCGATGGCGGAGGCCGCGGTGAAGGGTTCGAGCCGGGACATCTGGGCGGGGTTGGTGGTCTGGAGGGCCGGGTCGGTCGCCAGCCGGTCCCCCAGGAAGAGGAAGTCGAATTTGGCGCGCTCGACGATGCGGGTGATCTCCTGGATGAACCCGATGTCGTAGGCGCCGTCGGCCTTGGCATCGGGGTGGCGCCACCCGGCGGGGTGGGTTCCGGTGGCCCAGAACATCAGCCCGAAGTGCAGTTCGCGCGCGCGGGGCGCAGGGGACATGGCCGTCAGCTCCTCTGTGCGGTGGCGGCCGTGCGCGCCGCCAGGCGGTTGCCCGGCCTGGCCAGGCCGAGGTGGCCGCGCAGGGTCGGGGCGTCGTAGGCGGTGCGCAGCCGGCCGCGGCGCCGCAGCTCGGGCAGGACCAGGTCGGTGAAGGCCGCGAGCTGGCCAGGCAGCGGTGTGAACCGCACGGTGAACCCGTCGGCGGAGCCGGCGTCGGCCCAGGCCTCGATGCGGTCGGCGATGTCGGCCGGGTCGCCGGCCACCACGGCACGGTCGCCGTCTCCGGCGGGCGCACCGATCTCGTCGTGCAGCGCCCGCGCCTCGTCTCGGGTCGGTGCGACCACGGGGGTGATGGCGGCCAGGGTCAGCGGGGCGTGGGGGCGCCCGGTGGACGACGCGTGCGCGGTTGCGGCGCGCGCCCCTCCGGCCGGGGGGGCGCCGATGAGCACGGCGTCGGCCTCGTGCCAGGGCCCGTCGCCGCTGCCGGGCGGCGCGGCCGGGGCCAGGACAACGGGGTGCCCCTGGGGCGGGCGCGCGAGGTTGAGCGGCCCGCGGACCCGGAAGGCGGGCCCGGAGTGGTGCAGGGGGTGGATCCGGTCGCCGTCGACGAACGCGCCCGACGCCTTGTCGCGGATGAACGCCCCGTCCTCCCAGGTGTCCCAGAGGTCTTTGACCAGGGGGACGAACTCGGCGGTGCGGGCATCGCGGCCGGCGGCCGGGTCGGTGCCCTCGCGGCGGTGGTTGGCGTCGGCGCGCTCGTCGGGTGCGGTGGCGACGCTCCAGCCGGCGCGCCCGCCGCTGATGTGGTCGAGGGAGGCGATCATCCGCGCCAGGTTGAACGGTTCGTGGTAGGCGGGGGCCGCGGCGACGACCAGCCCGATGCGCCGCGTGAGCGTGGCCAGGTAGGAGGCGGTGACGATGGCCGCGGGCGGTCCCGGGTCCGATGCCCCGGGGCCGGTGGCGGGCCGGTCGGCCAGGAGCAGGAAGTCGACCGCTCCGGCCTCGGCGCGCCGGGCGGCGGACACCGCCGATTCACGGGCCCGGCCCGCGCCGGCGACCGGGAGCTCGTAGCCGATGGGGATGGGCCGGCGGGGGGTGTCAGGCATCACGGGCCTCCTGGTCCGGGTCGGGATCGGGCAGGGCGCCGGTGGCGCGTCCGGGCGCTCCGCTGAGGTCGCCTGGGAGCAGCTCGCCCAGCTCGGCGAGGTCGCCCGGTGTGGGGCGCCACCGGGCGGCGGCGTGGTTGGCCGCGACCTGCTCGGGAGAGGTCACCCCCGCGATCACGCTGGAGACCCCGGGCCGGGCGAGCAGCCAGCCGAATGCGAGGTGTGTTTCGGTGACGCCCCGCTCCCGGGCGAAGCGCGAGTACCGCTCCAGGGCGTCCCAGGGCGCGTTGTCCACCAGGTGCCGCTTCAGGTTGGTGATCTTGGCGCCCCTGGGCGCGCGGCCCGGTCCGTACTTGCCGGTGAGCAGGCCGTTCTGGAGGGGGAAGTAGGGGAAGAACCCGAGGCCGTAGGCGTTGACGGCGGGCAGCAGCTCCTTCTCGGGCGCCCGCCAGAGCAGGCTGTACTCGTCGGTGGCGGAGACGAAGGGCCGCAGCCCGTTGCGCCGCGCCACGTGGTGGGCGTCGGCGACCTGCCACGCCGCGAAGTTGGAGCTCCCGCCGTAGCGGATCTTGCCTTCGCGGGTCAGGTCGTCCAGCGTCGAGAGGGTCTCCTCGATGGGGGTCGCGGGGTCGGGCACGTGGATCTGGTACAGGTCGATCCAGTCGGTCCGCAGCCGCCGCAGCGACGCCTCCACGGCCTTGCGTATGTAGCGGCGGGAGCCGCGCACGCCCCAGTCGGGGCCCAGGGCGCCGTTGAGTCCGATGCCGAACTTGGTGCCGATGACGGCTTCGTCGCGCCGCCCGCGCAGGGCGTCGCCGAGCAGGGTCTCGCTGAGCCCCGGGGTGTCGCCGTAGGCGTCGGCGACGTCGAAGTAGGAGACGCCGAGGTCGAGCGCCGCGGCCACGATCCGGTCGACCGTGCCGGCGTCGGTCGCGGCCATGCCGGACCGGCCGAAGGTGCTCGCCCCGATGCCCACCTCGGAGACGACGAGGCCGGAGTCTCCGACGGTGCGGTGGCCGTCCACCGTTGTCCGGGGCATGTCCGTGATCCCGCCTCTCCACTCGATGTAAACCCTACTTTTCAGGTATGAAAATGGGTATATCGGAACTCTAATGGATCTTGCTCGATCCGCAACGGGCGCGAATGTGCGCTGCGTCTCACCCCGCCCGCCCCGATCGCGACCGCCCCCTCCTCCGCCCGAGCGGGCACCGGCCCCGCGCGCGACCGCCGCCCGACGCCCCGCCGGAACCGGGCCACGGGCGCGAACCGAGCCCCGCCCCGATATCGGGGCGCAATCGGTGCGACATCCCGCCACGAAATAGGGCGAACGGAGAAGCGCTCCCTCGGACCGCCACCAACGGGGATTCGATCGACAATTCACGCGGCGAAAAAAACGGGAAACCGCGCGACATCTCCCCCATTTTCCACCGACCCAAGAACTGCAATGGGGGAATGTTTACCTTTGACTATCGCCGCGACCCCCGACCCGTATGTAGCCTCGTGGGAAGCCGGTTTCGCGAATCCGACGACCTTTTCCGACGTTCGGACCCCCGGGGACCCCCGCCCCACCCCCGGAATTCCACGCCCCCACCTTCACCGCGCAGGCACCGGCGGACGGAGCGCGCCCCTAAAGCCCGTCCCACCGGCCGAGCAACGTCGCGAACAACCTCTTTCGAAGCAGTTGGTGAAACGTGCCTGAAAACCAGGAAATGCACCTCCCGCCTCCCCGTTCCCAGCTCACCGCGACCCGGCGGGCCGCGCGCGCCAGAGGAGCGCTGCGCGTCTACTTCTTCGTCGTCGGCATGGTCATCGCCGTCTGGGCGTCGCGGATCCCGGAGGTGAAGGACCAGGCGGGGGTGACGGCGGGCGAGCTGAGCATCGCCCTGCTCGGCCTGGCGTCCGGCGCGCTGATGGCGATGCGCGTGGCCGGGCCGCTCCTGGACAGGTACGGCGGACGGGCGGTGGTCCCGCCCGCCGGGGTGGCGGCCAGCGCCCTGCTCGTCGGCCCCGGGCACGTCTCCGGGTTCGCCGCGCTGCTGTGCGCCCTGCTGCTGCTGGGCGCCACCCACGCGCTGCTCAACGTGTCGATCAACGTGCTGGCCACCCGGCTCCAGCAGGAGCTCGGGCGCCCCATCATGGCGTCCTTCCACGCCGCCTGCTCGATCGGCGGCTGCACCGGGGCCGTCACGGGCATGCTCTGCGCGCGCATCGGGCTCAGCCCCTCCGCCTCGTTCCAGCTCGTGGCGGCGGTCCTGGTCTGCGCCTGCCTGCTGGTCCGGCGGGAACTGCGCGGGATCGGGGCGGCCGCCGCCCCGGGGGCACCGGCGCCGGCCGCCCCGCCAGCGCCGCCCGCGGGGCGCCGCTGGGTGGTGCCCCCCAAGCGCATCCTGCTGCTGGGCCTGCTCGCGATGTGCTGCACGCTCGCCGAAGGCGCCGCGACCGACTGGAGCGCCTTGTACATGCGGGAGGTGGCCGGAGGCTCGGCCACCATCGGCGCCGCCACCTACGCCTCCTACTCCGCCATGATGGCGGCGGGCCGGCTCGTGGGCGACCGGGTGACCGCGATGATCGGCGCCGTGAACGTGGTCCGCGTCTGCGGCCTGCTCGGGTCGGGCGGGCTGTGCCTGGCGCTGGCGGCGCCCGCGCAGGGCCCGGTGATCGTCGGGTTCGGGCTGATGGGGGCGGGGCTGTCGTGCCTCATGCCGCACATGTTCACCGCCGCGGCCGAGCACGACCCGCCACGTGCGGCGCGCAACGTCTGCACGGTTTCGGCGATCTGCTACCTCGGCCCGCTCATCGGCCCCGCCGCGATCGGCGCCATCGCCGGGCGGGCGGGGCTGGCCACCGCCCTGGCCCTGCCCGCCCTGCTGCTGTTCGTGGTCGGGGTGAGCGCGGGGATGCTGCGCCCGGTGTCCTCCGGCGGGGCGCGGCCGCGTGCCGCCGGTGCCGCGCGGCGGGCCCGGGCGTCGGGGCGGCTGCGCCCGCGTGACCGGTCCCTGTCCCTGCTGCCCTGGCCGCGCCGCACCCCGCGCCCGCTGCCGCCCGCCCACCGCAGGGACGACGGGCGCGACCGGCGCGAGTTACGGACGGACCGCGGCGCCCCGGGCCGGGGTTCGGCCGAGCGGGCACCACGGCAGCGCCGCCGGGCGGCGCGGCACTTCTGAACACCGGGGAGCGGGGCTGCGGTGGCCGCCCCCGCTCTCCGGCCCCATCTCAGTGGTCGAGCGGTTCGGCCGCCTCGATGTCTGAGGCGAGCGCGCGCACGATCCCGGCGTAGTCGGCATAGCTGAAGGGGGTCTCGGTGGCCCAATCACCGACCTGCCCGGCCTCGACCGCGGGCAGGTCCCGCCACAATGGCTCGTCCGCCAGCTCCTCCAAGGTGGTCCGGCCGGGCCGGGCGTCCTGGAGCAGCAGGTCAGCGGGGTAGGTGTCGGCTTCCTCCCAGCTCAGCTGCTCGAACTGGTCGGTGTCGGGGGCGCCGGTCTCGGGCAGCGACACCCCGTGGTCGGCGTACAGGCCGAGCTCGCCGCCTGCGGCGGCGTTGGCGACGAAGAAGTTGTCGGGGGCCGCCGACACCGCCACGACCCGCAGGCCGGGCCGGGCCTCGGTTGCGGTGTCGAGTTCGGCCAGAGCCGCTTCGAAGTCGTCGCGGGCCTCGGCCACCCGGTCGCTTTCGGGATCGGCACCGAGCGCGACGGCGAGGTCGAGGTGGTCGGCGAGCTGCTGTTCGGCCGAGACCCCGTTGATCTGGACCCGCAGGAGGGGCGCCACGGCCTCGATCTGGTCGGTCGCGCCCTCCGGGAGGTACCAGTCGAGGTCGTCGTATGCCTTGGTGATGATCAGATCGGGTTCGGCGGCGGCGAGCGCCTCGATGCTCATCTCGCCGTAGGTCTGGCTGATGACGTCGACCCGGTCGAGGTCGACGTCGCCGATCTGCGGGTCGCGCCCGCCCCCGGCGGTCTCGACGGGGCCGAACACCCCCACGACCTCGAACCCGTAGTCCCACAGCGCCGAGGCGACGCCCGAGTACGCGACCACCCGGACCGGGCGCTCGGGCAGGGAGATCTCCTCGCCCGTGCCGTCGGTGTAGGTCCAGCCCGCGCCCTCCGGGGCGGGGTCGGGGGCGCCGCCGCACCCTGTCAGCAGTACGACGAGGGCGGACACGCCACCCGCCGCCGCACGGAGGCGGCCCCGTCCGCGCGCGTTCGGTCCCGAAGGGGCGTTCATGGTTGCGACCTCACCGTTTCGATCCGTTGATACAGATAGGCGAGGCTAACCTAACAGTCGATGCTCGACCCGCCGCAGAGCACCCCCACCTCGGCCTTCGACCCGGCATCGATGCCGGGTGGAGCCGGGGTCGCACCGCACCGCCGAACACAGTATGGTAAGCCTAGCCTTAGGAAATGCCGCCGACGAAACCGAGTAGGTCATGAGTCCGGACACCAAGCGCCCGAAGATCGCGCCGCACCGCCGCGCGGTGGCGGCCACCGTGGCCGCCACCACCCCGCTGACCGGACACATGACCCGGGTGACCCTGCACAGCCCCGACTTCGCGTGGATCGACCACCAGGGCCCCGACCAGCTCGTGCGGCTGCTGCTGCCGCCGCGGCCCGGAGCCGGGTTCGACCTGCCCGCCACCGAGCGGTGGTGGCCCGAGGTCCAGGCCATGGCCGCCGACCGCCGCCCGATCGTCCGCAACTACACGATCCGCAGGCTCGACCGCGCCGCGTGCGAACTCGACATCGACTTCGTCCTGCACGGCGACAGCGGCCCCGCATCCGCCTGGGCCGAACGGGCCCGCCCCGGCGACCGGATCGGGCTGCTCAGCGACGGCGCCCGCTATGCGCCCCCGGCCGACACCGACTGGCAGCTCCTCGTCGGCGACGAGACCGCGCTGCCGGCCATCGGCGCCATCCTCGACGACCTCGATCCGGCCACCCCCGCGGTGGCGGTCCTCGAGGCCACCGACCCCGACGCCGCCGACATGCTGCGCGAGCGCGACCGCACCACCGTCGTCCGGCTGGAGCGGTCGGCGGGCTCGGGGGCGTCCGCGCTGGCGCACCTGCGCGGCAACGGCCTGCCCGACGGCACCCCCTACGCCTGGGTGGCCGGCGAATCGGGCCTGGCCACGTCGGTGCGGCGGCACCTGGTCGGCGAGCGGGGCTTCGACAAGGACCGGGTCTACTTCTGCGGTTACTGGCGCGAGGGCGCCGTCACCGGCAGCTGAGGGCCGCTCCCCCGGCACCGCGTTCAGGCCGACTCGCGGACGACCAGCTCGGTGGGCAGGACCACCCGGTCGCCCCCGCGGCCGGGCTCCGGGGTGAGCAGCAGCCGGACCATCGCCTCGGCCTGCTCCACGATCGGCGCACGGACCGTGGTCAGCGGCGGGTCGGTGAACCGCGCGGCCTCGATGTCGTCGAACCCCACCACCGCGACGTCGCCGGGCACGCCGCGCCCCGCCCGCCGCAGCGCCTGGAGCGCGCCGATCGCCATCAGGTCGTTGGCCGCGAACACCGCGTCGACCCGCGGGTCCTTCGCCAGCAGCCGCCGCATGGCGTCGGCCCCCGACTCCCGGGTGAAGTCGCCCACCTCGACGGCCGGCCGCAGGCCGGAGCCCTCCAGGGCCGCGTGGTAGCCGGCCAGCCGGTCCTGCCCGCCGATCATGTCCTGCGGCCCGGCGATGGTGGCGATCCGCCGCCGCCCGCCGCCGAGCAGGTGGCGCACCGCGCGCTGCGCCCCGCCCGTGTTGTCGTTGTCGGCGTGCGGGATGTCCACATCGACCGCCGGGCGGCCGTAGGACACCACCGGCACGCCCAGCCCCAGGATGGCCTCGGGGAGCGGGTCGCTGCTGTGCATGGACACGAACATGACCCCGTCGACGTGCCCGCCGGCCACATAGCCCTGCACCCGCGCCTGTGCTTCGGCGGAGCCGGCCATCATCAGCACGACCTGCTTGCCCGCGCGCTCCAGCTCCGCACCGGCGGTCCGCACCACCAGGGAGAACAGCGGGTCGTCGGAGAAGACCCGGGTGGGCGCCTCCGAGACCACCAGCGCGATCGAGTCGGTCCGCTGGGTGACGAGGCTCCGGGCCGCGGAGTTGGGCACATACCCCAGCTCCTTCACCGCGCGCAGGACGGCCTCCCGGATGCGGGGGCCCACGGTGGACTCCCCGTTGACCACGCGCGAGACCGTGGCCCGGGACACCCCGGCCCGCGCCGCGACCGCCTCCAGGGTCGGTCGTCTCATGTCGCTCAGCCCCCTCCGATTCGATGGCGCCCGGAATAATCCGCGTCACCGGTCTTGCACCCAGAGTGTGCCCCGTGCCATATTCCTCCGCAAGAGAGCGCTCTCTCACAGGGGGAGCCGGGGCGGCCGCCCCACGGACGCGCAGATCGAGCGCGTCCCGGCCGTGCCCGCGCTGGAGAGCCCGGATCCCACCCGCCCCACGACCGTGCGAGGTCACCATGCACACCCCCCGCGAACGCAGACCCACCCCCCGCCGCACGCGCACCCTCATCGCCGCCCTCGGGGCGGCCCTGGCCCCCGTCGTCGCCGCGACGGTGGCCGTCCTCCCGGCCGACGCCGCCGTCCCGCCCCCGCCCGAAGGCTGGCAGGAGGTCTGGAGCGATGACTTCGACGGCGCCGCCGGCTCCCTGCCCTCCGACGAGTGGATCATCGACACCGGCACCTCCTACCCCGGCGGACCGCCGAACTGGGGCACCGGCGAGACCCAGACCTACACCGACGACCCCGCCAACCTGAGCCTCGACGGCGAAGGCAACCTGCGCATCACCCCCATCCGCGACTCCTCCGGCCAGTGGACCTCAGGGCGTATCGAGACCCAGCGCGCCGACTTCAAGCCCGCCGACGGCGAGTCCATGCGCATCGAGGGCCGGCTCCAGGTGCCCAACGTGACCGGCGACGCCGCCCTCGGCTACTGGCCGGCCTTCTGGGCCCTGGGCTCCCCCTACCGGGGCGACTACTGGAACTGGCCGGCCATCGGCGAGTTCGACATCATGGAGAACGTCAACGGCATCGACTCCGTGTGGGGCGTGCTGCACTGCGGGGTGAACCCCGGCGGCCCGTGCAATGAGACCACCGGCCTCGGCGACAGCCGCCCCTGCCCCGGATCCACCTGCCAGTCCGGCTTCCACACCTACGCCTTCGAGTGGGACCGCAGCGGCTCCGCCGAGGAGTTCCGCTGGACCGTCGACGGCGAGCAGTACCACAGCGTCAGCGAGACCGACATGGACGCCGCCACCTGGCAGGACATGACCTCGCACGCGGGCTACTTCCTGCTGCTCAACGTCGCCATGGGCGGCGCCTTCCCCGATGGCGTGCAGGGGTCCCCGACCCCCACCGACGCCACCGAGTCCGGGGTGCCGATGGTCGTCGACTACGTGGCGGTCTACCAGAGCGGGGCCGCCTCCGCCCGGGGCTGACCCCTCCCGCCGCTCCCGGGCCGCGCCCGGGCACACGCGCCGCGCCCACCCCCGCTGGGATACCGGGGGTGGGCGCGGCTTTCGCCGTCGCGGACCGTGTGGCCGGATCCGGACGGATCAATATCCCATAACCAAAGGCCGCATCCGGGACGGGAGCGGGAAGATCGAACATAGGGTTTTAGACCGACATCGATCCGCGGACGTCTGCGCCGGCGGGGCGGCGGGGGGCGACGGGTCCCGGGATCCGGCGGGCCGGGCGCCGGGAAGGGAAGGAGACCTCCATCTCTCGGTTCAGCTCCTACGTCCAGGCGCACACCAACCCCCCGGTGTTCTTCTCCTCCCTCGCCGTGATCCTGGCGTTCCTGGTCGCCGGTGCGGCGTTCACCGACGGCCTGAGCGCCGCGGGCGGGGCCGTCCTCGGCTGGATCACGCGGTACCTGGGCTGGTTCTACATCGTCTCCGCCACCTTCATCCTGGGCTTCTCGCTCTGGCTCATGTGCAGCCGGTTCGGCCGCGTGCGCCTGGGACCCGACACCTCCCGGCCCGAGTTCGGCACCTGGTCGTGGTTCGCCATGCTCTTCACCGCGGGGATGGGGATCGGCCTGGTCTACTACGGGGTGTACGAGCCGGCCTACCTCACCGCGCACCCGGACTACGGCGGCATCGGCCCCGATCCCGCCGGTGACCCGCCGCCGCTCTCCGGCCAGGCCGCCGCCGAAGCCATGAACGCCACGTTCTTCCACTGGGGACTGCACCCGTGGGCGATCTACAGCGCGCTCGGCGCCGCGCTGGGCTACCTGTGCTTCCGCAAGGGCCTGCCGCTGCGGCCCGCATCGGCGCTGTACCCGCTCATCGGCAACCGCGTCCACGGCTGGCCGGGCAGCCTGGTCGACGTCCTCGCCGTCTTCTGCACCGTCTTCGGCCTGGCGACCTCGCTGGGGATCGGCACCCGCCAGATCAACGCGGGCCTGGCGTTCCTCTACGGCCTGCCCAACGAATGGTGGTCGCAGCTGGCCATCGTCGGCGCCATCACCGCCGTCGCCGTCGCCAGCCTGGCGCTCGGGCTCAACCGGGGCATCCGCCCGCTGTCGGTGGCCGCCATGGCGCTGGCGGCGGCCCTGCTGGCGCTCGTGTTCGCCACCGGGCCGACCCAGTACCTCCTGAGCGGGCTGATCGACTCCACCGGCCACTACCTCCAGCACCTGCCAGAGACCAGCCTGGCGGTCGCCGACCCCGCCACGAACGAGGAGGGGTTCGCCTACCAGGCGCACTGGACCCTCTTCTACTGGGGCTGGTGGATCAGCTGGTCGCCGTTCGTGGGGATGTTCATGGCGCGGGTCTCCTACGGCCGCACCGTCCGCGAGTTCATCGCCGGGGCGCTGCTGGCGCCCGCGGGCGTCTCCGTGGCCTGGTTCGGGGTGTTCGGCTGGGCCGGCATCCACTACGACGGCGGCGGCGCGGGGGTGATCTCCGGCAGCCCCGAGGACCAGGCGGTCTTCGCGCTGCTGGAGGCCCTGCCGATCGGCGACGGCCTCCTGTTCACCCTCGCGGCGCTGCTGGTCCTCGCCGCGGTGGTGCTCTTCTTCGCGACCTCCTCCGACTCCGGATCGCTGGTGGTCGACATGCTCACCAACGGCAGCGACCCGCACCCCGTCAAGGCGCAGCGCCTGCTGTGGGGGCTCGCCCAGGGGCTGGTGGCCGCGGTGCTCATCGTGTCGGCGGCGGGCCCCGCGAGCGCCGCCGACCCCATCGTGACGCTCCAGCTGGTGGCGACCGGGGTCACCGGCCTGCCGTTCGCGGTGGTGCTCGTGCTCGTGTGCGTGGGGCTGGCCCGGGCCCTGCGCTCGGAGGACCCGCCCTCGCCGGCCCCTCGCGGGGAGGGCGGGCCGGACACGGTCGCCGCGGTCGACGTCGGCCCGGCGCCCCTCGCCGCCGACGACCCCGTCTGAACCGGGCCGGGCGGCGGGGCTCTGCGGACGCGCCACCCGGTCCCGTCGTGGACCTTAGAACGCACGCCCTTCGTCGTAGGGGCCGATCACGGCCAGCGCCTGCGGGCGCGACAGCACCTCGGCCGCGACGGCGGCCACATCGTCGGCGGTGACCGCGTCGAACAGCGCGAGGTCGTCGTCGATCGAGTAGTGCCGCGGGTAGCCCAGTTCGTGCACGGCCAGCCGCCCCATGCGGGAGTTGGTGCCCTCGGCGCCCAGCACCCACGACCCCTTGATCTGGCCCTTGGCCCGGACCAGCTCTTCGCCGGTCAGGCCCTGCGCGGCGGCCTTCGCGAGCTCGTCACGGCAGACGCCCAGCACCTCGTCGATCTTGTCGGGCAGGCACCCCGCATAGACCTGGAAGACGCCGGTGTCGGCGTAGGAGCTGTGGTAGGCGTGCACGGAGTAGGCCAGCCCGCGCTTCTCCCGGACCTCCTGGAACAGCCGCGACGACATGCCGCCGCCCAGCGCCGACCCCAGGACGCGCAGGGCGTACCAGCGCGGGTCGGTGCGGTTCAGGCCCTCGCAGCCCATGATGAGGTGCGCCTGCTCGGTCTCGCGCGACAGCAGGGTCGACCCCGAGAACATCGGGACGGGCTCGCCGCCCAGCCGCGGCGGCACCGGGCGGGCATCGCCGGCCGCGGCGAGCTGCTCGGCGAACGCCTCGCGCACCTGGTCGACCACGGTGTCGTGGTCGAGGTTGCCGGCGGCGGCCACGATCAGCCGGCCGGGCACGTAGGCGTCGCGGTACTGCTCGAAGATGCGGTCCCGGGGCAGCGCCGCGATGCTCTCGTTGGTGCCCAGGATGGGCCGGCCCAGCGGGGTATCGCCGTAGACGTGCGCGGCGAAGACGTCGTCGACCAGGTCGCTCGGCTCGTCCTCGTACATCGCGATCTCTTCGAGGATCACCCCGCGCTCGGTCTCGACCTCGGCGGGGTCGAGCACCGAATTGGCCACCATGTCGCCGATCACGTCGATCGCCAGCGGCAGGTCGCGGTCGAGCACCTTGGCGTAGTAGGAGGTCTGCTCGCGCGTGGTGTAGGCGTTGTGGTCGGCGCCCACCCCGTCGAGCAGGGCGGAGATCTCCATGGCGTCGCGGGTGCGGGTGCCCTTGAAGAGCAGGTGCTCCAGGAAGTGGGCGGACCCGGCGTGGCGGACGTCCTCGTCGCGGGACCCGGTCGTGGCGGTGATACCGAAGGCCGCCGACCGCACGCCCGGCATCACCTCGGTGACGACCCGCAGGCCGCCCGGCAGCACCGTGCGCCGCACCAGCCCCGAGCCGTCACCCGCCTCCAGGAGCGTGACGGTGGTGCCGGGGTCCTGTTCGGCGGCGGTGGGGACGGAACTCATGGTCCTCTTTCTATGCGATCGGACGGTGCACGGCCACCCGGCGCCCGGAGGTGGCGAGGGGGAGACGACGGACGGCCGCACCCGCAGGTACGGCCGTCCGGTGTCACTCAGGGGCGGATCAGGTGTTCTCGCCCCGGGCGCCGCGGGTGCGCCGGCGGCGGCGCTCGCCGCCACCGCCCCCGTTGTCGCCCTCGGCCTCGGGCGCCTCGGCGGGCGCCTCGCCACCGGCCGGCTCGGCCGCGGCGGCCTCGGCCTCGACGACCTCGACCGGCACCAGCGAGAGCTTGCCGCGGTCGTCGATCTCACGGATCTCGACCTGGATCTTCTCACCGATGCTGATCACATCGTCCAGGTTCTCGATCCGCTTGCCGCCGTGCAGCTTGCGGATCTGCGAGATGTGCAGCAGGCCGTCCTTGCCCGGCAGCAGGGAGACGAACGCGCCGAAGGCGGTGGTCTTGACGACCGTGCCCAGGTAGCGGTCGCCGACCTCCGGCATGGTCGGGTTGGCGATGCTGTTGATGGTGTCGCGCGCGGCCTCGGCGGAGGGGCCGTCGACGGCGCCGATGTAGATCGTGCCGTCGTCCTCGATCGTGATGTCGGCGCCGGTGTCGTCCTGGATCGAGTTGATCATCTTGCCCTTGGGGCCGATGACCTCGCCGATCTTGTCGACGGGCACCTTCACCGTGAGGATGCGCGGCGCGTTCGGGCTCATCTCGGCCGGGCGCTCGATGGCCTCGGCCATGACGTCCAGGATCGCCAGGCGCGCGCCGCGCGCCTGCTGGAGCGCCTGGGCCAGCTGCGACGCCGGGATGCCGTCGAGCTTGGTGTCGAGCTGGAGAGCGGTGATGAGCTCGCGGGTACCGGCGACCTTGAAGTCCATGTCGCCGAACGCGTCCTCGGCGCCGAGGATGTCGGTCAGGGTGACGAACTCGTCGCCCTGGCTGATCAGGCCCATGGCGATGCCGGCCACCATCTCCTTGAGCGGGACGCCCGCCGACATCAGCGACATCGTGGAGGCGCAGACCGACCCCATGGAGGTGGAGCCGTTGGACCCGACGGCCTCCGACACCTGCCGGATGGCGTAGGGGAACTCCTCGCGCGAGGGCAGCACCGGCAGCAGCGCCCGCTCGGCGAGCGCGCCGTGGCCGATCTCGCGCCGCTTGGGCGAGCCCACGCGGCCGGTCTCACCGGTGGAGTACGGC
The DNA here is from genome assembly GCF_042650565.1 of Nocardiopsis sediminis. Classification (NCBI taxonomy): domain Bacteria; kingdom Bacillati; phylum Actinomycetota; class Actinomycetes; order Streptosporangiales; family Nocardiopsidaceae; genus Nocardiopsis; species Nocardiopsis sediminis. The sequence continues at coordinate 818,574 of NZ_JBHSBH010000015.1, forward strand.
GGGAAGTTGTAGTTGTGCATGTAGCGCTTGGTGCGCTCGGGGTTGAGCGTGTCGACCATCTGCTCCATGCGCAGCATGTTCAGCGTGGTGACACCCAGGATCTGGGTCTCGCCGCGCTCGAACAGAGCCGAGCCGTGCACCCGCGGGAGCACGCCGACCTCGGCGCCGAGCTGGCGGATGTCCTTGGGGCCGCGGCCGTCGATGCGGACCTGGTCGCGCAGCACGCGCTCGCGCATGAGCTGCTTGGTCAGCGACCGGAACGCGGCGCCGATCTCCTTCTCGCGGCCCTCGAAGCCCTCGGCCAGCTTCTCCACGGCCAGCGCCTTGGTGCGGTCGAGCTCGGCCTCGCGGTCCTGCTTGTCGGCGATGGTCAGCGCCTGCGCCAGCTGCTCGCGCACCGCGCCGTCGACCGCCGCGTAGGCGTCGTCCTCGTAGTCGAGGAAGATCGGGAACTCGCCGGTCTCCTTGGCGGCCTGGTCGGCCAGCGCCTGCTGGGCCTTGCAGAGCACCTTGATGAACGGCTTGGCGGCTTCGAGGCCCTCGGCGACGCTCTGCTCGTTGGGGCCGACAGCGCCGTCGGCGACCAGCTTGAGCGTGTGCACCGTGGACTCGGCCTCGACCATCATGATCGCGACGTCGCCGTCGTCGAGCACGCGCCCGGCGACCACCATGTCGAATGTGGCGTTCTCCAGCTCGCTGTGGGTGGGGAACGCGACCCACTGGCCGTCGATCAGCGCCACCCGGACGCCGCCGATGGGCCCGGAGAAGGGCAGCCCGGCGAGCTGGGTGGACATCGAGGCGGCGTTGATGGCGACGACGTCGTAGAGGTGGTCGGGGTGCAACGACATGATCGTCTCGACGACCTGGATCTCGTTGCGCAGCCCGCTCTTGAACGACGGACGCAGCGGCCGGTCGATCAGGCGGCAGGTGAGGATGGCGTCCTCGGAGGGACGGCCCTCGCGGCGGAAGAACGAGCCGGGGATGCGGCCCGCGGCGTACATGCGCTCCTCGACGTCGACCGTCAGCGGGAAGAAGTCGAGGTTCTCTTTGGGCCGCTTCGAGGCGGTGGTGGCCGAGAGGATCATGGTCTCGCCGTCGAGGTAGGCGACAGCGGACCCGGCGGCCTGGCGGGCGAGCCGGCCGGTCTCGAAGCGGATGGTACGGGTGCCGAAGCTGCCGTTGTCGATAACGGCTTCGGCGGAATACGCGCCCTCCATGGGCGACCTCCTACTACACGGTTCGGTTTTCGCGGTTCCCGCGGCCGTGCCCCGGAGGATGGTTCGTCGTCGAGTGTCGTCCCGGGCGGCCGGCGCGCGGCGTGAGCCTGCGGGCGCCGGCGGCCCCTGACGGCCGGCCATCGATCGAAGCCCTCGGCGCGCCCTGCTGGGCGGGCCGGGGACCACTACCGAAGACCGGCCTCGACGCGCGGCAGCCGAGGTGCGAGCGCGGGAGCGCTGGTCGGTGTTCGATTGTGCCGACCCTGACCATGGCGAGCGATCGTGCTGGCCACGATGCGGGTCGGCGCCTCCACATTACTAAGAAAGGGAGTGGCCGTGGCCACTCCCTCGCTTCACGTCGCTCAGCGGCGCAAGCCGAGGCGCTGGATCAGCTGGCGGTAACGGTTGATGTCCTTCTTCTGGATGTACTTCAGAAGACGGCGGCGACGGCCGACCATCAGCAGCAGCCCGCGGCGGCTGTGGTGGTCGTGCTTGTGGCTCTTGAGGTGCTCGGTGAGCTCGGTGATCCGGTGCGTCAGCAGCGCGACCTGGACGTCGGGGGAGCCGGTGTCGCCCTCCTTGGTGGAGTACTCGGCGACGATCTTCTCTTTGGTGGCGGTGTCGATGGACACGACGCTCCTTCGTTTCCTGTACGCGGTGGTCCCGGCACGTCACCCGGCCATGAGGTGGCGCAGGCGCGCGGCGACCGCGCGTAGGAGCAGTCGCCGCCTCAGGGGTACCGGTGCTGCCCAGGCGTTCTCCATGCCCAGGGCAGGCTTCGTCAGCTGTACCTCAACACTACAGCAAACACCGAGGTCATCCGACCGGTGCGGGCGGACCGGCGGCGCCGCCCATCAGCTCCGCCGCGCGGCGCACGTCGCGCGCCATGGCCGCGATGAGCTCGTCGATGCCGTCGAAGCGCTCCTGCGCGCGGATGCGGTGCACGAAGTCGATGGCCATGGGGGCGTCATAGAGGTCGAGGTCGTCGCGGTCCAGCGCGTAGGCCTCGACGGTGCGGGGGCTGCCCTCGAAGGTGGGGTTGGTGCCCACCGAGATCGCCGCCGGCCAGTACCGTTCCGTCCCCGGGGCCGGTTCCGCGTGCAGCAGCCATCCGGCGTAGACGCCGTCGGCCGGGATGGCGGAGGCGGGCGGGTGGTCGAGGTTGGCGGTCGGGAAGCCGAGCAGCTCGCGCCCGCGGGCGGCCCCGTGCACGATCACGCCGCCGACCCGGTGCGGGCGGCCCAGCGCAGCCGCTGCCGCGCCGACGTCGCCGCCGGCGATCAGCGCGCGGATGCGCGTGGAGGTGATCGCCGTGCCATCGTCGGCGACCGGGGGCACGCCCTCGACGGCGAAGTCGTACTTCTCCCCCAGCACCTCCAGTTCGTGGAGGTCGCCGGAGGCGCGGTGGCCGAACCGGAAGCCCGCACCGACCACCACGGCCGCCGCGTTCAGCCGCTCCACGAGCACCTGGCGGACGAACTCCGCTGCCGGCAGCCGCGACAGCTCCTCGGTGAACGGCAGCACGCACACGGCGTCGGCGCCGTTGGCGCCCAGCAGCGCCACCCGGCGGTCGAGCGGGGTGAGGACGGCGGGTGCGGGCCGGCCGCGCACCACGGAATCGGGGTGCGGCTCGAAGGTCACGGCGACCACCGGCAGGTCCGCGGCGCGGGCCCGCGCGACGGCGGCCCGCAGCACCCCCTGGTGGCCCCGGTGCACGCCGTCGAAGACCCCGATGGTCACGACCGAGCGGCCCGGGTTGCGGGGAATCCCCTCCAGCCCGTCCCAGCGACGCACTCGGCGGCCCCCTCTCAGCACGGTTCGCCCGGCTTTACGGGCCTGTGGACAACGCTACTACCGTCGCACCCGAGACCTGCGGGCCCCACACGTGGCGACATGTTCTTTGGGTCACGCTCGCCTCCTCGCTCCGCTCCAACGGCCCCGCGAATCAGGCCTCCGGCCAAGGGGCGGCGCCGCCTCCGCACGCTCGTCGGCTCGCCGTGACGTCACCCACCCAGAGGCCGTCACCCCGCCGGCGCGAAGACGACGGTCGGCTTGCTGTACCCCGGCCGCTCCTCCGCGAGCGCCACCACGGCGCCGTCGGGGCCGAACAGCCCGATCGGGCCGGGGCCGAGCCCGCCCGGGGCGATGCGGTTGCCGTGGGCGACCTTGCGGGCCTCGTCGGCGCTGAGGACGCGCACGGGGAACGCCTCGGCCACGACGCGGTCCAGCGGCACGGTGATGAACTCCTCGGCCAGCCGGTCCAGCGTCCGCGCCTGAGAGATGTCGTAGGGCCCCACGCGGGTGCGGCGCAGTGCGGTCAGGTGGCCGCCCACGCCCAGCGCCGCGCCCAGGTCGCGGGCGAGCGCGCGGATGTAGGTGCCGCTGGAGCAGGTGATGCGGGCGTCGATGTCGATCAGCGTGCCCTCGGCGTCGGCCGTGCGCCGGATCCCGCCGATGGCGAACTCCGTGACGGTCACGGTGCGCGCCTTCAGCTCGACCTCGCCCCCGGCGCGCGCGGTCTTGTAGGCCCGCACCCCGTTCACCTTGATGGCGCTGACCTGCGGGGGGATCTGCTGGATGGTGCCGGTGAGCGCGGCGGTGCCGATGCGCACGGCGTCGTCGCCGACCGCGGCGGCGTCGGCGCGCACCCCCGGCTCGCCCTCGGCGTCGTCGGTGGTGGTGGTCAGCCCCAGGCGGATGGTGGCCTCGTAGACCTTCTCCGTCAGCGCTAGGTGGCCGAGGAGCTTGGTCCCCTTCTCGATGCCCAGGACGAGCACGCCCGTTGCCATGGGGTCGAGGGTCCCCGCGTGCCCCACCCTGCGGGTGCGGGCGAGGCGGCGGACGCGCCCCACGACGTCGTGCGACGTCCAGTCCGCGGGCTTGTCGACGATGACGACGCCGCTATCGGTCATGGGCCGGGGGTTCCTCGCACGGGGGTGGGACGGGTGCCCCGGGACGGGCGCCACCACGGGCGCCCGCGCCCCGGGGTATCGGGCACGGTCAGACGGTCACTCGTCGTCTTCGTCGTACTCGCGCGGCACCTTGTAGGGGTCGGGGTCGCCGGCGTGGCGGGCGCCCGTCGCGGTGCGCGCGACCTCGGCGTCGGAGCGGCGGGCCTCGGCCAGCAGCTCCTCGATGTGCTGGGCGTTGCGCTGCACGTCGTCGCTCTCGAAGGTGAGGCTGGGCGTGTGGCGCAGCCCGGTCTGGCGGCCGACCTCGGTGCGGATGACCCCTTTAGCGCTCTCCAGCGCCGCGGCGGTGCCCGCTTTCTCCTCGTCGGTGCCGAACACGGTGTAGAAGACGGTGGCGTCGCGCAGGTCGTTGGTGAGCCGCGCGTCGGTCACGGTGACGAAGCCCAGACGCGGGTCCTTGATCCGGCGTTCCAGCATCTCGGCCACGATCCGCTGGATCCGGTCGGCCAGTTTGCGCGCGCGTGCGGCGTCGACCATGGGGTATCAATCTTCCTCTGGGCTGAAGAGCCGCTGCCTGGCGGACAGCAGCTCGATCTCGGGCCGGTCGGCGACCAGCCGCTCGCAGGAGTCCATCACCTTCGAGCAGTAGGCGGCCGTGGAGGCCACCACGGCGACGCCGATCTCGGTCCGGCGGTACAGGTCGTGCCCGCCGGTCTCGGCGACCGAGACGGTGAGCTTGCGCTGGATCTCGGCGATGATCGGCCGGATGGCCGCACGCTTCTGTTTCAGGGAGCGGACGTCACCGAGCAGGATGTCGAGCGTCAGTGCGCCAACGAACACGCCTTCACCCCGTGTGCAAGTCGCCGTGTTACGCGATTTCGATGTCAATGTGGGGGCCGCTCAACGGCGCAGCCGGGCCGTAGGGGACATGAATATGCCCTGCGGGATCCCCGGGCCCGGCGGATGCCGGGCCCGGGGGCCGCGGGGTTCAGCGCGCGTCAGTCACGCGGCTTCTCGCGCATCTCGTAGGTCTCGATGACGTCCTCGATGCGCAGGTCGTTGTACCCGACTCCGATACCGCACTCGAAGCCGTCGCGGACCTCGGTGGCGTCGTCCTTGAACCGGCGCAGCGACTCCACGGTGAGGTTGTCGGAGATGACGACCCCTTCGCGGATGAGCCGTGCCTTGGCGTTGCGGCGGATGATGCCGTCGCGGACGATCGAACCGGCGATGTTGCCGATCCGCGGCACCTTGAAGACCTCGCGGATCTCGGCGGAACCGAGCTGGACCTCCTCGTAGACCGGCTTGAGGAGCCCCTTGACGGCCGCTTCGACCTCGTCGATGGCCTGGTAGATGACCGAGTAGTAGCGGATGTCCACGCCCATGCGGTCGGCGAGTTCGCTGTTCTTGCCCTCGGGGCGGACGTTGAACCCGATGATGATCGCATCGGCCGAGGAGGCCAGGTTGATGTCGTTCTGCGTGATCGCGCCGACGCCGCGGCCGATGACGCGGATGGCGACCTCGTCGCCGCCGGCGTCGATCTTGAGCAGCGACTCTTCCAAGGCCTCGACGGAACCGGACATGTCGCCCTTGATGAGCAGGAGCAGCTCGTTGCGCTCCCCCTCCTCCAGGGTCTTCTGCCAGTTGTCGAGCGTGACCCGGCGGCTCGACCGCGCCTGCTGGGCGAAGCGCTCGCGCGCCTCGCGCTGCTGGGCGATCTGGCGGGCGACCCGGTCGTCCTTGACGACCAGGAAGTTGTCGCCCGCGCTGGGCACGTTGGTCAGGCCGAGGACCTGGACCGGGCGGGACGGCTCAGCGGTCAGCACGTTGTCGCCGTGCTCGTCGAGCATCGCCCGGACGCGCCCGTAGGCGTCGCCGCAGACGATGGAGTCGCCGACGTTCAGCGTGCCGCGCTGCACCAGGACCGTCGCCGTGGAGCCGCGCCCGCGGTCGAGGTAGGCCTCGATCGCCAGGCCCTGCGCCTCCATAGCGGGGTTGGCCCGCAGGTCCAGCGCCGCGTCCGAGGTGAGGACGACCGCCTCCAGCAGGGAGTCGATGTTGATGCCCTGCTTGGCGGAGATGTCGACGAACTGGACGTCGCCGCCGTACTCCTCGGTCACGACGCCGTACTCGGTGAGCTGGGCCCGGACCCGCGCGGGGTCGGCACCCTCGACGTCGATCTTGTTGACCGCCACGACGATCGGCACGTTGGCCGCCTTGGCGTGGTCGATGGCCTCGGCCGTCTGCGGCTTCACGCCGTCGTCGGCCGCGACCACCAGCACCGCGATGTCGGTGGCCTGGGCACCGCGGGCACGCATGGCGGTGAACGCCTCGTGGCCCGGGGTGTCGATGAAGGTGATCTTGCGCTCTTCACCGTCGACCTCGGTGGCCACCTGGTAGGCACCGATGTGCTGCGTGATGCCGCCGGCCTCGCCGCTGACGACGTTGCTGTTGCGGATGGTGTCGAGCAGGCGCGTCTTACCGTGGTCGACGTGGCCCATGACGGTGACCACCGGCGGACGGGGACGCAGGTCCTCGTCGTTGCCGGCGTCCTCGCCGAACTCGATGGAGAAGGACTCCAGCAGTTCGCGGTCCTCGTCCTCGGGGCTGACGACCTCGATGACGTACTTCAGTTCCTCGCCGAGGAGCTGAAGGGTCTCGTCGGGCAGCGACTGCGTGGCCGTCACCATCTCGCCCAGGTGCATCATGACCTGCACCAGGGACGCCGGGTTGACGTCGATCTTGTCGCCGAAGTCCGACAGCGAGGCGCCGCGGGACAGCCGGATGACCTGGTTGTTGCCGCTGGGGATCTTCACGCCGCCGAAGGACGGCGCGCCCAGCTCGTTGAACTCTTGGCGCCGCTGCTTCTTCGACTTGCGCTGGCGTCCGGGACGGCCGCCGGGACGCCCGAAGGCACCCGCCGTACCGCCGCCGCGACCGCGGCCGCCGCCACCGGGCCGGCCGGCGAAGCCGCCCGGACGCGGGGCGCCACCGCCGCCGCCGAAACCGCCGGGACGCGCGCCGCCACCGCCGCCGGGCCCACCCC
>NZ_JBHSBH010000015.1:825764-826010 GCF_042650565.1 Nocardiopsis sediminis
GGGACGGCCACCGCCGCCCGGCCCGCCGCGACCGCCGCCGGGCCCGCCACGGCCGCCACCGCCGCCGGACGGGGCCGGACGCGAGGACGGCATGTTCATCGGGCTGGGGCGCGGACCGCCGCCGGGACGCGGCGGACCACTGCGGTCACCGCCGCCCGGGCGCGGGCCGGCACCGGGTGCGCCACCGGGGCGCGGGGCGCCGGGACGCGGAGCCTGCGGGCGCGGGGCACCGCCGCCGGGACGCGG
>NZ_JBHSBH010000015.1:826027-852211 GCF_042650565.1 Nocardiopsis sediminis
GCGGCGGACCGCCGCGCTCACCGCCGCCGGGCCGCGGGCCGCCGGGGCCGCCTGCGGCGCCGCCCTGCGGGCCGGGCCGGGGCCCGGGGCGCGGGGCGGGCTTGGAGCCCATGCCGGTGGCCGTGGACGCGAACGGGTTGTTGCCCGGCCGGGGACCGGCCGGACGCGGACCCGGACGGGGGCCCTTGCCGCCTTCGGGGCGGCCGGAACCGCGCTCGGGACGCTCGCCGCGGTCGGGACGCGGGCCGCGCTCGGGGCGCTCGGGGCGCTCACCGCGTTCGCCGCGGTCAGGACGCTCCGCGCGCTCGGCACGGTCCGGACGCTCGGCGCGCTCGGGACGGCCGCCCGCTGCGGGGCGCTCGCCGCCGGGCTTGGGGCCGGCGGGACGCGGGCCGGGCTTGGGGCCCGGCTTGGGGGCTGCGGGCGCGCCCGCCGCGGGGGAACCGCTAGTGGGCGCGCTGGGACGCGCACCGGGCTTGGGGCCCGGGCGCGGGACCGCCGGGCGCGGACCCGCGGTGTCGGCGGCTCCACCCCCAGCAGGGCGCGGCTTGCCGCTCTTCTTGTCGGCGGAGCCGTTGTTGAATGCTTCCTTGAGTCGGCGGACGACGGGAGCCTCTATCGTCGATGAGGCGGACCGCACAAATTCGCCCATTTCAGTGAGCTTGGCCAGAACGGCCTTGCTCTCTACTCCGAACTCCTTCGCGAGCTCGTATACCCGGACCTTCGCCACTGCTCTCCTCTACCTGGTCCGGGACATGGGCTTGTGCCGGACCGTCGTTAGCTTGACGTACTCATCGCTGCGTACTCATCGAGCGCTCATCGCAATCTCGACCCGCTTCCTCGTAGTTACACAACAATGGGTCGGCCATGTACGGACATCTGTGACATGGCAAGACCCGCCGAACATATGGCCGTTACAACCATGTGACCGGCGTGATCATTCCAACCCTATCCGGATCTGCGAGCGCCTCCAACGCGAGGAGGGACATCGAGGTAGGCGGCGACACGCGAAGTGTCGAGCCCTCCCGCGGTCCTGAAGGCCCGCGGCCACACTCTCCGCCGCTCCGCGGACTCCCAGCATCGGGGGTCGGCATGGAGGTAGGCTCCCCGACCCGGACGGCGCCGCAAGGGGTCGGGTTCGACAACGCCGGAACCCGCCACCAGCCGCACCAATTCGGATTGAGCTGCCCGCGACCGGCAGCCCACGCACGTACGCATAGGGGTATGACCGGCCACGTGCACCCAGTCTAGCGCGTCGGTGCGTCGGAGGGCGCGCCGGGAGCACCGTCGTCGGCGGCGTCCCCGGTTCCTTCGGCGGCTTCGGGAGCGCCTGCGGTGCCGGGGGTCTCGGCGTCGGAGCGGATATCGATCCGCCACCCGGTGAGCCGGGCGGCGAGCCGGGCGTTCTGGCCCTCCTTGCCGATCGCCAGCGACTGCTGGTAGTCGGGGACGGTGACCCGGGCGACCTTGGCGGCGGCGTCGAGCACCTCGACCCGGGTGACCCGGGCCGGCGACAGGGCGTTGCCGACGAAGACGGCGGCGTCGTCGGAGTGGTCGACGATGTCGATCTTCTCGCCGTTCAGCTCGGCCATCACGTTGCGCACCCGGCTGCCGAGCGGGCCGATGCAGGCGCCCTTGGCGTTGACGCCGGACTTGTTGGAGCGGACCGCCATCTTGGTGCGGTGGCCGGCCTCGCGCGCGATCGCCGCGATCTCGACGGTGCCGTCGGCGATCTCGGGCACCTCCAGCTCGAAGAGCTTGCGCACGAGGTTGGGGTGGGTGCGCGACAGCGTGACCGACGGCCCGCGGTGCCCCTTGCGCACCTGGACGACGTAGGCGCGCAGCCGCTCGCCGTGCTCGTAGGGCTCGCCGGGCACCTGCTCCTGCGGGGGCAGGATGGCCTCGATCTTGCCGAGGTCGACCAGGACGTTGCGGGGGTCCTTGCCCTGCTGGATGATCCCCGAGACGATCTCGTACTCGCGCCCGGCGAACTCGCCGAGGGTGAGTTCGTCCTCGGCGTCGCGCAGCCGCTGGAGGATGACCTGCTTGGCGGTCGAGGTGGCGATCCGGCCGAACCCGGACGGGGTGGCGTCGTACTCGCCGACCACGCGCCCTTCGTCGTCGGTCTCGGCGGCGAACACGGTGACGTGCCCGGTGGCGCGGTCGAGTTCGACGCGCGCGGAGGTCTCGGTGCCCTCCTGCCGGTTGTAGGCGATCAGCAGGGCGTCCTCGATCGCCTTGACGACGAGGTCCACCGAGATGTCCTTCTCACGCTCCAGGCTGCGCAGGACACTCATATCGATATCCACGGGGCTCCCCCTCTAGTCCGCCGCGTCGACGTCGGCGTCGCGGCGGAATTCCACCTGCACCTTGCCGCGCCCCAGGTCGGAGTACTCGTATACACGATCCTGACCGTCGACCTCCAGGGTGACCCCTGATTCGCCGGCGTCCTTCACCCGCCCCTCGACCTCGTCGCCGCCCGCCAGGCGGGCCTGCACGAGGCGCCCACGCGAACGCCGCCAGTGCCGCGGCAGGGTCAGCGGCCGGTCGACGCCGGGCGAGGTCACTTCCAGCACATAGGGGGCCTTGCCCATGGCGTCGGTGGAGTCGAGGGCCGCGGAGATCTCCTGGCTGATGGTGCCGACGGTGTCGAGGTCGACGCCGCTGTCGGAGTCGACCACCACCCGCAGCAGCCGCCGCCTGCCCGCCGGGGTGACCTCGATGTCCTCCAGGTCCAGCCCGGCTTCGGCGAGGACGGGCCCCAGCAGTTCGGCGAGACGGTCATGGCGAGCCTGCGCGCCCATCAGTGATCCTCCTCGGCGGACGCCGCCCGGTTCCCGGTCGGGGTGCGGGGGCGGTCCGGCTGTGCACGTTCGTCGTCCGCGCGCCACGGTGGCGGCGGTACCGGCTCAAGGGTATCCACTGTCGGCGGCACCCCAGGCCGCAGCGCGCGGCTCCGGAGCGGGGCGTCCTTCCCGCTAGGACCACCCAGCGGGCCGCGACCCGCCGCGTACAGGTGGGCACAAAATGCGCGCCCGTCATGAAAGGATGGTGTTTCGTGCCGCATGTCCGGCCGTCGCCGGCCGCCGGCACGGTCACGCGTCACCGGCGTTCGGGGCGTCCCCCTCGTTTCTGCGGAGAATGATGAGGAGACAGGCGTGGGCCACGACCACGGCGCCGTCAGCCGCCGTACCGTCGTCGTCGGTGTGATCGCGGGACTTGCGGCCGCCGGGCTGAGCGGGTGCCAGGGGGCCTGGTACCCCAGCGAGATCAGCCCCGATGAGTACGTGCTGCGCGGGGTGATCACCGACAAGACGCGGATGATCGCCCGCTACGAGGCGACCATCGCCGCCGGTGAGGGCCCGGTCGGCCTGCTGGAGCGGTTACTCGCCGACCACCGCGCCCACCTCGACGCCTTACGCGGGCGGATGCCCGACCACGGCGGCCAGGAGCCGGAGGAGCCCGAGTACTCCCCCGGGCCCAGTCCCGAGCCGGTGCCCGATGAACCGGTGTCGGTGGCGGGGCTGCGGGTCGCCGAGCAGAGCGCGGCGGGCTCCCGGATCCTGCAAACGGCCCGGATCGGCGAATCCGGTCTGGCCCAGCTGATCGCGTCGGTCGGCGCGTGCGAGGCGGGCCACGTCCACCAGCTCGCGGAGGCATGATGGGGTCATCATCCACACCGGAGGAGTTCTCCGACACCGACGCGCTCCAGGAGGCGCTGCGCGCCGAGCACGCCGCGGTCTACGGCTACGGCTACATCGGCGCCCACTCCACGGGGGCGGGCCGGGAGCGTTCCTACACGAGCCTCGACGCCCACCGCGCGCAGCGCGACACGCTCCGCGACGAGCTGGTCGAGCGCAACGCCACACCCGTCGCGGGGGCGAGCGCCTATGAGCTGCCCGACCGCGACGACGCCGAGCTGACCGCGTTCGCCGCGCAACTGGAGGAGCAGGCCGAGCAGACCTACCTCCAGCTCGCCGCCTCGGCCGACCCCTGGCTGCGCGACCTCGCGGCGCGCTCTCTCCAGGAGGCCGTGGTCCGTCGGCTCACCTGGGGCGGATCGGTGACGGCGTTCCCGGGGTTCCCCGATGGCGAGGGGCCGCAGGCGGGCAAGAGCGAGACGGACTGACCGCCCCGGCGGGCGCGGCGCACCGCGCCGGGACGGCGGCGCGGCTCAGGCGCCCTGGACGATGCCCGCCACGTGGTCGACCGCGGAGTCCAGCGGGATCTCGGAGCGCTCGCCGCTCGCACGGTCGCGGAGCTCGACCACGCCCTGGGCCAGCCCCTTGCCGACGATGAGGCCGGTGGGGATGCCGAGCAGCTCGGCGTCGGTGAACTTCACGCCCGGGGAGACGCCCTTGCGGTCGTCGACCAGCACCCGCAGGCCGCGCGCCTCCAGCTCACCGGCGATGCGCAGGGCGACCTCGATCTGCTCGCCCTTGCCGGTGCCGATGACGTGCACGTCGGCGGGGGCGACCTCGCGGGGCCACACGATGCCCTTGTCGTCGTGGGACTGCTCGACGATGGCGGCGACCAGGCGCGAGACGCCGACCCCGTAGGAGCCCATGGTGACGCGCTTGGGCTTGCCGTCGGGGCCGAGCGCGTCGAGGCCGAAGACGTCGGCGTACTTGCGGCCGAGCTGGAAGATGTGGCCGATCTCGATGCCGCGCGCGGTGTAGAGGGTGCCCTCGCCGTCGGGCGAGGGGTCGCCCTCGCGGACCTCGGCGGCCTCGATGGTGCCGTCGGGGGTGAAGTCGCGGCCGGCGACGAGGTCGAGCACGTGGTGGTCGGCCTTGTCGGCGCCGGTGACCCAGCGGGTGCCCTCGACCACGCGGGGGTCGACCAGGTAGCGCAGCTTGTTCTGGAGCAGGGCGCCGGGGCCGACGTAGCCCTTCACCAGGAACGGGTGGGCGGCGAAGTCGGCGTCGTCGAGCAGTTCGACCTCGTTCGGCGCGAGGGCGGCCTCCAGGCGCTTGAAGTCGACCTCGCGGTCGCCTGGCACGCCGATGCCCATGACCTCCCACTCGGCCTCGCCCGGCGCGCGGGTCTTGACCAGCACGTTCTTCAGGGTGTCGGCGGCGGTGAAGGTACGGCCGAGACCGGCGGCGTTGAAGTGGTCGACCAGGGTGGCGATGGTGGGGGTATCGGGGGTGTGGTGCACCTGGGCGGCGGGCAGGCCGTCGAGGGGCAGCGCGGGCGGGACCGGGGTGCGGACGGCCTCGACGTTGGCGGCGTAGGCCGACCCGGTGCTGCGGACGAAGGTGTCCTCGCCGGTGGGGGTCTCGGCCAGGAACTCCTCCGACGCCGAACCGCCCATGGCGCCCGACATCGCCGACACGATGACGTACTTCAGGCCCAGCCGGTCGAAGATCCGGATGTAGGCGCCGCGGTGCAGGTCGTAGGAGCGCTGGAGGCCTTCGTCGTCGATGTCGAAGGAGTAGGAGTCCTTCATGTGGAACTCGCGGACGCGCAGCACGCCGGCGCGGGGGCGGGCTTCGTCGCGGAACTTCTCCTGGACCTGGTAGAGGATCGCGGGGAAGTCCTTGTAGGAGGAGTATTCGCCCTTGACCAGCAGGGTGAAGAGCTCTTCGTGCGTGGGGCCCAGGGCGTAGTCGGCGCCCTTGCGGTCGACGAGGCGGAAGAGGCTGTCGCCGTACTCGGTCCACCGGCCGCTGGCGTCGTAGTACTCGCGGGGCAGCAGCGCGGGGAGCAGGACCTCCTGGCCGCCGATGCGGTTCATTTCGTCGCGCACGACCGCGGCGATGTTGTCCAGGACCATCTTGCCGAGGGGCAGCCAGGAGTACACCCCGGGTGCCGCGCGGCGCACGAACCCGCCGCGCACCAGCAGCCGGTGGCTCGGCACCTCGGCGTCCGCCGGGTCCTCGCGCAGGGTGCGCAGGAACAGGTTCGACATCCGCAGCAGCACGGCCACTCCTCGGTACGTACAGGATCGGGTGGGATGCGAATCGGTGGCGATTCGCGTGGAGAGGGGTTCCAGGCTAGCGGCACTGGGGGGCGCTCGCAGCGGTGACCATCCCCAGCAGTGCGCGGGCCGCGGTCCCGCTGCCGGCGGCCGCGGTCACGGCGGTGGTGCGCCACGGCTCGGCGTCGGCGATGGGCACGAACACGGCGGTGGCGTTCTTGCCGCGGAAGTGCTCGGGAACGATGGCCACGCCGAGCCCGTAGGCCACGAGTTCGAGCAGCGTGTGGACGTCGTTGACCTCCAGCTCGACGCGGCGTTCGACGCCGTGGGCGGCGAGCATCCGGTCGGCGGCGCCCCGGGTGCCCCAGGAGTCGGTGAAGTCGACGAAGGGGGACCCGGCGAGGTCGGCGAGGCGCACCTCGGACCGGGCGGCGAGGGGGTGATCGGGCCCGCAGGCCAGGACCATGGGCTCGGCCGCGAGGGGGGTCAGGTGGAGGCCGTCGCCGCCGCGGCCGTCGTCGGCGGTGAAGGCGAGGTCGAGGGTGCCCTGCCGGACGCCGTCGAGCAGCGCACCGGAGCCGTCCTGCTGGAGCCGGATCTCCACACCGGGGTGGCGGGCGCGGAAGTCGGCGAGGACGCGCGGCACGTCGAGCCCGCCGAGGCACTGGAGGGTGCCCACGCGCAGGGTGCCGCGCAGCAGGCCGCGGACGGCGGCGACGACGTCGCGGGCGTCCTCGGCCTTGGCCAGCGCCTGGCGGGCCTCGGGGAGCAGCGCGTGGCCGGCGTCGGTGAGCTCGACCCGGCGGGTGCTGCGGACGAACAAGGGGGCGCCGAGTTCGCGCTCCAGCGAGCGGATGGACGCCGAGAGGCCGGACTGGGCGACGAGCATGCGCCGCGCCGCCCTGGTGAAATGGCGTTCCTCCGCCACGGCGACGAAGTACTGTAGCTGCCGCAGTTCCATATTGATCACCTGAAGCGAACGCCGCGATCGGTTTCTTCTGTTGGACAGCTTAAGCGTCCGCGGCCAGGCTGGTGACACGCCGCGCACGGCGGGGGACCGCGCACGCCGCCGGCGGCCTTTCGCATCCGTTCGACTGGGGAGACACCGGCATATGCAGACGCGAAACATCGGCCAGCGGTCCGTGAGTGCGATCGGGCTGGGCGCCATGCCCATGTCCATCGAGGGCCGCCCCGAGCGGGAGCGGTCCATCGCGACCATCCACGCCGCGCTCGACGCGGGGGTCACGCTGATCGACACCGCGGACGCCTACCACCTCGGCCCTGAGGACATCGGGCACAACGAGTCGCTGGTCGCCGAGGCGCTGGCGGCCCGCGGCGCCGACGCCTCGGAGGTCCTGGTCGCGACCAAGGGCGGGCACCTGCGCCCCGGGGGCGGCACGTGGACGCTCGACGGCAGCCCCGAGCACCTGCGCGCCGCCTGCGAGGATTCGCTGCGCCGCCTGGGGGTGGAGGCGATCGGCCTCTACCAGTACCACCGGCCCGACCCCGAGGTGCCGTTCGAGGAGTCGGTGGGCGCGCTGGCCGTGCTGCTGGACGAGGGCAAGATCCAGGCGGCGGGGATCTCCAACGCCGACCCGGGGCAGATCCGCCTGGCCCACGAGGTCCTGGGCGGGCGCCTGGTGTCGGTGCAGAACCAGTTCTCGCCGGGGTTCCGGTCCAGCGAGGCCGAGCTGGAGCTGTGCGGCGAGCTGGGCGTCGCCTTCCTGCCGTGGAGCCCGCTGGGCGGGATCTCGAGCGCGGGCGCCCTGGCCGACCGCCACGCGCCGTTCGCCGAGGTCGCGAAGGCGCACGGGGTGAGCCCGCAGCAGGTGTGCCTGGCGTGGATGCTGGCGAAGGGCCCGCACGTGGTGCCGATCCCGGGGTCGTCCCGGCCGGAGACCATCCGCGACAGCGCGGCGGCGGCCGGCCTGGAACTGTCGCCGGAGGAGCTGGACCTGCTCGACGGCGAGTAGAACGGACTGACAACGGCCGGTGCCCGTGCGGGGCGCCGGCCGTTGGCGTTGCCGGAGGCGGGCCGGACCTGCGCGGATGTGACGCTGTTGTCGGCCGGGCATCCTGCTGTTACGCTACCAAGCGAACGCTTGGTTGTTATTGTCGGCACGGGACTTCGGAGGCGCGATGCCGTCGCTACGGGTCGGCCTGGGCTACGAGGTGGAGGTGCGCGGCCGCACCCGCGAGGTCGAGCAGCGCGCGTTCGCCGACGTCCTGGCCCAGGTGGAGCTGGCGGACGAACTGGGCTACGAGGCCGCCTGGTTCGTGGAGCACCACTTCACCCGCGGGTTCTCCCACTCCTCGGCGCCCGACCTCATCCTGGCCGCACTGTCCCGCACCACCCGCCGCATCCGGCTGGGCCTGGGTGTGGTGCTGCTGCCGTTCCAGCCGCCCGTGCGCACCGCCGAGCGCGTCGCGACACTGGACGTCCTCTCCGGCGGCCGGGTCGAGTTCGGCACCGGGCGCGGCGCCTCGCCCCTGGAGTACCAGGCGTTCCAGCGGCCCTTCGAGCACTCGCGCCGGATCTGGGAGGACTCGCTCGACGCCGTCCTGGAGATCTGGCGGGCCGACGGCGCCCCGGTCAGCATCGACAACGAGTACTTCAGCGTGCCGGGCGTGGGCGTGTACCCGCGGCCGGTCCAGGACCCGCACCCGCCCGTGTGGGTCGCGTCGACCAGCCGCGCCGGCTACCTCGCGGCGGCGCGGCGCGGCTGGAACCTGCTCGGCATGACGATGCTCAAGGGGCTGGACGACGTCGCCGACGACATCGCCGCCTACCGCGAAACCCTGGCCGAGGCGGGGCACGACCCGGCCGCGCGCCGGGTGGCGCTGATGATCCCCTGGCACGTGGCCGCCACCCGCGCGGCTGCCGTCGAGACCGCGGCCGACGCCGTGCTCTGGTACATCCGCCGCCAGGTCAACCTGGTCACCCCGCCCGGCTACTACGACGCCCGGCACGCCACCCACCGCGTCCTGGGCCAGCTCGCCGCGGGCATGGCCCCCGAGGAGGCCCTCGACACCCTCTGCCGCCACCGCATGGTCGTCCTCGACGACCCCGGGGGCTCCCGCAAGGCCCTGGAGGAGATCCAGGCGGCCGGGGCCACCGACCTGCTCCTCCAGGCCCAGGTGGGCGGCCTCGCCCACCACCACGTGTGCGACTCCCTCCGCCTGTTCCGCGACGAGGTGATGCCCCAATGACCACGCGCTTTCCGGCGGCCCCGGCGCCGCCCGTCCCTGGTGCGCATCTCGGGACGGCGTACGGCCGTGCCGCGGCGGTGCACCACCGCGCCCACCGGCCGGGGCGGGCCCCGGACCACGTGCGGAGCGAACCCGAGGGCGGTGACACATGACCGCCACCCCTCGGATCCGCGCGGGGACCTCGTGGCTGCGGTGCGACGCCCGCGGAGGCCCCGATGCCCGCGGCCGTCCCGACGACGCCCCGTCCGGCCCCGGCCTGCTGCTGGTTCCGCCCGGGGGCGGGCCGGCGGCCGTCCTCTCGGCTCGGGATCGGGCGGCAGGGGTGGCCGTGGCCGCGCAGACCCTGGCCGGGGCCGGGATCGGCTCCGGGGACCGCGTGGTGGCGGCGCTCAACGACGACGGCGAGCCGACCGGCGGGCTCCTGGCCGAGGCCGCCGTCGCGGCGGGCGCCGCGGCGGCGTCGGTCGGCCCGCGCGGGCGCATGCGGCTGCTGCGCACCCTGGAGGCGGTGGGGGCGACCGCGCTCGCCATCACCCCCACGGGTGCGATGGACCTACTCGCCCGGCTGCACCTGGAGTTCCTGGCCGACCCGCTGGACCTGGGGCTGCGGCGGCTGCTGCTCGTCGGGGAGATCACCGGCGAGGCCACCCGGCGCCACCTCGCCGCCGAGTTCGGCGCCGAGGTGACCGACCTGTTCACCGACCCGCTGCTGCACGTGGCCATCGCGCACCGCGGCCCCGGGGAGCCCGGCTTCACCCCGGCCGCGCCGGGGCTGCTGGGGCTCGCCCCCCTCGCCGAGGACACGCTGCTGGCCGCCCCCTATCCGGCGGGCGCGGCGGAGATCGTCACCGCGCCGGCGTGGCACACCGGCCTGGCCGGCGCCACGGTGCGCACGGGCCTGGTGGCAGTGGCCCCGGACGGCGCCCCGGCGGTCCCGCCGCCCGCCCACACCGTGGGCGACGAGGTGCTGGTCCGCGGCCGCCGGGTCGCGCTGCCGGGGCTGGAGCGCGCCCTGGCCGGGATCGACGGCATCGCCCACTGGGACCTGTGGCTGCGCCGGGAGGGCACCCTGGATACCGCGACCCTGCGCGTGACCTTCACCCGGGGATCCCTGGTGGCCGACCCGATGTGGCGCTCCCGGATCGAGCAGAGCCTCACGGACCTGTCCCCCGTCCGTATCGGCGTCCAGATCGAGGAACACCCCGACACCGAGCGACGCCCCGCCACCGTCACCGACACCCGCGGCCACCACCTCGGCCGCGACCGCACCACCGCCTGCCCGCCCTGACCACGCACGCGTGAGCCGTTCCGCCGGGCTCTCCATAGCGGCCCGGAAGCGGGCCGCCCAGCAGGCCTCGCCGAGGTCCTGGCGGCGGTCCAGGAAGGGAGTGACCGATCCCGTGTCCGCGGACCCCCTGCCCCCGGACGGCGCGGATGCCGTCGATGCCGCGACGGGCGGCGAATTCTCGCCGGTGCCGGAGGGGTGGACGTCGCTGCCCCGGATGCTGCGGGCCCAGGCGCGGGCGCGGCCCGGTGCCGTGGTGGTGGCCGACGACGGCGCCCGCCTCACGCTGGCCGGCCTCGCCGACCAGGCGCGGCGGGTGGCCCGGGCGCTCATCGCGGCCGGGGTGGGGCCCGGCGACCGGGTGGCGCTGCTGGCGCCCAACTCCGCGCAGTGGGCGGCGGCCGCCTTCGGGTGCTGGGACGCCGGGGCCGCGCTCGCCCCGCTGTCCAGCCGGTTCCGCGGGATCGAGGCCGCCGACCTGCTGCGGCGCACCGGCGCGCGCGTGCTCTTCACCACCGAGCACTTCCTCGGCACGTCCTTCGTCCGGCTGATCGCGGATGCGGCGGGCGGGCCGGCGGACGACGGCCGCCCCTTCGCCGGCCTGCCGGAGCTGCACCGCGTGGTCCTGCTCGACGCCCACCCCGGCGACCCCGCCGCCGCGCTCCCGGGCGTGACCGCGTTCGCCGCGTTCACCGCAGCGGGCCACGGCGTCGACCCGGCCGGCGCCGAACGGCGCGCGCTGGCGGTGGCCGGCGACGACCTCGCCGAAGTCCTCGCGACGTCCGGCACCACGGGCGCTCCCAAAGGCGTGCTGATCCCCCACGCCCAGCTGCTGCGCGGGTACTGGGACTGGTCGGCCGTCGTCGGCCTGCGGGAGGGCGACCGCTACCCGGTCATCGCCCCGTTCTCGCACGGGTTCGGGGTCAACGCGGGCCTGCTCGCCGGGGTGATGCGGGCGGCGCTGCTGCTGCCGCAGGCGGTGTTCGACCCCGGACGGCTGCTGCGCCTGGTCGAACGCGAGCGCGTGACCGTCCTGGCCGGGCCGCCGACCCTGTTCCACGGCCTGCTCGACGGCGCGGAGGCCGGGCACGACCTGTCGTCGCTGCGCGTGGGGATCTGCGGCGCCGCGTCGGTGCCGCCGGAGCTGATCCGCCGCCTGCTCGGGGTCGACCAAGGGGCGGAACTCGCCGGCGGGCGGCGCGGCGGCCTGGTCCGCCGGATGATCAACGCCTACGGGCTGATCGAGGGCACGGTGGTGTCGATGACGCGGGCGGGCGACCCGGTGGACGTCATCGCGTCCACGGCCGGGCGGCCCATGCCGGGGGTCGAGGTGCGGATCGTGGACGACGCCGGTGCCGCACTCCCGGCCGGGGAGCGCGGGGAGATCCTGGTCGGCGGGTACGGGGTGATGCGCGGCTACCTGGGCGACCCCGGCGGCACCGCGTCCGCCGTGGACGCCGCGGGCCGCCTGCACACGGGCGACATCGGGGTCCTCGACGCGGCCGGGAACCTGGCGGTCGTGGACCGGAAGAAGGACATGTTCATCGTCGGCGGGTTCAACGCCTACCCGGCCGAGATCGAGGCGCTGCTGCTGCGCCACCCCGATGTCGCGCAGGCGGCGGTGGTGCCGGTGCCGGACCCGCGGCTGGGCGAGGTGGGGTGCGCGTTCATCGTCGCGCGCAGGGGCCGTGGAGTCTCCGCGGACGGGCTGACAGAGTGGGCACGGGGGCACATGTCCAACTACAAGGTGCCGCGGCGGGTGGTGATCGTCGACGCGCTGCCGACGGGTCCGACGGGCAAGACCGACAAGCCGGCCCTGAGACGTAGAGCGACGGGCGGCTGAAGCGGGGCCCGGTCCCGGCTTCGGCGGCGGCCGGGCGCCAACCGGCGGGATACCGCCCGGACGGTGCTCAGGAGTGGCCCTGGGTGCCGCCCCGAGAGCTCACCGATTCGCACAAGCCGCCTCTCCGGTTTTCCTGACATCTATGTCAGGTCTCAGGGTAGTGCCCTGTACGCGACCTGGCCCTGGACGGAGAGGAGAGACGACGGCCTCCGCCGACAAGACCGGCGAAGGCTCCGTTGCGAACCGTCAGAAGGTGCGCCCGGCCACCCTCACCCGTTCGCTCTCCTCCAGTGCCGCGCGCAGCTCCTCGGCCGGCACCGGGGCGGCGGGGGCCTGCATCATCTGGTCGAAGGGCACGTCCGGGTCGGCGAGGTAGATGTGGGTGTAGGCGCCGGACTCGGGCTCGAAGCGCCAGCTCTGGGCCACCGTCCCGGCATCGACGGTGTCGAAGCCGAGCCGGTCGATCAGCTTCGCGGCCCGTTCCTTGGCACCGGTGTCCTCGCCGGCGATGGGCAGGGCGCTGCGGTCCGCGGCCCCCGCGGGACGGGCGAGCTGGGGGATGTGGTGGGCCATGATGTTGTTGAAGGCCTTGACCAGCAGGGCACCGGGAAGGAGCCGCTGGGCGAGTTCGGTCGTGGTCAGTTCCTCGGAGTCGAGTTCGGCGATCCGGCCGTCGCGGTGGGGATAGTAGTTGCCGGTGTCCAGCACGGTGCGGCCCCGCAGCAGCTCGGCCGGAATGGATCCGTAGGCGGACAGCGGGATGCTGAGCAGGGTCGCGTCCCCTGCGCGGGCGGCCTGCTCCACGGTCGCGGCGGTGGCGCGCGGCCCCAGCTCTTCGACCAGTCCTGCCAGGCTCTGCGGGCCGCGCGAGTTGGCGATCACGACATCGATGTCCGCCGCCACCGCCAGCCGCCCGACCGCGGCTCCGATGTTTCCGCTGCCGATGATCCCCAGAGTCGACATTGCCGGTACCTCGTCCTCTCCCTCGTTGTGACCGCACGGCACCCGTGCGCCCGTGGCGCAAGAGCCACCCGGCCACGCTAGGACCTGACATCAGTGTCAGAGGCAAATCGGCGCCGTGTGAGGCGTGTCCGGAGGCGAGGTCGATCGCAGGCAGGCCGTCAGCGCGGCGCCCAGTCGATCAGGGTGAGGTCGGCGTCGGCGTCGGTGAAGACGGCTCGGACCGGAAGTCCGGCACGGAGGACGCCCGGGTCGGCGGCCGCCGCCAGCCCGCCCCAGCACCACAGACCCGGTGCGTCGTCGAGGCGGACGCGCAGGACGGTGTACGGCACCAGGCCGGCGAAGGCCGGGTGCACCGCGCGGTGGGTAGTGGTCCACGCGTCGACGGTGCCGGTGCCCAGGGCGGGGGTCCAGGCCCAGGCGAAGGACCGGCACCGGCCGCAGACCTCCCGGGCGGGGTGGCGCAGGGCCGCGCAGTCGGTGCAGCGCTGGAGGGGGAAGGTGTGCTCGCGCACGGCCCGCCACCAGGCGGCGGAATCGCGGTCGGCCGCCGGGTGCGGCCGCTGCCGATCCGGGGGGCCGGCGGGCGCCCGGCCGCGCGGCGGCCCGTCGCCGGTCACCGGGCCGCCGTCAGCAGCAGCGCCGACGTCCCGGCGAGGACGTACCCGGGCTGGGCGGTGGACAGCGCGACCTCGGCGCCGGGGACCTGCCCCTCGCCCGCTTCCCCGCGCAGTTGCAGCACGGCCTCGGTGATGTGGTTGATCCCGTGCACGTAGCCCTCCGAGAGGAATCCGCCGTGGGTGTTGACCGGCAGCCGGCCGCCGGGCGCGGTCGCCCCGGACTCCACGAACGGGCCGCCCTCCCCCTTGGCGCAGAAGCCGTAGTCCTCCAGCTGGACCAGGACGGTCCAGGTGAAGCAGTCGTAGAGCTGGGCGACGTCGATGTCGGCCGGGCCCAGCCCGGCCATGGCGAACAGGCGGGGGGCGAGGCGGGCGGCGTAGGAGGTGGTGGTGTCCGCTGTGGCGGGCGGCTCCCCCGCGGTTCCCGAGGAGTAGGTGGAGTGGCCGCCGCCCCAGGCGGCCCCGGTGATGTGCACAGCGGGGCGGCGGAGGTCGCGCGCCCGTTCGGCGGAGGTGACGACGACCGCGCAGGCGCCGTCGGTCTCCAGGCAGCAGTCCAGGAGCCGGAACGGCTCGCTGATCCAGCGCGCGCCAAGGTAGTCGGCCATGGTGATGGGGGTCCGCTTGAGCGCGCGCGGGTTGCGGGCGGCGTTGGCCCGCTGCTGGATCGCGACGCGGCCGAGCTGTTCGTGGGTGGTGCCGTAGGCGAGCATGTGGGCGCGGGCGAGGAGCGCGTAGTGCTGCACGGGCGCGATCAGCCCGTAGGGGGCCTGGTACTGGAGGTCGAATGCGCCCGCTGGGGCGCGGCCCGCCCCGCCCATGCGGAACTCCGACCGGGCGTTGATGGCGCGGTAGCAGACGACCGTGTCGGCCATGCCGGTGGCGACGGCCATGGCCGCCTGGCCGATCACCGCGTGCGAGACGCTGCCGCCGCCGAACTGGTCCAGGTACCAGGCGGGGTCGTCGATGCCGAGCGCCGGGCCGACCACCCACGGCGGGCTGGAGTCGCCGACGCGGTGGGTGGCGATGCCGTCGACGTCGGCCGCGCCGAGGCCGGCGTCGTCGAGCGCGGCGAGGATCGCCCGGCAGGCCAGGGTGGTGGTACTGACCCCGGAGTCGGTGCTGAAGGGCGTGTACCCGACCCCGGCGATCGCGGCGGCGTCCCGCATCCCGCTCCGCGGGGTGGGGACCTGTGGTCGCATCGGGCCTCCACATGCCGGGGGTCTTACC
Source organism: Nocardiopsis sediminis (assembly GCF_042650565.1). Taxonomy (NCBI): domain Bacteria; kingdom Bacillati; phylum Actinomycetota; class Actinomycetes; order Streptosporangiales; family Nocardiopsidaceae; genus Nocardiopsis; species Nocardiopsis sediminis. The sequence continues at coordinate 841,099 of NZ_JBHSBH010000015.1, forward strand.
GTCGACTCCATACCGAACAAGCGCTTGCTGTCAATCATCCAACTCGAAGCAGCCAAGACGCGCCCGCACCCGGCGTCGTTCAGGATCCGGGTGTAGAGTAGGCAAACCAAGCAAGCGCTTGGCTGACCGCGAGAGGGGGCGGCGCTCATGTCGAACGGCGACCGCGCCGGAGCACACCACACCGCGATCGCATCGACCTATGGCGCACGCGACCCGGCGCGCGCCGACGGGCACATCGACCCGCGCCGGTTCCGCGACCTCCTGGGACACTTCGCCACCGGCGTCGTCGCCGTCACCGGGTACGACCCGGCCACCGGGCGGCCGGTGGGGCTGGCCGCGAACTCCTTCACGTCGGTCTCGCTCGACCCCCCGCTCGTGGGGTTCTGCGTCGCCCACACCAGTTCGAGCTGGCCGCTGCTGCGCCGCTCCCCCGGGCTGGCGGTCAGCATCCTCGGCGCCGGCCAGGAGCACGTGTGCCGGCGCCTGGCCGCCAAGGGCGGCGACAAGTTCGCGGGGCTGGAGACCGCGTGGTCGCCCCTCGGCACCCCGATCATGTCCGGGGCGCTGGCCTGGATCGACTGCCGCGTCGACGCCGAGCACCGGGCGGGCGACCACGCCATCGTCGTCGCCCGCGTCCTGCGCCTGACACCAGGCGACACCACCCCCGAGGCCGCGCCGCTCGTCTTCTACCGCGGCGCCTACGGCGGTTTCCTGCCGCCCGCGTGACCCGGCCGGGTGTCGGGTCGGTCCCGTCGTCCGTACGCCCCGTGCCCTGGCCCGGCTCCCGGCAGGCCCCGTCATCCGCACGTCCCGAGGGCCGGGCGGACCGGTCCCGGCGGCCCCCTACGCTGGAGACGGACCGGGGCGCGGGCCCGGCAGAGAGCGGTGATCGGGGGGCGCATGCGCGGGCGGAACAGGGACACCACCACCGCGGCCGACGGGCGCCCGGAGGTCGAGCTGATGCGCGACGCCGACCGGCCCGACTCCTGGCTGCTCGTGGTCGACGGCACGCCGCAGTCCCACGTCGACCTGTCCGACCCCACCCACCTGGACTTCGAGTACATCCGCCGCCTGGGCCACGTCGCCGACCTCATGGCCCCGCCGGGACAGGCCGTCGATGCGCTCCACCTCGGTGCGGGGGCGCTGACCCTGGCCCGCTACATCGCGGCGACCCGGCCCGGTTCCCGCCAGCGCGCGGTCGACATCGACGCCCGGCTGGTGGAGCTGGTCCGCGGGTCCCTGCCCTGGGACCGCAGGGCCGACATCCGCGTCGGCATCGGCGACGCACGGATCTGGCTGGGGCAGCGCCGCACGGACTCGGCCGACCTGGTGGTGAGCGACGTCTTCGCGGGCGCGCGCACCCCGGCGGCGCTGACGTCGGTGGAGTTCTACACCGAAGCGGCACGCGTGTTGCGGCCCGGCGGGGTCATCGCCGCCAACATCGGCGACGGCGGCCGCCTACGCCACGCCCGCGCCCAGGTCGCCACGGCGGCGGAGGTGTTCCCCTATGGGGCGCTCATCGCCGAGCCGGGCGTCATGCGCGGCCGCCGGTTCGGCAACCTGGTGCTGGTGGCATCGGCAAACAGGCTCCCCACCGACGACCTGACCCGCCGAGCCCACCGCGACCCCGACATGGCCCGCCTCATCTCAGGCCCCGAACTGGAACGCTTCGCCGCGGGCACACCACCGGTCCACGACGCGGGCGCCCTCGATTCCCCGGCGCCTCCGGACGACGCGTTCGTCCGCTAGGTCACAACGTGTCGATGTCACTCAAGAGGGCCCGCCACTCCGGCGCGGAGAACTCCAAGGTGGCATGTCCTCGGTGCTGGGTGTCCCGGATCGCAGCGCCGCCGGTGGATGTGTAGGCCGCTTCGACACAGGTGTCGGCCTTGCTGTAGCTGGCCTTGTGCCACGTGCTGGCGATGATGTTCATCTGACCTCTTCTCGTGCCTTCTCAATCAGGGAACGCGACGGATCCGGAGGAAGGGCGAGCGCCCGGAGGTCTCCCCAGAGCGAGACGTGCTCTTCCACGGTTTCTCTGGCGACGACCACGCCGCCCATCGCACTGGACTCCTGGTAAAGCACCATTCCCGCCTCGGGAACCTTCAGGAGACGGAACCCTCCGACGAGGCCGGGATGGTTCCACGTGGGATGCGGGATGATCAAGATCTCCACCCGTTCCCACGTCGACACTTCCCGCAGATAGTCCAGTTGCTCCTTCATAATCTCAGGCGTGCCGAGCAAGCGGTACAGCACGGTCTGGTCGAGGACCACCCGCAGGAACGGGGGATCGTCCTTCAGCAGGATCTCCTGTCGTTTACTCCGCGCCCGCGCCTGCGCCTCCACCTCCGCGGTCAAGGCGGTCCGGTCAGCCACCCGAATCGTCGCGAACGCGTACCCCTGTGCCTGCAAGATCCCCGGCACCAGCAACGGATGGTAGTCGTGGATTTCGACCGCCCGCCGTTCCATCTCCGGAACCTTGCGGTACCAGTCGGGCACGAGATGGCCGTCTTGAAGGCTGCGCCACAGACGGACCAAGTGTCCATCGCCCTTGAGGACGGCATCCAGGCGTTCGGCTTGTTTGAGTTTGACCGACTTATTCCCCAGTTCCACTCCACTGACGGTGGACTGCGCCATCGGAATGCACTTCGCCAGCTGCGTCTGTGAAATTCCAGCTTGGAGGCGCAGCCTCCGCACTGCACCACCGAACTTATCGTTCCCGTTATCACTTTCTATCGCCATGAACAACCTCCCATCGCGAAGCCATTCTTCCGTATTCGAGATCAGAGCAGTAGATCCCAGCTGGAAGCGATGGATGGACTCTAGCGAATATTCGATGCGAGCATCAATTTCGAGGGTCATCGAGCACGAAAATCAGCCCTCGAACCATGGACATTCAGGGAGGAAACATCATGAACCCACGGGGAATGCAATCCCAGAAATGGGATCACCGGAAGACGCGGTCGCGTCGGATTCGCCCCTACCTCTTCCGATTCGAGGGGCGGTAATGGCGGTGTCCTACGAACAGCGGTTCCCGGGCTGGGCCGACCAGATTCGCAAGGCGCGGGTGTGGACCGACGAGATCCTCTCCTCGCATGAGGGGTTCGAGATCCCCGAGGACACGATCGCCTCCGCCGTCCTCCTCGTCTCGGAGGCGACGACCAACGCCGTCCGCTATACCGCCAGCGGGCGCGGGGGCGTCTTCACGGTCACGTTGAAGATCGACACCCGCCGGATCATCATCGAGGTCGACGACGAGGGGTGTCCCGCCGGCGGGACACTTCCCTTCATCCGGCCCCTCACCCCAATGGCGCAGCACGGGCGGGGTATGACCCTGGTCGACTACATCGCCGACTCCTGGGGGCCGCTGCCGAAGCCGCGTACCGGTGTCGTCTTCACGCTCACCTGGCGGTCCGCCAGGTCCCGACGGGCGACGTCCGTCGCCTGAAACCGGCCGGAATCCCCCCGCCCGGGGCCACCGCGCCGTTGGTGGCCCCGGGGTCAGTACGCCGGGAGTTCGTGGTCGAGGAGGAAGGTGAACTCCTTGTCCTGGCGGAGCTGGACGCCGCCGCCCGGGTCGGGGCGGGCGGACATCCCGCGGAGCTTGCCCTCGCGCCACCACAGCATCTGGTCCACGAAGAGGTCGCCGTCGGCGAGGCTCATCGCCGTGTTGAACAGCAACGAGATCAGCGGGCGCGAGCGCTGGCTGCGCAGCACCGCGTACAGCAGGGTATTGCTGTTCGGCATCATCAGGATCGCACCGAACGGCATCGGCTCACGGACGATCTCGGGCAGCCGCATCACGTGCGCGGCCCCCGGCCAGCCCTGGCCCATGACGGCGCAGACCAGCGTGTCCGCGTCGGTCTCGAAGGTCCGCACGTCGACGGGCTCGTAGGCCATGTTGGCCAGCGCCATCCCCCACAGGTCCGCCTTGGTGCACCCCCACCGGTGCGTGTGCCGCTTGTCGAGCAGCACCGACTTCGAGGGGTCGGGAAGGCGGCGCACGATGAGCGCCGTGAGCCCGGGGTTCACCGAGTAGGCGAGCTTATCGGTGCCGAGCGTGGAGGGGTCGTTGTTCATGATGACGCGCAGGTTCAGCCGCGCCTCGTCCAGCGACTCGTTCTGGAGCGCCTGGATATCGATGTGGGGCGTCGGCGCGGGCGGCGGCCCCTGGGGCGGATACGGGCCGGGAGGGTGGCCGTTCGGTGGCCCGTAGGGCTGGGGCTGGCCGTAGGCGGGACCGTAATAGGGGTAGCTCATTGCCGGACTGTTCGCTCCTGACTGTGGGGAGGAGGCCCGCCGGTGCGGAGGGGGACGGGCTGCTCTTGCTTGGACGCACGGCCCGGTGATCGCGTTCCGCATCGGGGGCGGGCGGATCACCGGCATCGAGCACCGGGCGCGCCCCGGGAACCCGCGGCTGTTAGTCTCGGCTCCATGGTCCACCAGACTCGGCTGTTCGTCACGCCCCCGCCCCGGATCTGACCGGGGCGTCACCCCGCGCCGCTCGACCGGCGCGGCAGCGCAGCGCGCGCATTCTTCGATCGCATCCGCGTGACGTCCCGGCGCCCACGGTTCCCCTTTCCGTGCCGACGTCGGAGTCCCTGTCATGTCCCGAACCATCCCGGCCGTTCCGGCCGCCGCTTCGCCTGTGTCCGCGCAGCGGGGCTTTCTCCTGCTCATCACCGCCGGCGTGCTGTGGGGCACCGGCGGGCTCGCCGGCCACCTCCTCCAGGACGTGTCCGGCGTCCCCTCGCTGGCGGTGGCGACCTACCGGCTGCTCCTCGGCGGCCTGCTCATCACCGCCTTCCTGGGGGTGTCGGGCCGGCTGCGGCGGCTGCCGCTGACCCGGCCGCTGCTGGCGCGCCTCGTCCTGAACGGCGTGCTGCACGCGGTGTTCCAGAGCCTGTACTTCGCCTCGCTCGCGCTGGTCCCCGTGGGGCTGGCCACCTTCGTCAAGATCGGCAGTGTCCCGGTGTTCGTCGCCATCGGGATCTGCCTGGGGTCGCGGTCCCTGCCGGCGCGCCGCCTGGTGGTGTCGGTGCTCCTGGCCGTCGCCGGGCTCGCGCTGCTCGCCGGGTTCCCCGGCGCCGACGCGTCGCCCGCGCGGCTCGCCGCCGGCCTGGGCTGCTCGCTCGGCGCGGGCCTGGTGTTCTCGCTGATGACGCTGGCCAACCGCAAACCGGTGGCGGGGCTGGACCCCCTGGTGAACGTGGGCCTGGGGCTGCTCGTCGGCGGGGTGCTGCTGGCACCGGCCGGTGCGGCGGCGGGCTTGGCGGTTCCGGCCGACGCCCTTTCGCTCGGCCTGCTCGCGTTCCTCGCCCTCGTCCCGACGGCGCTGGCCTACCTCGCGTTCTTCGGCGGGCTGCGCACCGCCTCGGACACGGCGGCCGCGGTGGGCGGCATCACCGAGCCGCTGACCGCCGCGGTGCTGTCGATGGTCCTGCTCGGCGAGCAGATGACCGCGCTGGGCGCCGTCGGCTCCGCGCTGCTGGTGGCCGCGATGGGCTCCGACGCGGGCGCCCGGGCGCTCGAGAGGCGGCGGGCCCGCGGCTGAGGCCGTCCGCGGCCTTCGCCGCACCGGTGTCCTCGTCACGGCCGGGGGTACTCCGCTCGGAGTACCCCCGGCCGGTGCGGACCCTCCCCGGGGAGGACGCGCCACCACCACCGCCGCGGCGTACCTTCGTGTCATGACGTCCCGCCTCCGCCTGCGCCCCACCCGCGGCGACACCGTGGCCACCGCGGTGGCCGCCGTGCTGGCCGTGGGGTCCTCGGTGCTGGCCGAGTTCGGGGTCGGCGACCACACGGGACGCCCGCTGATGCCGTGGGGCCTGCTGCTGATAGCGGTGGCGGTGCTCCCGCTGCTGTGGCGCGACCGGCTCCCGGTGGCCGTCGCCCTGGTGAGCACAACGGCGACGACCGCCTACTACCCGATGGCGTTCCCGGACGGCGCGCTGGGGGCGGTCGGGGCCTACACGCTGTTCCGTGCGGCGGTCGACGGCCACCGGTGGCAGGCGTGGCTCCTGGGCTGTGCCCAGTCCCTGGTGATCGGGGGGTGGGAGTCCCTCGCCTACGGCCTGCTCCGCCCCGGGGCGGCGCTGGCCATGCTCGCCTGGATGCTCGTGGTCCTCATCTCCGCCGAGGCCGTGCGCAGGCGCAATGAGTACCTGGCCGCCGAGCGCGAGCGGGCGGAGGAGGCCGCCCGCACACGTGAGGAGGCGATCCGGCGGCGCGCCGCGGACGAGCGCGTCCGGCTCGCCCGCGAGGTCCACGACACGGTCGCGCACAACATCTCGCAGATCAACGTGCAGGCGGGCAGCGCGCTGTACCTGATCGACGCCGAACCCGAGCGGGCGGCCGAGGCGCTGGCGATCATCAAGCGGACCAGCAGGGAGACGCTGCGGGAGCTGCGCGCGACGCTGAACGTCCTGCGCACCGTCGATGAGAAGGCGCCCCGCTCGCCCGCCCCGGGCCTGGACGGCATCGGCGAACTCACCGAGGGGGCACGGAGCGCGGGCATCGAGGTCCGCGTCGCCGCGACGGGTGGCCGCCGCCGGCTGTCGGCCGGTGTCGAGGCCGCCGCCTACCGCATCGTCCAGGAATCGCTGACCAACGCCGTGCGCCACTCCGGCGCGGCCACCGTTACCGTTGACCTGGCGTTCACCGCCGCGGGGCTGACCGTGGAGGTGCGCGACGACGGCACAGCGAGCGCCGGCGGCTTCGCCCCGGGCAACGGCATCGCGGGGATGCGGGAACGCGCCGCGGCCCTGGGCGGCACCCTGGACGCCGCCCCGCACCCCGCCGGGGGCTTCGCCGTCCGGGCTACCCTGCCCGACAACGGCGCCACCGCCGCCCCGCCCGAGCCCGTGGGCTCCCTTGAGGATGGAACGACATGATCCGCGTCGCCCTCGCCGACGACCAGGCCCTGGTCCGCGCCGGTTTCCGGGCGCTGCTCGACAGCGCGCCCGACATCACGGTGGTGGGCGAGGCGGCCGACGGCCGCGAGGCCGTGCGCCTGACCGCGGCCGAGCGGCCCGATGTCGTGCTGATGGACATCCGGATGCCCGTCCTGGACGGGCTGGCCGCCACGGAGCGGATCCTCGCCGATCCCGGCCTCGGCGGGGTGCGCGTCGTCATCCTGACCACCTTCGACCTGGACGAGTACATCTTCGACGCCCTGCGCATGGGCGCCAGCGGCTTCCTCGTGAAGGACACCGAGCCCGAGGACCTGCTCCAGGGGGTGCGGGTGGTCGCCCGCGGCGATGCGCTGCTGTCGCCCAACGTCACCCGGCGGCTGATCGCCGACTACGCGCGCCGGCCCCGCCGGCCGGAGCAGGTGGTGCGGCTGGACGGCCTCACCGAGCGCGAGCGCGAAGTCCTCGCCCTCGTCGGCGCCGGCCTGTCCAACACGGAGATCGCCGAGCGCCTGGTGGTCAGCCCCGCGACCGCCAAGACCCACGTCAGCCGCGCCATGGTGAAGCTCCAGGTGCGCGACCGCGCGCAGCTCGTGGTGATCGCCTATGAGAGCGGCCTGGTGACACCGGGGTGGGTGGACTGACACCGGTCGCGGGCGGCCCGGCCCGGGGATGCCCCGGAGCCGGGGCCGGGGACACCCCGGCCCGCCCCCTACACCTCGGGGCGTAGGCCAGGGCGGGCGCCCGCTCCACCCGGGGTAGCCGCGAAGCCTTCCCGTGGGCGACGCCCTGGGGGCACCCGGGCGATCAGGATCGGGGCATCCGAGTCCGCCCGACCGACGAGGCCCCATGTTCGACGATCCCCTCCTCCTTGCGCGATTGCAGTTCGCGTTCACCGCGAGCATCCACTACCTGTTCGTGGCGCTCACCCTGGGGCTGGCCCCGTTCATCCTCGCGAGCCAGTTCAGCGCCACCGTGCGCCGCGACGAGGCGCGCATGCGCGCGGTCCGGTTCTGGGGCGGCCTCTACGTCGTGAACTACGGCATGGGGGTGCTCTCGGGCCTGGTGATGGAGTTGCAGCTCGCCACCAACTGGAGCGGGCTCAGCGACACGTTCGGCTACGCGTTCGGGGCGCCGCTCGCGGTCGAGACGATGGGTGCGTTCTTCATCGAGTCGACGTTCCTGGGGCTGTGGATCTTCGGCTGGGACCGCATGGGCCGCTGGGCGCACCTGGCCTGCTTCGCCGTGGTGACGGCCACCGCCTACGCGTCGGCGTACTGGGTGCTGGTCGCCAACGGCTTCCTGAAGAACCCGGTGGGCTTCGAGATCAACGACGGTGTCGCCGAGCTGACCGACCCGGTCGCGCTGGCCGCCAATCCGAGCGCCCTGCTGGCGCTGGCGCACATCGCCAACACCGCGCTGATCGTCGGCTCCCTGGTCATCGCGGCCGTCAGCGCCTACCACCTGGCCCGCCGCAACGACCCCGACGGCATGTTCGGCCGCGGCATCCGGCGCGCCGCCCTGGTCTTCGCCCTGTCCGTGTTCCCGGCCTCGATCACCGGCGGCGTGCAGTTCGCGTTCTCCGAGGACGGCCCGCCCACCAGCGGGCTGACCTACACCGCCGAGGAGATCGCGGCCATCGAGGGCGCCTACGAGCAGGGCGGCGGCGTCGCCACGGGCATCGGCACCGCCGGGGAGGTCTTCATGACGCTGAGCTGGCTGCTGATGACGATGCTGAGCGTGGTCATCCTCGTCGTGTGGCTCTTCCGCGGGATCGACCGGTGGCGCTGGTTCCTGTGGCCGATGGTGTTCACCCCGTTCCTGCCCTACCTGGCGAGCATCGGCGGCTGGATCTACCGCGAGACCTCGCGCCAGCCGTGGGCGGTCGTGCACCACCTGACCACCGCCGATGCGATGACCGACATGTCACCCGCCATGGCCGCGGTGTCGTTCTCCCTGTTCACCGCCGCCTTCGCGGCCCTGGCGACCATCACCTTCTGGCTGCTGGTGCGCTTCGCGCGGCGGGGCCCGGACGGCGGCCCGCTGGCCCCGGCACCGGAGCGAGACGCCGATCCCGCCGTGCCCGCCCACACCTTCTAGCCCGGCTGTCCGAAGGAGACGACCCCATGGAGATCCTCGCCGTCCTCGTCCTCACCGGTCTGGTGGTGGGCTACTTCGTGCTCGCGGGGTGCGACATCGGGCTGGGGATGCTGATGCCCTACCTGGCCCGGACACCGGGTGACCGGCGGCGGACCGTCTCGGCCATCGCCCCCTACTTCCTCGGCTCGGAGGTGTGGCTCGTCGGCGCCGTGGGCGTGGTGGCCGGGCTGTTCCCCGAGCTGAAGAGCGGGGTGATCGTGGAGCTGTGGCCGGTGTTCACCGCCCTGCTGGCCGGCTGGCTGCTGCGCGACGCCGGCCTCTGGTTCCGCGGCAGGGTCGATGCGGCCGGATGGCACGGCGCGTGGGACACCGCGATCACGGCCGGGAGCTGGGTGCTCGCGGTGTGCTGGGGGCTGGTGATCGGCGGGCTGCTGTCGGGCGGTGCGCCGCTGGACCCGTTCTCCCTGGTGTGCGCGGCGACGATGGTCGCGCTGTTCGCGCTGCGCGGTGCGGCGTTCGGTGCCGAGCGCCTGGTGCCGCCGCCCGGGGCCGAGCCGCGGGCCGCGCTGCGCGGCGCCCTCCCGCCCGCACGGGGCGGCCTTGCCGTGGCGCGGCGCGAGGCGGCCGTGAACCCGGCCGAGTGCGCCGATGTCGCCGGGCAGGCCACGCGGGTGCTCGCCCGGGTGGCGCTGGGCGGGACGGTCCTGGCGGCGGGCGCGGCCCTGCTGCCGGGGGCCGCGGCGGCGCTGGAGCGCCCGCAGGCCGCGGCGGCCGCCGCGGTGGTCGTGGGGGTGGCCGTCGCCGCGACGGCCGGGCTGTCGGGGCCGCGGCTGTCGCGGCACACCTCGGCGGTGGCGATCGCGGTGCCGCCGCTGCTGGTCGCCGCGGCGGTGGAGCTCCCGGTCGTGGCCGCCCCGGCGGGCACCCTGGCCCTGGTGGTGTTCGCGCTGGCGCCCGTGGTGCCGTTGATGATCGCGGGGCAGGTGTGGCTGTACCGGATGCTGCGCCGGCCGGCGCCGGTGTCGGGCTTCTTCGCCTGATCCCCGCCGGGCGCGGATGACGGGTTGGGCGGCGGCGATTGGTGATCTCCCTTGGCGGGAATCCCCACTTCGGTGCCGGGAACACGCGCCTCGCGCCGTGCCCGCGCCGCGTGTCGGAACCGAGGAGGGACCATGATCCAGTCCGTGCCCGCTCCCCCCGCACCCGGCGGCTGTAGCTGCGGCTCCGGCTGCGGCTGCGGATGTCAGAGTGGCGGTTCGTGCAGCTGCGGCGGAAGCTGCGGCTGACACCGCCGTCGATGCTCCGAGGTGACCGCCGCGGCGGTCTCCGCCTCCCGCGTACGGGCCGCTCCCACGCCCCCGGGGCGGCCCGTACGCATGTCCCGGGGCAGGGCCGGAAGGGGATCCGGACCGGCCTTCGACGCGTCCGGGTCGACACCCTCCCCCCGACTACGACGATCGGTTACTCAACGTGTACTGTGAGTAGTCAGTGGTGTGGTTGGACTCGGAGCGGCCCCGCGCGGCAAGGGGGAATACCGATGTCGGTCTCGGACATGTTCGCGTCCTCGATGGGGCGCCTCGACGACCACCAGCGCCTGCGGCTCTACGTCGAAGGCATCCGCGATCGCGCCGACAAGGCCGTGCCGTGGGCCCCCGATACCGTCGGCATCCCCCCGCAGGCCGGTGAGAACGCCCTGCTGCGCATCAACGACGTCGCGTTCTACGCCAACGCGCGCGACGAGGTCACCGCGCTCGCCGACTTCTGCCTCAGCCTGCTGGACCTGCACCACCCCCGCGACTGCGGCGGCGTCTCCAGCGCGGAGGCGCCCGCGGCGCTGCGCTGCCACTCCTGCATGCTGCGCTGGCCCTGCCCGTCGGTGCGCGAGCTGGCGCGGCTGCTGGCCTGAGGGCCGGGCTCCGGCGCCGCCGCCCGCCCGGCGCGGGCCGCGCGGCGCATCGTACGGCGCTCCGTGCGGCGCGTCACCGGTCGTCCACTTGAACAAGCGATTGGACGCTGCGGCCATAATGGCGAGGGTGAGTACCAACAGCCACGACACCACCGCGGCCTCCGGCCAGGCGCCGGCCCCGGCGGGGGGGGGCGCC
>NZ_JBHSBH010000015.1:852223-881083 GCF_042650565.1 Nocardiopsis sediminis
GCAAGCCCGGCCGCGGCCGCCAGGCCTCCTCCCCGCTGGCCTCCGAGCGCCGCGGCAACCTGGTCCGGCTCGCCGCCGAGCTCTTCGCCCAGAAGGGGTTCCAGGCGACCACGGTCCGCGAGATCGCCGACGAGGCCGGCATCCTCTCGGGGAGCCTTTACCACCACTTCGACTCCAAGGAGTCGATCGTCGACGAGGTGCTGTCCTCGTTCCTCGACGAACTCCTGCGCGACTACCAGGCCGCGGTCGCCGAGGGCGGCGCCCCCGACGAGATCCTGTCCCGGCTGATCCGGGCCGCCTACCGGTCGCTCAAGCCGCACCGCGCCGCGATCACCGTGGTGCAGAACGACTGGAACTACCTGCGGCAGTTCCCGCGCTTCGACTACCTCGGCACCGTCGAGGAGCAGATCCAGGACATCTGGATCGACGTCATCACCCGGGGCCAGGCCGCCGGGGTGTTCCGCACCGATGTCGACCCCAAGCTCACCTACCGGATGATCCGCGACACCATCTGGGTCACGGTGCGGTGGTACCGACCTGAGGGCGCGCTGACGACCGACGACCTCGCCGGGCACTTCATGACGGTCCTCTTCGACGGCATCAGCCTCGGCGAACGGTCCACCTCGCCCGCCGGGTCCTGACGGGACCGCCGCGACGGCCGCCGCGCGCGTGGCAGCGGGCGCGCGGCACCGCATCGGGCTAGTCTGGCCACGCCCAGCACCCACGCCGTCACGGAGGGCGGTCATGGCCCAGCGCACCACCCCTACCCCGGACGACCCCACGGCACCGGGGACGGCCCCGCCGAGCGAGGACGGGGGCGGCTCCGGGGAGCGGGCGGCGCCCTCCGTCGACTTCCGCGCCACGGCGGCCGGGCGGCGGCAGAGCTGGCACGGCATGAAAAAGCACGTCAAGCGGGTGCTGGGCTGGCGGCTGCCGAACCTGGCGATGCGCGCGGCCGTAGGGGTCGCGGCGCCGGGGCTGCGCACCACCGGCCGGCTCCCGGTCCCGGCGGCGACCCGGGAGGTCACCGGGTACGTCGACGGGGCCGAATACGTCATGCTGCACCCGGCGCGGTGCGTGGTGGCCAAGGAGCTGTACTGGGGCCGCGGGCGCCGCCCCCAGCCCGCCGACGACTTCGCCCTGCGCGTGTTCGCCGCCGCGGCCCGCCGCGCCGACGTCATGCTCGACATCGGCGCCTACACCGGTCTGTTCACCCTGGCCGGGACCGCGGTGAACCCGCGCCTGCGCGCGCACGCCTTCGAGATCGTGCCCGAGGTCTTCGGCACGCTGTTCGACAACTGCGTCCGCAACCGGGTGCTGCACCGCACCACCCTGCACCATGTGGGGCTCGGCGACCCCGGCTCCGCCATCGCGCTGCCCGCGCGCTCCGGCGGCTCGGCCCTGCCGTGCTTCTACTCCACGCGGCTGGCCTTCGACGACGGCGTGCCCGTGGAGGTGGCCGCGCTGGACTCCTTCACGGGGCGGGTGCCGACGGGGTCGGCGGTGGTGATGAAGGTGGACGTCGAGGGCACCGAGGCGGCGGTGTTCGGGCACGGGCGCGGCTTCCTCGCCGAGCACCGGCCCGACATCGTGTGCGAGGTCCTGCCCGGTGCCGACACCGTGGCCCTGGCCGCCGTGCTGGAACCGCTCGGCTACCGCTTCCACCTGATCGGCGCCGACGCGCTCGCCCCCGAAGGCCCGCTCACCCCCCACGAGCGGTTCCGCGACTGGTTCCTCACCCCGCGCTCGCGCTCCGGGATCGAGGAGCTGGGCGTTCCGGTTGCGGGGACGGCCCCGCTCACCCCGCCGCGGTGAGGATCGCCGCGCTGCCGTAGGCCCCGCCGAACCCGGTGCACAGCGCCACGGCGGCGCCGGGGACCTGCACGGTGCCCTCGCCGCGCAGCTGGCGCACCGCTTCGGCCACGTTGTTGAGGCCGTGCACGTACCCCTCGGACAGCAGCCCGCCGTGGGGGTTGACCGGCACGCCCCCGCCGCCCGCCTCCAGCGCGCCGCCGCGCAGCGCCGCGGACAGGCCCGCGGCCGGCAGCAGCGCGAAGTCGGTGAGCTGGCGCGGCACGAGGAAGGAGTAGGCGTCGTAGAGCAGCGCGACGTCGACATCGGCGGGGCGCATCCCGGCGGCCCGGTAGATGAGCGGTCCGATGTGGCCGGAGAACACCGCCGCGAGGTCGGGGCTGCGGTCGGGGCGGGCGTACCCGGGGCGGCCACCGCGCACCACGGCCCGCACCCGCGGGGCGCCCGCCGCCACGGGGCGCTCCGATGCGGTGAGCACCAGGGCGCAGGCGCCGTCGGTCTCCTGGCAGCAGTCGGCGCGGCGCAGCGGGTCGGCGACCATGGGGCTGCTCCGGTAGGACGCGGGGGTCAGCGGCTCGCGCCGCAGCGCCCGGGGGTTGGCGGCCGCGTGGCGGCGCGAGGCCGCGACGACGGCGCCGAGGTCGTCTTCGGTGAGCCCGGTGTCGTGCAGGTAGCGGCGGGCGGCGAGGGCGAACCAGGGAACGGGCCCCACGACCCCGTAGGGGGCGGTGAACTGCTGCTCGACGCCGTCGCCGAGGCGCAGCCCGGCCCGGTTCACCCGGCGGCCCGACCGGCCGTTGAGCGCACGGTAGATGAGCACGGTCTCGGCCTGGCCGGTGGCGATGAGCATGGCGGCGTCGCCGAGGATCGACGCGCACTGGGTGCCGCCGCCGTGGATGTCGTTGTGCCAGCCCAGGCGGGTCATGCCGAGGGTGCGGGCGAGGTCGGTCGCGGGCGCGGAGTCGCCGAGGTGGTAGCCGAGGACGGCGTCGACGGAGTCGGGGCCGATGCCGGCGTCGGCCAGTGCGGCGCGCGCGGCGTCGGCGGCGAGGGCGAGTTCGGTCCGGCCGGAGGAGCGGGTGAGCGGGGTCATCCCGATGCCGATGACGGCGGCGCGGCCGGCGATCCCGTTGCGGCGCATGGGCAGGCCTCCCGGGCGGGTGGGACGCCGCCCGCCGGAGGCGGGGCGCGATCCGCCTCCGGCAGGTGACGCGTTCTCCTGCCTGCCGTCCGGCGCGTGCCCGGGGACGGGGGTCCCCTCGGGCGCTGCCGCCGGGCTTCGGCTCTGCAACAGAAGGTAATACTGCAACACGTTCTAAGGCAAGACCCGGGACCGAATTCGGTTCGGCCGCCGGGCGTTCCCCTATATCACCCGTCTCCGCTGGGACATCGGTCCGCCGGATCGTCGGCGGACACTCCGGGCGGGCGGCTCGAAACGGGACGAGAACATGATCTAACGGGCACCCTCGGACCCCGGGGATCCCGCGCCGTCGGTGCGGAACTGGACGGCGGCGCGGTCGGCGAGCAGCGGGCGCACGATCGCGAGCGCCTCCTGGTGCCGGGGGTGGTCGCGGTAGGCGGCGTAGGCCGCTTCGTCGGCGACGTCGGCCACGACGGCGAAGTCGAAGTTCCCGGCGCCGAGGCCCAGGTCGGGGCCGAAGGCGTAGGCGTCCAGCTCGGGGATCGCCGCGGGCAGGGCGGCCAGCCCTTCACGGACGGCCGCCACCTGCTCGGGGGTGGTGCCGTCGATCCAGCGGAAGAGCGCGATGTGTCGAAGTGCCATACCCCGAACCTAGCGCCCGGCGCCCCGGCCGCCCGCGCTGGCGGGGGCGGAAGAGAGCTGTTAGCATACCAAGCGAGCGCTTGGTTGTACTTGGATGCTTGGACACCCGTATTCAGCCACCCCGATGCACTCGCCCGCGAGGAGCGGACGCCTCTGGGCCCTCCCCTTCCGTGATCAGGGGGATCCCCCTCGCGGGCGGGCCATGACCGGAACCCACGGGGCCACATCAGGAGGAGTCCCGATGAAGTTCTCCACCTTCCACCTCTTCCACCGGTTCGAGGGCGAGACCGCGGCCGAGGTCTACGGCCACCACCTGCGGCTGATCGAACTCGCCGAAGAGCTGGGGTTCGACGGGGTCCGCATCGCCGAGCACCACTTCCGCGACTACGGCACCGTGCCGTCCTCGCTCGGCCTGCTCGCCCACCTCGCCGGCCGCACCGAGCGGCTGCGCCTGGGCACCGGGATCGTGGTGCTGCCCCTGCACCACCCCGTGCACGTCGCCGAGCTGGCGGCCCAGGTGGACGTCCTCTCGGGCGGCCGCCTCGACCTCGGCGTGGGCCGCGGCTACCAGGGCTATGAGTTCGACGGGTTCGGCGTCGACCTCGCCGAGGCGCGGGCCCGGTTCGACGAAGCCCTCGACACCGTGCTGGCCCTGTGGAGCGGCAAGCCGGTCCACCGCACCGGCGCGTTCGGCTCCGTGGCCCCCGGCCTGGAGGAGGGCGTGGAGCTGGTCCCCTGCCCGGTGCAGCTGCCGCACCCGCCCGTTCACGTGGCGGCCGTCAGTCCCGAGACCGTCGAGCGCTACGCGGCGCGCGGCCTGCCGATCCTCGCCGACCCCGCGGCACCCTTCCGCAAGGTCGCCGCCGCGGCCGAGGCGTGGCGGACGACCGCCGCCGCCCACGGCCACGACGCCGGCGCCGCCGAACTGGTCGTCGCCCGCTCGGTGCACGTCGCCCCCACGGTGCAGCGGGCACGCGCGGACCTGGACCGGTTCGAGGCCGCCTTCGACCGCTCGCGGATCTTCAACGAGCGCAGCGCCCCCATCGACCGCGGCACCGGCGCCACCGCGCAGGGCTTCGAGTACTGGCAGCACCGCTACCTCAAGGGCGGCGAGGTGGGCAACGACTTCCGCTGGGAGCAGCTGGAGGTGGCCGGCGACCCCGAACGCGTGGTCGCCCAGATCCGGATGCTCGGCGAGATGGGCTTCGACCACCTGCTGTGCGACTTCGGCAGCACCCGGCGGATGGCGACCGACGAGGCCGCCGGGCTGCTGCGGCTGTTCGCCCGCGAGGTCATACCCGCATTCCGGTAGCCGCGGGCGGGGCCGGGTCCGCCGGACACCGCCCCGGCCGCGCGCCGGCGATCCGGCCATCGGAGGCCCAATGTCCGTGCACGGACTCACCCTCGGCGACATCCTGCGCGAGCACCGGCGCAGCCGGCCACGGGTCACCGCGGCGGTCGACGGCGGTGTCCGGCTGACCTACCCCGCGCTCGACGACCGCGTCGACCGGCTGGCCGCCGTGCTCACCGAGAGCGGGGTGTCGGCCGGCGACCGGGTGCTCTACCTGGGCCGCAACTCCGTCCACCTGCAAGAGGGGCTGCTGGCGGCGGCCAGGCTGGGGGCCGTCTTCGTCCCCGCGAACCGGCGGCAGAGCGCCGACGAGGTCGCCTTCGTCCTCGACGACCTCGACCCCGCCGCCGTGCTGTGGCAGCGGGGGCACGACGCCGGCGAGGACCGCGCCGCGGCCGATGCGCGCTCCGCGGCGGGCGGATCGGGCCGCTGGCTGGACTGCGGCGGCCCCGGCTACGAGCGGCTGCTCGCCGACGCCGACCCGCGCGGCCCCGGCCGCCCCGTGGACGGCGCGGACCCCGCGGTCGGGCTCTACACCGCCGCCTTCGACGGCCGCCCGGCGTGCGCGCTGCTCAGCCACGACGCGCTCATCGCCCACAGCGCGGCGCTGGCGCAGGTCCGGCACATCGGGCCGGGGTTCACCTTCCTCAACAGCGGCCCGCTGTTCCACGTGGGCACGCTGATGTTCCACCTGGCGGCCTTCCAGGCCGGGGGCACCAACGTGTTCCTGCCGGCGTTCGACGCCGCCAAGGCCGCGCGGCTGATCGAGGCCGAGGGCGTGCACCAGATGTTCGGCTTCGGGCCGATGCTCACCGCGGTCGCCGAGGCCAACCGCGGGCCCGGCGGCGCCCCGCGCCACGACCTGTCGAGCCTGGCGTCGGTGGCCCACTCCCCGGAGTGGGACGCGCAGGTGAGCGTGGGCACCGACCCCTGGAACGCGTCGGGCATGGGCGGCTACGGCCAGACGCAGGTGGGCGGCATGCTCACCTACCTGGCCCTGGGGCCCGGCGGGCAGGGCGGCGCCGGGCGCCCCTCGCCTTTCGTGCAGGTGCGCATCCTCGGGCCCGACGGCGCCGAAGTGGCCACGGGCGCGACGGGCGAGATCGCCGTGCGCGGGCGCACCGTGTTCACCGGCTACCACCGCCGGCCCGATCTCAACGCGCGGGCGTTCGCCGACGGGTGGTACCGCACGGGTGACCTGGGGCGCCGGGAGGACGACGGCACCCTCACGTTCATCGGGCCGCGGCTGCACATGATCAAGTCGGGCAACGAGAACATCTACCCCGCCGAGGTGGAGAGGGCGCTCAAGGGCCACCCGGACGTCGCCGACGCCGCTGTGATCGGGGTCCCCGACCCCGTGTGGACGCAGAGCGTGCTGGCGGTCGTCTCCCGCGCGCCCGGCGGGCGGGTGACCGAGCAGGACCTGATCGCCCACGTCGCCGCCGCCATCGCGTCGTACAAGAAGCCCCGGCGCGTGGTGTTCACCGGCACCATCCCGCGCACGGGCGGCGCACCGGACTACGCGGCGCTCGACGCCGCCCACGGCGGCGGCGGATATCCGGGCGAGGAGAACCGAAATCGGTGAGGGCCGCGTTCAATCCATACGGGGGCCTGTGCCGTAAAGGTCCGGAAAGCACGCCGGCCCCAGGAGCGGGGGACAGCTCCTGGGACCGGCAGCGGGGGATGCCCACCATGGCGGCTCTCGGGGGCGGAGCCTGCCGCGGTGGCGAGGAAAAGCATGGCGTCGACACGAGTTAACGGTCAGTAGGTCACGCGGATGGTCACATCAGATAACCGAAATGTCTCAATCTAGCGTTGACGTGCGTATTCGGCGCCGATCTGACCTGCCAGGATAAACGGCACATAAGCATTCACACCAGACGCAGAACGTAGTCGCCCGCTCACGTGGCGAGCGGTTTCGGACGGTTCGATTGTCGGAATGCGGTCTCGTCACGGCGAGCCGACGAGCGAGCGGAGGCGGCGCTGCCCCTGGCCGCAGGCCCATACGCTGGGCCGTTGGAGCGGAGCGAGGAGGCGAGCGTGACCAAGGAAGCACGGCTCACAGAACGGCGACAGGGTTGATGGGACTGCCCGTTCCGCCCCGGACGGGCAGGGGAAGGGCGATGAAGAGGAAGTCGGGCCGCCCCGATGCGGCGGCGGCGCTGCCCAGGTCTTCCAGCCACAGCATTTCCGCCAGGTGGACGCCGTGCCGCCACAGGAGGGTCAGGTGCACGTCGTCGTGCAGGTCCTCGGTGGAGCGGCCGTCGTCGTCCAGCCCCTGGACCGCTGCGTTGTCGGCGGCGACCAGGGCGGGGTCGCGCTCGGCCAGCCAGCGCGCGGCGTCGGCGGCCAGGCCCGGCTGCGCGCCCTGGTAGCGCGCGGGGTCGCGCGGGTCCCACATCCGCGGCCAGCCGGTGCGCACCACGGCGGCGTCGCCGGGGCGCAGGGAGAAACCGCGGGCCTCGGCGATCGCGGCGAGCTCGTCAGCGCCGATGCGGTCCCGGGGGCCGAGGTGGCCGACCCCGCGGTGGGCGGCGACGTCGAAGAGCACGCCCCGGGCCACCACGCCGCGGGCGGCGGCGTGCTCGATGCCGAGCCGGCCGGCCCCGTAGCTGCGCACGCGGTCGGCCGGGTGCCCGTTGTACAGCCGCTCCCCCGCCCACATGTGGCACAGCGCGTCCATATGGGTGGTGGTGCCGTGCGGCGAGACGACGACGGCGTCGTCGGCGACCCGGAGCCCCGCGCCCACCGGGCGCGTTCCGGCCGCGTAGTCGGCGCCGTCGATGGACATGTAGTGCTGGGGCAGGGGCCGCCCGCGCAGGTGGGGGACGGTGGTGGCGGCGGTGCCCGACGTCGCCCCCTTGATCGGCAGGGCGAGGCTGAGCACCCGCCCGTCGCGGGCGGCGGCGAGGGCGGCAAGGACGGCGGCCGGGCCGAGCAGGTTCAGCGTCCCGGCCTGGTCGTCCTCGCCCCAGCGGCCCCAGTTGTCCGATGGTGTGGGCATGTGTGGTGTCCTCAGGGTCGTAGGTGGACGGGACCGGGGATCGGCGCCCCCGTACCCGCGCGGGGCCGCGGGTCTGAAAGCATCCGGGAGACGACCGTGGGCCGGTTGCGGGCCGGCCCGATGCCGACAGGGGGCGATGGTGACCGAGGACGCCGCGATCCACGGGGACTGCGCGCCCGGCTTCGAGCGGGTGCGCCGGGTCTTCGAGCACAACTTCACCCGCGGGCTGGAGACCGGGGCGGCGCTGGCCGTCTACATCGGCGACGAGCCGGTGGTGGACCTGTGGGGCGGCACCGCCGACCACACCACCGGGCGCCCGTGGGAGCACGACACCCCCTGCTTCGCGTTCTCCTGCACCAAGGCGGTGACCGCGGCGTCGGCGCTGCGGGTGGCCGAGCACGGCGGGCACGACCTGGGCGCCCCGGTGGCGTCGTGGTGGCCGGAGTTCGCCGCAGCGGGCAAGGGCGCGGTCACGGGCGAGCACCTGCTGTCGCACCAGGCGGGGCTGCCCGCGTTCGACCGCGCGGTGGCCGCCGCCGAGGCCGCCGACCCCGCGGCCATGGCCGCGCTGCTGGCCGCGCAGCGTCCGGTGTGGGAGCCGGGGACCGCCCACGGCTACCACGCCTTCACCTTCGGCTGGCTGGCCGGGGAGATCGTGCGGCGGCTCGACGGCCGGACGGTCGGCGGCTACGTCGCCGACGAGATCGCCGGACCGCTGGGCCTGGACCTGTGGGTCGGCGCCCCCGGCGACGTGCTCGACCGCGCCGCGCGGCTGACGAAGGGCCCCGCGGACGCCCGCCCGAAGCGCACCGGGTCGGACGCCCCGCCGACCGGCGACGACGCCGTCGCCCGGATGGTGCGCGCCACCCGCGACCCCGCCAGCCTGCTCTCGCGCACCTTCAACAACCCCGATATGGCCGACGTCCCGGGCCGGTTCAACAACCGGGATGTGCTGGCGGCGGGGTGGCCGGCGGCGGGCATCGTCACCACCGCACCGGCGCTGGCGGGGTTCTACCGCGACCTGCTCGCGGGGCGGATCATCGCGCCCGCGACCCTGCACGGCGCCCTGACCCCGCGCGTCACCGGCGCCGACCGGGTCCTGCACCTGGACAGCTCCTTCGGCCTGGGGTTCATGCGCCCCTCCCTGGTCTTCGCGGTGCCGCGCGCGGCCTGGCGCAGCGCCTTCGGCCACACCGGGTCGGGCGGGTCCATCGGGCTGGCCGACGTCGAGCACGGCGTCTCCCTCGGCTACGTGATGAACAGGACGGGCAGCGAGCTGTCGGGGGGAATCCGCTCGATGCGGCTGCTCAAGGCGGTCTACGACTGCCTCGGCTAGCAGCCGCGCCCCCGTGCGCGCGGGCGGTCAGTGCATGGTGATCCCCCCGCTGACCGAGAGCGTCTGGCCGGTGATGTAGCCGGCGGCCGGCGTGCACAGGAACCCCACGGCGGCGGCGACGTCGGCGGGGGTGCCCAGGCGGCGGGCCGGGATCTGCCGGGCGAGCTTGGCGACCAGCCCGGGGTGGTCGCCGGCGATAGAGCGCAGCATCGGGGTGTCGGTGGGGCCGGGGCAGACCGCGTTGCTGGTGACGCCCGCTGCGGCGGTCTCGCGGGCGAGCGTCTTGGCCAGGCCCAGCAGGGCCGCCTTGGTGGCGGTGTAGGCGCCTTCGCCGGCGGACCCGGCGCGGGCGCCGTCGGAGGAGATGAAGACCAGGCGGCCGAAACCGCTCTGCGTCATGGCGGGGAGCAGGGCCTGGGTGATGCGCATGGGGGCGCGGACGTTCACCCGCCACATGCGGTCCCAGTCGGCGGGGTCGCTCGCGGTGAAGGGCGACACGACGGCGATCCCCGCACCGTGCACGAGGATGTCGACCCGGGGTGCGATGGCGTGCAGCCGCTCGATCCCGGCCTCAACCTCGCCGGGGTCGTCGAGGTCGATGGGGAGGTGGCGCCCGCCGGGCACCTCCTCGGCGGCCCGGGCGGCATCGGGGTCGCGGTCGACGATGACGACCGCCGCGCCTTTGCCCGCCAGCTCCGCGCAGACGGCCCGCCCGATCCCCCCGGCCCCGCCGGTCACCAGCGCCGTGCGCCCCGCCAGGTCGGACGATGTCACCGATCAGCCCCCTGCCTGCCGTGTGCCGGCGGCGGCCGTTCCGCCGCGGGTCCGCCGACCTTGCCGGAAAACCAAGCATACGCTAGTTTGGCAAGCAGATCGGCTCCCCATTCGAGGAGGTCGGGCGGGCATGGGCAGCTCCGACGATCCGCCTGTCCCGGTCCCCACTCCGCTGACCGCCCCCTACTGGGCGGCGTGCCGGCGGGGGATGCTCGCCATCCAGCGGTGCGCGGCCTGCCGCCGCTACGTCCACTTCCCCGAGCCCGAGTGCCCGTTCTGCGGCGGCACCCGTCTGGGCTTCGAACCCGTCTCGGGGCGCGGGCGCGTGGTCACCCACACCGTGATCCACCGCCCCTTCGCGCCCGGCTTCGCCGCCCAGGTCCCCTACGCCGCCGCCTGGGTGGAGCTGGCCGAGCAGCCCGGCCTGCGCGCCTTCGGCCGGGTCCGCGGCCGCCCGCCCGACGGCGTCGCCATCGGCATGGCCGTCCGGGTGGTCTTCACCGACCTGCCGGGCTTCGGCCCCATCCCCGATTTCCGACCCGAGGAGAGCGATGGCTGACGGCCCGCCCAGAACCGCCGGGACCATCCGCACGGTCCTGTACCCCGGCCCCGATATCGCCGCGTGCCTGCCCTTCTACCGCGACGGGCTGGGGCTGCCGGTCCGCTTCACCGACGGCGACAGGTTCGCCGCCCTGGACGGCGGCGCCGTGACCCTGGCGCTGGCCTCCGGCGACGAGGACGTCACGGGCGGGGTGCCCGCCATAGCGGTGGAGGTCGCCGATGTGGAGGCGGCCGTGGCGGACCTGGCCGCGCGCGGCGCGCGGGTGCTCCTCGCACCCGAGCGGGGTCCGCACGAGACCCGCGCCGCGGTCCTGGACCCCGCGGGCAACCCCGTCGTCCTCACCGCCCGCAACCCCCGCTGACCGTGGCCGGCCCGCGCCGTCCGCGCGACGCCGGGAGGGAGCGGCGCCGCGCCTCCGCCGCCCGCCCCCGCCTCTGAGCGAGGCCGCCCCGCCCCGAGCCCAGGAAGGAAGGGATGCCGCCGTGTCGTCCGACGTTGCCGCCGACCCGTTCCAGAACTACGGGTACGCGGTCCTCACCGCCAACGCCCTCGCCGCGCCCGGGCGGATCGCGCTGACCCATCAGGGCGGCCCCGGGCTGTCCTACGACGCGCTGAACCGGGCGGTGAACCGCCGGGCGCACGCGCTGTCCGCCCTCGGGGTGCGGCCCGGCGAGCGCGTGGCCGCGCTGCTCGGCGGGACGCTCGCCGTGGCCGAGATCTACCTCGCCCTGTTCAAGATCGGCGCCGTCACCGTCGCCCTCAACCCCTTCTGGGACGCCGGCGTCCTGGCCCACGCGGTCGGACGCTCGCGCGCCACCGTCCTCGTCCACGACGGCGGCACGGACGCTCTGGCCGCCGCGGTCCGGCCGCGGCTGCCCGGAGTCCGCTCATGGGTGCGGGCGGGCGGCCCGGCCGAGGGGGCGGCCGACCTGGACGCCCTCACCGCGGCGGCCCCCGGCACAGAACCGGAGATCCACGGCAGCGGGGACGACCCGCTGGCCCTGTTCCACACCTCGGGCTCCACCGGGGCGCCCAAGGCGGTCGTGCACAGCCACGCGAGCGCGCTGGCGACCGCCCGGCTCTGGCAGGACGTGCCCCGGGGGGACGACGCGGTCTTCGGAACGGGCGCCATCATCTGGGGGATCGGGTTCCCCTCCATCGCCGGGCCCGCGCTCTACGGCGGTCTGCGCCTGGTCCTGGAACAGGAGTGGAGCCCGCGCACGCTGCTCACGGTGGTGCCCCGCGAGAAGGTCACCCACATCAGCGTGATCCCGAGCTTCTTCGCCTCGCTCCTGGCCGACGACGCGCACGCCGGCGCCGACCTGTCCTCGTTGCGCACGATCATCCTGGGCGGCGAGCCGATCGCCCCGGCCCTGCTCGCGCGCGTCCGCGAGCGCCTGCCGCAGGCGGCCGTCTACGGCTACTACGGGCAGACCGAGGCCCCCTACAGCGCCTTCGGCCGGATCGACGGGGCGGGCCGCGACCCCCGCAGCGTCGGCCGGGCGCGCACGGGCTGCGCGATCCGCGTCACCGACCCGTCGGGGACGCCCCTGGTGGACGAGGTCGGCGAGATCAACCTCGCCGGGCCGCACCGCATGCTCGGCTACGACGGGGCGCCGGAACAGACGGCGGAGGTACTGCGCGGCCCCTGGTTCGTCGGCGGGGACCTCGGCCGCATCGACGCCGAGGGCCGGCTGCGCGTCCTGGGCCGCCGCTCCGACGCGATCCTCAAGCACGGGAGGTGGACGCCGCCCGCGGTGATCGAGGAGGCCGCCGCCGAACTGGACGAGGTGGCCGAGGCCGGAGCGGTGGGCCGGCCCGCCAACCCCGACGGCGCGGAGCCGGCCGAGCAGGAGGTAGTCCTGGCGGTGGTGCCGAGGGCGGGGAGCGATCCGGCCCCCGCTCGGATCGCCGCCGCGCTCGCAGCGCGGCTCCCCGCCCATCAGCGCCCGGACCGCGTGGTGGTCACCGACCGGCTTCCGCACGGCCGGGACGCATCGGGCGGTCCCGGGAAACTGCTCCGCTCCGAGATCCGCGTGCTCCACGCGGCCGGAGAAGACCCGTAGCGCCACGGCCGCCCCCGCGGACCGTGGCACGGGCCGCCCCCCGGCCCGATTGAGGACCGGAGGGCGACTTGCCGGCCGATCGGGGAGGTCATGCGGCCGCGGGATCGGAGATCACGCGACGTGCATGTCTAATCGGCCGGATGCACCCGTGTCCAGCGCACATTCGTGGAGCGGGCACGAACGTACACGGGTGCCACAACTCGCAACCCCGGCCCCATCAGGGGCCGGTGTCGTCCCGCTCACCATGGATTCTTCCTTCTCAGAGCCGCCCGCGGCAGACCCAGGAGGGTCCTCAATCCGCGGCGGCGCCGGTGGGCCCACGGGCCCATGGGCACCCGGCACCTTCCCTGCTCACCCGCCGCCCCCACCGAAAGGCCACACGCGTGACCCCCATCGACGCCGTTCCGGAACCGCAGGTGAAGGCGCTGATCGCCGCCGCGGGTATCCCCGTGCCGCGCGGCCGGACCGCGCCCGGGGCCCAAGGCCTGGCGCGGGCGGCGGCCGGACTCTCCGCCCCGCTGGTCCTCAAGGCCCATGGGCCCGGCATCGTGCACAAGAGCGAGCACGGAGCCGTGGTGCTCGGCCTCGACGGCCCCGCCGCCGTGGTGGGGGCCGCCGAGCGGATGGGGGCGGCGCTGGCCGGGCGCGGGCTGGTCCCCGCCGGGTTCCTGGTGGAGGAGCAGGTGGGGCCGGGTGTGGAACTCATCGTGGGCGCGGTGCGCGACGCGTCGTTCGGCCCGGTGCTGCTGGTGGGGCTCGGCGGGATCTGGGCGGAGGTGCTGGACGACACGACGCTGCGGCTGTGCCCGATCGACCGCGATGACGCCGAGGCGATGCTCGGCGACCTGCGCGGTGCGGCCCTGCTCAACGGGGCGCGCGGCGCACCGCCGGTGGACAGGGAGGCGCTGGCCGATCTGCTCGTCGCAGTGGGCGGGCCGGGCGGTGTCGTGGAGCGCCTGGGCCCGGTCCTGGGCCAGTTCGAGCTGAACCCGGTCATCGCCGGCCCCGGGGGCGCCGTCGCCGCCGACGCCCGGCTGATCCCGGCCGAGGGCACCCGGGCTCCGGCCGTCCTGCCGGTGCCGGGCCGGGAGGTGCGCGCGGGTGCCGAGCGGAGATCGGCCCCCGGCCCAGAGCCGACGACGGCCTCCGGCGCGCCGCGGGGGCCGGAGCCACTCGCGGCACCGGAGACGGACTTCGGGCCGCTGTTCGCGCCACGCGGCGTGGCCGTTGTGGGGGCCTCGGCCCGCCGGCCCGGGTTCGGCAACATGCTCTTGGGCCAGTACCGGGCGGCGGGGTTTCCCGGGACGCTGCTGGCGGTGCACCCGGAGGCCACCGAGGTCGACGGGGTCCCCGCGGTGCCCTCGCTGCGCGCCGCGGCGGGCCGGGTGGACTATGCGCTGGTGGCGCTGCCCGCGGCGGCCTGCGCCGATGCGGTGCGCGAGGCCGACGGGATCCCGTTCGTCCAGGTGGTCAGCGGCGGGTTCGCGGAGTCCGGCCCGGAGGGGGCCGATCTGGAGCGCGGCCTGCTGGCGGCGGCACGCGGCGTCGGCACACGGCTGCTGGGGCCCAACTGCATGGGCGTCTACTCCCCCGCGGGCGGGCAGACCTTCCTCGGCGGCCCCGCCGCGGAACCGGGGCGCATCGCCCTGCTGTCGCAGAGCGGCGGGCTGGCCGGCGAGGTCGTCTGGGTGGGCGAGCGCCGGGGGCTGCGCTTCTCCCAGGTCGCCACGCTCGGCAACAGCGCCGACGTCTCCCCCGCCGAGCTCGTCCGCCATCTCGACGCCGACCCCGCAACGGGGGTCCTCGGCCTATACCTGGAGGACCCGCGCGACGGTCGGGCGCTGTTCGAGGCGCTGCGGGCGGCGCGGGGGCGGTTGCCCACGGTGGTGCTGGCGGGCGGGCGCAGCGCGCAGGGCCGCCGGGCGGCGGCGTCGCACACGGGGGGCATGGTGGCCGACGACCGCGTCTGGCGGGCGCTGGCGCGGCAGTGCGGGACCGGGCTGGTGCACGGCCAGGACGCGCTGATCGGGGCGCTGGACTTCCTGGAGCTGCACGCCGGCCGCCGGATTGTCGGCGGTGGGCCCGGTGTCCTGGTGGTGGGTCCCAGCGGCGGGGCGGGGGTGCTGGCCGCCGACGCGTTCGACGCGGCGGGGATGCGCCTGGACCCGCCCGGCGAGCGGGCCCGCGCCGCGCTGCGCGCTCTGGGGCTGGGCGCGGGCGCCCCGCTGGGCAACCCGCTGGAGGTGCCGGTGGGGCCCAGGGGCGATCCGCGGCTGCTCGCCCGCGCGGCGGAGGCCGTCGCCCTGGAGCACGGGGTGCCCGATGTGGTGGCGCACATCAACGTGCAGAGCTTCGCCGCCTATGCGGAGGCCGCCGCCCCCGGAGCGACCGCCACCCCGGGAGCGGCCGAGGGCGGTCCCCGAGAAGCGGCGGCGGACGACCCCGCCTTCGCCCGCCTGCCGGACCACGTGGGGGCTCTGGCGGCGCTCCAGGCGGCCCTGCCGGGCACGCGGGTCACGCTGGTGCTGCGCAACAGCGAATGCGGGCCGCCGGAACTGGCCGACCGGCTGCGCGCATCGGCGCGCACGGCCGGCATCCCGGTCTACACGTCGATGGAGGCCGCCGCCTCCGCGGTCGCCGCGGGCAAAGCGGCCCTCTCCGTCGACGACCGGGCGGGGTAGGGGACGGGTCCCGGTGTTCCGGGCACGGTGAGCGGCGCGCGCGGGCGGGGCCGGGCGCGGGGGGGAACGGTATGGGGGGTGCCGCCGGGGGGCGGGTGCGGTCAGCTCACTCGGATGGTGAGCAGGTAGGCCTCAGGGGCGTCGGGGTCGACGATGTCGGTGACCTTCCAGGTCTGGCCCGCCACAGTGAACGTGTCGCCGACGCGGACGTCGATCATGCCGGTCCGGCGCCACTCCCCTGGTCCGCCGATCTTGGCGACGGGACGTCCCTGCTCGTCCACCCAGAACCTGCCGCCGCCGACCGGTCCGCCGGCGAACCGGTCGTTGCGGCCATAGGTGATCTTCTCCTGAGCACCGACTTCGTGAGCCACGTCCGACACTTCTCCCGTCATTCGGGTTGGCCTCCGTCAACATAATGCCGTACCGAAAAGCATTACCGACCATGGATTCCTCATACGGATTCCCAGAATCTTACATCCCGACAATGCAATTGCATAAGGGCTTTCGTCACGCCCCGTGGCCGAATGCCACACCTGACAAGGATTATGCCGTCGCAGGCAAACGCCTCCGACGGCACATAAGGCGAGTTACCGCGGGTAACGGCCGATCAGCCGCCGAGATCCACCACGGCCGCAACCGGCCCGCCGCCCGAAGGCCCCTGGTGCACCGCCGCCACCGAGACGAATACCGCGGGGTCGCCGGTGACCGCCGCGACGACACCGCCGACCGTGGCCTTGATCTGACGGTGCCAATGCACATCCGAATCATCGAGCATGATGTTGCGCCGGCCGCGCACCCGGCCCGTGGGATCCGCCTCGCACTTGAGGAACACGTTCACCAGCCGCCCGCCCAGGTCATCGGGGTGCGGGCGGTCGGGCAGGTCCAGCCCCGCCGAGCGGATCGCCGACCACACGCCGTCGGCGTCCAGCGCGTCCGCCATCACACCGTGCCCCACCCGGAACCGGCCGCCGACCCCGCGCGCGTTGCCCACCACCACGATCTGGGCGCGGTCCAGCTCGACGCCCGAGGAGCATGAGGCCACCGACGAGTACAGCGACAGGTCGGCGTGGATCTGCGCGGCGGAGGGCTCCTCGATCTCCCCGAGCGCCGTGGCGATTCCCAATGCCGTCGTGGAATTGGAGACGTCCATGGATTTGAGGGTGTCCTCGGTGAAGACGTCGTGGCCGCGGGACTTCGCGTCGTTGATCGTGTCCAGGACGAGCAGCGGCGTCTTGGTCTGCACATAATGGACATCGGCGGGGTCGGAGATACCCGCGTCGCGCATAGCGTCGCGCACCCCCGCGGCGACCTTGCGCACCATCGCCGGCCGCCCGATGTCCTCGGGGAGAATGGCCTCGCTCATCGCGACGCCGACGACCACCCGCGGCTCATCGACGGGCGCGTAGCGCCCCTCGGGGGCGTGGGCGAAGACCGTGGCGTGCGGCGCGAGGACGCCGTCGGTCCCGCCCGACCACACCAGCGGCACCCGGGCGATGTCCGCTGCGCCGCGGGTGCCCCTGGCCGCCAGCACCTCCCGGAAGGCGCGGTCGGCGATGATGCGGGTGTAGTCGTTGACACCCCCGTTGCCCTCGGTCTTGCCGATCACCGCCAGGACGTCGTCGGCGGCGAACACGCCGCCGTCGATCAGCCGGGCCAGCCCCGACGCGTCCGTCACGCTCTCGATCGCCACCTTGTGCACTTCGACCGGCCTGGTCATGCGCGACCACCTCGTCTCCTCGTCGTCTTCTGGTCCTCCGCCGACCCCGCCAGCCCCCGCCAACCCCCGGGGGCCCGGGGCCCGCGTCCCGGTAGCCCGCTCACAGGCGGTCCACCTCGGGGAAGGCGGCGCCGCCGGAGAGCACGGCGTAGCCCGGGCCCCGGTCGAAGAACGGGGGGTCGGCCGGGCGGTCGCGGCGCAGCTGGTCGCGCAGCGCATCAACGGCGGCGGGATCGGCGTGCGGGGCGTCGTCGGGACCTTCGACGGGCACCCCGTAGTCCTCGCGAGCGGCCCGGCGCGAGACCTTGCCGCAGCGGACGTCGGCGACGACGGCGCCGACCGGCCGCTCCAGCGGGTCGCCCCACCCGCCGCCGCCGGTGGTGCGGATGCGGATGACCTCCCCGGCGCGTACGGGCTCGCCGTCGACCAGCCCGCCCATCTCGCGCTCCCGGGGGCCGCCGGGGTCGATGGTGACCTGGAAGGGCGCGCCCGCGCGCCCGCCCTTGACGCCCCAGCACGCCAGGATGGACCGGTCGGCGATGGACATGAACGAGGCGTCGCGCAGCATCCGGATGTGCTTCTCATAGCCCAGCCCGCCCCGGTGGTAGCCGGGGCCGCCGGAGTCGCGCGCCAGGCCCAGCCGCTCCACGATGAACGGGAACCGCGACTCGGTGAACTCGGTGGGCAGGTTGCGGGAGTCGGGCACGACGTGGATGGTGTCCTCGCCGTCGGCGTAGTGGCGCCCGCCCGACCCGCCGCCCAGCACCTCGCGCATCAGGTAGGGGGCGCCGTCGGCGCCGGTGCCGTGGAGGCCGGTGTAGCGGATGGTCTCCTGGTCGGCGGGCATCCGGCCGTCGACCGCCTTGGCCAGCACGCCCGAGAGCACGCCCAGCAGCCGCAGGATGACGAAGGTCCGGGCGTTGGTGGGGGCGGGGAACACCGGGGTGAGCAGGGTGCCCTTTTCGGGGAACCGCATCTCGATGAGCGGCACGACGCCCTCGTTGACGTCGAGTTCGGCCATGCGCTCGGGCGAGTCGGCGAGGTTGCGCAGCACCGGCGCCAGCCACTTCTTCAGGAAGTTGCCGTCGGCGTAGTCGCCCGCGTGGTTGATGGGCCCCTTGGCCTGGGGCGAGGTGCCGGTGAAGTCGATGACGAGCCGGCCGGGCACCTTGGTGAGGGTGATGCGCTGGCGGTGCAGCCGGGGGGCGTCGACCCCGTCGTGCTCGGCGTAGTCCTCCCACACGTAGGTGCC
Source organism: Nocardiopsis sediminis (assembly GCF_042650565.1). Lineage (NCBI taxonomy): Bacteria > Bacillati > Actinomycetota > Actinomycetes > Streptosporangiales > Nocardiopsidaceae > Nocardiopsis > Nocardiopsis sediminis. Next base: position 870,562 of record NZ_JBHSBH010000015.1, read on the forward strand.
GTCGGGGATCTTGGCGAGGATCTCGCGCCGGTAGGTCTCGGTGGTCGTGCGCAGGATCGACTCGAAGCACGCCTCGACCGCGTTCCGCCCGTAGCGGTCGAACAGCTCGGCCAGGCGCCGGGCGCCCATGAGGCACGCCGCGCACTCGGCGTCGAGGTCGGCGGACAGGGATTCGGGCATGCGGGAGTTGCGGACCATGATCCGCAGCGCGGCGTCGTTGCGCACGCCCCGGTCCCACAGCTTGATGGGCGGCACCATCAGCCCCTCCTCGAAGACGGAGGTGGCGCCCGAGGGCATCGACCCGGGGCAGGCGCCGCCGATGTCGTCGTGGTGGCCGAAGGCCTGGACGAACGCCACGACCTCGGGGCCGTGCCCGCTGTCGTGGAACACCGGCACGGTGACGCAGAGGTCGGGCAGGTGGCCGATGCCGCCCTCGGACTCGTAGACGTCGTTGTGGAAGTAGACGTCGCCGGGGCGCATGGCGGCGACGGGGAAGTCCCGGGCGACGGGGTGCACGAGGGCGGAGTAGGAGCGGCCGGTGAGCTTGCGCAGCCGGCGGTCGTGGATACCGGCACGGAAGTCGTGGGCGTCGCGGATCATCGGCGACCGCGACGTGCGCGCGATGGCGGTCTCGACCTCCTTCTCCACCGACGCCAGGGTGCCTTCGACGATGGCGACGAGAACGGGGTCGGCGGCGTTGCGGGGATCAGGTGTCATGGGCGGGCCCCCTGGGCGGTGTCGGCGGTGGCGGGGGCGGCCCCGCCCGCGGCCGGGGCGTGGGCGGCGACGATCAGGGCGCCGGTGCGGTCGGCCTCGGCGGTGAACCCGGGGTGCAGCGGCAGGGTCGCGCCGAACTCCTCGATGACTGCGGGGCCGGTGATCCGGTCGCCGGGGGCGAGCAGGTCGCGCCGGTGGACCGGTGTGGGCAGGGGATCACCGGCGTCGAAGCGGACGGGGCGCTCCCCGGTGCGGGAGCGCGCGGGGCCGCCGTCCCGGGGCGGGGACTCCCGCGCCTCGGGCCGGCGGATCAGGCCGGTGCCCGAGACCCGCAGGTTGACCCATTCGACCTGCTGGCGCGGGTCGTGGCGGAAGTCGTAGCCGTAGAGGCGGCGGTGGGCCTCGTGGAAGGCGCCGGCGACCTCCGCGGTGAGGCGGGCGTCCACGGGGCCCTCGGGCACCGGGACGCGGACCTCGTAGGCCTGGCCGAAGTAGCGGAGGTCGGCGCTGCGCTCGTGGCGCATCCGCCCGGGATCGCCGCCGAACCCCTCGGCGCGCAGGGCGGCCCCGGCCTCGGTGTGCAGGTCGCCGAGCACGGCCGCAACGGCGGCGGGGTCGAGATCGTCGTGGCGGCGGACGAACGTGCGGACGTGGTCGTTCTTGACGTCGACCGCGAGCAGCCCGTAGGCGGAGACGTTGCCGGGGTCGGGCGGCACGACGGCGCCGGCCAGGCCGAGCACGTCGATGAGGGGGCACAGCAGCAGCGACCCGGACCCGCCGAAGGCGGCCAGGTGGAAGTCGCGGACGTCGAGGCCGCGCTGCACGGTGACCCGGCGCAGGGCGTTGGCCTGGTTCCACGCCGAGACCTCCAGGATGCCCGCGGCGGCCTCCTCGACCCCGATCCCCAGCCGCCCCGCGAGCGCGGCGATGCCCGCGCGGGCCGCGTCGGTGTCGAGCGGGATCTCACCGCCGAGCAGGTGCGGCGGGATGCGGCCGAGCACGACGTGGGCGTCGGTGACGGTGGGCTCGGTCCCCCCGTTGCCGTAGCAGATGGGGCCGGGGTCGGCGCCCGCCGAGGCGGGGCCGACCTTGAGGGTGCCCTCGGGGGAGATCCGGGCGATCGATCCGCCGCCCGCGCCTACCGTGACGATGTCGATCATCGGGATCTTGGACGGGTAGGGGCCGACGGAGCCCTCGGTCGTGACGCCGGGCTCCCCGCCGATGACCACGGAGACGTCGGTCGAGGTGCCGCCGCCGTCGAGGGTGAGGATGCGGTCGAAGCCGGCGCGCCCGGCCAGCAGCGCGGCGCCCAGCGCCCCGGCCGCCGGGCCGGAGAGGACGGTGGTGATGGGCCGCTTGACGACCTCGGCGGCCGAGGCGACGCCCCCGTTGGACTTCATGACCAGGAACGGGGGGCGTGCGCCGCCGGCCGGCACCGGTCCGCCCCGGTCACCGTCCGCACCGGGCCCGGGGCCTTCGGCGTCCAGGCGCTCGCCGATGCGGGCGATGTAGCGGGCGACCCCGGGCTTGACCGCGGCGTCGACCAGGGTGGTCACCGAGCGCTCGTACTCGCGGTACTCGCGCAGGACGTCGGAGGAGATGGAGACGGTGGCGGCCGGATGCTCGGCGCGCAGGATCTCGCGCACCCGGCGCTCGTGGGCGGGGTCGGCGTAGGAGTGCAGCAGGCACACCCCGATGGTGTCGATCCCGCGGTCGCGGAACCAGCGGGCGGCGGCCGCGGCCTGCGCCTCGTCGAGCGGGCGCAGCTCGGCCCCGGTGTGGTCGAGCCGGCCGCCGACCGTGCGCACCAGGTCGGCGGGGACGATGCGGTCGGGCTTGACCCAGAAGTAGGAGTTGCCGTAGCCGTCGGGGACCGCCTGGCGGGCGATCTCCAGGACGGCCTCGTAGCCCTCGGTGGTGATGAACCCCAGGCCGCCAGGGCCGAGGCCCTCCAGGAGCAGGTTGGTGGCGACGGTGGTGCCGTGTGACAGCGAGGTGACGGCGGTGTCGCCGCCGAGGGCCGCCAGGACCTTGGCGACGGCGTCCATGAACCCGGCAGACGGGTCGCCGGGGGTCGAGGGGGTCTTGGTGGCGACCAGCTCGCCGGTGTCCTCGTCCAGGGCGACGGCGTCGGTGAAGGTGCCCCCGGTGTCGATCCCGATCCGGACCCGGCGCGTTCCCGCCATGGCGTCCCCTCCGTACGGTGGCGTAGGCGACCGCTTCGGACGCATTCCAACCCACCGCACCGGGCCGGGGAATCGGCACAACCTGCCAATGGAGACCCCGGCCATTGGGCGATCACCGCCCCGGCACCCCGGCGCCCCGGCCTCAGGAGCCGCCGCGCAGGTAGGCGAGGACCGCCAGGACGCGGCGGTTGACGTCGTCGTCGGGCGGGAGGTCGAGTTTGGCCAGGATGTTTCCGATGTGCTTGCCGACCGCGGCCTCGCTCACGTGGAGGCGGCGGGCGATGGCGCCGTTGGAGTGGCCCTCGGCGATCTCGCCCAGGACCTCGCGTTCGCGCTCCGACAGCCGCGCCAGCGGGTCGCGCCGGCGGCGTAGCAGCTGGCGGACCACCTGCGGGTCGACCACCGTGCCGCCGCCCGCCACCCGGCGCAGCACGGCGACGAAGTCCGCGACGTCGGCCACGCGCTCCTTGAGCAGGTAGCCCACCCCGCGGCCGTCGCCGGAGTCGAGCAGGTCGGCGGCGTAGCTCTGCTCCACGTACTGGCTCAGCGCGACCACCGCCAGACCGGGGCGCTCGCGCCGCAGCCGCACGGCCGCCCGCAGGCCCTCGTCGGTGAACCCGGGCGGCATCCGGATGTCGGTCACCACCAGGTCCGGGCCGTGCTCGCGGACGGCCGCGACCAGCTCGTCGGCGTCGCCCACCGCCGCGCAGACGGTACAGCCGAAGCGTTCGAGCAGCCCGGACAGGCCCTCGCGGAGCAGCACCCCGTCCTCGGCCAGGACGATGCGCAAGGGGGTCAGATCTGCCGGCACGGAAGCTCCACTCTCAGTCGGGTCGGCCCGCCTTCGGGGCTGGACAGCAGCATGCGGCCGTCCATGACGGCCACGCGGTCGGCCAGGCCGGTCAGCCCCGTTCCGCGCTGCGGGTCGGCGCCGCCGCGGCCGTCGTCGCCGATCTCCAGGACGAGGCGGTCGCCGTCGAGGTGCGCGCCGACCCACGCCGATTCCGCCCCGCTGTGCTTGACCGCGTTGGCCAGGCCCTCGGCGGCGACGAAGTAGGCGCTGCCCTCGATGTGGGCGGGCAGCCGCTCCGCGAGGTCGGCGCGGACCCGCACGGGCAGCGGGCAGCGGTCGGCGAGTTCGGCCAGGGCGGCGGGCAGTCCCCGGTCGGTGAGGACCCGGGGGTGGATGTTGTGGATCAGCTCGCGCAGGTCGGCGATCACCTCCTTGGCCTGGTCGTGGGCGGCGGCGACCGCGCGCCCGGCCGGGGAGTCGCCGGGCAGGTCGAGGCGGGCCAGCCCGAGCTGCATGGTCAAGGCGACCAGGCGCTGCTGGGCGCCGTCGTGCAGGTCGCGCTCGATGCGCCGCCGCTCGGACTCGAAGGCGTCGACCAGGCGCGCCCGCGACCGGGTGACCTCGACGAGTTCGACGCGCAGCTCCTCGGCTCCGCGCCCAGTGAGCAGGGCGCGGGCCAGCGCGCCGTGCGCCCCGGCGACCAGGGCGAGCAGGTAGGGGGTGGCCACGAGCAGCACCACCCCGATGAGCACCGCCGGCCAGGTCTCCGCCGGCCAGCTGGCCACGATGGGGCCCAGGTTGACCGGCCCTTCGGCGGCGGCCAGCAGTGGGGTCGCGAGCAGCATGGCGGTCAGCAGCGGCAGCCCCCACAGCAGCATCCACGCGGGCAGCAGGAGGCCGCCCAGCGCCATGTAGGCCAGCTCCCGCCAGGTGGCGGGCTCGGTGTAGCGCAGCCGCAGCCACGCCCACAGCCCCGGTGATGCGGGGTCGCGGTGGCCGTCGGCGGCGGGGCGGAGGTCGATCAGCCGCAGCCGCAGCCGCTCCGCCATGGCGGCCGGGAGGGTCGTGAGCGGGCCCAGGCCGCCCACGAGGACGCCCCCGCTGACCAGCAGCCCCACCGACGTCGCCACATCGGGCATGCCGTCCCTGCCCGCGTCGATGAGCATGACGGCGAGGATGACCCAGGGCAGGGCGATGACCAGCAGCGGGAACGCCAGCAGCGACAGGACCGGCGCGGTCGAGAGCGCGTACAGCGCCGACCGCCACGGCCACGCCGTGAGCAGGAATCGGGCCCGCGGCAGCGCCTGCAACGGGGTCCGGGGCGGGGTGTCGGTCACCCGTCAACGCTATGCGCGCGGCACGGGCCGCGCGATCACCCGGGACGGAGTCCCGGGGGTAGGGCAGGCCCTACCCCCGGGCGTCCGGCGCCGAGGTCAGCCCTGCGCGCCCGAGGGGCGCTTGAGCTTGCCGACGAAGTTCTCCAGCTGTGAGGAGAACGGGTGGTCGTGCACCATGTAGGTCCACGTCATCGAGGGCCGCTTGACCCCGATCTCGGCGACGTCGATGGCGCCGTCGGCGGCCTCGGCCTCGCCGAAGGTCTCGGCCGCCCGCGCGCGGGCGCCGTCGAGGAAGCCCTTGAACTCGGGGACGGCGTCGCGGTTGAACTCGTCGAGCGGGTCGCGGCGGCCCAGGAACCGCAGGTGGATGCCTTCGCGCAGCTCGGCGAGGAACGCGTTGTGGTCGGTCCAGCCGCGGTCGAGGTGGTAGAGCGTGATCAGCCGGGCGGCGCGGGCGACTTCGTCGGCCCCGGCGTCCTCGACCAAGTCGGCGTGGTGGGCCGCGCAGTCGACCGCGAGCTGGCGGTCGCCCAGGTCGTCGGTCAGGACGGCCTCGCGGTGCTCCAGCACCACGCTGCGCTGGACGTCGATCAGCTTGTTGTAGCGCCAGGTGTTGCGGTGGATGTCGAGCAGCTGGCCCTCGGACACCCGCTGGGCGTGGTCGACCATCCGCAGCCAGCTGGGGTCGGTGATCTCGCCGTCGCCGGCGGCCTCGTAGCCGCGGGTCTCGGGCGCGTTGTTGGCGACCAGGTCGTCCTCGACGGAGACGAAGAAGGTCGAGGTGCCGGGGTCGCCCTGGCGCCCGGCGCGGCCGCGCAGTTGGTCGTCGAGCCGGCTGCTGGGGTAGCGGCCGTAGCCCATGACGTGGACCCCGCCGGCCTCCACGACGCGGTCGCGGTCGGCCATGTCGCTGCCGCCCAGGCGGATGTCGGTGCCGCGCCCCGCCATCTGGGTGGAGACGGTGATGGCGCCGTGCGTGCCGGCCTCGGCGATGATGGCGGCTTCGTCGGAGTCGTTCTTGGCGTTGAGGACCACGCACTCCAGGCCGGCGTCGGCCAGGCGCTTGGCGAGGAGCTCGGATTCGGCGACGTCCTGGGTGCCGATGAGGATCGGCCGCCCGGTGGCGTGCACCTCGGTGACCTCCTCGATCAGCGCGTCCTCCTTCTCCTCGCGCGTGGCGTAGAGGCGGTCGGGCTGGTCGGTGCGCACGCACGGCTTGTTCGGCGGGATGACCGCGACTTCGAGCTCGTAGAACTCCCGGAGCTGGTCGGCCACCGCCATGGCGGTGCCGGTCATGCCGCAGCGGGTGGGGTAGCGCAGGACCAGGGCCTGGACGGTGATGGAGTCGAGGACCTCGCCGGTCTCGGAGACGTCGACCTTCTCCTTGGCCTCGACCGCGGCCTGGAGGCCGTCGGGCCAGCGCTGGAGCAGGGCGATGCGCCCGCGGGACTCGTTGATGATCCGGACCTCGCCGTCGCGGACCACGTAGTGGACGTCGCGCTGGAGCAGCACGTGGGCGTGCAGGGCGAGGTTGACGCGGGGCAGGACGGAGGTGTCGTCCTCGTCGTAGAGGTCGATGCCGCCCAGCGCCTTCTCGACGGTGTCGATGCCGGTGTCGGTGAGCTGGACGTTGCGGCCTTCGTTGTCGATCTCGTAGTCGGTGCCCGGCTTGAGCGTGCGGACGAGCTCGGCCATCTCGACGTCGGCGTCGGAGTGCTCGGCGGCGCCGGCCAGGACCAGGGGCACGCGCGCTTCGTCGACCAGGACGGAGTCGGCCTCGTCGATGAGCGCGATCCCGGTGTCGGGGACGACGCGGTCGGCGACATCGGTGACCATGCGGTCGCGCAGGACGTCGAAGCCCAGCTCGCTCACCGAGGCGTAGGTGATGTCGGCGGAATAGGCGGTGCGGCGCTCGGCGGGGGTGGACTCCTCGCCGATCCAGGCGACGGCCACGCCGAGCAGGTCGTAGAGGGGCCGCATCCACTCGGCGTCGCGCCGGGCGAGGTAGTCGTTGACGCTCAGCACGTGCACGCGCTGGCCGCGCAGGGCGAAACCGGCCGCCGCCAGAGCGCCGGCGAGGGTCTTGCCCTCGCCGGTGGCCATCTCGGCGATGTGGCCGTCGAGCAGCGCCATCACCCCAAGGAGCTGCACGTCGAAGGGGCGCTCGCCGAGTGCGCGGCGCGCGGCCTCGCGGCCCACGGCGCACAGCTCGACGAGGTCGTCGCGCTCGTAGGGGAGCTCGGCGTTGCCCAGCTCCGCGGCCTTCTCCGTGAGCCGGGCGTCGTCGAGATCGCGCAGCTCAGGCTCGCGGGCCTCGATGGATTCCAGAAGCTTGGTATAAGGCCGCAGGTCCACCGCACCGGGCTTGCCCAGGAGCCGGCGGACGCTCTCTGCCATTCGTCCGAACACCACGCAAGGGTAACGCCGTCGGCGCCGCAGCGGTTCCCCCGCAAGCGGTGGATTTCACGCAATGGCGGCTGCGGCGATGCCGCACCCTGGGCGGCTCCACGGCGTCCCCGACGGGGCCTCCCGCAGGACACTGGGGCTGGACACACCCGTGATCAGGGACGGGAACCGGCGGTCCCGTCGTCCCTTGGATCCGCCCGCTCGAACCTTGGCGCCTCGTTCGGCATTGTCGTACGATGGTCGACATCGGAATGAACAACCGTCCGGTTCCCCGCGTCGACCGCGCACCGGCGGCGCCCGGACCCGGGACCGGACGCGTGGCGGCCCCCGCGGGGGCGGGGCCGCCGCCAAGGCACCCCCGCCCCCGGCCGCACCGCCCACAGCCGCCCCACCGGCCAGCAGAGGAAGCGCCCATGCCCACCACATCGACGCACCGGCGCCCGGCCGCCACCCGCGGCGCCACCCGCGCGGAGATCACCCGCGGCACCTTCGACCTCCTCGTCATCGGCGGCGGCATCCTGGGCACGTCCGTCGCCTGGATGGCCACCCAGGCGGGCCTGCGGGTCGCCATGGTCGACGCCGGCGACTTCGCGGGCGCCACCTCCAGCGCCTCGTCCAAACTCGTCCACGGCGGGCTGCGCTACCTCCAGACCGGCAACGTCCGGCTGGTCGCCGAGAACCACCGCGAACGCCGCGCGCTCTCCGGCGCCGTCGCCCCGCACCTGGTCACCCCGATGCCCTTCCTCGTCCCGGTGTACAAGGGCGGCCCGCACGGCGCCGCCAAGATGGGCGCCGGGGTGTTCCTCTACTCCGCCCTGTCCGCCTTCGGCGACGGGGTGGGCCGGGTGATGTCGCCCGCGCAGGCGCGCCGCCTCGCCCCCGCTCTACGGACCGACGGGCTCAAGGCCGTGGCCGCCTACCACGACCACCAGATGAACGACAGCCGCATGGCGATCATGACCGTGCGCGCCGCGGCCGAGGCCGGCGCCGTCGTGCTCAACCACGCGCGCGTCGTGGGCCTGCGCACCACGCACGGCCGGGTGACCGGCGCCGATCTGCGCGACGGGGTCGACGGCACGGAGTTCGGCGTGGACGCACGGCTCGTGCTGAACGCCACCGGGCCCTGGGTCGACCACCTGCGCCGGATGGAGGACCCCGCTGCGGCGCCGAGCGTGCGGCTGTCCAAGGGCGCCCACCTGGTCCTGCGGACCGACCGCCCCTGGCGGGCGGCGCTGACCATCCCGGTGGACCGGTACCGGGTCTCCTTCGCCATCCCCTGGGAGGACCACCTGCTCCTGGGCACGACCGATGAGGACTACACCGGCGACCCCGCCGATGTGGGGGTGGTCGCCGCCGACACCGGCCAGATCCTCGGCGAGGCCGGCGCCGCCGTGGAAGCGGGCACCCTCGACCCCGGCCGGATCACCTACTCCTTCGCCGGGCTGCGCGTGCTGCCCGGCGGGCCCGGCGCCACCAGCTCGGCCCGGCGGGAGACCGTGGTGACGCTCGGGCGCGGCGGCATGCTGTCGGTGGCGGGCGGCAAGTGGACGACCTACCGGCACATCGGCCGCACCGTGATCGAGCGCCTGCGCAAGGTCCGGGCGGTGCCGCTGGCCGAGGACATGAGCCCGACGCTCAAGACCGTGCCGCTGCCCGGGATCGGCCAGCCCGACGCGGTGGCGCACCGGCTGATGGCCGACCGCGAGCCGCCGGCGCGGATGGACCCGCTGGTGGCGCGGCACCTGGCCACGCACTACGGCAGTGTCGCGCTGGACATCGCCGACCTGGTCCGCGCCGACCCGGCGGTCGGCGAGCGGATCCACCCCGGCGGCCCCGACATCTGGGCCCAGGCGGTGTTCGCCCGCGACGACGAATGGGCGGTGACGGTCGACGACGTGCTGCGCCGCCGCACGACGGTCACCGTGCGCGGCCTGGACGACGCCGCCGTGCGCGAGCGGGTGGCCGCGCTGCTGGCCGCCACGCCGCACTGACCGCGCCCGCCGCCCCGGGCTGCGGGCCGGCCGCGGTGCGGCCGGGCCCGCGGCCCGGGTGCGGGGGTCAGTGCACGAGCTGGCCGCGCTGGCGGGCCTCGACCGCCATGGCGTGCTTGACCAGGGTGACCAGGGTGGCGATGACGGAGTTGCGGTCGCGCGCGTCGCAGCCGACGATCGGGACGTCGGGGGCGAGGTCGAGGGCGTCGCGCAGCTGCTCGGTGGTGTACCCGTGATCGCCGGTGAAGGAGTTGACGGCGATCATGAACGGCAGCCGCTGCTGCTTCTCGAAGTAGTCCAGCGCCTGGAAGCAGTCCTCCAGCCGCCGGGGGTCGGCCAGGATCACCGCGCCGAGGGCGCCGCGCGCGAGGTCGTCCCACATGAACCAGAACCGCTGCTGGCCGGGGGTGCCGAACAGGTACAGGGTGAGGTCGGTATCGAGCGAGATGCGCCCGAAGTCCATGGCGACGGTCGTGGTGGTCTTGTCCGGGGTCGCGGAAAGGTCGTCGATGCCGGCGCTGGCGGCGGTGACCGCCGCCTCCGTGCGCACCGGAGGGATCTCGGAGACCGCACCCACGAACGTCGTCTTGCCGGCACCGAACCCACCGGCGACGATGATCTTCGTAGAGAGCTTCGGTGAATCGTTCACTGGGTTCTCTGGTTCCTCACAGACTGGCTCCAAAGCAGGGGGATACTCGCGAAATCCCCTGCCGCTGAGGGGATGCGGCCCCTGACACGGACGGTTCACGCCACGGACCGAACCTAGCATCGTGAGGTCGCGCAACGACCGCGCCGGGGGATCGGGGCCGCCGCGGCGGCGCCGCCGCGAAGGGGATGTCCGTGCTCTGGAGGTGGGGGTCGGATCCTCGTTGGTCGGGTCGTAGGGCGGAGGTCACGGCGGGGTACGGCGGTGACCGGGCGACGCGCACCGGAGATGCCATGGTGGCCGGGCCGGGGCGCGGGTCCGGACGGGGCACCCGCACCGGGTCGTGTCCGGCAATGCGGGTGGAAGTGATCGTACCCTCACCCGCCACCCGTGTCCGGAACTTCATGGGGTTGTGGATGCGCCGCGCCCTCGGCGGCCGCCGAGGG